>OY970262.1:3155000-3855810 GCA_963715655.1 Schleiferiaceae bacterium
CTATCCGCTTCAGCTTCTTCTTTGGCATCTGCGTCCTCCTTATCATCAGAAACCTCATCATCATCTTCTTTATTAGAAGATTTTGATTCGCTTTCTTCTTTGGCTTCTTCCTTTTTGCCGGAATCCTTTTTTTCGCCTCCCCCTTCTAAAAGATCGCTTATATCTTCGTCTTTTTCACCTAAAATAGCCAAAATACTATCTACAAGAGCGGTATCTCCCTCTTCTACTCCAATATGTAAAAGCACACCTTCTTGAAAAGCTTCAAAATCCATAGTAGCTTTATCGGTTTCAATTTCGGCTAACAAATCACCTTCTGAAACTTTATCTCCTACTTTTTTGTGCCATTTAGCAACAGTGCCCTCTTCCATAGTATCGCTAAGGCGGGGCATATTTACAACTTCAGCCATGCTGATTAAATTTTATATAATTAATGATTGGTTATAAAAGGATAATCCTCTTGAATGTACACATCTTGATAAAGTCTTTCCGGTGCAGGAAAATCTGAATTATCAGCAAACTCCACACACTCATTTACTTTATCTTTTACGCTAGACTCAATTTCCTCTAGCTGCTTTTTAGAAGCGTACTTTTTATCTTCTATTATTTTCTTTACAATTAGGATTGGATCCTTTTTTTGATATTCGCCAACCTCATCTTTTGTGCGATAATGTTGTGCATCACTCATGGAATGTCCTTTATATCTATACGTGCGAATTTCTAATAAGGTGGGTGTATGCTCATCACGTGCTCTATCAATTGCTTCCTGCATAGCTTCATAAACTTTTACAGGATCCATTCCGTCCACGGGGCCACAAGGCATTTCATATCCTAATCCTAATTTCCAAATATCAGTATGATTGGCTGTGCGCGCCACGCTAGTGCCCATTGCATAACCGTTATTTTCAATAATAAATACTACCGGAAGTTTCCAAAGCATGGCTAAATTCATGGTTTCATGAAATGCACCTTGACGCACGGCACCGTCTCCCATATAACATAACGTTACGTTATTTCTTCCGGCATACTTATCAGCGAAAGCTAAACCCGCACCCAGCGGAATTTGGCCACCCACAATACCATGACCTCCATAAAAATTATGTTCAGGAGAAAACATGTGCATGGAACCTCCATTGCCTTTTGACGTACCAGTAACTTTACCCATTAATTCGGCCATTATACGTTTAGGATCTTCACCCATGCCGATTGGTTGCACGTGATTTCGGTAAGCGGTAATCATTTTATCACCTTTTTCCATAGCCAAAAGCGCTCCGGCTAACACGGCTTCTTGACCATTGTATAAATGTAAAAAGCCCCTAATTTTTTGTTGAATGTAAAGTGCTGATGTTTTGTCTTCAAACTTTCTCCAAAACAACATATCCTCATACCATTTTAAATAAATGGCCTTCGTAATCTTTTTCTTCGGCATCTAGTCTATAATTAAATATGTGAGCAAATTTAAACGAAAAGCTTTCTAATACTTTACAAATTGCCCAAATGTTCTTTTATAAAAGCGAAAGGCATTAATTGTTTTACACCTGATGCAATTAATGCTTTATTTAGATGCGTGTGGTAAAGGATAATTTCGAAAGGTTGCGTTTGGCGATTGGTAAATTCTGATATTACCTGAAGGCAGGCGCCACACGGATAGGGAAAATCTGGAATATTTTTTTGAACTGTAACGGCTAATGCAACAATTGGTTGATTTGGATACTGGTGTCCTTTGTAAAAAAGCGCAACTCTTTCTGCACATAAACCACTTGGGTAAGCAGCATTTTCTTGATTGCTACCCGTTATAATTTCACCATTTTGTAGGAGCAAAGCAGCTGATACATGAAAATTACTATAAGGAGCATACGCATTGGGAAGCGCCCCTTTTAATTTTTGAACGAGTGTTTGCCGGCTTTCGCTTAATTCAGCAAAATCATATTCAGTAACAACTATTTCCTTACGGTGAATTTTCAATGCTAAAAACTACTGTGCAGAAGCCACGTTTTCAAAATCAAACAATAGTGTAAAACGCAAGGTGTTTTCTAATGGAGAACGCACTAAGGCGTTGGCAGGAATTAAATAAGCGAAATCTAAACCGAAAACATTGTATTTAAACCCAAGGCCAATGGTAAAATACTGGCGACCTCCTTTTTGCTGATCCTCATATTGATACCCTCCGCGAAAAGCGAACTGATTGTTGTACCAAAATTCCGCACCAACGTTGAAATTAATCTCCTCAAACTCTTCAGATGGTCCTCCAGGAGCATCGTTAAACGATTGAATAGCCCCTTGAAAAAAGTTTACATTATCATCTTTTCCCTCTATAACTTCATTATCAATACCATTGTTATTTTCATCTCTATCTGTCTCGCCATCACCTTCTCTAAATGGTGGTGTTGGTACCAACAATTTGTTTACATCCGCATAAAGCGAAAGTGTATTGTATTTATCTAATTTTAGATGATAACCACCTCCTAAACGTAAGTTAGCAGGAATAAAATCTTCATTACCAGAACTTGAATAGGATATTTTAGAACCTAAATTAGAAATAGAAAGACCCGCAGAGTATGACTGCTTTCTACCTCCTTCCATATTGTATTCTCGGCTAGTGTAATAGTAACCTAAATCAGCAGCAAAACTTTGGCCAGCTTTAATATCTAAACCATTTAAAGAAGCACCTTGGGTAAGATCACTTAATATGTAACGAAGCCCAACCCCTAGAGACATACGTTCCGAAAGTTTTAGAGAATAAGCTCCGCTTAATGCCATTTCATAAGGTTTGTATGTACCTAAATCTGCATTACTCTCGCTTCTAAAATTAATTTCTCCTAAAGAAAAATAACGCAATGCTACCGCTGCTGCGGAACGGTCAGTAACTTTAAAAGAGTAGGTTAAGTAGGCCAAATTAATATCAGAAACCAATTTATTAAGCCAAGGCGTATAGGATACAGATAAAGCATTACTTCCATCAGGCAAAAAGGCCAGCTTGGCAGGATTCCAATAAATACTATTCGCATCAGGAGTAGTGGCGGCTCCTAAATCTCCCATACCGGCAGAGCGCGCATCCGGTGAAACCGCAATTATGGGAACAGCCGTTGTAATAGTTCTTAAATCATTAAAATAATCACTACCAATAATAACCCCATCAATTTGGGCTTTAACTGCGGCTGATGTACATAGCACTATAATAAGTGCAATCGCTTTCTTCATTCTATAAAATTAAATGCGTGCAAAAATAGGGTTTCCCCACAAATCAATCGTTAACGTAAAATTACCAGCTTTTCGTATTCCTCGGCAATAGAATTATCGGTGGGCGAATTTACTTTTACTCTATATACATAAACGCCTTTACCAATAAGATCTCCGTAGTCATCAAGGCCATTCCAAGCAATGCCCGTTACTCTGTTGCCGGAGGGTGTTACTGCGGTATTTATTGTTTTAACCAACTGACCACTAACGGTAAATACTTGCACTTGAACTTGTAAGGGTAGGTTTGCCCGATTATGTTCAAATTGAAATTCAGTATAGGTAGTAAAAGGATTAGGATAATTTAAAACCTGACGTAATACTAAATTTTCATCTTCCGCTACAATAAAATCCGTTTCAGAAATGCTGAAATTATTAAATACATCAAACACTTTTAATTGCAATTGATGCTCACCTGTTTCTAAATCAAAAAACGGATAACGCACTTTTCCGCTTTGATAACTATCTAAATCTGCTTCGTAATATTCATTTAAAACAAATGATTGGTCTGTTTTTCCATCAAGAATGGCTACCAAATCATGCCCCACACTGTTTCCTACAGTATTAATACCGGATGAATCACTTATGATAGCGTATAAATCAGAATTACTACCCGTTATTCCACCTCTTACAAAGCTTTCGTCATTCATAAAAAGCGCAACCTCCGGCCCTTGCTTATCTGATGAAGCTGAATTTGAAAAACCTCCTACTACCATAGAATCATTAGACCCGGCAGCATCGGTAATCCCATTATTAGCGTAATAGCTAATTTTTCCTTTACCAAATCGATAAGAAATATCGATAGGCACAATAAATTTAAAACTAAAATCTCCGTTGGCCACCGTTACCTTTCCCCTATAAATAAGGTTATTTTGGAGTTTGAAGGGTAAAGGGTTTCCATTTCCATCGTTAATAAGCGTTTTTTTATCACTTGCTTTGTCAAAAACACTTACATCTAACACACCATTAAAATCATTAAATTTTTGATTGTTTAAATCATTAACCTGTCCGGTGATGGTGATAGTTTTTTGAGCACTTATGGTATCTAAGTTTGGCGCATTTATATTCACCCCATTTAGCGTGTTTGTTTGCACATTATATACTGGTATGGCCAAACGCAAAGCAGGATCTCCAAACAATGAAAATTTGGTTTTATCTGAATTAGACACTTGACCATTTTTTGCGGCAAGAATAATATCACCAAAAGTTAGCGGTAAATTGTTTGGTCGTGATAAAAGTGTATCAAAAATAGAGAGATTCAAGTTGATACCTGTTGAGGCTCCTACTACCCTTGTTGTAGATATTAATCCTATTGCTCCTCCTCGTGGATTTAGTAACAATTGCTCTCCGGCACTTACTCTTTTAGGATCATCTACCCTAGTAAACTCACAAGTAATGGTAATAAATAAGGGCATGTTATCAAGGTTTGTCCAAGAGGTAACATCATCTAAGTCAATTAAACCTTCTGATGCCAAACCTATTTCACCCCCATGTCCAATATAATTAGTAACCAAGTTTCCGGCCTGTACTTTTCTAAAAATATCTCTACTAGCCTCCGGATAAGATTGGCGTCCGGTGGTGGAAACCTGTTTGTAAGAATCTGAGTATATCTTATCTACATTAAAAGCAGATGAAAAATCTAAGGTTTTGGCAGCTAAGCGTTCAGAACTTAGCACAAATGTCGCTTCCCAAGACTGAGTACTACCTTGAGATGGAGGCGCATCAGTATCATCTGCAATTAGCAATATTTTATTACGCCAATCTCCAAAGCGTTTTTGACTATTAGAATAAGCTTTCACTTTTCTAACATAGGCACTTGCCTCGCTTCCGAAGCGTGCCGGCACTCTGCCTACGCCAATATCTAAGAAAGCATTATTCAAAGTTCCTCCTTCCGAAGGATCTAAAAGTGCGTAATAATCATCACTTATATCAGATGTTCCCAAACTAAAACTAGCGGGCGATTCCCAAATGGGTACGTAATTATCATTATTTGCTATTCTGTTTCTATAATCATAACTGGCATCACCCATTAGCATTAAGTATTTAAACTTACCATTGGTAGCGTTACTACGCTCATATAGCATTCTTGCAAAATCACGAATGGCGGTAATATCTAAACCTCCTGAACTAAATTCATTATATATATTAGCTACATCCACCACCGCTACGGTTAAGTTTTCATTATCCTTATGAAAGGTAGCCAGTTCTTTAGATGCATCCATAAAATTACGATGCGTTACAATTACCATATCTACATCTTGCAATGCGTGTAAATTTTGATTGGCCACTTTACCTTTCATTTCGGGTAAAGGAAAATTACTTCCGGCAAAGGCCACATACTGCTTTAATGCACTGTGCGTATCCTTAAACACCACATTAGTTCCATTAGACTGTGTAACCATTCGTTTAGGATTGGTAAAATCGGTAACATCCCAAATGTTTAATGAGGCTGAAGCATTATTAATGGTGTACTCCGCTATTGCGTTTGGTGCTATTCCCGTTTTATTTCTAAACTGTAGTGTTTGGTTCCTAAACGTTAAATTTCGCTTGAGCTGAATTTCCAAAAAATCTAACCAAACCACACCTGTTGGGTTAGCTGCATTATTATAATTAAGGTTTATAGATATATTATTGGTAGATGCTGCTACAAAGGTTACTTCCTTATCCACACGCTCTACAAAATTTGGATAGTCAGTAAAAGTTGAATATTGAGGTATGTTGGCATTTAAAATTTGCACGCCATTGTAATTCACCTCCATATTAGTATTTGGCGTGCTTACCCTGCCTAGCAAGTTTACACGAAGTCTTACCGGTTCTGCTTGCACTACATCGGTAAAAGCAAAACTGTAATTTCTATTTTTAGTAAAATCAAAAACATCACCTACCCAAATACGACCGGTAGCCACTAGATTAATTTCTTCTTGCTCAAAAAATTGATAGTCGTCATAAGTGCTAAAATTATTGGTGGCACTTTGCGTGATAGTATTTGCTTGCGTTACCGATTTTCCATTACCTGCGTTTGCAGAAATGAAATAAAAATTATCATCTCTATAAAAATTTTGGGTGTGTCTAAACAAACTATCGCTAGAGCTCAATTGCCATTGATGTGGACCTTTAGCATAAAAAACTAAGAAATCACTTCCGTTGAAAATTCCATCGTTGTTTAAATCAAATGCTTGATAAGAAACTTCTAAAAGATCATCAGGTCTTGGTGCAGAATTTCTCTCAGGTAAAATACCTGTACCATTACCTACAATACGAATTCCGGCAATTGCCAAATTACTACCTACGCCTGCATCTGCTAAAAAGCCAGGCGTAATTTTGTGCATATTTGTTTCTTTAACGGCTAATTTATACCAGTCTCCAGAAGATAAAACTGAATTAGTGGCAAAAGTGGTGGCATACGTTTTATTTAAACTTTGCTCGGCACCGTTTGCAACCGCTGACAATGTAAAAGAAGTGATTTTTTGAAGCTGACCATTTTTTCTTACATACGGCAAAACGCTATAACTAAGCACTTGCTTTGCTTTATACTGTGCAACACCGTACTCCATTAAAGGTGTCTCACCAATTTCAAAATCGTTTAAAATACCCTTTTCTATAGCGGTAATACTAGAAGTTTGAATATTAGAAACCACTAATTTATACTCGGTATTACGATTTATGGCTAGCGTGCCAATAAAGGCGGGTGCTGTATAATGTCCTTTAAAATGTGAGGCTCCTGCAAATGGAGTCAGATTATTTTCTATTGTATTTTTCCAATCAATTTTAATGTTTTGCGTGGACTGTGCATACCCTAAAAGGGATGTTAAAACGGAAAGAAAAAGCAATTTTATTCTCATAGTAAGCGGGTAAGGGCGTTGTTTTATGTGCAAACGCCCAAAACACAAAAGTAGTATTCACAAACTCGAATACACCTTAATTTTTAACAATCTAGTGTTTAGAAATACGTTTTTTACAGAATTTAAGTTTTATTTGTTCCATCATTAAAACGGAAAAATGAAGTTAAAGCATGTACACTGTAAGATATTTTCGTATAATTGTAGGCTGAAACTCTATCTATAAGATGAGCAAAAAATTACTAACATTATTAAGCATTTGCACAGTGCTAGTGGGCTTTGAGGCAAAATCTCAAGACGCTCACTTTACCCAAGCCTATGCTAACCCACTGTACTTAAACCCTGCTTTTGCGGGCATTAATAGGTGCCCTACCCTAAGTATTAACTACCGAAATCAATACCCGGTGGCCGGAGTTTACCAAACTTATAGTGCCGGATATGACCAATATGTAGAAGGTATGAAGGGCGGTATTGGCTTTTTAGCCTTACGCGATGAAGCGGGTAACGGAGTATTAACAAACACAGAATTTAGTGGAATTTACTCCTATCACCTGCAAGTAACTAGAAAGTTTACCATTTTAGCCGGTTTACAAGCCACTCTGCGTCAGCGTGGATTAAATTGGGGGGACTTTCAGTTTCCGGATGAAATTGATCCATTTTTTGGATTTGTACGCGAGTCGCAGGAAGTAGCTCCCGGTCAAAATACCAACACGCACTTTGATTTAAGTACTGGTTTCATTGGTTTTACCGAAAGGTTTTACATAGGTTTTGCTGCGCATCATTTAACACAACCTAACGAAGCCTTTTTTACGACTTCCAAATTGCCAATTAAATTTACTACGCACGCGGGTTTTACCATTCCTTTAGGAAGAAAGCGTTTGAATAATAGTATCCAAAATTACATTGTACCTAACATTGTGTATCAAACACAAAACGCAAATCAACAGATTACAGCTAGCACATCTTTTAGTCGCGGTCCATTATCTGGTGGTGTAGGTTTACGATTTAGCGATGTAAATACCGATGCTTTTGTTCTTTTATTGGGTTACGCACCACCAGAAGGAGAGTGGAAAATAGGATATAGTTACGATTTAACTATTTCTGAAGCTCAAAATGCCTTTGGTGGAGCTCACGAGATTTCATTAGGATATCAATTTCCATGTCGCGTAAGAAAAAGAGTTAATCGCGCAATAAAATGCCCTAAGTTTTAGTTTTAGTCAACAACGATTCTACTTTAAAGTTATGAATATATACACTTTGTTAAAAAAGTCACCCGCATTTTTAGGAGTTCTATCTATGGTATTCTTAAGCTCTTGTGGTGGCAAAGAAAGTAATACCACTGGTTGGGATTACAATAAAAAGAAAAACGGTGGTTTTTATGTAAACACTAAGTATGAAGGAATGGAAACCGGCCCCGGTTTGGTTTTTGTAGAAGGTGGAACGTTTACAATGGGACGTGTAGAAGAAGATTTTATTAAAGATTGGAACAACGTGCCTCGTCAAGTAACGGTGCAATCCTTTTATATTGATGAAAATGAAGTAACTAACGTTGATTACCGTGAGTATCTTTATTACATAAGAAGAGTATTTGATTACGATTATTATCCTGAAATTTATAAAAGTGCTGTACCTGATACCTTAGTATGGCGTGATAAATTAGGATACAATGAAAAAATGGTAGAATACTATTTACGCCACCCTGCCTATAATTATTACCCTGTGGTTGGTGTAAACTGGATACAAGCTATGAAATTTTGCTCTTGGAGAACCGACCGGGTGAACGAGCAAATTTTAATTGATGAAGGTGTTTTCAATTCTTTTCCTGATCAAGCAGATGCCGATCACTTTAACACCGAAACTTATTTATATAAGCCGGGTGAATACACACAACAAAATAAAAAAGGGAGACCTGATTATGACCCAAACAGTATTTATGGTAAAGAAGGCAGACCAGTACGTTTAGATGATGGTATTTTATTACCAAAGTATCGCCTACCAACAGAAGCTGAATGGGAATATGCAGCGTATGCTAACATTGGTAACCGTGTTTACAACCGCCAAGTAGATGGTAATAAATATACTTGGAACGGCAGTGCAGCTCGTAATCCTGAAAAAGGACAGCGTGGAGATATGCTCGCCAACTTTAAAAGAGGACGTGGTGATTATATGGGTGCTGCTGGTTGGTTAAATGATCAAGGAGCCTCTACCATGCAAGTAAAATTTTACCCTCCAAATGATTTTGGTTTATATGATATGGCCGGTAACGTTGCTGAGTGGGTGTTGGATATTTACCGCCCATTAACACCAGAAGATGTTACTGATTTAAACCCATTCCGTGGTAATCAGTTTACCGCTTTTGATGAAAATTATCAGGACATTGGAGCACTTGAAATATTACAAGACCCACAGTATGATGATGATAGTGCTATTGTAAGATTACCCGGTGAACTGCCTATACGTGCAGTAACCGAAGAAGAAAACTTAGAGCGTAGAAATTACAAATACTCTGATTACAGAAATTACCTTGATGGTGATAAAGAATCAAGTATTTACTACGACCAAGAAACGGTAGAAGAAGACAAAGCTTTGATGTATGATTACGCTCAAACAACCTTAATAGGTAATACAACCCGCGTTTATAAAGGTGGTAGTTGGAAAGATAGAGCGTATTGGTTGAGCCCAGGAACTAGAAGATTTTTGGAGGAAGACTTAGCTACAGATTATATCGGATTTAGATGTGCTATGGATAGACTTGGATTTCAAAACATGGATTCAGATAGAGAAAAAGACCCTGAAAAGCCGAAGCGTGATAAGTTTAAGCGTTACAAGTATAATTAGTCTTTAGCTTTATAAAAATATAAATCCCTATGCTGCCGCATGGGGATTTTTTTTGATTTTTACATCTATGAAAATGAGCATTCAAGAATTATATCAGCTATACCTAAAGTACCCAACCGTTTGCACGGACACGCGTACTATATCAGAAAACTGTCTGTTTTTCGCTTTAAAGGGCGATAACTTTAATGGTAACACATTTGCTGCTGAAGCCTTGAAAAAAGGTGCTGCTTATTGTATTATTGATGAAGCTCCGTTTGAAGCAAATCAATGTATTTTAGTTGGTGATGTTCTAAAAACACTACAAGATTTAGCAAGACATCATAGAGACCAATTAAACATTCCTATAATTGGCATGACCGGTAGCAACGGAAAAACAACTACCAAAGAATTAATGCAAGCTGCATTAAGTGCTACATACGCTACGCAAGCAACCAAAGGGAATTTAAATAATCATATTGGTGTACCTTTAACGGTGCTTTCCATTTTACCCAGGCATGAAATAGCTATTATTGAAATGGGTGCTAATCATCAAAAAGAGATTGAGTTTTTATGCACCATTGCAAAACCTGATATTGGCTACATCACCAATTACGGAAAAGCACACATGGAAGGGTTTGGTGGAGTGGAAGGCATTATAAAAGGAAAAAGTGAGCTGTATGATTATTTACGAGCTAATGGTAAAAAGGCGTTAATTAATCTATTGGATGCAAAGCAAATTGAGAAAAGTATCGGGATTCCGTCTATTACTTTTGGTGCCAATGCTGCTGACTATCAATTTTCTGAACACAGGGAAGCATTGCATAATTTAGTAGGAATTAACTATCAGGGAGAAATCTTACAAACCCAGTTAACCGGTAATTATAATTATGTTAACCTATGCGCAGCGGTAGCTTTAGGGCTATATTTTGACGTGCCGTTTCAAAAACAAAAAGTAACGCTAGAGCAATATACTCCCTCCAACAATCGCTCACAAATAAAAACTACTGAAAAAAACGTATTAGTGCTAGATGCCTATAACGCCAACCCAAGTAGCATGGCAGCTGCCCTTGAAAATTTTTACTTATTTAAGGCAACTAGCAAATGGCTTATATTAGGGGATATGTTTGAAATTGGAGCAACTACTTTAGAAGAACATAAAACAATATTAACCCTCGCTATTGCTAGGGATTTTGAAAAAATACTAGTCGCAGGAGAGGCTTTTTATCAAGCAAGCAAAGATTTTTCTAATTCAAAACTTGTGGCCTTTACTACCACTAAACAGCTTTTAGATTGGTTACAAAAAGAAAACGTAAAGGATAAAACCATTTTAATAAAAGGCAGTAGAGGAATGAAGTTGGAGCAAGCCGAGCCTTTGCTTTAATTTTTGACAAGCTTCTTAAAAAATAAAAACCCTCACCGATATGATGAGGGTTTTCTAATAAATATATCGTTGCCGTTTACTCCGCTAATACCGCACGACTAATTACAATCTTCTGTATTTCAGAAGTTCCTTCATAAATCTGAGTAATCTTAGCATCACGCATTAAACGTTCTACATGATATTCTTTTACATATCCGTAGCCACCATGCACTTGCACTGCTTCTACCGTAGTTTTCATAGCTACGGTACTTGCAAATAATTTTGCTTGCGCAGATTCCTTATCAAAATTTAAGCCTTGATCTTTATGCCAAGCTGCTTTTAAACATAGTAATCGGGCTGCTTCAATTTCAGTAGCCATATCTGCTAATTTAAAGCCCACTCCTTGATGCTGACCAATTGGCTTACCAAACGTTACACGTTCTTTAGCATATTTTAAAGCTAATTCATACGCTCCTGAAGCAATACCCAAAGCTTGAGCAGCAATACCTATGCGGCCTCCACTCAATACCTTCATGGCAAATTTGAATCCGAAACCCTCTTCTCCTAATCTATTTTCTTTAGGCACTTTCACATCTTGAAACATCAAAGAATGTGTATCTGAACCTCTAATACCAAGTTTATCTTCTTTTTTACCCACCACAAATCCTTCTTGGTCTTTTTCTACAATTAAGCAATTTATACCACGGTGTTCTTTTTCAGCATCGGTTTGCGCCATTACTAAATATACTGAAGCACTGTTGCCATTCGTAATCCAGTTTTTATTACCATTTAATAAGTAATGGTCGCCTTTATCAATAGCCGTGGTTCTTTGCGAAGTAGCGTCAGAACCAGCTTCCGGCTCAGAAAGACAAAAAGCACCAATAATTTCACCCTTGGCAAGTGGCACTAAATATTTTTGTTTTTGCTCTTCGCTTCCAAATTTTTCTAAACCCCAGCATACTAAGCTATTGTTTACACTCATTATTACGGAGGCAGAAGCATCTACTTTAGAAATTTCTTCCATTGCTAAAACGTAAGAAACTGTATCTAAGCCACTACCACCGTATTTAGGATCTACCATCATACCTAAAAACCCTAATTCACCCATCATTTTTACCTGCTCCTTAGGAAACTTCTGCTCGTTATCGCGTTCAATAACTCCCGGCAACAACTCGTTTTGCGCGAAATCGCGTGCCGCTTTTTGTATCATCAAATGCTCTTCGGTAAGTTCAAATTTCATTGCTCTCGTAATTTTTTTCTATGTTGCAAATGTAACACACAGCCGCCTTATTTTTAAGCCATGAATACCTTCACAGTTTTAGGCGTAATGTCCGGCACTTCGTTAGACGGAATTGATCTTGCGTTGGTACATTTTACCAATAAAAATAACGGTTGGCAGTTTTCTATCCACGTTGCCTCCACCACTCCCTACCCTGCCGATTGGGTTAAAAAACTAAGCTTTGTAAAAACCGGTGCTGACATAAGCAGCGCTGATTATTTTGCACTAGAAACCGCTTACAGTAAGCTTTTAGTAGCTACTATTTTAACCTTCCTTTCGGAGCATAATATTGAGAAACATACGGTTGATTTTATTGCTTCACACGGACATACTCTTCATCATAATCCTAAAATTGGCTATACCGCCCAAATTGGTTCTGGTGCTATACTTTCCGCTTTAAGCGGAATAGATTGCTATTGCGATTTTAGAACGGCTGATGTTGCTTTAGGCGGGCAAGGCGCGCCACTAGTGCCCATTGGAGACCAACTTCTTTTTGGCGATTTTGATGCTTGTTTAAACCTGGGTGGTTTTGCTAATATTAGTTTTATGAAAAGATCAACACCATTGGCTTTTGACATTTGCCCTTTGAATACTATTTTGAATTATTACGCTGAAAAACTTAATAAACCATATGATGAAGGTGGCAAATTTGCCGAAAGTGGTACGGTAAATCAAGCAATGTTACGGGCTTTATCAACAATACCTTTTTACACGCAAGCCCCGCCAAAATCATTAAGCGAAGAATGGGTTAAAACAGTTTTTAAACCAATACTTTCTGAGTTTAAAGAAACTCCGGAAAATATGTTGGCCACGTTAACTAGCCACATGGCTGCACAAATTAGCGCAGTTTTACATCAATATAAACCCAAAAACCTTTGCATAACGGGCGGTGGTGCTTATAATCATTACTTAATTTCTTTATTAAAAGAGCATACTAATGTTGAAATAGTTTTGCCAAACCCCACTATTATAGAATACAAAGAGGCTGTAATATTTGCTTTTTTAGGTGTGCTGGCAGCTAAGGGAAAAAACAATGTGCTTAGCAGTATTACGGGCGCACGTATAAATCATTGTGCCGGAAGTTTTCATAAAGCGTCAAAAGTTTAATCATTATTTAAAATAACATAACGAGTTTAAGGCAAGGCTCTTTTAGTACATTTGCGCGCAGTAAAAAAAATAGTATGAAAGATTTACTTAAGATTTACGAAAGTAAAGCACCAGAAATTGTATTCCATTGGCATGATAGCGAAACCATAGCTGAAGGCTGGGTAGTAATAAACTCTTTGAGAGGCGGTGCTGCCGGTGGTGGAACAAGAATGCGTGAAGGATTAAATGAGCACGAAGTGCTTTCATTAGCCAAAACCATGGAAATAAAGTTTACCGTAGCCGGCCCTGCCATTGGTGGTGCTAAATCGGGGATTAACTTTAACCCAAACGACCCACGTAAAAATGGTGTTTTGGAGCGCTGGTACAAAGCTGTAAAGCCAATGCTGAAAGCTTACTACGGCACTGGTGGTGATTTAAACGTAGATGAAATTCACGAGGTAATTCCCATTACACAAGAGCTGGGTATTGAGCATCCGCAGGAAGGTGTGCTTACCGGCCATTTTAATCCTCCCGTAGAGGAGAAAAAGCAGAAGATAAAGCAACTGCAAACGGGTGTGCTTTTACCAATAACCGAAAAAAGCTTAACACCAAATCAAGAAAGAAATTATACCGTAGCTGATTTAATTACCGGGTACGGAACTTCAGAATCTGTGCGCCATTTTTATGATATATACGGTGGCAGTGTTGCCGGTAAACGCGTAATTATACAAGGTTGGGGAAATGTAGCTGCCGCTGCGGCTTTTTACTTGGCGCAAGCCGGAGCTAAAGTGGTGGGTATTATAGATAGAGTGGGCGGTTTGATTAACAAGGATGGTTATACGCTTGACGAAATTACACACCTGTTTAACAAGAAAACCGGCAACTATTTGGTAGGTGAAAACCTATTATCTTTTGATGAAGCAAACGAAAAAATTTGGAGCGTAGGTGCTGAAATTTTTATTCCGGCTGCAGCTTCACGTTTAGTATCTAAATTAAATTTAGACGCAATGATTGACAATGGCTTGGAAGTAATTTCCAGCGGAGCCAATGTACCATTTGCCGACCAAGAAATTTTTTACGGACCAATTTCGGAATATGCCGACCAAAAAGTAAGCTGTATTCCTGACTTTATTTCTAACTGCGGTATGGCGCGCGTTTTCGGTTATTTAATGGAGAGTGACATTGAAATTTCTGACAAGGCTATTTTTGCAGATAGCTCCAATAGGATAAAAAATGCATTAGTGAAGTGTAATGCACGTAGTAAAAGTAAACTTCAACTTACAAAAACAGCCTACGAAATAGCGCTGAAACAACTAGTTTAAACAAAAAATCCTTTTTTAGATATGTATATTTTAATGGTGGTAATATTTGTGCTGGGCTACGCAGCCATTGCTTTTGAGCACAATATTCATATAGATAAAGCTGCTTCTGCATTAATTACAGGAGTACTTTGCTGGACGGTTTATACACTTGGAGCGCAGGGTATTGTAGATTTTGATGCCATACCCGCCTTTATTTCTCAAATGTTTTTTGAAGAGTCAAATCTTACCGATAGAACAGAAATAATTACTCATTATGTAACCGAGTTTCAGATGTTGGAGCATTTAGGAGAAATATCTTCAATACTTTTCTTTTTGCTTGGCGCGATGACCATTGTGGAGCTCATTGATGCTCACGAAGGGTTTGCAGTGATTACCGATAGAATTAAAACCACTAAACGATCTAAACTACTTTGGATTATTGGCATACTTACCTTTTTCTTTTCTGCTGCTTTAGATAACCTAACCACCAGTATTGTAATGATTTCGCTTTTGCGTAAGCTAATAGATGATAAACAAGAGCGCTGGTTATTCGCAGGTTTAGTTATTATCGCGGCAAACGCTGGTGGAGCTTGGTCTCCTATTGGTGATGTTACTACCACCATGCTTTGGATTGGTTCTCAAATTACAGCCGGTGCGGTTATCATAAAGCTAATTATACCTAGCCTTATCTGTTTAATAGTGCCCTTAACGGTAATGAGTTTAACGATGAAAGGTAATGTTAAACGTCCATTAAAATCTGAAGGATTAGAACATTACGTGAACCCAACTACTGCAAAGCAACGAAACATTGTTTTTTTTGCAGGTGTGGCCGGTTTATTATTCGTGCCTGTTTTTAAAACATACACCCACTTACCTCCCTTTATGGGTATGATGCTTTCTTTGGGCGTACTTTGGGTAATTACTGAAATTATTCACCGAAGAAAAAACACCGAAGAAAAAGCACAATTATCTGTAATTGCCGTTTTACGAAAAATTGATACCGCCAGCGTGCTTTTTTTCTTAGGAATTTTATTGGCCGTAGCTAGTTTACAGTCTGCCGGGCAACTGCGTAGTATGGCAGGTTTATTAGAAGGTATTTTTGGAACCGGAACAGAGACGGGTATTTATTCTATAAGCATGGTAATTGGTTTACTCAGCGCCATTGTGGATAACGTGCCTTTAGTGGCCGCCTCTATGGGTATGTATGACATCAGTCCTGAAGTAGGAACTTTCTTTTCTCAAGATGGTCTTTTTTGGGAATTTTTAGCCTATTGTGCAGGAACCGGTGGTAGTGCTTTAATTATTGGTAGCGCTGCAGGTGTGGCGGTTATGGGTTTAGAAGGTATCCCTTTTGGATGGTATCTGAAACGCATTTCTCTATTGGCTATTTTAGGTTATGTAGCCGGAGCCGCTACCTATATAATTCAAGAAAGCATTTTTCATCTTTAAACGTTTGGTTGTTAATTTCTATTTAAATCATATACGTTAAGGGCATAGTAGCCCGTTATCTTTGGAGCTAATTCCAGATAATACGTTATGAAACATACCTTTCTGCAAGTACAGGCCTTGGGCGATACCAGCCTTGCGGAAATGCCTACCGAAAAAACACTAAGTATATTAGACTTAGTAACCAGCGGAGGTGTTGGCGGCATTTTAATTATGAGTGTGCTTTTCCTTTTAAGCATTATTGCGGTGTATATTTTTATAGAACGCTTTAACGCAATTAAACGCGCCAATAAAGTGGATGCCAATTTCATCAATCATATTAAAGATCATGTAAGTAATGGTAAATTGGACGCAGCACGCGCGCTGTGCCAAAGCCACGATACACCCGTGGCTCGGATGCTTGCCAAAGGAATTAACCGCATCGGGAAACCGTTAAAAGACATAAGTGCAGCCATTGAAAATACTGGAAAATTAGAAGTTAGTCAGCTAGAAAAAAACTTGGCTACTTTAGCCACCATTGCGGGTGCAGCGCCTATGATTGGGTTCTTGGGTACCGTTATCGGGATGATTTTAGCGTTTCACGATATGGCCTCTGCCGGAGGACAAATAAACATTGAAATGCTGGCCGAAGGTATTTACACCGCCATGACCACCACCGTTGCCGGTTTGGGCGTGGGTATTATTGCGTACATCGGTTACAACTTACTAGTAACTAGAGTAGATAAGGTGGTGTATAAAATGGAGTTTAATGCCACCGAGTTTATGGACTTACTAAACGAACCCACTTAGGTATGGACTTAAAGCGCAGAAATAGAGTTAGTGCAGAATTTAGCATGAGTAGCATGACGGACATTGTGTTCCTACTGCTCATCTTTTTTATGCTTGCTTCTACCCTTGTTACAACCAGTGCATTAGATTTAATTTTACCAAAAAGCAAAGCACAAACCGTTAAACGGAAGGATGTTACGGTAAATATTTCAGCAGATTCTCGCTTTAGCGTAGGTAATAAATTGGTAAGTGAAGCAGAATTAGAGCGTGTGGTGCTAAGCGAAGTAGGTGGTAAAGAAGATGCCGTGGTAATTTTACGTGCAGATTCTAAAACTCCTTATGAGCAAGTAGTGAAAGTAATGGATATTGCTTACCGCAACGGTTTAAAAATGATAGCAGCAACCGACCCAAGTTAACATGAGCAAATTAAATTCATATTGGAAAGATAAAGACAAGCGTAAAGGCATACTCACTACGGTAATTGCACATACCGTATTGTTTTTAATCTTTTTATTTTTTGGATTTACAGAAATGATTCCAAAACCCGAAGAAGGTATTGTAATTAATTTTGGCTACACTGAAACAGGCTCAGGAAACACCGAAAATTCAGGGGCACCAACGCCAACGGAAACACCAAGTATTGAGGAAACAGTAGATCCGGTATTAACGCAGGATGTATTTGACGCACCTAGTATTGATGTTAAAAAAAATACTGTTAAACCCAAAGACGAGAAACCAGTAGAAAAGCCTGTAGAGAAACCCAAGCCAAGTTCTGAGCTTAGTGATTTATTAAATCAAGTAGAAAATAGTAAAGCCGGTGGCGAAGGTGTAGCCGGTGGCCCGGGAGATCAAGGTGACCCAACTGGAGATCCTAAAAGCCCTAACCGCACCGGTGGTGGCGGTGGTGGAAATGGAAGTGGGAATTATATTTTAGGAAATCGTCAAGCATTAGATAAACCAAAACCCGATTATCAATGTCCTGACCAAGGGCGCGTGGTGGTTAAAATTTACGTTAGCCAAGATGGAAAAGTAAGCCGAGCTGTACCCGGAGAGCAAATACCTGGAGGCGCTGGTTCTACCACTACAAGTAGCTGTTTATATGCCAAGGCCAAAGCTGCGGCCATGAATACCCGCTGGCAATCTGATAATGAAGCTCCTACACTACAAACGGGTTACATTGTGTACAATTTTACTAAAAGTTAAATGACGTACCAGCAAACGCTGGATTGGCTTTTTGCGCAATTACCCATGTTTCAAAGGGTGGGTGGTGCCGCTTATAAAGCTGATTTAGAAAACACCTATAAACTCATGCAACTGCTAGATAATCCTGAAAAAGGATTAAAAGCAATACACGTGGCCGGCACCAATGGTAAAGGTTCTGTATCGCACAGCTTAGCCGCAATTTTTCAAAAAGCAGGTTATAAAACGGGTTTATATACCTCGCCACATCTAAAAGATTTTAGAGAGCGCATTCGTATAAACGGAGTAATGATGCCCGAAGCAGCGGTGGTAGATTTTGTGGAACATCATCAAGCAAATTTTCAATCCATCGGTTTGTCTTTTTTTGAAATGACAGTGGGTATGGCTTTCGATTATTTTAGGCAAGAAAAAGTGGACATTGCTATTATAGAAGTTGGGATGGGTGGAAGGCTAGATAGCACGAATGTAATTACACCTGAACTCAGTATTATCACAAATATTAGTTTAGACCACACCCAGTTTTTAGGAAACACTTTATCCGCCATAGCGGGAGAAAAAGCGGGCATTATAAAGCCTGATGTGCCGGTACTTATTGGTGAAAAACAAGTTGAAACTACTTCCGTTTTCAAAGAGAAAGCCAAATCTCAAGGTAGCCCAATTCAGTTTGCTGAAGATTTTGATTCAATCGATTTTTCAATAGGTGATTTTTCTTTAAAAGGAAGTTACCAAAAGAAAAACCTGCGCACCATATTAAGCGCGGTACAAATTTTAGAAGAACTTGGCTATCCGCTTAAAGCGCATGTAAAAAATGCTTTAGAAAATGTGCAAGAAATAACCGGATTGCGCGGAAGATGGGAAATATTGCAAGAAAAGCCTTTGATACTATGTGACACCGGCCATAATGAAGCAGGCGTAAAAGATGTAACCGAACAATTGTGCGGCTTAACCTATAAAAACTTGCACATTGTTTGGGGCATGGTGGGAGATAAAGATGCGAAAGCCATTTTAGCTTTATTACCTAAAAAAGCCATTTACTATTGGTGCAAGCCTTCCATACCTAGAGCCAAAGAGGCGCATATTTTACGAGAAGAAGCAGCGCAATTTGGTTTAAACGGAATGATTTTTACAAACGCACAAAGCGGATTAGTTGCTGCTAAAAAAGCCGCTTTACAAGATGATGTAATTTTTATTGGTGGCAGCACTTTTATGGTTGCAGATATTTTATAAAGATTTCACTTACTTTGGTAAAATGAACTCCACTTTTCACAAAAAGCTTTGGCTACTACTGTTTGCGCTTTTCACGATACTTTTATTGCCTGCACAAAAGCTAAGTAAACAAGATTTAATAACCGATTTACAATTCTTAGATGAGGCTATAATTAACGGACACGGTATTAACTACGATTTTAATTATAAAAGTAAGCTGCCTAAATTTATAGATAGCATAGCTAGTGTACCCGGAGATAGCATTGACAGGATAGGCTATTATTTAGCTGTAGCCGCTGCCAATTACCACATTGGTTGTGCGCACACCTACATTAAAAAAGCACCTTTTTTAAAAGCAATTAATACTAAGTTGTACTTCCCTTTGAGCGTTCATTTTTTAGATACCAATCTTTTTGTAGTAAACCAAACAGACAGCACTTTAGGTATATATGCAGGGCAGCAAATACAAAGGATTAACGGAATTTCAACAGGTGTAATTTTCAACGCACTTAAAACCTTTAGGCCAAGTGATGGTGGCGGTGATGCTTTCGGAAAAACTGTATTAAACAATTTTCACGCATGGTTGATTGCCTTCTATTTCCGTTTTCCGGATGCGTTTTCCATTCAATTTAAAGATAGTACTGCGGTGCTAACATCTGTGGACAAACCACAAAGCCCCAATAAGGAAACAGAGCCGGATAGCGTGCTTTGTAAAAGTAGAGATGGGGACTATTTGCAAAAGCTGCATAGAAACACCGCCTATTTAAAAATGACGCATTTTGATGATTTGGATGTTTACTTTTTGCAAGAGGCTTTTGAAAAGCTTAGTACTGAAAAATATCAAAACTTGATTTTAGATTTACGCCAAAACCCCGGTGGCGCGCGCAATACGGGTGCTGCGCTAATGCAATGTTTAGCAGATACTGCTTTTGAATACACCTTAATAAGGCCTGGATTAAACCCCTTTAGCTATTTAGGATCTGGAGGAAAATTAGCACACCTAAGTTCTTATTTACGCTACAATCTTTATGATGTGCGGCACACGCGGTTTGTAAATAATCAACCGTCAAGTTTTAAGTATGCCTACAAACCTGCTGACAGCAATCTGCTTTTTACCGGAAAAGTATTTGTGTTAACAGATGGCTATACAAACTCTACCGCTACTATGGTAACAAGTTGGTTAAAGCAACAAAATCGTGCAACGTTTATAGGAGCACAAACCGGTGGCGGATACAACGGAAACAACGGGGGTTCTTTTCCTACTTTAACACTGCCTAAATCAGAAATAGTGATTAATTTTCCTACCTATCATTTAATTTTAGATGAAAATTCTAGCAATTCGCAAGGAATTATTCCGGAGTATAATATTACGTACACACTTGAAGCTATAATGAAGGGAACAGATTTGGAAGTAGAAAAAGCGTTGGCATTGATAGCAAAAGAAAAGGCCGCCACACTTGCGCATGACGACCTTTAAGTAACTCAAGAACTAGCAGGTTTGAGTTTTATTTGGCAATGGTAAAACCAAGCATAATACCCATTATGTGTGAGTCGAATTCAGGCATTGGGCTATAATAAATGTTAACCGGAAAATGCAGTTTACCACTTGTAAAAGTTTTACCTAAGGCAAAAATTAACCCTGCATTTAAGCGCACATCACCTCTACTGTCAATCTGATCAATAAAATTTACGTTTAATTCGTCTGGTGCTTGGATATCACGTTTTAAAATCCAATCGCCACCTGTGTTGTAATATCCTTCTGCCACACGGTTTAAGCGGAATACCGGACCAAAGCCGAACTCCCAACCTTTAAAACGCATTCCGTGTAAAACGGAAACACTAGGTACTACCAAGCCATTTTCAATACCATTTATCGCTCCTATAAATTCAAACAATGCTTGAAACTCACCCGCACTTAAATATTGCTTTTCAAATTGATACCCAAATACCGAAGAAAATGAATTGGCATTGTATCCACCGTCTGCCTTAGATGCGGTTAATCTATCGGCCACCGGGCCACTAAAAACCTGAATACCAAAGCGTGGCCCGTTAAGAGAATACGTACTTTCGTTTGAAATAATCGGCATATCAAAGCTTGCAAGCTGCTCTAAATCTTTAGGATCATTTTTGATACCTAAAATATCATTTACCGAAAAGCGCACCATACGTTCTATATAGCGCTGATTATTTTCATACTCCAAAACGCTGGTTTTCTCAATCTTATCACGCTGCACATCAATAAGGCGCAGGGTAAAAATGATTTTTTCACCAAAAAGTTCCGCTGAACCCGTGAGCATCTTATCGGCTTTAAGCAGCTTACCAACATTTACCAAGGCTGTTTTGCCAAAGGTTTCGGCAGGATTTAGCTTATTTGCCTTCATAGTGTTGGCTACATCATATTTATCCAACACTTCAAAGCGTTCGGTTTTTTCCAATTCAATCCGCACCAAGCTGCCCAGGGCGGTATTTTCATACGGAAGTCCGCTTACATCAATACTTACAATGGCAACACTAGGTTTTGCTTGCGCAGATGAGTTTGCTTGTGCAAAAGTTGCGTTTCCGTTTACTAAAGTTAGCGCCATAAAGGCCGCAGTTGCAATCCGTTTCATAATTTATTGTTTTTATGGATTTGATGCGGCAAACATATTGGCAGAAAATAAGCTGAATAAATTGCTTTGCGCGTGTACAATAAGCCCCTGAAGTATATAATCTTAAAAAGTGGCATTAAAAGACTACACACTAGGTATTTTAATTTTTATTGCAAATACTAAAAAGAAAATTTCCTTTTTTTAGTAATTTTCGATAAAATGAATCTGTCAATTTTCAACTTTTACACATAGAAAAACCCGACTTATTTCTAAGTCGGGTTTTCAAATTGTGTGGGCGATGAGGGATTCAAATTTTCAATGCCCCGACCCTTATTTTGATTATCAGTCATTTACAAATACTTTTAGCAACTCTCATTGTTTATTGTGGCGGAGTTTTGGCGCTTTAAGCAACCAAAGAGGCTAGTCCTTCATCTACATTTTTAAGCCCACAAGCTTCTGGTATTTTTATCGTATCATCAAATACAAAAACCTCTCTACCCTTATAACTTCTTGCAGCTGAATATTGAAGATCATATAAAAAAGACCTTCGTTCTTGATATAAGTCTAAAATTTCTGGAACTCCATCATAACTGAGTATCCAAGGGCTTGTCTCAATTCCTTGAATCGCGTGTGATAAACTTTTATGATCACCAGGCTTGTACCAGTTTAAGTATAGTTGATTTGCTTTATTATAGTATGGAGGATCAAAGTAAGTAAGACTATCTTTCCCTAGAGTTGGTACCACATCTTTTATATACTCTTCAGCATCCAAATTACTTATATGAATTTGATCAACAAAGTAACTTAATGTCCTTATCCTATCAATCAAATCACTAATATTAAATCGGGCATCCATCTTATAATTGCCAGTCTGATCTAAACCACCGATTACACCAGCACTTAGTACACCTGATCTATTCGTACGGTTTAAAAAGAATGTGTAAAAACCTAATTCAAACAAATCACTTGAATCCAATTTCTTTACTGCTTCTCGTGCTTTGTACCATTCCGCCATGGTTACCGGAGTATCTTTAATACGTTTAATGAGAGCTTCGTTATGAAACTTTATAGAATGCCAAAAAGCGTAAACACCTAGAAAGGAATCATTTATATAAATCTCTTCTACTTGGCGTTTTAATAGAAGATAAAAAGCAACGCCAGCCCCACCAGCAAAAGGCTCACAGTACTTACCCTTAATATCATTCTCAATTAAGATTTGCTGTACGAAGGGAGAAAGCCGTTGCTTGCCCCCAGGGTAACGTAAAGGTGTGAAGTTCATGAGAATCTATTGATGCATATATCTTAGCAAAGGAAAGACGTGGGAGAAGTATTTGCAAATGTTTGGTAAATCAGTTGTCCATATCTGATGGTGCATAAGTTGGTTTAAGGATGTTACTGACAACGGGCCATTCCCACTTAACTCTGTCAGACTTGACCTTAACTCTTTTTTAACGGCCTCATCATCCTTTGATTCAATAATATGATCATGTACAACCTTTAATTTTTTACCTAATGAATACTCATTTTTTACCATTTTATCAGGATCTTTATCGCTGGGCTTGAGGGAATACGCTGCTAAATTATGTTCTTTAAGGTACACAATCGCTGAAATCTCAAAAATGGCTCTAAGTCCGTAACAGAATAAAAGCGGGGTGCTCTTGATTATCGTTTTTGATAGCTCTATTTTTAGTTCCTTAATTTTAGCCCCACTACTTCCTTTCGGTGTGAGTTCTTCTAATAAACTTCTAACATGAGCTTGAGTGCTAGCTCTTGGCGCGAACTTTGGATCTGTTCTCAAATAGTTACCAGTTTGTACATCGGCACCCTCCTTACTTGTACCCTTTAAACTTGATCCTTTCGAGCTTGATTCCTTTTGCTTATCGTCTCTAATGTCCCCTTGCCCCTCAACGAGTGTTACAACAGCATCAAGTTTTTTGGAATCAGTGACAATATCTTCATCCTCTTTTGTCTTTCGATTTAATGGTTCCAAACCATAAGATTTGAAGAAATCATCGTTCTTAGCGCGTATATCTGTGAACCCTCTTACTTTAATACCAATATCAAAAATAATATTATCCAAAGCAGCTTTGTAAGTTAAATGAGGGTAACTAGTAGCAATATTTTTAGAAGTTGTCCCCTTAAAGCTTGCAAGTCTCCTTAGAGCTTCATCTAAAACTGTTATAGGGTATTGTCCAGGCCACTGATCTTTATGATACCCATTAATTTGCATACTCTTACCAATAAACTTTTCGAACAAATCAAGGCCGTACTCATCGCCTCCCACATAGTCTCTATTGTAACGTGCCTTGGCAATAGAATTCCATTTACTTCGACCCGCTTTTGCATCTTTACCATGTGTTCGGTTTACAATTCTTTGCGCCTTATCATATCCAGATTCGTCAAACACAACACAGGGAATTTTGTCTAAGTCATCAAGCTCTTCTTGAGATAATAAAGCGATTCGTTCAACTATTGGCTTTGGTATTTCTAACTTAGTATGGTCAACCAAATCTTTAATTATTTTTAAAGCAGCAGCCCTTCTATTTCCTTCTTTTACTAGAAAAATATCAGAACCATTTTTCTTTTTTTCATTAACCACAACTAAATTTTCAACTTGCATAAAACCTTCCTCCAAGATACTCTCCATGATTTGAAAAAAATGCTTATGATTAGTGGAAATCATAGCCTTAATGGCTTTGATTTCCGTTTTTTGCGGCATAGTTCTAGGATTTATTTTATCTAGCACTAAATCTCTTGGATTTAAATATTGTAATGACTCCATACATATTTGTTTAAAATTAATTCAACCCCTCCCCTTCCAAAACCTAAAAACCCACGCAAGCACCCAACAAAGCGCCATACCAATTAACACCCATACATACCAGGGCAATGTAAAACCCTCCATAAAGCTTACTCAGTATTTACGCCACTTACCTTCCATTAACCAACCAAACAGACAAACACCACCCAGCCAAATAATTACAGCTATGGTAATTTGAAGCCAGTACGGTCAAAACTCTATGTGTTGCATTAGTAGCACTTGCGTATATTGTTACTTTGAAACCAAGTAAATCTACACATTAAACAACTGAAATACAATTAATAAATGGCGAATGGTATTGTACTACCAGTAAGCAGTATGCTTTTTTTAGTAAAGGTCAAAAAGCACAAACCTTAAATAAAAAAACTGATTTTTTTTATCAATATGAGATGTATTATATTCCTTTCGTACTTTCGCGCAATGTTATAGTAAATTAAAATTTACTATATTGATATGAAACTTTTCCGCTTTCCTATCGTTAGATTTTTGAGAAGAAAAGACAAATAGTTGAATAAAAAGCAAGAGACATCATGGCAAATCTAAAAAATGGCAAAACTATTTTTTTGGGAATCGGTAACGCTTTTAATAAAAAAAATAGTGATACTGCCAGTAAAAATCCTAATGTAGATGAGCAATTAACAATCACCATTAGAACCGCAACAAAAGAGCAAGTTGAAGAACATAGAAGGAAAAAATACGAATACATTTTCTAAAAAATATAGTGCCTATCCTATCTCAATGGCAGGCAAGATAAAAGGAAAGCCAGGTAATACAATTACCTGGCTTTATCGTTTTAAAACTAAGCTAAACGACAGGTATATTATTGAAGCTGTGCAACATGACTATGATATGTTTATCGTTAAATTTTACAAGAAAAACGAAAAATCATCTCTTTACAAGTACAACAAGGTTTACAATGATCATGACGCACGTAAAATTTTAGGAACATGCATAGCTGTTGCCAATGAAATTTTAAAATGTAAACCAGAAGCTTCGTTTGGTTTTTTAGGAGAACCTACTTTAAAGGAAAATCAAAAGAAGAGCCCTAGGTTGGATACGAAACGACATAGAATTTATAAGCATTTAGCTACCTCTTATTTTTCACCTGAAGGTTGGGATCATATTTGGATTGAAGAAATAAGTGGGTATTTACTCTTTAATAATATCAAAGTATTTAAAACTGCCAAGTTAAAAAGTCGTTGCACCAAAAAATTAGTAAACCTATATCCAGACTTGGATAATATTAAATTAAAATTCCCTGAGGAAGAAGCCTAAACCTTATACCCCTCCCCATTTTTTACCTGCATTAGCATTTCTATGAGCACTTCTTTTTTACCTACCTCTATCTCCTCAGGAGCAAAACGGTAAATGGTTATTTTACCATTCGCATCAGGTTTTAAATAGTATCCTTCCTCAAGATTGTACTCCGCAAACTTATCCTTATAATCCGTAATAAGCCGTGCAAACTCTTCATGCAGAGCATCAAAATTCTCATTTTTCTCAATCCATGAGTTCCATTTTGTTGACATTTGCTATTTCGATTTGATTCCTTGAAAAAATTGGTAAAATTCTAGACCTTTTTGAGTCAAAACCACATGGTTATCTCCAACATATGTTATTGGATATAATACCTCATTCTCAATTAAGATGTTTAGTAATTCTGCATAATTATCATATAGCGACCCTGCATCTAATTCACTACCATTAGCTAAATCTGGTCCATGAAGATCAAAGAATTGATCGAGAAAACTTCTACTAGGTACTTCGTGTAAAATTTTCCTGAATAATTTGAAGGGATTACTAAGTTCACTTTTAATACCTATGGAATTACTTGCATTTCTTTCATATAGGATTAAACGATCATTAAGCAATTGATTTTCCTCTTCCAAGTTTTTTGTTAATCCTTCTGATTCCATTAAATTTTCCTCAAATTCTTCAGCTTTCTTTCTATAAACCATTAGTTCATCCTGAGTTCCACTGAGAGTTTTTGTAAGTCCTACAAATTTCTTATTTAGGTCAGTCCTTTCTTGTGAAGCCTTATTTTGAGCGTCCATAGCTTCTTGTAATTGTTCATTTAAAGCCCCCTCCCTTTCAGTTACGATTATCGCTAACTTGTTAATCCTTTCTGTTTCCCCCAACAAACGTTCAGTTGCACGCCTTCTTTGCTCTTCAGTTAAAATGGTAAACTCATTGTTTCTCCCACCAATTTCAAACTTTTCTTTTTTAAAATGAAGCTGAATATGATAAACCCAATTTGAGAGCTTTGGATAAGCGAAAATTATGAGAATAGTATAAAAAATAGGTAATATTACCCAATCGGTATTGTTCTGAAGCGCAGTAAATGTGTAGGTAAGTTTATTTCTAAAAGGAATAGGTAAATCCGCTGCATCTACAAAAAGAATGAGGTAAATAACCTCCCAATTAACTACACACCAGGCAACAATAAATGTACCTACCAAAGGACTACCTGAACGATCTTCCCATACGGTTCCAATGCTTTTTCTAAGATCGTTTAACGATAAGCTCATATCCTACTAACGACTTGAAATGGGCTATTAATGAATATAAATACCACAGATGCATATTTTAAATTGAATGTAAACCTACATTTTAAATACTTTACAATCAAAGACAAATCCGAAATCGATGTGATTTTTTCAGTGACTTTTCAACTTTTACACATAAAAAAAACCCGACTCATTTCTAAGTCGGGTTTTCAAATTGTGTGGGCGATGAGGGATTCGAACCCCCGACCCCCTCGGTGTAAACGAGGTGCTCTGAACCAGCTGAGCTAATCGCCCCTTTTCTTTTGGGACGGCAAATATATACCATTTTTTTACTCTGCAAACCTTCTTTAAAAATTTTTTAAGTTGAGAGAAAGAAATGTTTCTCAATTAACACCAATGCTAGGGTAAACAAAGCTTAGGCGCTATATTAGTGCTGCATTTAGCACTTCAAAATTTATGAAAATACCTATTTCTACCCTTCTTAAAGATTCTATTACTAAAGAATATATGCGCGAATGCCTTATGTGCAAGCGTGATGTATTAGCGTTAAATCTTCCGTATGTAATTGAAAAAGCTATAAAACGATTTCCTGAATTGGAAGTAGAGCAAACCATTTTTGAATACTGCATGTGCAAGGAGTGCCACATGAAAGGCTATAACGAACTTTCAAAAGAATCTCGCGAAAGCGTAAAGCAATACTTTTTAGACCGACAAAAGCAGGTAGGCCAGCGTTTAGAAGCAAGCTTTGACTCCGAAAATTTGGAAACTCTTTTTGAGAAATGTATTATTTCAGACACACCCAAAACTGACTTGCAAGAATATCAATTATACGCGCATTGCCAAGGCACTCAAGTGCGGCTAGACCAAGGCGCTTTTATGATGAGTGGCGCGGTGATTGCCGAATTAGCTGAGTTGCTTTCTAAGAAAACCCGTGATCATTTAGACGATTTTATGGACAATAATTTTGGACTTCCACCAGAATTACGCGAAAAATTGAAAGGAAACCCTATTCTAGCTTTTTAATTAAAAGTATAACTCAAACCATTAGTTACTTTATACGTAAGCCGAGGAATAGCGGCATCTACCACTGGAAAAGCATCGTAGTTAATTACACCCGAAGCTACAAACTGCAAGCCTTTCCATAAATCAAAGGCAAAGCGCGTTTGTCCGCTTAAGCGATAATCATTAAACGCACTAAAATTTGGCTGATAGTATAAGATGGTGCTAAAAGCATAGCGCTTTTTTTTGTTGAACAAGGCACTTAAATAAAAGCTTCCGCGCATCGTTTCATTAGTAATAGCATTATCTAATTCTACATCATTTTCATACATAGCAGCCGCACCGGCAGCCAGTCCTGCGTTTTCTTTTTTCACTAAAACATATCGCAAACCCACACCTAATAAAGTTCTACCTTCTATGCGCAAGGGTAAATTAATTTGATATTGCGCAAAAAGCTCGGTGCTCCATTTTTGAGTAAGCAAGTAATTATGTCTAAGGTGTATGTATCCGTTGCGCTCAAAATCACTATCGGCACTTTTAGCGTATTCCACATTATTTACCAGCATAAATAAATTACGCACTCTACGGTACTGCATGGCTAGGTTATTGTTAATCTGCAATAAACGCCTTGTATTCTGAACGATGCTAAAATTAAACGATTCTATACCGGCAAAGCCCATTGAATCTTGCTCCATACGCAAAGATTCTATATTTACAATTTGTGCGTTAAGCGGAGCGTTACAGAAGCATAAAAATAGGAGGAGGAGTAGAAAAGTTGGTCTTACCATATAGATTGTGTAGAATTGTGCAAAAATAGAAAAACCTCCCCGAGGGGGAGGTTTAACAACCTTAAAGGTTAGTCATGAAACATTTGAAAACTCTACTCACTTCAAATATAAAGGCTTTTTTTGTTAAAAAACAAATATTATAAATTACTGAACATCAATAATTAATATAAAAACAACTCTTTTTTTTACTCTACATAATTCTTAAAAAATTCTTAAAATGCATTATTTATACTTACTACTTGGCCTCTTTATTAATCCTACCCCGCAAAATGATCATCTTAATGATTTTAAGCAAAAGGTAAATGCTTTCGCAGATGATCAAAATGAAAATTACGAGAAGAAATACCTAAACATTGCTGACAGAAATTTGGGCTACATTGATAAAATTGATTGTGCTTGGAAAAACGAATTTCTATTAAAAAGCAAGGAAAAGGAAGAAAACAACATTGGGAATTCCGCCTACGCCAAATACTATTTTTCCTTTTTTGCTTATGAAACCCATACGGATCGTCAATATGCGCTAAAAGATTGGATGGATAATTTTATAGAAGGTAAATCTATAAGGCCGGGAAGACTGATGCGTAAGTACGACTATGCCACGCCTACCATAATTTTAATACAAGACCAAAGCATTGTTATTTGCAATTATAAATGCAGCGATTACAATGAAGAAAGTTTTAAAACTTGGAGAAAGAAGTTGTTAAAATATTTTGGGGCAGACAATACTATGGTAATTGAATTGCAATGTGATGGCCCACTTGAGTGGACTAAGAATGTACCAGATGTAAAGAATAGGAAGGAATTGATTTAACCCATCCACCCTTCCCTATCCAAGCTTCTATATTGGATAGCTTCTGCCAGATGGTGTAATTCTATATTCTCTGAACCTTCTAAATCGGCAATGGTGCGCGATACCTTTAAAATACGGTCGTAAGCACGGGCGCTAAGGTTCAATTTATCAATGGCTTTACGCAGCATATCTTGACTTTCTTTATCAATTTTACACACTTTGCGCAGTTGCTTGCTTTCCATTTGAGCATTGTTGTATAGTCCGTCAATTTCTGCAAAGCGTTTGCTTTGTATTTCACGCGCCAACACTACCCTTTCACGAATATTACTACTACGTTCTTCCTGCTGCTCGCTGCTCATTTCATCAAAACTTACCGGTGTTACTTCCACATGCAAATCAATTCTATCTAATAAAGGCCCTGAAATTTTATTCAAATATTTTTGCACAATACCCGGGCTGCAAACACACGCTTTACTTGGGTGATTGTAATAGCCACACGGGCAGGGATTCATGCTGGCCACCAACATAAAACTAGCCGGATAATCTACCGTAAAACGTGCACGGCTAATGGTTACCTTTCTATCTTCCATAGGCTGACGCATCACCTCCAACACGGTTCTTTTAAATTCCGGTAATTCATCTAAAAACAAAATTCCGTTGTGCGAAAGTGAAATTTCCCCGGGCTGTGGTACATTTCCACCGCCTACCAATGCAACATCTGAAATTGAGTGATGTGGATTTCTGAACGGCCGTTGCGCAATTAAACTGGAGTCGCCACCCAACTTACCGGCCACCGAGTGAATTTTAGTTGTTTCCAACGCCTCGTTTAGCGTCATGGGTGGTAAAATGGTGGGCATACGCTTAGCTAGCATGGTTTTACCGGCTCCCGGAGGGCCAATTAGAATGACGTTGTGTCCGCCTGCCGCACTAATTTCTAACGCGCGTTTTATATTTTCTTGGCCCTTTACCTCGCTAAAATCAAACTGTGGATTATCTAAATGCTGTTGAAATTCTTCACGCGTGTTAATATGCACGCGTTTCAGTTCTGCATCGCCACTAAAAAAATCTACCACTTCCTTTAAGGTGTCAGCACCATACACTTCCAAATTATTTACAATGGCCGCTTCGCGGGCGTTGGCTTTAGGTAAAATAAATCCTCTAAAACCCTCGGTTCTGGCCTGTATGGCAATGGGCAAAGCACCTTTTATGGGTTGCAATCCGCCATCTAGCGAAAGCTCACCCATAATTATAAAACCATTTAATTCTGGAAATTCTACTTGCTCACTAGCGCTTAAAATTCCTAAGGCAATGGGTAAATCATAGGCAGAACCTTCTTTACGAATATCGGCAGGCGCCATATTGATGGTAATTTTTTTACCCGGCCATTTGTATCCATTATTTTTTAAAGCAGCCGTAATGCGGTGTTGACTCTCTTTTACGGCACTATCTGGCAAGCCAACTAAGTGAAAGTTTATACCCACATCAATGTTAACTTCTATAATAATGGTGGTAGCGTCAACGCCAAAAACAGCAGAACCGAAGGTTTTTACAAGCATAGGTATATGGTTTTAATTATGACGAATTTGAACTAATACTGCTTCAAATTTAAGTTACCTGCTTTAAAGAAAGAATTTTACTCGCATAACATTTGTTATGATGGTTACTTCCCATACATAAAAGGCTGCCTGATTAAGGGCAGCCTTTTTATTAAAACTTATTTGCCAGATTTATTTTTCCTTTTTTGCGTCATACGCTTTTTGGGCTCCAAATAAAGCTCCGGCTCCAATTAGTATTTCCACAAAACCAAAGGGCGTAGGGCCACTTCCTCCTCCGGGTCCTAAAGGTTGTGCATTAGCCGCTACTACTGTAAAAACTATTAATGCTATTGTAAACAGTATGGTTATATTCTTTTTCATTTTATTCATTTTTTAAAGGGTTATTTTATAAACTTGATAGTTTGCTGATGATTTTGAGTCTGTACTTTTACTACAAACACACCATTACCTGCAATTGGTAATTTCTGTAAACCGGCAGCATTTTTTTGAGTATATAGGATTTGACCAGCCATATTAAATACTTGCACGGTGCTTCTTTCCAAATTACCCAATTCTAGGTACACCTGTTTTTCACTATTATATACATAAGGTTCAAATCTTGGCGCGTTGGTTTGTTCCTCTAACCCAACCGTATTCTCACTAAAGTGCAATACAAAGCGATTTACCCCAAAGGCTGTATCATTTGTAAACGCATAACTGCCTTTTGCAAAATCATGACGTACACCCATCTTGAGGTCTTCCAATTCTACTTTTGCAAACGAACTTAATCTGCTCTTATCGAGCGTGATTTCTAAACTATCGTTTGCCACGGTATGTGCTAGCATTAGCGGAAAGCTTTTTGGCCCACTTAATGGCACTCGGCAAACAGCATATTCTTGTCCGTTTACCGCTGTATAAAAATTAGGAACGCCATCAGCATTTCTTAATTTTCTAGCATCCCATTCCACATCAAAACCTGTGGTAGATTGACTTTCAAAACCAACGAACAAACCATCGTGGGCTCCTGTATTATTAGTGATGCTTACGTCAACGCCATCGATAGTATAGCTGCTAGTTTTAGCTAATGTAGCCGTACTGTTTGCGCTGCGATTCCCTCTGCTAAAAACTAAATTACCAGGAGTATTATCGGTAAGTTGTACAAAAAAAGCTTGAAAGGGCGCTATGTATCGGCTAGCCGTACCCGCTCCTTTAACATAAGCTGAATAATTGGTCCCGTTGTATCGATAAACGGCAGAAGACATATCAGCAGGAATTGCTTGTCCATCCCAATCATAAATAGCTAAATAGGGATTGGCAACCAAATTCCAACCTTCGGTGTCTGAAGTACCTGAACCAGTTACAAAACCTACTGTAGCTGATTGGCCATTGTTGTAGCTTAAAGGACTAGAAACTGTAGCGCTATTATTGGTTATTCCGGTAACTGAAATGGTTCCTGTTCCATCATTATCATCTATGAGAAAAGGGCCATAAGTGGTGCTGCCCACCACGTTTGTACCAACAAACATGGCGTATCCCCTACCTCTAGTTGCTGTGCTGAATAAATTGGTATTACCCGCTGGATCCCACTCAGCATTTGCAGCATCCCACTCCCAAGCAGTACCTTGAGCATTATTAGAAGACACCATTGCTGAATTATTAGGTTCGTTAAAGTCAATAAGCTCTACATCCGTAAACGGTGAACCTAAATAAAAATATCTTCCTGGATTGGCGTCTAAAAAAGCTTGGGCGGTTATATCTCCAGAAATGGAACCCGTGCCAGTTAGCTGTCCAAAACTTGTTGCTGAAGGTGCGGTAAAATTTAATTTACCAGCAGTGGCCAAGGTGGTTGTGCCTTCTACGTTTACAGTTCCTCTAAAACTATGTTGATTTCCTAATAATGTAATTGTATTACCATCATTATCAAAACTAATCACAGCTGTACCATCTGCTGCAATAATACCAAAACCATTATTATTAACGGAAGTACCTGTAACTGTAACCGTGTGGTTTGATCCGAATACTAAAGCAAACCCATTATTTATGGTTAAATCTTTACAGGTAAAATTACCGGGAGCAACATTTCCAGCGATTATAGCATTTGTGCTTGCGTTTGGCGTTCCGTTACTCCAAGTAGTTCCATTCCAAGTGGTGCTAACGATAACTAAATAAGTACAGGCTGGTGCTGCATACGTTGTAACATTACTTAAATTGTAATTAGAGTTATTAGCAAGTGCGGTGCGTAAGGTAGCAACAGGCATTGTTGTAGAACAGTCGTACTGTATATTATCACCACTATTAGCTGCAAATTCAACCGCATTTGTTCCCACCGTCAAGCCGGTGGGCAGAGAAGATGAAGTGCTGGCTGAAGCATTATCTATAAAAGGATCATTCCATGCAGTAGCCCAGATAAAATTGGTCACTTCTGAACCGTTATTGGGTACACCGGTACCGGTGTAGGCTATAATAACATCACTACTGGATGAAACGCTGAAACTCGCGCTCTCAGAAGTAGTTCCGGCAGCGGTAGCGGTTCCGGCTATAGTAGCCGTACCTCCCGACTGTGGGTTGGTTATTTGAATTTCAGTTCCGGCTGTAAGTGAACCAACGTAGGTCCAAGTTATGGTACCGTCACCTGTTGCAGCCCAGTTTGGGGCTGCACCGCCACCATTCGCATCATTATCCCACCCTCTTTCGGTAAAATATACGGTAGTAGTACCCGAAATATTAGTTAATAATACAAAACTAAAGTTGTCTGGGCTATCAGCGTTGGCCGAGGTAATGGCCAAATCACCAACCCCAAGGTTAGTTGCATGCAGCAACTGAGTTGCCATTAAGAAAATAAAGAGTCCAAGTGTTTTCATACGTATATCATATTTATATAAGAGGTAAAACCTCAAAAAAACAATACGTTAATATAAAAATCAAATAAAATACCCCTCATTTACCCCTCACATGTACTAAACGTCTCTTTATCAGAAACAAAAATTACATTGATAGACCCTAAATTCTATCTTTACACCTAATTTTGTTTTATGAAAATTAAACCAGCAGCTCTCTCACTTTTCACCTGTTTTATATGGTGCAACACCCTTTTTGCACAAAACCTAAGTACCAAAGTTTATGGCAAATTCACTTTTAAGTACCCAACAAACCTATCGCTGAATGAAACCGAAGTAGCAGATTTTCTTCAGTTTTCTGATACCCTTACCACCAACGATACCATACTTTGGCTAAGGGAAGTGGGTTTTTACAAAGTAGAGAAACCTTCTGAACTTACCCTTGATAGTATTTATAAAAATTTAAAAAATCCAGACGAATTTGAGCTAGTACTAGCAGGGTGTGAGGACTTTTACAGAATGCAAAACATAGAAAACCACCCCACCATTGTAAACACCACCAGATGTAGCGAACGTCAATACAATCAATTTGAGTCGGATTATGTAAACTGGAAATTTATAGAAAAAGGATACCTAATAAATATTTCACTTACGTTGAAACCCCTTTCGAACTTCAAAAAAAATTACACTATCGAAATAATGCTACGAGATTTATTGAAATTTGATCAAATACAACAAATGGGTATTTTTTACACCCTTACACCTTAAAAGGAAGCCATAATTTAACTGGTAAAAACCTTTAGAAGAACATTTCAATACCTATATTTGTCGCTAATTAAAATAGAATTCTCATTTTTTACTCATTATATATTTAAAATATGGCTAACGATCAAGATGCTAAACAAAAAGCGCTAAAGCTTACGCTGGATAAAATGGACAAAACTTACGGAAAAGGAGCTGTAATGCGCATGGGCGATAACGCTGTAGAAGCTATTGAGGCCATACCTTCCGGTTCTATTGGTTTAGATATTGCCTTGGGCATTGGTGGGTATCCAAAAGGTAGAGTGGTAGAAATTTACGGCCCTGAATCATCGGGTAAAACCACTTTAACCATTCACGCTATAGCTGAAGTGCAAAAGCAAGGTGGTATAGCCGCCTTTATAGATGCCGAACATGCTTTTGATCGCTATTATGCTGAAAAGCTTGGCGTTGACACTGAAAATTTAATCATCTCTCAGCCCGATAATGGTGAACAAGCTTTGGAAATTACCGATAATTTAATTCGCTCTGGTGCTATTGATTTAATTGTAATTGACTCCGTAGCTGCACTTACCCCTAAAGCGGAAATTGAAGGAGAAATGGGTGATAGTAAAATGGGGTTACAGGCTCGCTTAATGAGTCAGGCGCTAAGAAAGTTAACCGGTACCATTAGTAAAACCAAATGTTGTGTAATTTTTATTAATCAGTTACGCGATAAAATTGGTGTAATGTTCGGTAGCCCGGAGACAACCACTGGAGGAAATGCCCTAAAATTTTATTCTTCCGTGCGTATTGATATTCGTAGAAGTTCGCAAATTAAAAATGGTGATGAAGTAGCCGGTAATCGCACTAGAGTGAAAGTGGTGAAAAACAAAGTAGCGCCACCTTTCCGCCAAACAGAATTTGATATTATGTACGGACAAGGTATTAGCAAAGTGGGCGAAATTATTGACCTTGGCGTGGAGCATGAGATTGTTAAAAAAGCGGGTTCATGGTTTAGCTATGGCGACACTAAACTTGGACAAGGTAGGGATGCCGTGCGTCAGCTTTTAATTGAAAACCCTGAATTGGCAGATGAATTAGAAGAAAAAATTAAGAAAGCTATTTATGCGGATGCGTAGAGCAGTTAACGGTTAACGGTTAACGGTTAACGGTTAACGGTTAAAGAAATCTCGTTTTTCTGTTTGAAGAACGGGATTTTTTTTGCGCAAATTTTCAATCTTGTCTGTTTTTTAAAGAAAAAGTGGCGTAAGAAGAAAAAAGCATTTTCACTTTCCTTTTACGCCCAACTGCTTCTGAATATCAGGGTTTAGATATAGATAAGAAAAAACTTCTAGCTGCCGCTGATTAAACATACTTACCCCATTTATAAAAAGTGGAATAAAGTTGCTGGATCCTTCTAAACTTCGGATACCGAATACCTTATCATTACCTTCCCACAGCACCACGCCTTTTACATAGTCTGCATCAGGGTCTAGCTTGTAATAGAGTATATCCCACTCGTAAATAAATTGTCCGTTTTTATCTTTTAGGGTCGTCCATTCATCAATTTCATCATACGGAATCTTATTGCCGCTCCACCAAAAAGCATCGCGCGAATAAAAAATAGTGCTTTTAGAAATCTTTCGCATATAGCCCACCACCCTGCGCCCCACTCTTATGCGGAAACGTCTTTCATTAAAATCATAGTCCTCTTGTGCATACATTTCATTGAAACCTACGAAAAAGGAAAATTGTTGAAACCTGCATGTATTTTTCTGGAATTTTTGATTGCTATTTCGCCCCGATGGGGCTTTTTAACATCGCACCCTGTTGGGTGCTATTGATATGGCGCCCCGCTGGGGCTAAACACAAACAAGATGGAATTGGCAAATCAAACTACCAAAACCGCAAAAATGCATCCACACCGATGGGGATAAAACAAACAAGATGGAAAATTATAAAAAGATGGAAGTGGACAATCAAACTACCAAAACCGCAAAAATGCATCCACACCGATGGGGATAAAACAAACAAGATGGAAAATTATAAAAAGATGGAAGTGGAAAATCAAACTACCAAAATTACATCCACACCGATGGGGCTAAAACAAACAAGATGGAAGATTATAAAAAGATGGAAGTGGAAAATCAAACTACCAAAACCGCAAAAATGCATCCACACCGATGGGGCTAAAACAAACAGGATGGAACATTATAAAAATACGGAATTGACAAATCAAACTACCAAAACGACAAATACGCATCCACACCGATGGGGATAAAACAAACAAGATGGAACATTATAAAAAGATGGAATTGGACAATCAAACTACCAAAACCGCAAAAATGCATCCACACCGATGGGGATAAAACAAACAAGATGGAACATTATAAAAATACGGAATTGACAAATCAAACTACCAAAACCGCAAAAATGCATCCACACCGATGGGGATAAAACAAACAAGATGGAACATTATAAAAAGATGGAAGTGGCAAATGAAACTACCAAAACAACAAATATGCATCCACACCGATGGGAATAAAACAAACAAGATGGAACATTATAAAAAGATGGAAGTGGAAAATCAAACTACCAAAACAACAAATATGCATCCACACCGATGGGGATAAAGCAAGCGAGATGGAATTGGTAAAACGTTTTGCGAAATAAAAAACAATTCACAAAAAAATCCTTCAAGATTTAAAAACCTTGAAGGATTGGAAATTTTACGCATTTAATCTGCAAGCCACTTTGCTATTTTTCAAAGGTCTTTACTCCTTCGTTTAGCCATTTTTCATACAATTCAATATCTGGGTCGTAACCAACTTTTCCGTTTAGCGGTTCTAAAGATTCATGTCCTATAATTACATACAACGGCTGCGAATTATTTTGAAAATGCTTAGTTTGGAAATCGCTCCATTTATTACCTACCGTTTTTACTTTACGCCCTGTAATTTCACTTTCATATTGTTCTTCTTCCGGTAGCTTTTTACGCTCATCCACATAAAGTGAAATCAGCACAACTTTTTGACTTAGTATTTCTAAAATACGCGGATCACTCCATACCTGCTCTTCCATTTTACGGCAGTTTACGCAGGCCCAACCAGTAAAATCAAGTAAAATTGGTTTGTTTACTTCTTTCGCGTAAGCCAAGCCTTCTTCATAATCATGAAAACAGTTTAAACCATGTGGGCAATGTTCAGGATCGGCTCCTTCAGGTATTTCACCAACAACTCCAGAAACAGTACTACCAGTACTGCCAAACCCACCGGGAGATTCACTATAAAAGGCAGGTGGCGGAAACCCGCTAATCGCTTTTAGTGGCGCACCCCACAAACCTGGAATTAAGTAAACGGTAAAAATTAAACTTGCTAATCCAAATAGTACGCGGGTAACTGAAAGTTTATCGGTAGGACTGTCGTGCGGCATTCTAAAGCCGTTAAATAAATACACGGTAAGTGCAATGAAAACACCTATCCAAATGGCTAAGAATACTTCGCGCTGTAAATACCCTGCTTGTAAAACCAAATCGGCATTAGAAAGAAATTTAAAGGCTAAGGCTAATTCTAAAAATCCTAAAACCACTTTTACATTGTTTAACCAACCTCCACTTTTTGGGATGCTATTTAACCAACTTGGGAAGGCAGCAAATAATCCAAAAGGTAATGCCAAACCAACACCAAAACCAGCCATACCCGCTGAAAGTGCCAATGGACCACCATCGGTAGAAAGCACACTACCTAACAAACCTCCTAACAGTGGGCCGGTGCAAGAAAATGAAACCAATACAAGGGTAAGTGCCATAAAGAAAATCCCGATTATACCACCTTTATCACTGGCACTATCCGCTTTGTTAATCCATTTATTTGGTAAGGATATTTCAAAGGCTCCAAAAAAGGAAATAGCAAAAACAATGAATACTACAAAAAAGAAAATATTTAAAGGCACATTTGTGCTCACTTCGTTTAATATGGTAGGGCTCACGCTATCAAAAACATGAAAGGGTAAACTCAACAACACGTAAATAACCACAATAAAAACGCTGTACATACTGGCGTTTCTAATACCGGCTGCTTTGGTTTTACTTTGCTTGGTAAAAAAGCTTACCGTCATAGGCATCATAGGAAATACGCAGGGTGTAAGCAGGGCTACAATACCGGCTCCAAAGCATAAAAAGAAAATTCCCCATAGTGATTTTTCTTCTTTTTCTTCTTCCACAAGAATTTCTTCTACCGCACTTTGTTCTTTATTAGAAACGGTATCCACCGGCTTGCTTTCCGCATAATCTATTTCTAGCGCTTCCTCTCCGCCTTCTGCATCGGTAGCATCTATATTTTCACTTTTGTCGGTCAAAACCTTTTCAGGCTGATTGTCTTTTTCTGTTTTAGGTGGGTTTATATCCTTTGCAGACTCTACCGCAACAGCACCTTTTACTTTAAAGTCTAAATCAATATACTCAGGTGGAAGACACATTTTATCATTGCACACCATAAAACTCAATTCACCTTTTACGCTAAAGTCTTTTTCACTTATTATGCGGATGCGTTGAGTAAAAGTGACCTCCTTTTCATGAAACCTCAACTTTTCACCGGCATTTTTATCGTACTCGTTAATGGGCTTTGGTTCTTTTACTGCACCAATTAATTGATAGTTTGGTGATTTTTCAAAACTTATTTCGGTTGGCAACACCATACTCTCTTTTGGTATGATTAAGGAATACACATGCCAGCCCTCTTCAATGGTGGCGCGCATTTGTAACTCAGCTTCGTTGTTTGGCAAACGCTTTACGGTAAAGGAAAAATCTACGGGGTCATACACTTGTGCTATTCCCGATAAGGAAATACCCAATAATAAAAATAGTATGTTTAGTAATTTCATTTGCTTAGTTTAATAATCTGCCAAAATAAGCAGTTTTTTGTGGATCAGTAATCTTGTAGTTTTCATTAATTCTATAGCCGGCTACCCAAACAATATCATCACCACTAATAAGTAAGGGCACTTCCTCTTTTTCAAACCTATTTAACTTTAAATCTGTAAAAAAATCGCTAATTTTTTTTGTGCCGCGCATACCAAAGGGTGTAAAAAGGTCGCCTTTTTTCCAAGTTCTTAAGGTTAATGGAAACGTTAATTTTTCATAATCTAAAAATGCTTTTTTCGGCTCTATCAAAGCAGCTTTATCAGGATTTAAAATCTGCTTAAAAGAAAAAGAAAAGTGTCCAAACATTACGTTTGCATCGGTTTCCCTGATTAAAACCTTTGGCCAAACCACCCCTTTTTCTTTTAAAATTACATTTTGAGCCGTAACTAATAACGCATGGTGTGCACTTTCAAAATACTGTGCCGATGGATTTTTTATTGCCGCTTCCATTGCATCTACATCTACCAAATTAAATGGACTTAGCCAAAAATGCAACAAATAACGCAAGCCTATTTGTTGCTGAAACTTTTCTGTAGAAACCATTAACCAATTGCTTGCCGTGGTTTCCAAATGCTGCTCAAAAAATTCTTTGGCTTTGCTTTCCGCAAAAATCGTTGCAGCTTTTACGTTTTCTAAAGTGTTTTGAAAACCTGAAATATAACCGGTAGCACTTTTTAATAATTGAGGCAACACCTTATGGCGAATAGCATTGCGCTGATATTTTACACTGGCGTTGGAAGCGTCTTCGCGCCAAGCAATAGTATTTTTTTTAGCGTAAGCACTAATTTCTTCCTGCTTTACGCGATGCAACGGGCGTGCTATTTTTTGCGTTACCGCAGAAATTCCAGACAATCCTTTTGGCCCGGTGCCGCGCCCCACGTTTATTAAAAACGTTTCAAAACTATCGTTAAGATGATGGGCGGTGAATAGGAAATCAAAACCATGCTCGGTAATAAGTGCATCAAAAAAAGCATAGCGTAATTGGCGCGCAGCCATTTGAATGCTTATGCCGTTTTGTTCTGCAAAACCTTCTGTATCAAAGCTTTTGCAATAAACGCTTCTATTATTGGCAGCGCATTGGCTTTGCACAAATGCTTCATCCGTATCGGCATCTGCACCTCTCAATTTAAAGTTGCAATGCGCTACTTCAAACTTGAAATTATGCATGAGCAGCAAATGAAAAAGCACCATGCTATCCACACCTCCACTACAAGCCAACAAAAATTTTTGATTTTTATTTACCCGATGTTTTTCAAAAAAAGCAAGAAACTTATCTGTGATTTGCATAGCGTAAAAATACGTTTAGCGCAGCACCTCAAAAAGCTTTTCGGCTTTTAATAAACATTCCTCGTATTCGGCTTCCGCCTTGCTTAAAATAGTAATGGCGCCACCCACGCCCACGCTTAAATATCCCGAAAGGGCATTGTAAATAAAAGAGCGAATTACCACGTTAAAGTCCGCATTACCTTCAGGCGTAATGTAACCCACCGAACCACTGTATAGGCCTCTATTAAAATTTTCGTGTGTATCAATTAGCTGCATGGCACTGCGTTTGGGTGCCCCCGTCATGCTACCCATGGGGAAAGTGGTGTGTAATACATTCTCCAAACCATACTTTTCATGCAACTGACTGCTTACGGTTGAAATCATTTGATGCACCGCGTTAAAAGAATAAAGTCCAAAAAGTTCCTCCACTTTTACACTGGCAGTTTTTGCAGTACGGCTTAAATCGTTACGCATTAAATCTACAATCATCACGTTTTCTGCACGCTCTTTTTCGCTTGCCAGCAAAGCACTTTTTGCTTCTTTATCCTTAGCGGGATTTGCGTAGCGCTTAGCCGTTCCTTTTATAGGTTGTACCACAATTTTATCGCCTTGCTTTTGCAGGTAGCGCTCTGGCGATGCACACATTAAAACACTATTTTTTGCTTTATACAAAGCTGAAAACGGAGCTTTAGCACTTTCATTCAACTTTGTAAAAACAGCCGTAGTATCTAAATCACGCACGGTAGCAGTAAACTCCTGACAAAAATTGATTTCATAGATATTGCCGTATTGCAATTCCTTTTTTAATTCGGCAATGGTATTGAGGTATTCAGGTTTTGTTATGGTTGGTAAAAGTTCTACACTTTGGGTAGCAATACTACTTAAGCGTTGATTAGTGTGCAAAAAAGAAACTAGCGCCTCTCTGGTTTGCAGGGTAGTACTTTCCACATATACATGCTGGCCTATTTGAAATATTACATGCTGTGGCACAAAAAATTCAAGCATTGAGAAACCACTTATATTCATGTGCTTACTGCTTAAATTTTCTACTTGATTTTTGAGATTATAATTTAAATGCCCAAAAAGCCAATCGTTATGCTTGCTGCGAAATTCTTTTAAAGCACCAAAAGCATTTTCTGAAACAGAAAGTACGTGTGCAGCATCTATGGCGCAAAGCCAACCATACTTACTATACTGGTTTACATGGTTATTGCTATCTAAAAAACAAAAGTGTTGAAATGATTCACTACAAGCAATTAGGCTATTTTTAAGGTGCGGGAAATCTTGATTGGAAAGGGTAAATTTATACCTCGGCATTAAGTACGGCTGCTGTTATTCTTTTTAGTAGCTGCGTTTATCAGCACTTTTTTAATAGCATCTACACTAATTGGTTTACTTATGTAATCGTCCATTCCTTCGCCCAAAAATTTCTCGCGGTCTCCTTCCATAGCGTTGGCTGTCATGGCTACAATGGTAGGTCTTTCTCTACCCATTTTCTTAATAATCTCATGTGTGGCTTCTACGCCATCCATCTCCGGCATTTGCACATCCATAAATACTACATCATACGCCTGTCGCAGCACTGCTTCTACAGCTTCCAAACCATTGGCAACTACATCAATTTCGTAGCCTAAATTTTTAAGCGTTAAAACGGCAAGTTTTTGATTTACCGCATTATCTTCTGCTAATAAAATATTCAATTTGTGATTTATTTCAGGTTTTACGAAATCTACTGCTCGCTCTACCTTAGTTGTATTTACATCAATTTCAGTCAAAATACGCACCAAACTTTTTTGCAGTAAACTATGGCGAATAGGTTTCATGTAATATCCGTTAAACAATTCGCTTTTACGCTCCTCAGATAAATCAGGATATGCTGAACTCAATAGGATAATGGGGAGTTCTTTTTTACTCTTCATATCCCTAATATTTTGAGTAGCCGTAACGCCATCAATCTCCGGCATTTCAAAATCCATTATTACAAAATCGAAATGTTTAGACAATGCAGCCGTAATACCTTCTTTGGATGTTGTAACACAAAGCGAATCTATCCCCCAAATTTCAAATTGCTTTTTCAAGATTTTAAGGTTAGTAGCAGAATCATCTACCACCAGCGCTTTTTTATGCTGTAAAATGCTTACATCTATATTATTTTGATCTGGTTTTACATCCTGTGCAATAACGGTTTGGTCAATGGTAAATTGAAAATCTGACCCTTCGCCAATCTCACTTTCCACCCAAATTTCACCCCCCATCAGGTTTACCAACTTTTTACAAATGGCTAATCCTAAACCGGTACCACCGTATTTTCTGGTAGTGCTGCTATCTGCTTGGCTAAATGCTTTAAAAAGTTTAGCACTTTGATCGGCTGTAATTCCTACACCAGTATCTCTCACTGAAAAGTGAATTCGTGCTTTTTCGCCTTCATGCTCTTGTAAGCTTACGCGAATTACAATCTCCCCTTTTTCAGTAAACTTAATAGCATTACCCAATAAATTAATCAACACTTGGCGTAATCTTGTAATATCGCCTTCTACCAAGTCCGGCACATCGGGGTCCACAAAGTATAAGAGATCCAAACGTTTTTCCGCTACTTTAGAAGAAAGTAATTCTACTGCCTCCTCTACACACTGATTAATTTTATATGGAAACTCCTCCAAACTCATGTTTCCTGATTCTATTTTACTAAAATCGAGAATATCATTAATTACGGAAAGTAGCGCATCACCACTAAGGCGAATGGTGTTTACATAGTCTAATTGCTCGTTTGACAATCCTGTTTGCAGCAACAAACTCGTCATGCCAATTACACCGTTCATTGGTGTTCTAATTTCATGGCTCATGGTGGCCAAAAAGTCGGCTTTAGCGCGCGCGGCACCTTCCGCTACTTCCTTAGCCTGCATAAGCTGGTGACTGTTTTCCTTACGTTCTAGCTCAGTACCAAGCCATTGCGCCATAAGGTTTACAATGTCTTTATCTCTATCATTTAATGTATAACCCACTTTAAATCCGCTAAAATGTAGGGTGCCGTGTATTTTACCATTTACATACACCGGTGCACCCACATAGCTTACGTGATTAAAACGAGCGTAAGCAGGAAACTCACAGCGCTCCTCATTGCGGATATCGTCAATTAATACACTGCCATTTTTTTCTAAAACATTTAGGCAATACGTGTCATCTAGGTTAAAAACTTCTCCCGGCTTTGCAAAGCTTTCATCCTGACTTACGTTTTCTACATAGTATTTTCTCTCTTTAAAATCAATTTTGGAGAAAATGCCCAAATCCATTTTAAACTGATCGCGTCCTAAATTTAAAAGTTCATCTATCTTTTCAGATAAGGATAAATCTGACTGGCCACTAACTTCATAAAGCGCTCTAATGGCCTGCTCATTTCTAATTAAAGAACGTTCGGCTCTGCGTTTTTCTGTAATATCCGTAAGTGTCCACACCACTCCATCACCAAAATCATATCCACCAAATTCAATTACCCTCCTATCTCCATTTTTAGTAAATATGGGCGATAGAAATTTTTCAATATATCCTTCTTTTAAAATGTCATGGTATAATTCGGAAATCCTTTCGGGATCTTCATCCTTATATAAATTTTCAAACCAATCACGCGGTTTGGTAATTTCCTTGGCTGTAAAACCGGTAATTTCTTGGCAACGCTTATTTATATACAAGTTGTTTCCTTGCACCAAAACCGCGCCCACCGGTAAATTTTCAATTACAATGCGCATTCTTGCTTCACTCTCCTCAATGGTTTGTTTGGCTTCTTCCAATTCTTGCACATATTGACTAAGCTCTTCTTCGCGAGCGCTTAATTCTTCCTCTCTTACCGTAAGTTCTTCGTTTAGCTCTTGCTCAGATTCGTACAATTCTCTAAGCTTTATTTCACCCATTTTCTTTACAGAGATGTCCTGCACGGTACCAATCATTCTTCGTGATACACCATCAGACTTTAGTACCTTACCTTGTAAACGTACCCAAAACTCCTCACCATCTGCATTTAAAGCTAAATAATCAAAAGCGGCACTTAAAGGCGTTTCCGGATTTTTAGCATCCTCCATATATTCATTAAAAATTGGAAGATGACCCGGTTTTATATGTCGTTGCCAAAACTCAAAAGAATGCTCTACCGCAGCTTGTTCAAGCTTGTGGATTTTTGCAAAAGACTCGTTGAAATACACCGAATTGGTTAAAAAGTCCCAATCCCAAAGACCTTGATTTGAATTTTCTAAGGCTAAACTTAAGCGCGAAGCACCTAAGCGAATTAGTTCCTCGGCCTTGCGTTTACCACTAATGTTGCTACTAAAACCAACGGCACCCACTACCACACCGTTATTATTGGTAATAGGATTAATATTTATTTGATGGATTTCTCCACTACGCTCAATCTCAAACTCTACTTTCTCGCCCTCAAACGCTCGCAAATAGTGATTTGTCCAAGCGCTTATATTGCTCCTATCAAATGCCGTAAACAAATTGGTTTCTTCTTCCACGGCATTACGGCCAAGTATAGCATAAAAGGTGTCCCCAAAAAGCTTATTGCCCTTTATCAGCAACCCCTCCTTATCTATACTCCATATTTCAAAATCACTAAAATTCATGATAGCCCTTAAATTGGCCTCATTCTCCTGCATTTGTTCATTTACCAACCCAAGTTGATCTATAGTTTGCGTAAGTTCTTCTTCCCTTACCGCCAACTCTTGATTTAACTCCTGCTGCTCATTTAAATTCTTTTGCTCTAAAGCCTTCAATTTTTTTGCCTTAAGCAAGGTTGGAATAGCAAGAAATAATGTGAAAACTAAATAGATGCAAATAGCAACAGCCAACAAGTAGTTATTCATTGTTTGGGCAAACGCAGACTTTTCATTGCTATCCTTTTGATAAAGAACCACATTCCCTTCTAAGGTTTGAAGCAGCGATTCGGTAATGTAAAGCATTTCACTAGAAGCTTCACTGGCGGCAGATTGTGCTAGCAAACCCGCACAAAACTGATTAACTTGATTAATCTCATTTTCTAGCAAGAGCAGTTTTTCAGCAACTTCACGGTAATTATTTTCAAGCAGTAAGCGGTGCTCAGGATAAATACCTTTATAATTTTCTTCGGTTTGTAAAGCTTGGTTTTGGCGTTTAAAATCTGAAAAAGATTTATTTAAAATCTTACAGTATTCCGAAATAGTAACGGTACTGCCGGTAGAGGAAACAGCAATAGCCGCTTTACTCATGCGTTGTGAAAGCATTCGCTGACGTCCTGCAAGATTTATGAGGTGAGCATCTTCCGAACGATTTTTTTCATGACCATCTACTAAGAAGTAAACGGCTACGGCCATACCTACGGTAATAATGAGATACACAAAAAACAAAAGCCCTACACTTCGTAAGTTCAAGCGGATTGGTTTTAAATAAAGTCAAATATAAAGCATCTAAGTAATTTCTTACAAAGATGCTTTTACTAAACCGTTAATAATACAAAAGTTAGATATGTATTGCTCTATCTTCTGTAGCAGCCATGGCCGCTTCTTTTATAGCTTCAGTATAGGTAGGATGTGCGTGGCTAATACGCGCAATATCTTCTGCAGAAGCTCTAAACTCCATTGCCACCACCGCTTCGGCAATCATATCGGCAGCACGTGCGCCAATCATGTGTACACCTAAAATTTCATCCGTTTTTTTGTCAGCTAAAATTTTAACTAAACCTTCCACATCCGTACTGGCTCTAGCTCTACCCAACGCACGCATCGGAAATTGTCCTGATTTAAATTCTATCCCGGCATCTTTTAATTCCTGCTCCGTTTTACCCACACTAGCCACTTCTGGCCACGTATATACCACGTTTGGTATTAAATTATAATCAATATGCGGTTTTTGCCCGGCCAAAAGTTCGGCCACCATAGTGCCTTCTTCTTCCGCTTTGTGCGCCAGCATTACACCTTTTACAGCATCGCCAATAGCGTAAATATGTTTGGCAGAAGTTTGTAAATGATCGTTGGTTTCAATTTGACCTTTGTCGTTAATTTTTACCCCAGCTTTATCGGCATTTAAGCCTTCGGTGTAGGGCTTACGGCCAACGCTTACCAAGCAATAATCGCCTTCAAAGGTTACTTCTTCGCCTTTTTTATTTTCTGCTTTTACGGTTACGGTATCACCATCTCTGGTAACATCGGTAACTTTATGGCTCAAGTTAAACTTAACGCCTAACTTTTTCATACTTTTCATTAATTCCTTGCCCATGGCATCATCAAAAGCAGGAATTACTTTATCTAAATATTCTACCACAGTAACATCGCAACCCAAGCGCGCATAAACGCTACCCAACTCTAAACCAATTACGCCACCACCAATTACAATTAAATGTTTTGGTAATTCTTTTAGCACCAAAGCTTCGGTACTACTAATAATACGTTCTTTATCAAATTTGGCAAAAGGCAATTCGGTTGGCTTACTACCGGTAGCAATTATGATGTTTTTAGCTTCAATGGTTTGGTCTTTTTCACCTTTAATTTCAATGGTATTGGCATCTTTGAAAGAACCTACACCGGTAAGTACATCAATTTTATTTTTATCCATCAAAAATTGAATACCCTTGGTAGTTTGCTCTACCACTTCGCCTTTACGCTTAATCATTTGTCCAAAATTTACTTTTGGCGGATCAATGTCAATGCCATGGTCAGCAAATGATTTCTCGGCATTATGAAAATGCTCAGAGGAATCTAATAAGGCTTTGGATGGAATACAACCTACATTTAGGCAAGTGCCGCCCAGCGTATTGTATTTTTCAATAATAGCCGTTTTCATTCCTAATTGTGCACAGCGAATGGCTGCTACATATCCTCCGGGGCCTGAGCCAATAACGGCTACATCATATTTTGTCATGCTAATAAAAGTATCTGTAATAATTTGCGTACAAATGTACTAAAGCCAAGGCGGATTGCGGCACTCTTCTCATCTGCAAAAGCAATGTAACTAATGAATACTTCAATACCAAAGGCCTATAGCAATGCGCATTTTTAATAATACTTTTGCAGCATGACCACACAGGAACACATACAAGATTTAACCACGCGCTTAGAAGCGTTAAAAGCGTATTTAGATATAGAGGAAAAGCGTATTCAAATAATAAATGAGGAGGAAAAAACGGCTGTACCCGGATTTTGGGACAACCATGAGGAGGCGGAAAATTTGATGCGAAAAATTAGAGGCTTAAAAAACTGGGTAGAAGCCTATGAAGCAGCCGAAAATCAAAAAGATGAACTTGAATTAGCGGTAGAATTTAATGAATTGGGCGAGTTAAGTGATGCAGAATTAGCCAAGCACGAAGCTAATTTAGACGCCATGATAGAAAGCATGGAATTTAAAAATATGCTGAGTGGAGAAGAAGATAAGCTTAGTGCCGTATTACAAATTACCGCTGGCGCGGGAGGTACAGAAAGTTGCGATTGGGCCAGTATGCTTATGCGGATGTACTTGCGCTGGGCAGAAAAAAACAAGTATTCGGTAAGAGAGATAAACTACCAAGCGGGTGATGTGGCCGGCATAAAAACCGTAACCATAGAAATTGAAGGCGACTATGTGTTTGGTTATTTAAAAGGTGAAAACGGAGTGCACCGTTTGGTGCGCATTTCTCCTTTTGACAGCAATGCAAAAAGACACACCTCTTTTGCCTCGGTGTACGTGTTTCCTTTGGTAGATGATACTATTGAAATTGACGTGAATCTTTCTGATATTGAGTGGGATACTTTCCGCTCGGGCGGAGCCGGTGGACAAAACGTAAATAAGGTAGAAACAGGCGTACGTTTAAAGCATAAACCATCAGGAATTATTATTGAAAACACTGAATCACGCAGTCAACTACAAAATAAAGAAAAGGCCATACAGTTGTTGAAATCTCAGTTATATGAAATTGAAATTGAAGCAAAAAACGAAAAGCGTGCGGAAATAGAAGCCGGTAAAAAGAAAATTGAATGGGGTAGCCAAATAAGAAATTATGTATTGCACCCTTATAAATTAATTAAGGATGTGCGTACCGGACAAGAAACCAGCAATGTAGATTATGTGCTAGACGGTGATTTAGATGATTTTATAAAAGCCTATTTAATGCAGGAAGGTAAAGGCACAGAAAGTTAAAATAAACTCGGCTGCTCATTAAGGGTACTTAGAAACCACTATTTTTGATACATTACAATTTATCAAAATTTGTTAATGAGGCTGCAACGCACCTTTTTTCTCTTCTTTTTATTGTTGAGCGGCTTGGCTCAAGCGCAATATATTGTGCAAAATAACGGCCAATGGGATACGCAGGCGCGGTATAAATTACCCATGCACTATGGCAACGTTTATTTTGAAAAAACGGGTATTTTAATAGAACAGGCAGCTCCTGAAGGCACGGGATTTTACGCGAAAAGTCATCACCACGCAAATGACCATGAAGAAGAAATAACCCAACACAAACAGCCGCAAAATCAAAAATATCACACCTATAAAATGCGTTGGATTGGCGCATCTGCGGAAGCAGAAATAAGCGGCTTACAACCGTTAAAAACCTACCACAACTATTTACTAGGAAACGACAAAACAAAGTGGCAAAGCAAGGTGCCGCTTTTCAATAGTTTAGAATATAATAATTTATATGAAGGTATTGATGTGCGGTTTTATTTTAATACCATCGGAAATTTAAAGTATGATATTGAACTAAGCGCTTTTGCAAATCCGAATGTGTATAAAACGGAATACCAAGGCGCGGACAGTTTGGAGATTACAAAAGAAGGTGTGCTTATAATTTACAACTCTATTGCTCCTGTAAAGGAAATGAAACCCTACGCCTACCAAATAATAAATGGTGAAAAAAGGGAAATACCATGCACTTATGCAAAAAAAGGAAACACCGTTTTTTTTGATTTAGGCGATTATAATACAAGTGAAAAATTGATAATAGACCCAGAAATAGTGTTTAGCACTTTTACCGGAAGCAGCGTAGATAACTGGGGCTACACGGCTACCAATGGCATTGATGGCGCAGCGTATGGTGGCGGAATAGTATTTGGCGGCACAGGCACCTACCCTACCGTGGGCGCTTATAGCAATAGTTTTAATGGACAAGTTATTGACATTGGTATTTCAAAATTTACAGCAGACGGCTCTCAACTTATTTACTCCACTTATTTAGGTGGCTCTAGTGATGAAATGCCTTATTCCTTGGTAGAAGGCGCCAATAAAGCACTGTACATATTTGGAAACACCGGCTCTAAAAACTTCCCAATGCTGCCCACCTCTGCGTATGACACACTAAATACAGGTGCCGGTTTCACCCATTTTTTTGGTCCTACTCCTTACTTTTATTACAACGATGGTATTGATCTTTTTGTGGTGAAATTAGACAGCACAGGAGGCACACTTTTAGGCTCTACTTTTTTTGGCGGCACAGGCATTGACGGTATTTGCGAAACCAATGTGCGCCAAAATGGGGATGCCTTTAGAGGCGAAATAACCTTAGATAATTTGGATAATTGCTACATTGTATCGCAAACCAAAAGCACCGATATTCCGGTAAGTACCAATGCCGCTCAGGCTACTTTAGGCGGAATTTCTGACGCGGTAATCGCCTCCTTTAACAGTAATCTTTCTACCCAACGCTGGGCTACTTATTTTGGCGGAACAGATGCTGACTACGGCTACTCCATCAGCGCTAAGCTAAATGAAGTAGTGCTAGCAGGCGCAACAAAAAGTGCTGATTTACAAACCCATACCACCGCTTTTGATAAAGTTAATAATGAAACCCCTACGCCTACTTTTGATGGCTTTTTGTTAAAACTGAATCAAAATACAGGCGCTTTTGAAGCCGCCACCTACACGGGCACGGCCGGTTTTGACGCAAACTACTTTATTGATAGAACCGATAGTGGTAAAATATATACGTTTGGGCTCACCGACCATTTGGTACCGCAGGTAGGTTCTAATCTTTTTGGTTCTGATGAAAAAAGTCAGGTGATTCAGAAATACAGCGGTAATTTAGATACACTAGAACTTTCCACTTGCTTTGGCGACACCAGCGTGGCGGGATTAGGCCCACCACTTAGCCCCACGGCTTTTAGAGTAGATGAATGCGGAAATTTATACTTAAGCGGATGGGGCGTTTGCGGAGGCTTTCCACTTTCCGTAAATGCCTTTCAAAGTAATGCTTCCAACAGTGATTTTTACTTTTTGGTGTTAGATGCTTCTCTGCAAAAATTCAATTACGCCACTTTGTTTGGTGGAATTGGTGGAGACCATGTTGATGGCGGCACCAGTAGGTTTGCACCCGATGGAACTATTTACCAAGGGGTGTGTGCAAGTTGTGGAGGATCGCGCACCGCATTCCCTACCTCGCCAACCGCTTATAGCAAAACAAATAATTCATCTAACTGCAATTTAGCGGTGGTAAAGTTTAGCACAGATTCTAAAAAAGTGGTGGCCAAAGCCGAACCGTTGTTTGACACCGTGTGCATATTTACACGGGTAACCCTTATTGACAGTAGCTTTAATGCAGATTACTATTTAATAGAACATCCGGATAGTACCGTGGAAAGAAGCGATTCTTTAAAGTCTGTTTTAATAGAAAACTATGGCTTAAATAGATTTTTAATTATTGCGGTGGATACCACATGCGATTTAATGGACTCCACCGAACTGTTTATTTACGGCATTGCGCCCACCGATTTAGCTTCTATAAACATTGAGTACGACAGCTGCCAAATATCTGGTAACCAGCTTACCGTAACCTTTGAAAGTGCGAGTTATGACGGCAGCACCATTGAATGGAACTTTGGCGATGGTAACACCAGTACGCTTGACACGATAGCATATACCTACGGTGAAGGCGGTTTGTACGTGATTTCATTGGAAATAAACAACCCCCTGTGCGATAACAATTTATTTATATATGACACCGTGCAAGTGCATGAAATTGCCCCTTTAAACGTGCGCACATTTACGGAAGACTGCACTGCACAAGCCAACGCCCAACTTTTGGCCGGTGGCCAAGGCTATCAATTAATTAACTGGCTTTTTGAAGATGGCCAAACCAAAGAAGGTGCATCGGTTGATGTAACTTTTTCTGAAGCCGGCAACAAAACCTTTACCCTTATTGCTATAGATAGCATTTGCAATCGTTATGATACGGTGGTAAGTACGGTGCAAGCTGATATTGACATTGAAACCTACACCATGCCCAACGTTTTTACGCCTAATGGCGATGGTAGAAATGACGTTTTTGGTTTAATAGGCGATTTTAAAGAAGCTGACTTTAAAAACTTTTACCTAGAAATTTACAACCGCTGGGGCCAACTGGTATATACCGCCAGCAGCCCATCAAGCAAATGGGATGGCGCCATGAGTACCGAAATACTACCCGAAGGCGTGTATTATTATTTGGTGAATTACCTTAGCGCGTGTAACCTCAGCGAGACAAAAAAGGGGTATGTACATTTAATCCGATAACAATTTTACATGAAACTATACCACAACCCGCGCTGCCAAAAAAGCCGCGAAGCATTAGCCTTATTACAAGAAAAGGGATTAGCCTTTGAAACCGTACTGTACATGAGTGAGCCTTTGCTACCTAATGATATAGAGCAACTTTTAGAAAAACTAGATATAGATGCGATAGACCTTATACGCACTTCAGAAAAAGTTTGGAAGGAAGAACTGAAGGAGCTTGAACTGCATGAAGATGAGTTAATTTTAATGATGATCGAGCATCCACAATTGATGCAGCGCCCTATTTTAGAAAATGGAGCAAAAGCGGCTATTGGCAGACCGAAGGAGAAGATGCTGGAGATTTTATAAAAAGGTATTGGATTGATAAATCATCAATGCAACTTAAAACTGTCACTAAATATGTCCAAATAAGCCAACAAAGCTTTGACAAAATTAAAAACCCATTAGACTGTATTTTTGAAGATAAAATACTGGAATTTAAACCATAACACAACGGTTGATATAGGCGATATATAACACAGTGTGTTATATACAACCGTTGTGCGTCACCCTAAAAACCCACCGCACATTTAGCACATTTGGTTTTTCCGACACTCAAAGCCAACGCTAAAAAACCAAAAGAGCTAAATCACCCACCGCTGACAAAGAAGAATTGTTAAAAACTATAATTAAGTATTTGCTTAAATAAGAAAACTATTTGTATTTTTGCTGCGTTATTAAATCCTAAACAAGGAAATTATGGAAAACAATCAATCGTGTATCCGTGTGTTTGCCGACAAGGTTCAAATAGACAATTGTAGAGAAATACTTCAAACCAACGACAAGGCATTCAGTCAACTGAGTGGACTTTTAGCATTGGCAGGAAACGAAGTAAGGTTAAAAATCTTATTTCTCTTAGAAGAAGAAAACGAACTTTGTCCTTGCGACCTTTCAGACATTCTCGGAATGAGCATCCCTGCCGTTTCGCAACACCTCAGAAAACTAAAAGACGGAAACGTCATTGAAGGTAGAAGAGAAGGACAAACCATTTTCTACTCTTTGAAACAGGAGCAACTTACTTTACTTCGTCCATTTTTTAAACACATCATAAACAATTCAAAAAAGGAAACAGTATGAACAAGAAAAACAACAGACTTGTCGGAGCGGGTGTGCTTTCGGCAGTAGCAGCATCACTTTGCTGCATTACACCTGTATTGGCTCTTATTTCAGGAGCTTCAGGAGTGGCATCTACCTTTTCATGGATGGAACCAGCAAGACCTTATCTAATCGGTATCACCGTTTTGGTATTGGGCTTTGCTTGGTATCAGAAACTCAAACCACGAACAGCCGAAGAAATCCAATGTGATTGCGAAGAAGACGAAAAAAAACCCTTTATGCAGACCAAAACATTCTTGGGAATTGTAACCGTGTTTGCAGCCTTGATGCTCGCTTTTCCAAACTATGCACACATTTTCTATCCTTCAAACGACAACAAGGAAGTTGTAATCGTCAATGCTTCTGACATCCAAACGGTAACTTTTGATGTAAAAGGAATGACTTGCAATGGTTGTGCTTCACACGTAGAAAATGATGTGAACAAATTGCCAGGCATTGTTAAGGTAGATGCGATTTATGAAGAAGCGATTGCCAAAGTAGAATTTGACCAAACCAAAGTGAGTATCGCTCAAATTGAAGAAGCCATCAACGGTACAGGTTACAAAGTGGTTGGCAAGAAATAGTATTTTTTTGCCTTTTGTATTTAAGAACTTAATTAAATAATTACACAATGAAAAAGAATTTAATTCTATTGAGTGCTTTGTTCCTAATTGGAATTGCTCAGCTCAATGCACAATGTTGCAAACCGACTGACAATAAAGCACAAACAGCAAATACAACACAGCAAGAAGGTAAGACCCTGCAACTGAAAATCACGGGAATGACTTGTGCAGGTTGTTCCAACCATATTTCAAATGCCCTCAAAGAAGTGGACGGCATTATTGAACACAAAGTGGAATATCCGGGCGATTTGGCAACCATCCAATACGACCCAAAGAAAACAAATCCTGACGCTATCATCAAGGTTATTGAGCAGACAGGCTATAAAGCCGAAATCATTAAGGAAAATCAAAAAGAGAAATCATTATGAACAAAGAAATAATAAAACTTGACATCATAGGAATGACCTGCGACCATTGTGCAACAGGCATTGAAAAATTACTTTCCAAAAATGAAGGTGTAAAAGAAGCTAATGTGAGCTATCCAAAAGCTACTTGCGAATGTTCTTTTGACCCTACCAAAACCAGCAAAGAAGAAATCATTAATACCATCAACGGCACAAAAAACTATCGTGTAAAAAGTGAAATCCCTGATAATGGAAACAGCGGAATTAATCAATTTGATTTAATCATTATCGGTGGCGGTTCGGCTGCATTTTCGGCAGCAATCAAAGCCGAAAGTTTAGGATTATCGACCTTAATGGTAAACGGTGGTTTGGACTTTGGCGGTACTTGTGTCAACGTGGGTTGTGTGCCTTCTAAAAATCTTATTCGTGCAGGCGAGTCGGCTTATCACGCTACACATTCCAACTTTGAAGGCATCAAGCCAAAAGGAGTTGATATTGATTTCGCTCAAATCATCAAAGACAAGAAAAAATTAGTAGCCACACTTCAAGAGAAAAAATATATGGATGTGGTAAGCGATTTTGAAAACCTGACTATGCTAAAAGGTTGGGCAAAATTCAAAGACAACAAAACCATTTTGGTTGATGGCAAGGAATACAAAGCCTTCAAATTTTTAATTGCTGCGGGAGCTACGACCAACATTCCGACTATTGAAGGATTGGACAAAATTGACTACTTGACCAACGTTTCCCTTTTCGACTTGGAAGAAAAACCCGAAAGCTTGACCATTATGGGAGCAGGTTACATAGGTTTGGAAATTGCAATGGCGTACAATCGTTTAGGCGTTAAAGTCCGAATCATTGAATTTACCGACCGTGTTCTACGGACACAAACCCCAGACATCAGTGAAGCATTGGAAACCCAAATGCGAAAAGAAGGCATTGAAATCTTACCTAATTTCAGAGCCGTGAAATTCGAGAAACAAGCGAATGAAACCATCATTCACTGTAAATGTCCTGACGGTTCATTTACGCAAATTATAGAAAAAGGTAAGGTAGTAATTGCCACAGGCACAAAAGCCAATACAAGCCAATTAGGGTTAGATAACATTGGTTTGGAACTCACCAAAAGCGGACATATCGCTGTGAATGAAAAAATGGAAACCAATCTACCTAACATTTACGCAGCAGGTGACGTAACCAACACCCCTGCATTTGTTTATACAGCCGCTTTTGAAGGTAAAATTGCCGTTGAAAATGCGTTCTCAGGAACAGATAATAAAGCCGATTATTCTTCTTTACCTTGGGTGGTGTTTACTGACCCACAAATTGCAGGGGCAGGTTTAGATGAAGCACAGGCAGAATCAAAAGGCATTCCGTTTGAAGTGTCAAAATTGGAATTGAAAGACGTACCGAGAGCCATAGCAGCCAACGACACAAGGGGTTTCATCAAACTCATTCGTAACTCGGAAACTGACAAACTTATAGGTGCAAGAGTAGTCGCACCCGAAGGTGGAGAACTCATACAACAATTAAGTATGGCAATCAAATACGGAATAATGGTGAAAGACTTAGCAGACAGTTTCTACCCTTATTTGACTTTGGGAGAAGGTATAAAATTAGCAGCAATAACTTTCGGAAAAGACGTATCAAAATTAAGTTGCTGTGCCAGTTAATCCGCCCCAAAGGCACACACTCTTGCAAGTCGCACCAGCCAACGCTTGACCAAAACTTGCAAGAGAGAGTGCCTTCCCTACCCCAAAAAATCCTACCTTTGAAAATTGACTAAACCGACTGAAAATAAAGGGCGAACGCACAATCGAGTAGACGGCCCTGACGGATAACCGTCAGGGTGCGCCTCTCACACCACTGTACGTACGGGTCTCGTATACAGCGGTTCGTCAAATCAGAACTTTACCTTGTGGTAGTACTCTAGCATACTTCTATACCCTCTTTTCTTCAGACGTTTCTCGGTGATAGTAGTTCGTAAAATAGGGCTTTGGGCAACAGCCCATCCTCCCATTCTCGTTCTGCTCCAAGCATACGCTTGGCCTTGATTAATGCCCAGCCGAATAAGGTTTTTCCGTTTTCGCTCCAGCTTCTTCCAGTCATGCCATATACAATAGCGTAGGCGGTTTCTCAGCCATTCATCTACCTTTTTGAGTTTGGCCTGTATGTTTCCTAATCGGAAGTTGTTTAGCCATCCTTGGTAGATGAGTTTTAGCTTTTGAAGACGCTCTGCTAACGACAATGGCAAGGTTTTCTTGGTAGTGTACTTGAGCTTTTGCTTGAGTGTTTTCCAAGCCCCTTCACTCACCACCAATTGATATTTGCCTTTTACACCTTTCTTATAGATAGGTGTGAACTTATGCCCTAGCACTTTAAAAGTAGAAGGTCTACGTATGCCGCTTTTAGCTCTGTTTACAGGTAAATCCAGTTTCTCTTTCAGAAAGAGATACACCTGATTTCCTATTTTCTTAGCCTCTGCTTTTGATTTGGTATAAATACTAAAATCATCCGCATAGCGGATAAACTTTAAGCCTCTACTTTTTAGGTACTTGTCCAGCTGGTCTAGCAATATGTTAGACAGCAGCGGACTTAATGGACTCCCCTGTGGCAACCCTTTTCTACGCTTGTGCAAGCGGCCATTTTTATAGATGGGTGCTCGAAGCCATTTGCGGATAAGCCACAACGTGGTTCGGCATTTTACCTTATGGTAAATAAGCTGTAGTAGTTTGTAATGTTGCACTTCGTCAAAGAAGCTCTTTAGGTCAATATCTACTATGTCTTGGTAGCCATCATTGATGTATCCCTGACTTTTTAATACGGCCTGTTGGAGGTTCTTCTTTGGGCGGAAACCATAACTCTCTGCCTCGAAGTTTAACTCGAAGCGGATTGATAGTTGCTGACTTACCGCTTGTTGAAGCCATCTGTCTACCACGGTCGGCACGCCCAGTAATCTGGTCTTGCCATTAGGCTTGGGTATCTCTACCCCTTTGATAGCTTGTGGTATGTAGCTTTTAGAAATTAGCTGGCGCACCACTTCTGAGCGGTGGGCATCTATAAATGCCTTTAGCTTATCAACGGTCATACCATCTATTCCTGCCGAACCTTTGTTTTGAACTACCTTTTTACAGGCGTTCGTTAGGTTTCTAGCGGCTATTACTTTTTCTATCATCTACTTTACTGTTCCTGTCTTTCTAAGTGTGGGCTATCCCGCTTATACGCGATTCCCGCTCGAATCCAGACGTGATTTAACGTTCAGTCCTTCCCAATTTTGTGAGACTTTGGAGGTATGGTATGCGCAATCTCCGCTCGTTGCCATTGGTACTATGACTTCTGCTGACTTCTTTGCTAAGCCAACTCGTGGCTACAAAGACCTCCCCCGGTAAGGTAAATACCCTTCTGCCTAATCCTGCGGAATCTACATAGTTGCCTTTTTGTATTCTTAGGGCTTTGCAATGATGTGCTTACTTACCCAGACAACTATGCCTCTTATTCCGTTCCTGTTCGTCAGTTCAGGCATTTGTAGTCTCGCTTACTTCAGTCCTAGCTTCACAGCCAGCAACCTTGCGACTTACTTTGCTTCTGGGCACGACCCCAGCGCATCAGGGACTTCCACCCTTTGGGACATTCTAATTTCTAGAACTATATTTACCATTCAAGGCACACACATTGTGTATAAGCAATAGCGGGTGAAGTGGTAAAATCAAGGTCTGTGCTTTTAATAAGCTTTGTGCTAAACTGAAAGGTTTGTACTTTCAAATCCGCTACTGCTCATACACGAAACCGTTACCGCCAATGGGAAAAAAGACCGAGCATTGTGGCAATGACAGTGAAATATTAACGACACAGACAGACTAATAACGTTTCGTGCAGACAGAAAAACGGGCAACACTCTGACCGACCCAAGAAAGATTTAATTTTTGCCCCACCGCACTTAAAAAGAAAAAGGAACAACCCGACCCACAATTTTTTGTCACGGTTTTTGTCCCACGCTTCGTTTAGCACATTTACAGGTTAAATTTTTTAATGCGTAGAAAAAAATACGCTTTAAAAAATTTTGCTACGCACCACCTGCAAAAGAGCTAAACCCCAACCACATACAAAAACACGAGCCAAAAAATTTCCACAGCTCAGGACTCAATTAATAAATGCCTAGCTTATATTGAAGTAACTGATAACAATCATAATAAAAAAAGTATTACTTTTGTGAAATTATGAATTTTCATAAACTCATTATATCATTTACCTTATTGCTAACCTATTCATTTGGGTTTGCACATAACTTAGTGCCCCACTGTAATGATTTATTTGAAGAAAATCATAATCACGCACCAAGTCACAATCATCATCAACATCAAGAAGGAGAGGTAATAGATGCCGAACATGCTGATATTTCTCATAATGACCATTTCGATGAAGGAGTTTACGATTTTATTGTCTGTATAGTTCAAGAATCTGAAGCCCTGGCAGAAGATTGTATTGTTGAACATTGTTTTACAGTAAATTTTAATGAATTTTCTTTAAAAGATTTCAGCAAAATACAAACAGCAATTTTATTTTCGACTGTTTTAGACCTTTCAGTAGCATATAAGCTTGACTCCAATTATTTTGAAGTTGCTGAAGAAATTCACTCTACGCCTTTAATTGAAAACTCCCCTCATAGAGGACCCCCAATATTTTCTTGTTAAGCGATTGTAGCCGACCGATAGTATCGGAATAACAATCTGTTTGTTCCTTTTTGGATTTTTCCAAGAAGACATTATTGTATTCTATTAACAAGAAAATATTTCATTATGATTAACAAAATAATTTTATTCTCAATAAAGAACAAGCTCATCATAGGATTGATGATGTTAGCTTGGGTTGGTGTTGGAATTTATTCCATGAAAGAAGTACCAATAGATGCCGTACCTGACATCACTAATAATCAGGTACAAGTAATTACCACCTCTCCGAACCTTGGAACCGAAGATATAGAGCAATTTGTAACTTACCCTGTAGAGGTCGCTATGGCTAACCTCCCTGGCATTACAGAAATTCGTTCTATTTCTCGTTTCGGATTATCCGTAGTAACCCTTGTGTTTGAAGACGATATGGGAACTTATTTGCCCAGACAATTGGTTTCGGAAAAATTAGCAGATGTTAAAGGGCAAATTCCTCAAAAATTTGGAGAACCTTTTATGGGACCCATAACCACAGGATTGGGTGAGATTTATCAATATACTCTGGCAGTAGATTCCAATTATAAAGATAAATACACTGATACTGATTTAAGAACCTATCAGGATTGGATTGTAAAAAGACAAATGGCTATGCTTCCGGGCGTGGTAGAGGTAAATAGTTTCGGTGGTAGGGTAAAGCAATATGAAATAGCGGTTGACCCTGATAGGTTGAAAAGTATGGGAATTACCATAGCGGAAATATTTAAAGCCCTTGAGATTAATAATGAAAACACCGGAGGAGCTTATATTGTAAAAGACCACAAAGCTAATTTTATTAGAGGAGAAGGCTTAGCCCGATCATTAACAGATTTGGAAAACATTGTTGTTACCACCGAAAATGATATTCCAACTTTAATAAAAGATGTAGCTACTGTGAGGTTTGGTCATGCTGTTCGTTTTGGTTCTTTTACCAAAAATGGAGAAGGAGATGCTGTTGGTGGAATGATATTAATGCTAAGAGGAGAAAACTCTAATGATGTAATAGCAAGAGTAAAAGACCGTGTGGTGGAAATTGAAAAATCATTACCTAAAGGCATAAGCATTCAACCCTTTATTGATAGAGCTTCTTTAATTGAAAGAACAACCAGCACAGTTTCTTCCAATCTCTTGGAAGGAGGCTTAATAGTCATATTTGTTTTGGTATTGTTTTTAGGAAATTTCAGAGGTGGTTTAATAGTCGCATCTACCATACCACTCTCGCTTTTATTTGCCTACATCATGATGAATATTTTTGGTGTTTGGTCAAACCTAATGAGTTTAGGAGCAATAGATTTTGGAATAATTGTAGATGGTGCGGTGATTATTGTAGAAAGTGTCGCCTTCTACATATCACAAAGGGTTAGAAATACGGTTAACGGACGACTTTCGCAACAAGACTTGGACGAAATATCCAATACATCATCCAGCAAAATGATGAATGCCGCTTTTTTTGGACAGCTTATTATTTTAATCGTATTTATTCCCATTCTAACACTACAAGGAGTAGAAGGTAAAATGTTTACCCCTATGGCAATGACATTCAGTTTTGCTGTAATCGGTGCAATGATCCTTTGCTTAACCTACGTTCCTATGGTTTCAGCTCTGTTTATGAGTAAAAAACCATCTCAAAAAGTATTGTGGGGAGATAAGGTTATCAATTGGATGGCGGATAAATATGAGCCTCTGCTTCAAAAAGCTTTAAAAAGAAAGACGCTTATTCTTTCTATCTCTGTTGCTTTTCTCCTACTGGCTATATTCACTTTTTCACGAATGGGCGGAGAATTTATTCCAAAACTGGATGAAGGAGATATTGCCATGCAAGCCCTATTAAAACCTGGTAGTTCATTAGAAGAAACCGAAAAAGTATCTTCTTTAATTGAAAAAACCATACTGGATAATTTTCCTGAAGTAACCGAAATGGTTTCTCGTATTGGTGTGGCAGAGTTACCAACCGACCCCATGCCAATGGATATTGCCGATATGTTCATTATCCTGAAACCTCAGTCTGAATGGACTTCGGCTGAAACCAAAGAAGAACTCATTGATAAAATCAAAGATAAATTAGCCTTTATTCCTGGAGTGAATTATGAATTTTCGCAACCCTTGGAACTTCGATTTAACGAATTAATGACTGGTGTAAGGCAAGATGTTGCCATTAAACTTTTTGGTGAAGACTTGGACGCTTTAGCGAGCTACGCACAAAAAATGTCAGAAATTATAGGAACTGTGGAAGGAGTAGCTGATATAAAAGTAGAAGCAACCAAAGGCTTACCCCAAATGACGGTTAAATACGAACGTGAGAAACTGGCACAATATGGTTTAAATGTTCAGGAACTGAATACGATAGTAAGAACTGCATTTAGTGGCGAAGTAGCAGGTGTTATTTTTGAAGGCGAAAAACGCTTTGATTTGGTTGTTCGACTAAAAGATGAGCATAAAACCAGTATTGATGACCTCAAAAATATTTATGTAGAACTACCTAATGGACAGCAGTTACCTTTAAAAGAGGTGGCTAGTATAAGCTATCAAGGTGGTCCTATGCAAATTTCAAGAGAAGGCACTAACCGTAGAACTTATGTAGGAATAAACGTAAGAGGACGAGATGTAGAATCTGTGGTAAATGAAATACAAGAAAAGTTAGATGCCCAATTAGATTTACCACCGGGTTATTACATCAAATATGGTGGATCATTTGAAAACTTACAAAGAGCAAAATCACGACTAATAATTGTAGTACCTATTGCCTTGGCATTAATTTTCGTATTACTGTTCTTTGCCTTGAAATCGTTTAGCCAAACTATTATGATTTACGTAGCAATACCACTTTCTGCAATAGGTGGTATATTCTCTCTTTGGTTACGAGATATGCCATTTAGTATCTCTGCTGGAGTTGGATTTATCGTTTTATTTGGAGTTGCAGTGTTAAATGGTCTCGTCCTCATAAGTAGTATGAACGAACTCAAACAAGAAGGTATGAGTTTGAAAGAACGGATAATTAAAGGGACAAAAGAGCGGATTCGCCCCATCTTTTTAACAGCATCTACTGACATATTAGGCTTTCTACCAATGGCTATTTCTACTTCCTCTGGAGCAGAAGTGCAACGTCCGCTGGCAACTGTTGTAATTGGTGGTATGCTTACGGCATCAATCCTTACATTAATCATCATCCCAATTTTATATAATATAGTCGAAGCAAGAGCGGAACGTAAAAAGCTTAAAAGCGATTCCAATGAAGGCTTCAATATTGGCGGAGCTAGTATCGCTACACTTTTGGTAATTCCTTTGATTGGAGCATTTACCTTATTTGGTCAGACCGCTCAGGCTCAAGTTAGTGATGTAAAACAGCTCACTTTAGATGAGGCGATTAGTTTTGGATTGAGTAATAACGGAAATGTAAAAGCTGCAGAAACAGAGGTTAAACGGTTAGAAGCCTTACAAGGAACAGCCTTTGATTTAGGTAAAACCGATGTGGGCGTTCAATATGGACAATACAACAGTTTTGAAAATGATTTTGCGTTTTCTATAGACCAAAAATTTCAGTTTCCTACGGTCTATTCGAGTAAAAATGGATTGGCAAAAGCTAACATAAAAGCTGGAGAATTTGAAAAAGCGATTACGGAGAACGAGTTAATTAAGGTAATAAAATTAACCTGGTATCAACTTGCTTATTTGATGGATAGAAACAAACTACTCCTGTATCAAGATAGTATGTATGTAAAGTTTTTAAAAGCAGCCGAATTAAGGTATCAAACAGAAGCTGGCACATTGCTGGAAAAGGTAACCGCAGAATCTAAAGTTACGGCTATCAAAGTAGTCATTGCTCAAAACGAAGCGGATATAAAAAGTTTCAAAAAAAGACTCCAAACCCTTTTAAATAGCCCATCCCCTGTTGATATTATTGATGGTTTCAATCCCAAAAAGGAATTAATACTCACCTTAGATACCGCTATTGTTTCCAGTAATCCTAATTTGGGATATTTGACCAATTTGATTGCGGTTAGAGAAAAAGAAAAGGCTGTTAATAAAGCACAGTTTCTTCCTGATTTTTCCATTGGTTATTTCAATCAATCTTTAATTGGTAGTTACACTGTTAATGGCACAGACCAGTTTTTTGGAGGAAGTCAGCGGTTTACAGGCTTACAAGCCACCATTTCAATTCCACTCTGGGCGAAACCAGATTTAGCTCGCATTAAAGCAGCTAAACTAAACCAGCAAAAAGCCGAAACGGAAGCTGATTATTACCAAACGGTGTTGTTGGGAGAGTATGAAAGAGTGGTTCAGGATTATTTAAAATACAAATACACCATTGAAACCTACGAAACCAATGCTCTACCACAAGCAGAATTAATACTGTCAAATGCTACAAAAAGTTTTGAAGGTGGAGCAATTGATTATGTAGAATATATTCAAGGGTTAAACAATGGTTTGGAAATAAAAAACAGTTACCTGAATCTTCTGAACCAATACAATCAATCCATTATTGCCATAGAATATTTAGCAGGTAAGTAATCATTCAAAAAATTAAATAGTTTTAAAATAATATAACATGAAAACGAACATAAAATTTATCATCGGAATAATAACAATAGCAGTCCTAATGTCTGCTTGCGGTTCTTCATCACCAAAAGAAAAAGATGAACATGGAGAACATGAAGAAGCAGGACATGGAGGGCATGAGGAAGAGGGTCATGGAGAAGAAGGAATCGTTTCTTTAACTGAGCAACAAATGGATGCTATTGGCTTAAAAATGGTTCAAATAGAAAAAAGAACCTTAAATATTGCCGTGTCCGCTTCAGGTTCATTAGAAATGGCCCCTCAAGACAAGGCAGACGTTAGTCCCATAATAGGCGGTATAGTAAAATCAATAAACGTATTTGAAGGAGACAAGGTGCGCAAAGGGCAAGTGCTGGCTTCTTTAGAACATCCTGATTTTATTCAATTGCAGCAAGATTACATTAATACGGTAAATAGTTTGGAATACCTTGAAAAAGAGTACGAAAGACAGAAAAAACTGTACGAAGAAAAAGTAGGCTCGGGTAAAGATTTTCAAAAAACAAGTGCCGATTATTTCAACAGCAAATCGAATGCAGAAGCACTTAAAGCAAAGTTGAATATGATAGGCATCAATAGTTTAGAAGTAGCCAAAGGAAAAATCTTCCCATTGGTAAATCTTACTGCTCCTATTAGTGGCATAGTAAGTTTAGTAGAAACGAATGTTGGCTCCTACATCGAACCGCTTACCAAAGTATTTGAAATCGTTGATAACGAAAAAATACATGCCGACCTTATGGTTTTTGAAAAAGACATTGACAAAATTAAGATAGGACAGAAAATATACTTTACAACTACGGGAATACCGGATAAAGAATTGGAAGCGAAAATTTTTGCCATAAGCCCTGCCTTTGAACAAAACCCTAAAGCGATACATGTTCATGCCAATATTGTAGCCAAAAATGCAAAACTCTTACCTGGTATGTACATCAAAGGTAAAATAATTGCCAATGATGTTGAAACAGATGTGCTTCCTGAACATGCAATTGTTACTGAGGAAGGAAAAACTTACATTTTTGTTAAAAAAGAAGGAGCAGCACACGATCATGGGCATGAAAAAGAAGCACAAAACAGTGATGAACATGCACACGAAAGCGAAAATGACGAACACCATGAAGGGCACGAAGAAGGCAAGTGGGGTTTTGAAATGGTAGAAGTAATTACGGCTGCAACCAGCAATGGATATACCGAAGTTAAACTGCTAAAGCCATTACCAAAAAATGCACAAATAGCAGGCAACGGAGCGTATTACATTTTAGCAGAAATGGGCAAAGGAGAAACAGAACATAGTCATTAACCAGTAAATTAAAAAAGATGAAAGAAATAAAAGCATTTATAAGAACAACTAGGTTGAATCTTATTCTCGAAGCCTTAAAAAAAGCCGGTTTCTATAACGTAACATTTAACTTATGTGAAGGAACAGGCGGTTATCAAAACGAAGAAGCATCACCTTCCCTGCGGTTTCACATTACCGATAGCGAGCTTGTTAAGCTTGAGTTGGTTTGCAGTGCAAATGATGTGGACACCATTGTTCAAATTATTACACAAAACGGCAGAACAAATGAAACGGGTGATGGAATTGTTTATGTATCCTCTATAGAAAGAGCGGTTAAAATAAAAAATGGACAAGATGCCAGTTCCGATTTTAGTAAAAACACGGACTGATGGAAAATTTCAAAAAAACATTTGATAAACTCCTGATTGATACACTTGGTATTAGTCAGGAGGACATCAAATCCGAAACACATTTTACCAATGATTTGGGAGCAGATTCACTCGATTTGGTAGAATTAACGATTGAATTTGAAAAGGCATTTAATATAGTTATACCTGATAACGATGTAGAACAACTCCAAACTATTGGTGATGCTGAAGGCTATTTAAAAAATAGGTTGAATTATGTCTCAAATATTAAACTCAAAAAATTATGAGTGAATCTTGTTCAAAAGAAGTCTGTTTAACAGACGAAGTACAACAAAAAAAAGAAAGTTATTTTGAAAAGTATAAAGCATACTTACCTTCAATTGTAAGCCTTATTATTTTATTAACTGGGGTAGCATTTAATCAATTGGAAATGGTGTGGTTTAACACTTATTTTCAGGTATTTTTATTTGGAATAGCCTATTTAATAATTGGAGGTCCCGTGGTATGGAAAGCAATAAATCGCATACCTAAAGGAGATGTTTTTAATGAATTTTTTCTAATGAGTATTGCAACCATTGGAGCTTTTTTTATTGGCGAATATGCCGAAGGTGTGGCGGTTATGTTATTTTATGCTGTTGGAGAGTTGTTTCAGGATGCAGCTGTAAATAATGCGAAACGCTCCATAGAGTCACTACTTAAATTACAAATAGAGGAAGTGAATATGTTAGAAAACGGAACAACAGTAATTAAACATCCAAAAAACGTAAAGCTTGGAGAAATAATTAAAGTAAAATCGGGAGAGAAAGTGGCTCTTGATGGAGAACTACTAACGCAAAACGCCTCTTTTAACACCGCAGCACTCACAGGAGAATCAGTACCCGATGATAAGAAAAAAGGAGATACTGTTCTAGCAGGAATGGTTAACTTAAATACTGTAGCAGAAATAAAAGTAACGGCACTTTATGCAGATACCAAGCTCTCGAAAATTCTTAAAATGGTTCAAGAAGCTAGTGGTAGAAAAGCAAAGACGCAACTCTTTATCTCTAAATTTGCAAAAATATATACCCCAATTGTTACATTTTTAGCGGTAGCATTAACGTTTTTGCCCTATTTTATTGTAGATAATTATGTTTTTAACGATTGGCTGTATCGTTCCTTAGTCTTTTTAGTTATTTCCTGTCCTTGTGCGTTGGTTATTTCCATTCCGCTTGGTTATTTTGGCGGTATTGGAGCGGCATCTCGTAATGGTATTCTTTTTAAAGGATCGGATTATTTAGATAAAATGACCGAAATAGATACGGTGGTAATGGATAAAACAGGAACATTAACCAAAGGAGTTTTTGAGGTTCAAAAAATTGTTTCAGAAAGTTTATCGGAAAAAGAATTGCTCCATATTGCAGCTGCAATAGAAACCTACTCAACCCATCCAATTGCCAAAGCAATTGTAAAGTATGCCGAAGTCGATTTTAAAAACATTGAAATAAAAAATGTAGAAGAAATTTCTGGTCACGGCTTAAAAGGCGAGCTAAACAATCAAACTATTTTAGCAGGGAATAGTAGATTACTTAAAAAGTATAATGTTGCTTATGATGAAAAAATTTCAGCAATAACAGACACTATTGTTTTAATAGCCATAGCTGGAAAATTTGCAGGTTACATTACCATTGCAGATACTATAAAAGAAGATGCAATAGAAGCGATAACGGCATTACATCATCTTAACATACGAGAGGTGGTCATGCTATCAGGAGACAAGCAATCTGTAGTTGATAAAATAGCAAAACAATTAGGATTGGATAAAGCCTTTGGTGGTTTATTACCAGAAGACAAAGTTAATGAAGTCAGTAAATTGAAAGCAGCGGGTGGAAAAATAGCTTTTATTGGTGATGGTATTAATGATGCTCCTGTAATAGCAATGTCGGATGTAGGAATGGCAATGGGCGGATTAGGAAGTGATGCTGCCATAGAAACGGCTGATGTAGTTATTCAAACGGACCATCCCTCTAAAATAGCAATTGCGATCAAAATAGGTAAAGCAACTAAGCGAATTGTTTGGCAAAATATTATTTTAGCATTGGGAGTAAAGTTAATTGTTCTTGCTCTAGGTGCAGGAGGAATAGCAACAATGTGGGAAGCGGTTTTTGCTGATGTTGGGGTAGCACTTCTCGCAATTTTAAATGCGGTTAGGATTCAGAGAATGAGGTTTTAATTATAATTATGAATGAATTTTGTAAATACTCCCAATACTTTATGATGGCTGAATTTATGAAAGCCAAGCAAGAAGTTTACCAAAATGAATAGTAGAATCCAACCCTTCTTTTTGTCATACTTTTTGTGCCGACACACTTTTAGCACATTGCCGTCCTCGTTCCTGCGGTCGGCAAAGAGCTAAAGCAGCCACACATACAAAAAGATATGCCAAAAGCCAATCGCACGGAGAAGAGAAAAAAGCCCTTCGCTTCGCAAAAATTAAATCTTTCCCGACCACTCAATACCGACAGACAAAAAATTGTTTTTCAGGATAGGTAAGCGGATAGAAATAACGCTGAAAGCACGGTGGACAGTGATTTGAAAAGAAAACCACAGGCGGTAATCGAGTAGACGGCCCTGACGGATAACCGTCAGGGTGCGCCTCTCACACCACTGTACGTACGGGTCTCGTATACAGCGGTTCGTCAAATCAGAACTTTACCTTGTGGTAGTACTCTAGCATACTTCTATACCCTCTTTTCTTCAGACGTTTCTCGGTGATAGTAGTTCGTAAAATAGGGCTTTGGGCAACAGCCCATCCTCCCATTCTCGTTCTGCTCCAAGCATACGCTTGGCCTTGATTAATGCCCAGCCGAATAAGGTTTTTCCGTTTTCGCTCCAGCTTCTTCCAGTCATGCCATATACAATAGCGTAGGCGGTTTCTCAGCCATTCATCTACCTTTTTGAGTTTGGCCTGTATGTTTCCTAATCGGAAGTTGTTTAGCCATCCTTGGTAGATGAGTTTTAGCTTTTGAAGACGCTCTGCTAACGACAATGGCAAGGTTTTCTTGGTAGTGTACTTGAGCTTTTGCTTGAGTGTTTTCCAAGCCCCTTCACTCACCACCAATTGATATTTGCCTTTTACACCTTTCTTATAGATAGGTGTGAACTTATGCCCTAGCACTTTAAAAGTAGAAGGTCTACGTATGCCGCTTTTAGCTCTGTTTACAGGTAAATCCAGTTTCTCTTTCAGAAAGAGATACACCTGATTTCCTATTTTCTTAGCCTCTGCTTTTGATTTGGTATAAATACTAAAATCATCCGCATAGCGGATAAACTTTAAGCCTCTACTTTTTAGGTACTTGTCCAGCTGGTCTAGCAATATGTTAGACAGCAGCGGACTTAATGGACTCCCCTGTGGCAACCCTTTTCTACGCTTGTGCAAGCGGCCATTTTTATAGATGGGTGCTCGAAGCCATTTGCGGATAAGCCACAACGTGGTTCGGCATTTTACCTTATGGTAAATAAGCTGTAGTAGTTTGTAATGTTGCACTTCGTCAAAGAAGCTCTTTAGGTCAATATCTACTATGTCTTGGTAGCCATCATTGATGTATCCCTGACTTTTTAATACGGCCTGTTGGAGGTTCTTCTTTGGGCGGAAACCATAACTCTCTGCCTCGAAGTTTAACTCGAAGCGGATTGATAGTTGCTGACTTACCGCTTGTTGAAGCCATCTGTCTACCACGGTCGGCACGCCCAGTAATCTGGTCTTGCCATTAGGCTTGGGTATCTCTACCCCTTTGATAGCTTGTGGTATGTAGCTTTTAGAAATTAGCTGGCGCACCACTTCTGAGCGGTGGGCATCTATAAATGCCTTTAGCTTATCAACGGTCATACCATCTATTCCTGCCGAACCTTTGTTTTGAACTACCTTTTTACAGGCGTTCGTTAGGTTTCTAGCGGCTATTACTTTTTCTATCATCTACTTTACTGTTCCTGTCTTTCTAAGTGTGGGCTATCCCGCTTATACGCGATTCCCGCTCGAATCCAGACGTGATTTAACGTTCAGTCCTTCCCAATTTTGTGAGACTTTGGAGGTATGGTATGCGCAATCTCCGCTCGTTGCCATTGGTACTATGACTTCTGCTGACTTCTTTGCTAAGCCAACTCGTGGCTACAAAGACCTCCCCCGGTAAGGTAAATACCCTTCTGCCTAATCCTGCGGAATCTACATAGTTGCCTTTTTGTATTCTTAGGGCTTTGCAATGATGTGCTTACTTACCCAGACAACTATGCCTCTTATTCCGTTCCTGTTCGTCAGTTCAGGCATTTGTAGTCTCGCTTACTTCAGTCCTAGCTTCACAGCCAGCAACCTTGCGACTTACTTTGCTTCTGGGCACGACCCCAGCGCATCAGGGACTTCCACCCTTTGGGACATTCTAATTTCTAGAACTATATTTACCATTCAAGGCACACACACAGCATATAGCTTATGGCGGGTGAACGGCTGCCAGCAAGGTTTTCGCTCCGTAGCCAGTTTTGGTTTCGGTGGACAGGAAAGTGCTTTGAAACCGCCACAAGCCATATGCAAAACGTTGTGCGTCATTTAACAAAAACTCGAACTCTGAAAGAATGAATAAACGAATTTTAATAACTTTAGTAACATTTATGAGCATATTTAATTTATTTGGACAAGGAAAAAATAAAGCTGAATTCAAATTTAACGATGAGGAAAATAAAGCAGTATTTACTTGTAATCACGTTCTTGATAATAAAAGTCCAATTTTATATGTAGAACACGATAGCGATGGAGATTGGCAATTCTTATGTGGACAAAATGAACATACTGAAGAAAATGCGAAAATCATTTCACTAAAACAAGCTGTGGAATTAGATGAAACACTAAATGAATTGTATGAAATGCCTGTTGGAATTGGAGCAGAACGAAATAAAATTGGCGAAAAATGGAAACCTTTTAAACTCTGAACCTGATAAAAAGAAATTATGAGTAAATCAGAAAAGAAAACCAAAATTCGTGGAATTACAACAGCGAAATCGGAGAAAGAAAATAAGCAAGACGCTAATAGAAAATTTCGGAGAATAATTAAACAAAAAGTCAAATCCAATGAATCTGAATTACCTAGAATTCGTGAACTATCAAATGTTTGGAGTTTTGATAAAGATGGAAAAATATACGATTCTAAAATGACAGAAAAAGATTTAAGGAAATAAAAACGAACGCACAACACCGTATATAATTTATTGCTAGTTCTAGCCTACTTACGAAAGTCCTCGCGGACTTTCTTGGTCGGTAATTATTTACTAAATTAGGTGCTTAAAACACGCAACAAACCATATACAAACACGTTGTGCGTCATTTTGACAAAACCGTGAAACAAAAAAATGAAAAATCCTTTACAACTACATATTCTAATTTTAGTGATGCTCTTATCATTTAGTTGCAAAGAAAAAACTTCAAAGCAAACAACTGAAAAAAATGAACAACAAAGTGAAATAAAAACGCAAAAAAAGGCTCTTCAAGATTCTACCAAAGCAAAGAATAAAACGAATAGACCCAAACACCATATAAGTCAATTTGTTAGTGCTAAATCTGGCTTAAATTATAGAGATACACCAAATGGAAGAAATTTGGGTAAATTTCCTTTAAATACAGAACTCAAAGTTATTGATAGCACGAAAATATTCGAACAGATAAAAGATAACGGAAAAATAGTAAAAGGCGAATGGCTTGGTGTTGAGAAAGACAATGACACAGTTTATGTATTCAGTTCATTTTTATCAAATTTTTATAATTATTCAGACATAAAACTATTTTATGCAAGTCCGCATTACAAATCTAATGATGAAATAAGACAAGGGTTTGTTAACCTTTCCGAATTATACCCATTTGATTACGAAAATGAATCAATTACAATTATTCCAGAAGATAAATTAGGTCAGGAACCTATACAATTCAGTAAAAATCAAAGTAATGAAATTTTAAAGAGAATAGGTTTTTCAAAAAAAGATTCCCTATATATATTTAGCTTTAACAAAGATTCTGTTTACAAATTTCCAATTAGTGAGTTCAAAATGACAGCCTATTTAAATCCATATACTCACGTAGACAGGAATATTAAAGAATATGAATACGAAATAGGATTAAATTTAGAAGACAAGTTTTCTGACAAAGGAGACAACTTTGCCTATGTTGGTATTCAAAACCCATTTCAGACTGGAAAAATTAAACCTTTAATTTGGAGCAAAACAGATAACGATAATTTCCCTTTACAGAAACCTAATATTGACAATCAAAATAAATCAGATAATATATCTCTTGAAACCTACACAATTTCACTATTGCACTTTAAGTATTTTATCCAAAGTCATATTTACCATAAAAACAATCGTTCTCGTGTTCGTAGGCATCAACTTATTGTCATTGATACTACTAAAAATAAAATAACAACAGAACTAAATTACCATAGTAGTGAAAGCATAAATATAAGTCCAGTATATAAAACCTCTGATGAAAAAATGGAGAATTATTATAGCTGGACAGGAGAATTATTTAAAAATAAACCACCAATAATATATGGAATGTATGGAAATTCATTTGGATGTTCGACTGTCGATTTTATTACCGAAAATGAACCTTCAATAAGAATATATTGTGATAACAGACACTAAAAAAACGAACGCACAATCGAGTAGACGGCCCTGACGGATAACCGTCAGGGTGCGCCTCTCACACCATCCCGCATATCTGCGGGACGGTTCATCAAATTAGAACTTTACTTTGCGGTAGTACTCTAGCATACTTCTATACCCTCTTTTCCTCAAACGTTTCTCGGTGATAGTAGTTCGTAGAATAGGGATTTAATCACTAGCCTATTATTTTTTTGGTGTTTGTGAGGTATGCAACAAAACAACCCGCTTTACCAATCCTTACTATTAGATTCCCTTACAACGAAATTTTAAAAAAATCGCTCCTACGGATTAAATTCTAAACTTTACTTAAACCGTGTCATTCACTAAATTTTTATACCCGTTCACTACAAACATATACCTATCATAGTTTTGATTTTTAATAAATTTCTGATTTTTAGGAATCAACTAAATTTAAAAACAGAAGATTATGTTAGACACACTGAGCGCAGAAAACCCAACGATTAGTTGGAACTGTAATTACAACGGAAATGAATTTCAAATGACTTTTAATGTGAATGGAACGGGAAATATTGGAAAAACAGTGTTTCATTATTCCATTGGCCCATCTGGAAACCCGGAGTTTCCACTAGCTTTTATTGCTCAAGCTCCACACCCGGTTGCCCAACAAGTCAATCAAATATGGTCAGGAATGGTGGGAGGCGCAAACGGGGGTGGAGGTTTTCTTACTGATGGCTGGCCGGGAGGTCAAGCTGGAACATTATCTACTTTCAGTATGGTGTTGGTTCAATAAAAGAGCTTGTAACCATAGTTTTATTTAAGGGCTGTTTATTACAGTCCTTTTTTATTTTTCAATACGCATCTAAGTAATTTTAATAAGTATCCTCAGCATCCGTTACTGTGCTAAAAGCATTATTTTAGTGCCATTCCAAACCACGCAACGCTTTGCCTAAAAACACTATAAAATCACATGGAGGTTTTTGCGGGGTTCATTGACAGTAATTAAAAGTAAATGACAATATTTCCTGCTGAAAAAATTGAGATTGATTTCCAAAAGATTGATCAAATTAAACACCTTATAGATTTAACCCTTAGACTGATTACATTTAGTCGTGAGCATTATGCAGATGACCTTCTTGATGCCTACATTAAAAAGACCACCACCTTAAAGGAATTACTTAGTATTAGGAACGCGCAAATGGAAGCCGAAAGCGAGGAAGAGGTTGAGGTATATACTAAACTTCTAGATTCTACCATGAGTTTTATTACGAATGAAATCGTAGCTGATGTGCAGTTTCATTCTGAAATTCAACTCTTCCAACTTTTTAGGCTCGTATCTCCAGATTCACACAGCAAACATCCTAATAAGTATAGACAAACAGATGTTCAGATTGGCCGTTATTTTTGTCCTAACCCAAGTAGAGTGCCAGGCTTGGTATCAGATTTATTCTATCAAATGAAGTTGGTAGAAAACCCCATAGTTAGAGCAATCTATTTTCATCATGAATTAATTAGAATTCACCCTTTTTCTGATGGTAATGGTAGAACAACAAGAATGGCTAAAAATTGGATGTTGATGTATAAATTATGCCCTCCAATTTTCATATCTGATTCGGAAGAAAAGAAAAAATATATAGCCACTTTAGAAAGAAGTTTTTTGTACTTGGATCAGAAAGGTTTATGCTGGAATGAGCATTTTGAGATTTTCTTTAATCAGGAATTGGATAGACTTATTTATAATACAACTGAAATATACAATACGGTAAAAGGCATTGGTACCACCAGAAATAAATAAGAATTTGCTAGTATGGGTGTAGAAGCTTCCCCGTTTTAGCCCGTGTTAAAAATAGAATTGCGAATCCTCTTTCAACGGAAGATTGTCAGCGAGATATACATAAAAACCTAAAAATCCCCGTACAATCCGTATAAATAAGGATTTCCTTTTCTAATGCTTAGCTTCACATTTTCTACCGCCAGCGTATCTTCACCTCTATTCCATAGCATACACCTTAGCATAGCATTTTTATCATGGATAAATACCTCAGGTAATGTAAACGATTTATAATGCTTAGCACCTTTATTTTGGTTGGGTAGCAACGTACTACTGCGCCAATAAATAATACTATCACCTTGCAATACACTCACCACCATTTCTGTTTTTGGAGCTTCTGCCGTAGCACTTACCGTTACTTCAAAATCTAAAATATCTTGTGGATGCTTTATTACTCTTGATAAGTCAATTAGCTCAATTCCTGCGCCAAAAGAATTCGGCAAAATCTCTGCCGGGTTTGGAACATTTTCTTCAAAGTAAAAAGACCAACTGTCTGCTTGCCCCCTAACCCCCGAAGGGGGAACAGCTTCACCTACGGCTACTCCCCCTTCGGGAGTTGGGGGACTGTTCTTTTTTGCATAATCCACTTTAGAAAAAACATAAAAACCACCTTGATACAAATCACGTTTTTTTATTAAATATGGAAATTTATCTTTAGCATATTGCACCAATTCCAGCGGAGTATAATACATCAAACCCATGGCTATTTGTTGCGCTTGACTGCTATCAATCATTTGTTTTAAAGCTGCCAAATTATACAAACGTGTTTCTATAATTTGCGTGGTATCGGTTTTAAAACGTTGCGCGTAATAGCGGTAAATATGATCTTCTTCCGCTAATAAATACAAGGTGTTGATTGGCTTTTGTTGTAGCTGCGTAATTTCTTTTACAAATTGCTCGTAAGGTGATTGATACAACATGAAATAATGTTGCCTTCCCTCCACTAAAGTAAATGTTCCTGTAATTAAAAAAATGGTAATTACCCAAGGTGTAAACGTTTCGCGCAAGCGTAAAAAATAAAAAATACCTAACAAGCCTAGCGGAGCACTGAACAACAAACCCGAAAATTGTAAAATGGCGCTGTTGTACACCGAATAATAATAGCCAACTAAAAAACACGCAAACCACCAAAAAATACTTAATAGCGCTAGTTTAATTTCTAACGATTTCAATTGTACACGGTTTGGTAACCCAATTCCTATCGCGAAAAGCGCTAGAAAAATACCGATAAACACCCAATTGAAATGAAACAGATATTGCAAATAATCAGGCACAAACGCCCACGTGGGTTTTGCCAACCAACTTTCCACTCCGCCTTTACTAAGCTGCGCGAAAAATATCCAAAAGTGTGGCAGGTATAAAATAGAAATAGCCGCTGCACTTATTACGTATAAAAGTAAGCGCTTCCGCGTGATGAAAAACACTCCGCTAAGCCCTACAATTACCAAAAAGAGCAAAGCAAAATAATGAATATACGCCACTGCTGCGGCACTTAACACCCAACCAATAAAGGCTTTCCAATTAAATTGCTCGTCAAAAACCAGTTTTTTCCAAAACCAAACGGCAAGCAAGCAAAAAAACATGCCCATACCATAAGGGCGAGCAATTTGGCTGTATAGAATAAAATATTGTGTGCTGGCTAAAAAAGCAGCGGCTATTAATCCCGTTTGTTTGGTAAACCAACTGCAGCCAATTTTATACACCAGCACCACAGCGCCTAAGCCAAAAAACACAAATGGGAGTTTTAAAATCCATTCGGTAAAGCCAAACATATTTCCCCAAACCCACAAAAATAAATGAGTGCCAGCGGGGTGAAAATCGGGCAACACACCTTTTTGAATCAGCGTATTAAAATCAGTAAAGTGCAATCTGGAAAGTGCACTAAACTCATCTGCCATAAAAGGAATTTCTGCGAAAGCATAAAAACGCAAAACTGCCGCCCATAGCAAAATGAACAGCAGCCAAAAGTGCGTTTTTAAGAAATTAGGTTTCACCTACGTGTAAATTTAAACACGGCTAAGCATCATTTGCTCCACCGCATCGGTATCCCAAATGTTTTCAATATTATCTAAAGCCATAATATCGGCCATTATTTTATCTTGTTTTTTGCTAATACGCACCGCTTCAGAATAGCGCGTGTGGCTAAACGTTACCATGCTATACAAAGGAATCCACTTTTCAGGATGCTTGGATGAAAACTTGGCTTCAATTTTTTTCTGCAACAAAAATTCCGGTTGTCCCGTAAGATCGCGCATTTCCACAAAGTTGCGCATGGCCAAATCGGCAATGGCGTCACCATCTGGCTTGCGCAGTTGCTGGTATTCTTCCAACATGCCTTCCCAATTGTTGCCATGCTTTTCTAGTAATTCATTAAATACGGTGCAATCTTCAAAACCACTGTTCATTCCCTGTCCGTAAAACGGCACTATGGCGTGGCTGGCATCGCCAATTAAAGTTGTATTTCCTTTTACCCAAGGGTAGCAGCGAATAATTACCAAACTACTGGTGGGATTTTCTTTCCATTCTGCATCAAAGTTTGGCATTAAGGAAAGGGCATCCGCAAATTCTTCTTCAAAAAAGGCGCGTGCATCTTGCACAGATGCTAGCGTGCTAAAACTCTTTTCACCCTCAAAAGGGAAAAACAAAGTACAGGTAAAACTACCGTCAGGGTTTGGTAAAGCAATAAGCATATAGGCACCACGCGGCCAAATATGTAAGGCATTTTTCTCCATGCAAAAGCTGCCATCTTCATCAGCCGGAATAGTTAATTCTTTGTAGCCATGGTCAATATATTCCTGACTGTAACTAAAGCGATCGGTTTTTTGCATTTGCGCGCGGATGGCACTAAAAGCTCCATCTCCACCAATCAGCAAATCTCCCTTTATGGTATGCTCCTCACCGCTTAAATAATTTTCAAATGTTGCTTCGGCCTTTTCTAAATCTGCCGAAACACATTTTTCATCAAAATGGAAATGTACACCTTGGTCTTCTGCTAATTGCATCAAACGCGCGTTTAACCCACCACGGCTTACTGAATATATCGCTTGATTTTCTTTTCCATACGGTTGAAAGCTTAACGAACCATCTTTGGCGTGCATTACTCTGCGGTACATGGGTATCGAAATTTTCTTAATTTCTTCTGCCAAACCCACTCCTTCCAACGCTTTCCAGCCTCTATCGCTTAGCGCGAGATTTATAGAGCGTCCGCCATCAAGCATCGTTTTACGCATATCAGGCCGTCTTTCGTAAACCGAAACATCATGACCTTTTTGTTTTAGGTAAATACTTATTAATAAACCTACTAAACCCGCTCCGGCAATGTTAATTTTTTTCTCTTGCATCTTCCTTTTAGCTATATTTTTCAATTCCTTCCTTTATCAAGCGTGCCAAATGATACGCGTCTGTATAACTGTTGTAAAGCGGCACAGGTGCCACACGTATCACATCCGGCTCGCGCCAATCGGCCATCACTCCTTTTTCACTAATGTACTCAAACACCTTTTTTCCAATTTTAGGCACTACCACAGATAATTGACAACCCCGCTGCGCTTTGTCCTTTGGTGTTAAAATCTTTAAACCACCGTCAGTACTTTCAGCTATCTCCAGTAAAATTTCCTCTAAATATCCTGTTAATTTTTCCGCTTTAGCGCGAAGATTTGCAAAACCGGCTTGCTCAAATAATTCCAAACTACCGAGTAAAGGTGCCATTGAAAACACGGGTGCATTGCTCAATTGCCAAGCTTCGGCAGTTGGTATAGGTTCATAAGTTTCAGGCATTTCAAAGCGGTTGGCCTTGTTGTGGCCCCACCAACCTTCAAAGCGTGGTATATCTTTTTTACCGTGATGCTTTTCATGTATAAACACTCCTGAAACACCGCCCGGTCCTGCATTTAAATATTTATATCCGCACCAAGCGGCAAAATCTACATTCCAATCATGCAAATGAAGTGCTACATTTCCGGCTCCGTGCGCTAAATCCCAACCTACGGTAATGCCTTTTTCTTTGGCAGCAGCGGTAATTTTTTGCATGTTTAATTTTTGACCGGTATAATAATTTACACCACCCATCATCAACATTGCAATATCATCTCCGTGTGCCTCAATAGCGTTTAAAATTAGCGTTTCACTCAATAATTCATCTTCAGCATTGGGCGCTATTTCTATTAAATTATTTTCATCTAATCCGTGAAAACGCAGCTGTGAGCGCAAGGCATATTGATCAGAAGGAAAAGCTTTTCCCTCGCATAAAATTTTAGTTCTCTTCCCTTCCGGGCGATAAAAACTCACCATTAAAAAGTGAAGATTGGCGGTAAGGCCGTTCATCATAACCACTTCTGTGGGCTTTGCTCCTACAATGTTTGCCATTGCTTCAGTAAAAAATTCATGGTATTTCACCCACGGTCTTTTTCCCATTACGTGGCCTTCTACACCATTTTGCGCCCAGTTATCAAGCTCTTCCTGTAAAATTTCTTTGGTTCTTTTTGGCTGTAAGCCGAGGCTATTTCCAGTAAAGTAATAAGCTTCTTTACCATTTATTTTAGGTAATAAAAATTGCTTTCTAAAGCCGCTTAAGTCATCTTTAGCATCTAGTTCCGCAGCATGGGTTTCCGTAAATTTGGTGGACATAAAAAACCGAATCTAAAATTAATACGCTCCAAAAATAGGGTATAATGCAGGGCTAAACTAACGCAAGGATATGGTTGAGTAGCCAGTAGAGCACAAAACCAAAAATGGGAATGCCCTCAATCCAAAATCCCGTATAAAATTCGTCATCTCCCTCCGGCATTTTTTTTAATAAATAGCAAGCTAATTCAATAGCTACAAATAAGCTAATGGCTTTTGCCAAACCCCAGCCAAAAAATAAAACCGCCAGCACAAGTAACACTTGATTTAAGCCTAGTAAAAAACGGGCTATCTCTAAAGCTTTCGCCTTTCCTATAAGAATAGGCAGCGTGCGCATTTCAGGAGCATCTACGGGCATGTCGCGCACATCAAAAGGAATGGTTAAACCAGCCACAAATACAAGTGTCCATAAAAAATTAAACACATCAGATACACCGATACCACCAAAATAGATAGCGGGTAAAAACACCGTCATGTATGCCCATACAAAAGAAATAAGGAGCAACTTTAAACCAGGTACTTGCCTTAGCGGCAAATGTTTACGTAAAGAAAGTGGGTACAAAAGCGAAACTAAACCCGGTATTACTAGCCAAAGCACAAAGGAAATACTCCAGAGTTTTATTAAAAAGAACACCGCAAAACCCAAAAAGAAAGCACTCAAAAACGCTACCCAAGTAAGGTTACGCTCCACCCATTTTTTATATCCTGATAAATGCGCATTTCTATTCTTTTTATGTTGCACTAAGCGCATATAGTTATAAGCTCCGGCAGTAGCCACCAATAAAAACACGGCATACCATTGCTCTTGAAAATACGTAGGAGCATTTAGTAAATACAAAGAAGTGCAGGCCATAGCCACCCACAAATTACTATATACTATAGCCGCCCTAAAATTGGCCACAATAATGTTGATTGGAGGTTAATAAATGTTGCTTCATACAGGTAATGAGCCAAAGGCTTTGTATTGTACTTTTGATTTTTCAAAAATCTAAAAAAATCTCTTTCAATTATGAAAACAGATTCATTTGCATACAGGCATATAGGGCCGAGAGAATATGAAGTAAGCCAAATGCTTGAGGCAGTTGGTGTTGACAGCCTAGAACAATTAATTTCTGAAACAGTTCCACACGGAATTCGGCTAAAAGAAGAGCTAAATCTTTCTGAAGCGATGACTGAAAGTGAGTTTTTAGCGCATATTAGAGAGCTTGCTCGTAAAAATAAAGTGTTTAAAACGTACATCGGTATGGGTTATCATCCTACCATTATGCCCGGTGTAGTGCAACGCAACATTCTAGAAAATCCGGGTTGGTACACTGCTTACACTCCTTACCAAGCAGAAATTGCGCAAGGTCGTTTAGAAGCCTTGCTAAATTTTCAAACAATGGTGAGCGATTTAACCGGATTACCCATTGCTAACGCTAGTTTATTAGATGAAAGTACCGCAGCCGCAGAAGCGATGGGTATGTTTTATGCCGCACGGAGCAGAGATCAAGCAAAGAAAGGAGCAAATAAATTTTTTGTTTCCCTGCATTGCTTGCATCAAACTATTGATTTATTAAAAACACGTGCCAAGCCAATGGACATTGAACTGGTAATTGGCGACCACCGTGAGTTTAGTTTTAATGAAGATTATTTTGGTATGCTTTTGCAATACCCTGCCGGTGATGGTGAGGTATATGATTATGCAGAAACCGTAAAAGAAGCCAAAAATTTTGAAATTAAAGTAGCGGTAGCCGCAGATATTATGAGCTTGGTATTGCTTATGCCTCCTGGCGAATGGGGTGCTGATGCTGTGGTGGGCACTACTCAGCGTTTTGGAATTCCGTTAGGTTTTGGTGGGCCACACGCTGCATATTTTGCTACTACTGATGAGCACAAACGCTTAATACCGGGTAGAATTATTGGCCAAACCATTGATATGGATGGCAACCCTGCATTGCGTATGGCGTTACAAACACGTGAACAACATATTAAGCGTGAAAAAGCTACTTCTAATATTTGCACGGCTCAAGTATTACTGGCGGTAATGGCTGGTATGTATGCCGCGTATCACGGCCCCGAAGGTTTACACAATATTGCCTCAAAAATTCATCATCAAGCCGTAACAGTTGCCCAAGAATTACAAAAACTGGGTTATGAGCAATTAAACGAACAATTTTTTGATACACTGCGCATAGAAACAGGCGATGTAAACACCAGCCACATTCAGAAAATTGCCGAAAAACACGAAATAAACTTACGTTATACTAGCAATCACGAAGTTGGTATTTCCATAAATGAAACCACCAACTTTGACTCTTTAAATGAGCTTATTGCTGTTTTTGCTGAGGCTAAAGAAATGGAAGTTGCTAAAGAAGTTACCACCTTATTAGAAGTAAGTGCTATTGGTCAAAATTTACAGCGTGGCAGTAGTTTTTTACAACACCCTGTTTTTAATAGTTATCGTAGCGAAACGGATATGATGCGCTACATTAAAAAACTAGAGCGTAAAGATTTATCGCTTAACCATAGCATGATTCCATTGGGCAGTTGCACCATGAAATTAAATGCGGCCGCAGAAATGTTGCCTTTAAGTTGGCCACTTTTTGGTTCTATTCACCCTTTTGCTCCACTTGAGCAAACAGAGGGATACCGCGAAATGATCCGTGAATTGGAGCGTGATTTAGCGGAAATTACCGGCTTCCATTCTATGAGTATGCAGCCAAATTCTGGCGCGCAGGGCGAATATGCCGGCTTAATGGTTATTCGCGCGTATCACCGTTCACGTGGAGAGGAGCACCGTACAATTATGTTAATTCCGAGTTCTGCACACGGTACTAACCCTGCATCGGCAGTAATGGCCGGTTGTAAAGTGGTGGTGGTAAAATGTGATGATTTAGGAAATATTGATGTAGATGATCTTCGCGCGAAAGCGGAAAAGCATAGCAATGAGCTGAGTGGATTAATGGTAACCTACCCAAGTACGCATGGCGTGTTTGAAGAACGTATTAAAGAAATTACCAATATGATTCATGAGCACGGTGGCCAAGTATATATGGATGGTGCCAATATGAACGCCCAAGTTGGCTTAACCAGCCCTGGTTCCATAGGTGCCGATGTTTGTCATCTTAATTTACACAAAACCTTCGCTATTCCGCACGGTGGCGGTGGCCCGGGCATGGGCCCTATTGGTGTAGCAGAGCATTTAGCGCCTTTTTTACCCGGACATACCGTAATTAAAACCGGAGGTAAAAACGCTATCAATGCTATTTCAGGCGCACCTTTTGGTAGCGGATTAATATTAATAATTTCGTACGGTTACGTAAAAATGCTTGGTGCCAAAGGTTTAAAAGCATCTACGGAGTACGCTATTTTAAATGCGAATTATATAAAATCTCGCCTTAAAAATAAATTTGAGGTATTATATACCAATGAGAAAAGCCGTGTGGCACACGAAATGATTGTGGATTGCCGACCTTTTAAAAAGGACAAAGGCATTGAGGTAACCGATATTGCCAAGCGCTTAATGGATTACGGTTATCATGCGCCCACGGTAAGTTTTCCGGTGGCGGGTACCGTAATGATAGAGCCTACCGAAAGTGAAAGTAAAGATGAAATTGATCGTTTTTGCGAGGCTATGTTATCTATTTACAAGGAAATTGAAAAAATTGGAAATGATTTTGAACTGGAAAATAATCCGTTAAAAAATGCACCGCACACGTTAAGAATGCTTACCGCAGATACATGGGCATTTCCTTATGATAGGCAAACGGCTGCTTTTCCGCTAAGTTTTGTGAGTGAAAACAAGTTTTGGCCAAGCGTGCGCAGAGTTGATGATGCACATGGCGACCGAAATTTAATTTGTACCTGCGCTCCTATGGAAGATTACGCAGAAGCTTAAACAATTTACCGGCTAATCAATTGTAAAGAACAGAACAATAACTAAGGGGTTTTATGTAGTGATACATGAAATTTTTTAGTTAATTTTGTTACCCTAGTGTTAAATTATTAAAAACCTTAAATTTTTATTATGAAAAAAAGAGCTATACTCTTTATGAGCTTGTTTGCTGCAGTATCAGTAAGCGCTCAAAAAACGTCATTATTATCGCCTACATTGGAAGTTGCGGAAGCACCTGGGCCAATGGTAAATAATAATCGCGCTAACATCGGTAATAATGCCGAAGCGATATATTGGTCTGAAGATTTTGCTAACGGTATTCCTGCAAATTGGACAAACACAGTTCTAAGTGGAAGTGGTGCTGTTTTATCGAATGGTTCTTGGGAATATCGTGGTGCATCCACAACTCCAAATACTTCTGTTGGATCTAGAGGTGCATTTGCTGGTGGAACGGGGCCAATTGTTTCTCCTACCGCATCCAATGGATTTGTCATTTTTGATTCAGATTTTTTAGACAATAATGGGTCATCCACAAATGGGGGTAATGGTCCGGCTCCTACTCCGCATGTCGCTTTATTAACAACGGATACGATTGATTTAACAGGTAATCCTTTTGTAGAAATAAAAATGCATTCACACGCCCGAAAGTTTCAATCAGCTCAAACTGTTGCAATTAGTGTGGATGGAGGCGTGAACTTCAATGATACCGTTAAATTTTACCAAGATTTAGAGATTAATGGTATTACCCCAGTAAATGATGTCTTAACCGCTAATATTTCTGCTATTGCTGGAAATCAAGCTAACGTAGTACTAAGATTTATTTTTGACGGTCGTTTAGGCACCGCGCCTAATCAAGGTTATTATTATTGGATGATTGACGACATTGAGGTTAGAACTTTACCAAAAAATGAAATGCGTTTTACATCTGCTACCGATGGTGCTCCTCAGCAAGATATTATTTATAATAATGGATCTCCAGCCGGGTATCCTAAATTAGGGCATATTTCTTTGCAGCAAATTGTACCAATTAATTTTGATTGTAACATACGTAATTATGGAGAAAAAACTCAAACGAATGTACAAATGCAGGTTGAAATTTATAACGGTACAAGTTTAGTTACAACTTTAAATAATGCAACTCCTGTTGCTTCTCTAGCCTCAATGGATACAGTTACTTATGTTAATTTTGTAACTCCTACTTGGACACCTTCTGCTGCTGGTGAATATCAAATTGTCTATACTTTTAAATCTGATAGTATAACAAGTATGATGGCAAAACGCGACACTTTCAATCTTTTTGTTACCGAAGAATCAGGTACGGTACTTGACGGAACACCAGAAAGAACTAGTTTAGATAATGGTGTTAGTGGTAGTAGTATTGGGACAAATAGTGCCACATTTGGCTTCGATGGTGGAGCTTTGGGCGTGATGTTACCATTCGAAAATGCTGACCAAGGAGGTAGTAAGGTGGCTCTATATGCTGTTGAAATCGGATTTTCTGGGCAAGGTATGGCTGGCGGAGATGTTCAGATTGAAATTTACGATACTACTGGATTCGATTTTGTAGCTGGTTTTGCAGGGAGTGCTATTACCTCACAACAGTTTAGGGTAAATGTTGGGGGAACTGCCGCCTTACAGCGCTTTGACCTAACTAATGGTGCTGGGACTGCTGGGCCAATATTGTTAGATCCAGGTACGTATTATGTTGTAGCGTATATGTTTTCTAATGGAGGTGCAAATACTATCAGAATTTTGAATGACCGATCGTTTACTCAAGCTGCTAGTGCATCGATATTCTTTTCTACTGGTGAAAACCGTTGGTTTAATGCCTTTACTAATTCAAAAGCTGTAAATAGTCCTTTCATTAGAGCTATTACGGATAATTATGATGGTATTAGTTTGAACGAAACTTCAACCAATAGCCTTTCTGTATATCCTAACCCAACTAGTGGTGATGTAAACATTACGTTAGCTGAAGGTGGAAAATACCAAGTTGAGGTAGTTGATATGGTAGGTCATGTTGTAAGTAGCGAAGAAGTAACGGTTAATGGAAACGAAAAATTAACGCGTGATTACTCTAACCTTACAAATGGTATTTACTTATTAAATGTTACCGGTGATAATTTCACTAAAACGGTTAAACTTACTATTAAGTAATACTGGTTTTATAGATTTTAATCCTTTTAAGGATTTAAAGAAACCCGAGCTAGTTATCTAGTTCGGGTTTTTTATTGGTGGTATGTGAGGTTGGTTTTGCCAAAAATAAAATAAGTAGTTGCACAGAGGGAAAAAAAAGAGATTCCCCAGATTAAACAGAGTTAAATAGCGTAGGAATGATATAAACAGGTTTCAACAAGCCTCTGAAAGATGAGCGCAATAAGGATTACGAAGACCAAACTCTCATCCAGTGCTATCTGCCTTGCATTGTAGCAAAGTTTTTACACAGAGATACACAAAGTTTCACAGAGCAACGCAAAGGAAATCCTCTATAATTAGCTCAACCCGTAAAATCTGTGTTATGAGTGTAATCTGTGGCAAAACCTTTAGTGGCTATTCTGCGCTTCTTTTTTTTGCGCCTTTGCGAGAAATATTTTTTACCACATAGAAACATAGAGCACATAGAAATTACACGATGAAAATAAAATCTGTGTTATGAGTGTAATCTGTGATAAACCTTTAGTGGCTACGCTTCTTTTTTTTCGCCTTTGCGAGAGGTATTTTTTACCACATAGAAACATAGAGCACATAGAAATTACACGATGAATATAAAATCTGTGTTATGAGTGTAATCTGTGGCAAAACCTTCTGTGGCTACTCTGCGCGCTTCTACTTTGCGCCTCTGCGAGAAATGCTTTTTACCACATAGAAACATAGAGCACATAGAATGCACACGATGCAAATAAAATCTGTGTTATCGGTGCAATCTGTGGTAAAAATTGCGCGTAGATATACTAGAAATTTTGAGGGTAAGCACAAAACAAAAAAGGCGTGATATTCATTCTATCACGCCTTTCACATTAATTTAAATTAAAGTGTTTATCCTAAGTAAGTTTTCAAAATCTTACTTCTAGAAGTATGTTTTAAACGTCTTATCGCCTTTTCTTTAATTTGACGTACACGCTCACGCGTTAAATCAAACTTTTCGCCAATTTCTTCTAAAGTCATTGGGTGCTGCCCACCTAAACCAAAATATAAACGCACTACATCCCCTTCGCGCGGTGTAAGCGTAGCCAACGAACGCTCAATTTCGGTACGTAAGGAGTCGGTCATTAATTCATCATCCGGATTTGGACTATCACCCGTATTCAATACATCATACAAGTTACTATCCTCTCCTTCTACCAACGGTGCATCCATAGAAATATGGCGACCACTGTTACGCATACTTTCTTTTACGTCATTCTCACCCATTTCAAGGTTTTCAGCAATTTCAATAGCTGAAGGAGCGCGCTCATGCTCTTGCTCTAATGAGGCGTACGCCTTGTTGATTTTGTTAATAGAACCAATTTTGTTTAACGGTAAGCGTACAATTCTAGATTGCTCAGCTAGTGCTTGCAAAATACTTTGACGAATCCACCAAACTGCGTAAGAAATGAATTTAAAACCACGTGTTTCATCAAAACGCTGCGCGGCTTTAATTAGCCCAAGGTTACCCTCATTAATTAAATCTGGTAAGGTTAATCCTTGATTTTGATATTGCTTAGCTACTGATACTACAAACCTTAAATTCGCTTTAGTTAATTTCTCTAAAGCAACCTGATCGCCCGCTTTTATGCGCTGCGCTAAATTTACCTCTTCTTCAGCGGTAATAAGATCTACTTTTCCAATTTCTTGGAGGTATTTATCTAGTGAAGCAGTTTCCCTGTTGGTAACCTGCTTCGTAATTTTTAACTGTCTCATTTTCCTTTTATGTTCTCGTTTTCTGCCTCTACCTTAGTAGAACGCAAAAGTTTAGTACTTAGTTTTAAAAACCGTACCTATATAATTTTAAGCTGGTCTTTCGATTAAAGCCTTACGCGAAAGTTTCAATTTTCCACGTTCATCTTTATCAATCAACTTCACTTTTACCATATCGCCTTCTTTCAGCACTTCTTCTACCGTTTGTAATCTGCGGTGTTCAATTTCAGAAATGTGCAGCAAACCATCGGTACCCGGAGCTATTTCTACGAACGCTCCATACGCTTGAATAGACTTCACTTTACCTTTAAAAACATCGCCAATTTCTGGTACAAAAGCAACCGACTTAATGCGCTTTATAGCAGCGTCCATTCCTTCTTGATTGGTTCCACTAATTTCAATAACACCTTCGTTATCAATTTCTTCAATGGTTACAGTAGTTTTAGTATCCTCCTGTAATTTTTGAATATTTTTTCCGCCAGGTCCTATAATTGCACCGATAAATTCTTTTGGAATTTTAATCATTTCAATTTTAGGCGCATTTGGTTTAAGCGTGGTGCGTGGTGCAGCCAATGTTTCTAACATCTTACCTAAAATGTGCATTCTACCGGCTTTCGCCTGATTTAAAGCTTGCTCTAATATCTCGTAAGACAAACCTTTAACTTTAATATCCATTTGACAAGCGGTGATACCTTTTTCAGTACCCGTTACTTTAAAGTCCATATCACCTAAGTGATCTTCATCACCTAAAATATCAGAAAGTACAGCATATTTACCAGTATCCGGATCTGTAATCAACCCCATGGCGATACCAGAAACAGGACGCGTAATGTTTACACCTGCATCCATTAAACCTAAAGTGCCCGCGCAAACGGTAGCCATAGAAGACGAACCATTTGATTCTAAAATATCAGAAACAATTCTAATGGTATGGTAAGAATCACTTGGAATCATACCTTTTAACGCACGTTGCGCCAAGTTTCCATGTCCAATTTCTCTACGGCTAGTACCTCTAATTGGTCTGGCTTCTCCAGTAGAAAACGGTGGGAAATTATAATGTAAATAGAACTTATCTGATCCTTGGAAAGTAACCCCATCTTTTCTATTCTCATCTAAACGAGAACCTAAGGTAATGGTGGTTAAAGATTGCGTTTCACCTCTTGTGAATACCGCTGAACCATGTGCACCCGGTAAATAATCTACTTCACTCCATATATCACGTACTTCATCTAAAGCACGGCCATCTAAACGCTGACCATGTTCTAAAACCATATCGCGCATAGCTTTATACTCTACTACGTGATAATATTTTTTAATTAAGCTACCTTTTTCAGCTAATTCTTCTTCGCTAAAATTTTCGGACATGTACGTATCACGTACTTCTTTAAATTTTGCTGAACGCGCTTTTTTCTCAGCACCCTCTTTGGCTACGGCTAATACTTTATCATACGTATCATCCATCACCTTTTTTTCTAAATCAGCATCGTTATTCTCGTGATTGTATTCACGTGCTACCACTTCGCCTTTTGCTTCTTTTACCAACTCAAGTTGAGCAGTAATTTGATCTTTAATGGCATCATGTGCAAACGTAATTGCTTCTACCATTTCCTTTTCAGAGATTTCCTTCATCTCTCCTTCCACCATCACCACGCTATCCATACTAGCGCCAATCATCATATCAACATCTGCTTTAAGCAAATCTTGCGGAGAAGGGTTAATGGTAAATTTTCCATCTACACGTGCTACGCGCACTTCAGAAATAGGGCCGTTAAACGGAATATCAGAAAGTGAAAGTGCGGCAGAAGCAGCCAAACCGGCCAAACAATCAGCAGCAACATTCTCATCATACGAAATAAGGCTAATCATCAACTGCGTATCCGCGTGATAATCAGAGGGGAAAAGTGGACGTAAGCAACGATCTACCAAACGCATCACTAAAATTTCATCATCAGTGGGGCGCGCTTCACGTTTCATAAAACCGCCCGGCACGCGACCCGCAGCCGCAAACTTTTCACGATAATCTATGGTAAGGGGCATAAAATCTGCACCTTCAATGGGGTCGTAATTAGAAACTACGGTAGCCAGCAACATGGTGCCGCCCATTTTTACTACTACTGAACCATGCGCTTGCTTAGCAAGTTTACCCGTTTCTAGGGTAATGGTTCGTCCGTCAGCTAATTGTATCTCTTTGGTAACTGCGTTTGGAATCATCTATTTTCTATGTGTATTATAAAGTGTATAAACATGAAAGAAGGCAACTTAAAAAAATTGCCTTCTTCATATTTTGTGCAAAGCTTATTTTCTAATGCCAAGCTCAGCAATAATGGCGCGATATCTTTCGATATCTTTTTTCTTCAAATAGTTAAGAATATTTTTACGCTTACCTACCATTGCTACTAGTGCACGCTCGGTGCTAAAGTCCTTGCGGTTCTTTTTTAAGTGGCCGGTTAGGTGATTGATGCGTGCTGTAAACAGCGCTACTTGACCTTCTGGTGAACCTGAATCATTTTCTGATTTACCGTGTTTTTTGAAGAGTTCTTGTTTGTTTTCCTTTGTTAGGTACATTTCAAAATCATTTAGATATATGTTATGCGAAAAAATTTGAGCGGCAAAAGTAAGGTTTTTATTTTAATTTGGCCGCTTGTATTTCATTTTCAGGGGCTACCATTTTCATAAATTGGCCTACCTTTTCCTTTAAATTCTTTCTTTCTACAATAAAATCTAAAAAGCCATGCTCCAACAAAAATTCCGACCGTTGAAAGCCTTCCGGTAAATCTTTACCTATAGTTTCTTTAACCACGCGTGGGCCAGCAAAACCAATAAGCGCGTGCGGCTCGGCAATATTAATATCTCCCAACATGGCAAAAGATGCCGTAACACCACCCGTAGTAGGATCTGTTAATAAGGATATATACGGAATACCCGCTTTACCCAATAAGGCTAACTTGGCACTGGTTTTAGCCATTTGCATAAGCGAAAAAGCTGCTTCCATCATTCTTGCTCCTCCTGATTTAGAAATCATTAAGAAAGGAATTTTATGCTCTATAGAATAGTCAATAGCCCTAGCAATTTTTTCACCTACCACCGAACCCATGGAGCCTCCAATAAAATTAAAGTTCATGGCGGCCACCACTAATTTTTGATTATTAACCAAACCGTGAGCAGTAGAAACCGCTTCATTTAAACCGGTTTTCTTTACAGATGCAGCGTATCGGTCTGAGTATTTTTTGGTGTCTTCAAAGTTTAAAGGATCGCCACTGGCAAGCTTTGCGTTTAACTCCGTAAACTTTGCCTCATCAAACAAGAAGGAAAAATATTCCTTTGCATTAATCCTATCGTGATGACCACAATTGGCGCACACCCAAAGATTTTTGGCTTTATCATCTTCTGATACAATTACCTTACACTTAATGCACTTACTCCATAAACCTTCCGGCACTTCTTTTTTATCAGAAGTGCTAGTGGTAATACCTTCTTTATTTCGTTTAAACCAACCCATATATTAATTATTGGATAATAGTATTTTGAAGTATGCTTTATACTTCACAAAAACATGCTTAATCTTTTTTTTACAAATTGCTTACGCAACCGTTACCTCTTTTTCAAGATATACATCTTGCACCGCATTTATTAGTTCCACGCCATCGGCAAATGGTTTTTGAAATGCTTTTCTACCTAAAATTAAACCTTGGCCACCGGCTCTTTTATTAATAACTGCTGTACGAATAGCTTCAGCTGTATCATTATCAGGATCACCCGAAGAGGCACCCCCCGAATTAATTAAACCAATGCGGCCCATGTAACAATTGGCTACTTGGTAGCGGCATAAATCAATAGGATTATTTGAAGTTAACTCAGAATAAATGCGCTTATCTAATTTTCCGTAGCTAGAGTTACCTGAATTTAAAGCCGTAAAACCACCGTTATTGGTGGGTAATTTCTGCTTTATAATATCCGCTTGAATGGTTACGCCCAAGTGATTTGCTTGTCCGGTTAAATCTGCCGCAGCATGATAATCTTCCCCATCTTTTTTAAATCCGTTGTTTCTGGTGTAGCACCATAAAATAGTGGCCATACCTAATTGATGCGCGTATTCAAATGCTTCGGCTACCTCTTGAATTTGGCGAGAACTTTCTTCTGAACCAAAATAAATAGTAGCGCCCACGGCCACGGCACCCATATTATAAGCACTTTCTACGGTGCCAAACATAATTTGGTCAAAACTATTTGGGTAGGTTAAAAGCTCATTGTGATTAATCTTTACAATAAACGGAATTTTGTGCGCGTACTTTCGTGATACACTGCTAAGCACACCAAAAGTGGAGGCCACACCATTACAACCCGCTTCAATAGCTAGTTTTACAATATTTTCTCCATCAAAATACATAGGATTTTTAGCAAAAGAGGCACCTGCACTATGCTCAATACCTTGATCTACCGGTAAAATACTCATGTATCCACTATTGGCCAATCTTCCGGTGCCATATAATTGCTGTAAACTTCTTAATACTTGTGGATTACGCGCGCTATTAATAAAGGCACGATCTACAAAATCGCCACCAGGCACCATAATATTTTCTTTAGGAATGGTGTTGCACGTGTGTGATAACAAGCTTTCGGCATCGCTACCTAAAAGTGAAGAAATTTTGTTTAAAGCCATAGTTTTTTACGTATTATGGGTTGCTTGGTTTATTAATATACTAAAGTGGACAAATGTAGAAATTAATGTGCGTGTAAAATAACCTGAAAACAATTAGAATGGATAACCAAGCGCAATATTATACGTCCAGTTGTTAAGGCGCGGCCCAACATCTTTAATTACCCAAGGGTCTCGCAGGCCTATTAATCCCGGATCATACATTTTTATTCCAAAATCGGCACGCAGTATAAAGTAATCTAAATTTAGGCGCAAGCCAAAGCCGGTGCCCAAAGCCATGTTTTTAAGAAAATCATTTAGGTTTAGCTGAGTACCCTCATTACCCTTTGCATTTTGTAAACCTCCTGTTAAAAAAATATTACCCGCATCTAAAAATACAGCTCCTTCAAAAAAGCCGTAGATAGGAAAACGTAATTCTGTACTTGCTAAAAATTTAACGGTACCAATAGCAAAAGAGGTGTCGCGGCCCGTAGTATAGTTTGTATTACCTTGTGTACCAGCACCTATGCGGTAAGCCGGCCATGCACGCAAATCATTACTACCACCCATGTAAAAGAATTTTGAAAAAGGCGGCTGCAGTAACCTTACACCATCTTGTTCAATAACACTATTTCCGTAAGGAAGAATATAGCCTGAATACGCTCGATTAGCCCATGTAATACCTTTTCCTAAACGAAAATAATGTCTGAGATCGCCCTCAATTCTACCATATTGATAATACGGTACACCCACAATGGAATCCAATGTACCCTCATTATCAAAACTTCCGGTAGCTAGGGACTCACCTAACCATAAACTTGTACCTGCCACTTCACCAGAAAGTCTAATAAAAAAGGGGTTTTTAATATCTGCATCTAGCTGTCCGTTATATACAAACGTGGCTCGGGTGGCAGAAACCAATTCTGATTGAAATGAGCGAGATTGAAACTCTGTAAGACTTGCTTTAAAGTCATCGCTGATTTTAAATAATCGAGAATACGTAACGTCATATAAATCTACGGTGTAGGATTTCACATTAGATTCATTCCAAAAATAGCTAAGCCTCACACCAAAAGTTTCTCTATCAAACTCTAAACGGCTGGTGCGGTTAGCACTTACTGAAACCTTAGAGCTGGGGCGCATCCGTTTTGGCATTAAACCTACGGTGTTAAAAGGAAGTAAAAATCGTGGAAAACGAATACCTACTTCCACACCATATTCGGTAGTTTGTGATGATCGGCTTCCGCCCAAACTAGGTTGATAATCTATACCACCATTTAACTTAATTTCCAAGGCTTCGCCTGCTCCAAAAATATTTCTATTTACCCAATTCAAACTCATGTTTACGCCTCCATAACCATTGGTAGTAGTAATTTCCGGCTCTAAAGAAAGTGTTCTTTTGGGTAGTGGTTTTACATGAATAAGCGCATTTAGGGTAGGCCCCGATGTATCAGGCTCACCTTCGGAGAGTTTAATTTCTGTAACGGCAAAAGCTTGATATCCTACCAAATGCGCATAGGTATCGCGTACATCTTTTTGCTTGTATGTATCACCTGTTCTAAAATGAATAGCATCGGTAAAATACCTTGGCTTATACTCTAGTGAGTCATAAATAAACGTGTATTTACGATACTCCAAACTATCGTCTGGCTCTTTCTTATCCTTATAACTATAATCGGGCTGCACGTATATTTTATTGTAGGTATATTGCTCATGGTCAACATACAACATTGTATCACCCACACTTTTGGGTTTTTGGCCCACTATCATTTTTACCTCTACTTGATGGCCTCCTAATGTGCTATCGGCTTCATAGTTAATATAGCTTTTAGAAAAATCATAATAACCATGATTCTTCAACATATCGGTAAGTCTAACACGCTCTGCATCAAGCAAATTAGCATTGTATGGCTCACCTACTTTTATTAAACTTTCTTCAGAGAAAAAATCAATTAAAGCTTTTACATGTTTTGTTTCACAATCAATAGAGTATTCTTTTAAATAAAACCGAGGCCCAGTTTTTACGCGGTAATGTACTTCTGCCCAACGTTTTCTTTTTCTAAATTCTACATCATAGGCTGTTTTAGCGCCAAAATAGCCTTCATTAAAATAGTAATAGCGAATTTGCTCGGTGGCTTTTTCCGCTTTCGCGGAATCAAAAATTACGGGTGCGGTGCCTAATTTTCCCCAAAAACTAGAGTCGGTACCATCGCCCCAATTATAAATTGCCACGCTAGGCATAATTTTTATGAGTGGAATTTTGTTGTTTGGCTGCTGCTTTAAAATGCTCTCAGCGTTGCCAGAAGGGTTTTTATCTCCATTTTCGTACACATCCTGATCCCACAGTAAATACTGATTTTCAGGAATATGCTCGGTATATTTACAGGAAGCCATGGCAAAAGCCAGCACAACCCAAATAAAGTACTTTGTTTTTAGCAATTTAGCCGATGTAATTTTTTGCAAATGTATAGTTTATGCTAACCAAATCTTTAGAGCGTTTGATAACGAAGCTCAAGCAAAAGAAACACCGCTACGCCACCAAATTGTTTGTGGCCGAAGGTGAAAAAACTATTCAGGAACTTTTACAAGAAGGCTTGAAGCCGCTCCATCTTTTGGTTAACGATAATCGCTTTGCAAAAGTATTGCAACGCATAGAAGTAAGCAATGCTGATTTTAAAACACTTAGCAACTTAGATACCGCTGATGGGACGTTGGCTATTTTTCCTTTTCCGGAGTTTGAAACTGATAAAAAGCCGCCCCTGATTTTAATTTTAGATAACCTTAGAATACCGGGAAACCTAGGTACTATAATACGCACAGCAGATTGGTTTGGCATTAATACTATTTACTGCACCACCGGCACTACTGATGCTTTTAACAGTAAAAGCGTGCAAAGCAGCATGGGCAGCATTGGCCGTGTGCAACTTATGTATAAAGCAAATGAGGAAATAGCGGAAGCATTAAGTGGCTATACTCTGTATTGTGCTGATATGGATGGCGAGGAACTTGCGACCGTATCACCTAAAAAAAACGAAAAAATAGCGTTAATCCTAGGAAGTGAGAGCCACGGGCCTTCTGATTTTTGGAAAGGAAAAGCGAAGTCGGTAACCATCTCCCGAAAGGGAAACAGTAAAACGGAAAGTTTAAACGTAGCCATTGCAGCCGCTATTTGCATGCAACACTTCAGCTAGCCAATTTTCGCTTTAAGCGCGATTTGTACAGGATATTTAGCAGCACACCAAGCAGCACCAAACCAATGCCTACGAGCGCCATTAGTTGGTGTTTTTCATTAAATATAAAGAAGTCGAAACCTAGCGCGAAAACAATTCCCACGTATTTTAAACCGACAATTTCATTTACTTCAGCGGCCTGCAATGCCTTGGTCATATAAACTTGCGCTATTTGCGTAAGAATGCCCATAAGCAACAGTAAACCCCATTCATAACCAATAGGCGTTTCCCAATGAAACAAGCAGATTACACCCATAAGGGGCAGCGCAATTAGGGGAAAATAAAATACCACTACCAGCGGATGATCGGTATCCTTAACCTTGCGAATACAATTATACGCTAAACCAGCAAATATGGCGGAAGCAATGCCTAAGCCTAATAAAGGCAGACTGATATTAGGATCAAAATCTTTGATAAGCGCAATGCCCGTAAAAGATACAGCAAAAAACACCCACTGAAGCTTGCGTACCCTTTCACCCAACATTATGGTGGCAAAAAGCGCGGTAAAAATGGGTGATAAATATTGAATGGTAATAGCCGAAGCCAAGGGTAATTTTTGCAATGTGTAGAAGAAACTAGACAGAGCCGTTACGCCAAAAACACCTCGTAAAATCAGATACTTCTTATTGTTTCCAAAAAGTGGAACGTGCGCTCTGCGTAAAAAATAAATACACAATACCATAGAAACCAAACTTCTAAAAAACACAAGCTCCGTGGCTGGCAATCTACCCAAAAATTTCACCGTAAGGTTCATAAAGGCAAATCCTACTACGGAAATCAGCATGTAGCCGATGGGTTTGTTCATTTTTTATTGACTTGTATTGGGTGAGCTGTATTACGTATTAAGAAAACTGTATTAAGTATTAAGAGAGCTGTATTAAGTATTAAGAGAGCTGTATTAAGTATTAAGAGAGCTGTATTAAGAATTAAGAGAGCTGTATTAAGTATTAAGAATTAAGTATTAAGAATTAAGTATTAAGTAAGCTGCGTAAGTATTAAGAGAGCCGCACTAGGTATTAAGAAAGCTGCACATGGAAAGCGACATTAAGCGCGGAGACAGGATTGTTGCAGGATAGTACAGTTTACGTTATACCATTCACTATTTTACCCTGCATACCATTAAACCATCTCGTACTGGAAACAACACATTTTCTACGCGAGGGTCGTTTTGCATTTTTTTATTGAAATCGGCTAACGCTTGTGTTTCTTGGTCTTTTGGCTCAATGGGTTCCGTAACCTTTCCGCTCCACAGTACATTGTCGGCAATAATAAAAGCGCCCGGTTTTAAATTGTCAATTACCAAATCATAATAATTACTGTAATTCTCCTTGTCGGCATCAATAAAAATTAAATCCCAATTTTCCTTTAGGGTGGGTACAATTTCCATAGCGTTACCCACGTGCATTTCAATTTTATCGGTAAGGTTTGCTTCCGCGATAAAGCTTTGCACCATATCTTCTAACTCTTCATTAATATCAATGGTGTGTAATTTTCCGTTTTCGGCAAGCCCTTCTGCTAGGCAAATAGCGCTGTAGCCCGTGTAAGTACCAATTTCTAAAATACGCTTTGGGCGCAACATTTGACTAAAAGTAGCCAGCATTCTACCTTGTATATGTCCGCTTAACATACGTGGAATAAGCACCTTGGCGTAGGTTTCTCTGTTTAGTTTAGCTAGCGTTTCACTTTCTGGAGCGGTGTGAGCGCCTGCGTAATTGTCAATTTTTTCGGGCAGAAATTCCATATTTATTTAGTTGATTTGTGAAGTAGTTGATTGGTTGATTAGTTGATTTGTTATTCGTTTACTATTATTTGTTGCTCGTTATTCATTATGCCTTGCTGTTATTCGTTACCCGTCCGCATTGTGTGACTTCCTTAAACTTTACAACCTTTCACTTTAAACCTTCTTATTCCTCCTCCTTCTCCGCTTCATAAATCAAGGTGCTCAATTTGTTTGGGTCAAAAATTTCATTGGCCACTTCTTGCAAAGCTTCCGCTGATATAGCTTCTACTTTCTTTTGAATTTGCTCAAAAGTATCAACCTTGTTGTAACTAAGTAAGGATTTTCCATAACCCAACATTAAGCTACCGTTGTTTTCTTGCGCCATGGCTACTTGTCCTAAAAGCTGGCGTTTGGCTTTGCTCAATTGTAAAAAACCAAGTTTCTGCTCACGCAATTTTTTTAATTCTTTTTCTGCTAAAGCGATGGTTCTATTGGCATTTTCGGCATCGGTACCCAAATACACGCCAAACAAACCAGAATCGATATAAGCCGTGTAAAATGATTCAATATTATACGTAAAACCGTATTTTTCTCTGATGTTTAGGTTTAGTCTGGAATTCATTCCCGGGCCACCGAGTAAATTATTTAATAATAAAAGGGTGCGCGCTTTTTTGCCTTGTGCCGCATACGCTCTTCCACCAATTACCGCGTGGGTTTGAAACACGTTTTTCTTTACTCTTTGATGACTAACCTCCGCAATAGGTGGTACTTCACGGATGGTTTCGCTTTGCGTAACAACGTTAGCATTTGCTTCAGTAAGCAGCATTTTTTTTAGCCTTTCGGCTGAGATATTTCCCACCGAACTAAATACAATACGGCTGGCTGCATACTCCCTATTTATAAAGGTTTGCACTTTTTCTTGATTAAAAGAACGTACCGTTTCGGGTGTTCCCAAAATATTCATTCCTAAAGGGTGATTTGGAAACAACAAGGCTTCAAAATCATCAAATATCAATTCAGAAGGAGAATCTTTATAACTATTGATTTCATCAATAATTACTTCCTTTTCCTTTTCCAATTCTTTTGCGGGAAAGTTGGAGTTAAAAGCAATATCACAAATCAGTTCTACCGCGCGTTTGTAATCGCCACTTAAAAAAGTAGAGTAAATAACCGTTTCTTCTTTAGAAGTATAGGCATTTAGCTCGCCACCCACATCTTCCATACGGCTAAGAATGTGATAAGCTTTACGCTTATTGGTGCCTTTAAATAATATATGTTCTATGTAATGCGCCAAACCAATTTCATCGGGCTTTTCATCGCGCGCACCAGCGGAAACCATAAACCCAAAATGTGCCACCGGACGGTTTACTTGCTTGTGTACTACACGCATACCATTGGGCAAATCAAACAACTCAAATTCTTGCATAAGCGGCAAAGATAAGGGTGGGGAGGAAGTATTGGAATGACGAATTTGGAATGACGAATGAAATCACACCAAAAGCTAAAGAGATTCAAAAAATTATAAGATGACGTTTAGAATTCGCCTACCACTAGCTAAAAGCGAAGGTCACCCTGAGTGATTTTGCAGAGCAAAATTGTATCGAAGGGCACTTATTAAAACTAAAATCGTTTTATCTAACCACCCTTCAGCATACCTTCCTTTGGTCGGCACTCAGGATGACATCCGCATTAAAAATTACAACCGCACTAATAGTAAATCAAGGATTCCATCAAATTAACGATCTACCAATTAACAAATCAACTATTCCTCCATTTAACCAATCAACAACCCCCTACTCTTTCAACCATTCATCCAACCATCCAAAAAACTGATCATGCCAAATAAGTCCGTTTTGTGGTGATTGCACCCAATGCCCTTCTTCCGGAAAGTATAAAAATTTGCTGGGTACATCCATTAGCTGAGCTGCCTGAAAAGCTTCCATCCCTTGGTTTTCGGGTACACGAAAATCTTTCCCTCCATGTATCACTAATAAGGGCGTATTCCAATTTTGCACATAATCTTTGGGGTCAAACTTGGTATAGGTTTCTTTATTTTCAGGTTTCCAGAATGGCCCGCCTAAATCGTAATTGGCAAAAAATAGTTCTTCGGTGCTTAGGTACCAGCTTTCTAAATCAAACAATCCGCAATGTGAAATAAACGCACTAAAACGATTTTCGTGAATACCCGCCAACATGTACACCGAGTAGCCACCGTAGCTGGCGCCCACGCAACCTAATTTGGTTTCATCGCTCCACGGTTCTTTGCTCACATCATCAATAGCCGCTAAATAGTCGCGCATGGGTTGGCCGCCCCAATCTTTAGAAATTGCTTCGTTCCACTCTTTACCAAAGCCAGGCAAACCTCTTCGGTTTGGCGCTACTACAATGTATCCTTTAGCTGCCATCAATTGAAAATTCCAGCGGAAGCTGTAAAATTGACTTACTTGACTTTGCGGGCCACCTTGACAATACAAAAGCGTTGGGTATTTTTTGCTAGCATCAAAGTCTGGTGGATAAATTACCCACGTAAGCATGTCTTTTCCATCGCTCGTTTTTACCATACGCTTTTCCACCTTGCTCATTTTGGTGTTTTGGTAAATACCATCGTTTACTTTGGTAAGCTGTTTGGCATCTTTACTTTTTGGATTTAAAGCATATACTTCAGTAGCATGATTCATATCCTGACGCTCAACTATCAAATTTTTACCGGCTACTTCAAAATGATTCCAATTGTATTGCCCTTCACTTACCGGACTTAAAGAAATTTCACCCGTATTTCCTTCTATGGTTTTTGGTACTTCCAAACTGTAAATCTGGTTGGTTCCGTTCTCGGGCACACCTACATAAAAATTATTATCATTACTCCAAGCGTACGATTGAAATGTTTTGGTATCATACATTCCGCCTGTTTTTAACACGTGCATTTTGGCGCCCGTAGCCACATTCATTATTATTAAATCGTTTACATCGCTTTCAAATCCGGCTGTAGCCATACTCATCCAAGCTAAATGTTTTCCATCAGGAGAAAATTTTGGCTCTTTATCATAACCCATCATGCCTTTGGTAATGTTAGTGGTTTTCATGGTTTCCAAATCTACCATATACAACTCACTATTAGTGCTTTGCGCCCAATCCTTACCTGTTTTCTTTTTAGCCTCATACACTATGGTTTTTCCATCAGGGCTAAGCGTAAAACTTTCGCTGCCGCCAAAAGGGTTTACCGGTGCGTCAAACTTTTCATTGAGCATTAAATCTTTATACTCGGTAACTTTTCCGCCCTTAGCGGGATCATAATAGGCAATACATAAGTGATTGTAGTTTTCATCACTCCAACTATCCCAATGGCGATACATTAAATTATCAATCACCTTAGCGTTTGCCATTGGGTATTCCGGATATAAATCTGCCGTAGTTGGCTCTAATTTTACTGAAACTGTAAAGAGTAAAGCAATGCGGCCATCTGGTAAATCGTAGGCATTTATGTTGCCGGCTCCTCCTTCAAAATCAGTAATGGTGTTTAGGTTTTCACCCGATGGATCAATCAAGTGAAACTGGCCGCTTTTAGAAAAACCTATTTTCTTATCCTCCATTAAAAAGTGCGCACCGTACTCGCCACCCGCCAATGTTGTTAGCTGACTTTTTTTGCTGCCATCGCTACTCATTAAGTATAAATCGCGCTCCCCTTTATTGGCTTCTATATTATATTGCGTTACACCGTACACAAATTGCTTTCCATCGGCACTCACGGTTTCCAAGCCTACTCTGCCTAATTCCCAAAGGCGCTCGGGCGTCATAGGTGCTTTTTGCGCTTGCGTGAAGCCTAACATCCCCAAAAGGGCTAACGTGAACATACTATTTTTCATAAACCTATATTTTTAAGATGTCCAAAATAAAGGATAAAAGCTCAATAATGTATTTAATGACATTAGTTCGATGAATACGCAAACCAAAAGCTTTTATAATCAATAGTTTAAAAATTTATAAGCCTCAAACAAGCCCCCTAAAGGGTACTTTAACTACACGCGTAGATAAGTCCACTTCGGGTTTTTAGGTATTTTATAAGTGTTCAAATGCCGATTGATGCTTATATGTAAATTGAATTCAGGATAATAGAATAGAGTATTTCAATTAACATGGTAAAAACAGATGATAAACCTACTACAAAAGCAATAGCGCGGAAAGGCTTTGCGTATAAAGCAAATTAAGTTACTTTTGCGCCCCTTGTGCAAAAAACAAGCTACTAATTTATAGAGTAAGCCTTTTGCGCATAAGTATTTACACGTAAAATTTATTTTAAACAAACCATGATGAATAACTGGATGCTTTACCTCGTGCCCGCTTTAGGGTTGGTTGGTATATTAGTAATGGCTGTAAAATCGGCCTGGGTAAGTAAACAAGAAGTAGGTGATAAAAATATGGCCGAATTAGCCGGCTATATTGCCGATGGCGCCATGTCCTTTTTAAAAGCCGAGTGGAAAGTAATGGGCTACTTTGTAGTAATAGCCGCTCTACTTTTAGGTTACTCAGGCACTTTGGTAGAAGATTCAAGCCCAGTAATTGCCATAGCTTTTATAATAGGTGCCATACTTAGTGCCCTTGCGGGATATTTTGGAATGCGCATTGCCACCAAAGCAAACGTGCGTACCACCCAAGCGGCTCGTACTAGTTTAGTAAAAGCATTAAAAGTTTCCTTTACGGGAGGTTCAGTAATGGGTCTTGGTGTTGCCGGACTAGCGGTAATTGGTTTAGGAAGTTTATTCATTGTATTCTACAACATGTTTGTACCAGAAGGTGCCGCTATGAATGGCCCAGAAATGAAAACCGCCATTGAAGTATTGGCCGGTTTTTCTTTAGGTGCAGAATCTATTGCACTTTTTGCTCGTGTAGGCGGTGGTATTTATACCAAAGCAGCCGATGTTGGCGCTGACCTTGTAGGTAAAGTAGAAGCCGGCATTCCTGAAGATGATATTAGAAACCCTGCAACTATTGCAGATAACGTAGGTGATAACGTAGGTGATGTAGCCGGTATGGGCGCTGACCTTTTTGGTTCTTACGTAGCTACTATTTTGGCTACCATGGTATTAGGACAAGAAATTAATTCGGTAGATAATTTTGGTGGAATGGCACCTATTTTATTACCCATGGTAATTGCAGGAATGGGTTTAATTTTCTCCATCATTTCTATGCAATTTGTGCGTATTAAGGGTGAAAACAGTTCCGTGCAGCGTGCCTTGAATATTGGTAACTGGTCATCCATTATTATGGTAGTACTCGCTTCTTATCCGCTTACGCTTTGGATGTTACCCGAAAATTTAAATCTACGTGGTTATGAGTTTACCAATTTAGATGTGTTTTGGGCTATTCTTACCGGTTCTATTGTAGGTGCTTTAATGAGCTGGATTACCGAGTTTTACACATCTATGGGTAAGCGCCCGGTAAATAGTATTATTCAGCAATCTTCCACTGGCCACGCTACTAATATTATTGGTGGTTTAGCTATGGGAATGCAATCTACCGTGGTGCCTATCTTAATTTTGGCGGCAGGAATTATTTTCTCTTACGCTTTTGCAGGATTGTACGGTGTGGCTATTGCCGCTGCCGGTATGATGGCAACCACCGCCATGCAATTAGCCATTGATGCTTTTGGCCCTATTGCGGATAACGCGGGTGGTATTGCCGAAATGAGTCAATTACCTGAGGAGGTGCGTGGCCGTACTGATAATTTAGATGCCGTAGGTAACACTACTGCTGCCACGGGTAAAGGTTTTGCCATTGCTTCTGCTGCGCTTACTGCACTTGCACTTTTTGCTGCGTTTGTAGGTATTGCGGGTATTGATAGTATTGATATTTACAAAGCTCCGGTTTTGGCCATGCTTTTTGTGGGTGGTATGATTCCGTTTATCTTTTCATCTTTAGCTATTGCAGCGGTAGGCCGTGCAGCTATGGCTATGGTTATGGAGGTTAGACGTCAGTTTAAAGAAATACCGGGCATTATGGAGTACAAGGCAAAACCTGAGTACGACAAGTGTGTTGAAATTTCTACGAAAGCTTCAATCCGTGAAATGATGTTGCCTGGAGCCATCGCTTTGGTAACTCCAGTTTTAGTAGGTTTTGGTTTTATGGGTGTTTTCCCAGAAACCTCATCAGCAGAAATGCTAGGAGGTTTACTTGCAGGTGTTACCGTAAGTGGTGTATTAATGGGTATTTTTCAAAACAATGCCGGTGGCGCTTGGGATAACGCTAAAAAATCTTTTGAAAAAGGCGTAGAAATTGACGGTAAAATGGAGTACAAAGGTTCTGAAGCACACAAAGCTTCCGTTACCGGAGATACAGTGGGTGATCCATTTAAAGATACTTCCGGGCCTTCTATGAACATCTTAATCAAGTTGATGAGTATTGTTTCTCTGGTAATTGCTCCGCATTTAAATTCCGGTGAAGCATTGTCTTCCAATAAAGTAGATAGAGAAATGATGGAAGCTTCTATGGGTATGGATATTACCGGACAAGCCTTTTCGTTTGACGCTTCAAGAAGCACTATTCAAATAATGGATGAAAGCGGTAGAAAGAAAAGTATTGATGCTGAATTTATTGAATTTCAAGGTGACAGCAACGGACATATTCGTGATATAGCTATTAAAATTGCTGATGGTGCCGAAACGTATTTATATGCTCCTGAACTTATTCGTAATCAAGAAGGTGTGTATAAAGGAATGGGTATGCATATTCAAAACAGAACGGAAACTCCCGGCCGCTTTACCGTGATTTTAGGAGGTGAAGAAAATTTAGTAGCAACGTTTGCCCCTAATCAAGAATTATAGTTTTGTAAAAAACGGAAATATAAAAAAGGCTCTGCAATACGCAGAGCCTTTTTTTATTTCCAGGAATTAGGTTCTACTTTACCTAAACGTAAGGTATTCTGATATGCCTCTACAACCAAGCAACTTTCCATACATCCCTTCGTCTTTATTTACGAAACACCTTTATTACTTTTGCCGCATGAAACAATTTTTGCTTTTTTTATCACTATCCGTACTTTTAGTAAGTTGTAATAATACGCCTGAGGATGCCTCTGAAACTCAAAATTCAGAAATGCAGCAAAACACAAACGTAAATCCCACGCAAGTAAGGGGTAGCTCACCCTTAGATAGCCTAAGCAATTTTATTGATGCTAACCCAAGTAGCGCAAAAGCTTACGCAGAAAGAGCCAATTTGTACTTACAAAAGCGCAGGATGGAGTTTGCCTTATTAGATGTAAATAAAGCGTTGGCTTTAGATAGCAATGTGGCCAAAACCTATGAAGTATTGGGTGGCATTGCTTACATCCAAAACAAAACCCGCCAAGCCAAAAACGAATGGACACGCTGCATAGCGTTAGATAAGAATAACGTAGCCTGCCGCATGGCTTTGGCCGAGCTATACATAGCGGTAAAAAACTTTGAGCCGGCCATAAAATTACTCAACGAAGCCACCGCTTTAGATGATAGAAATGCCACCGCATATATAATGAAAGGAGTGGTAAGTAGAGATTTTAGCAACGATACCGCGTTGGCTTTAAACTACTTTCAAAAGGCGGTAGATTTAGATCAGGATAATTTAGACGCGTTGGATTTAATGGCGGTAACCCTTGGCAATATTGGAGATACAACGGCTGAATTCTATTACAAACGCATTTTAAGATTAGATCCAAACCGCCCGGATGTGTTTTACAAAATGGGTGTATTTTACATGAAAACCAATCAAGCAAATCGAGCTTTAGAAGCCTACACCAAAGCGGTGCAGCTAAATCCTGCCGATGCACAGAGCTACTATAATTTGGGTTACATGCATTTGGAATTACGCTTATATAAACAAGCACTTGACTATTTCAGTAAAGCTATTACCGCCAAAGACAGAAATTTTCAAGCGTATTATGGACGTGGCTATGCTTATGAAATGATTGGAAATCCGGAAGCTGCCAAAGCAGATTACCGAAAAAGTTTAGAGATACTGCCAATTTATGAACCCGCAAAAGAATCTTTAGCCCGGGTATTACGCACGGATGCTGAAGTGGCTGCTAAGAAAAAATAAACTGAGTTTACCTTAAAAAAGGTAATATTCAACTACTCACCTGCCCCTGAAACGGTTTCTTTTAAACCAGGGTAATCCGTAATAATACCGTTTACTCCCATGGCTATTAACTGGCGCGCTGCATCTTCATCATTTACCGTCCAAGGTATTACGCGCATTTCTTTATCATGCGCTTGGGCTACCATTTCTTTAGTTACCATTAAGTAGTTAGGACTAAAAATAGCTGGCGTAAAAGATAGCGGACTTAATAAAGTAGCCAAGTCGGTATTCTCACTATCTACCAAAAAAGCTAAAGGAATTTCAGGATTTAAAATATGTAAAGCTTCCAGTATTTCTACATCAAAACTTTGTAAACTCACCCGTTTTTCTTTCAGCAAATCTGTTTTACCAAGTGCGTACAAAACTACTTCTGCAAAACGTACTTGTGTGGGCTGACTAATATCCACTTGCGAAGCATCACTTTTTAATTCAATATTGTATTTAGGCAAAAAACCATGAGTTAACCGTGCGTGCTCATCCATATTCATAATTACTTCTAATAACAGTGGCTTGTACACCGCTATGCGCTCCTGCTCAGGGAAATCACCATTACCCATACTGCCACAATCAAAGAGTTTAATCTCTTCATAACCCATAGCATATAGATTATAGGCTTCCATTGTATTAACGGTACTACCGTTAAATTGCATACAAATATTAGGATTGATGTAAGGTTCATGAGACACCACCACCTGTCCATCACCACTAATTACTACATCAAGTTCCAGCGTTTTTATACCATTATCTAACGCATATTTAAAACCGGGTAAACTATTCTCCGGCATCTTTCCACGCGCGCCTCTATGTCCTTGCCATTCCAACTTTTCCATAGGCTGTTCATTAGAGCAAGCGCCTAAAAAACTAATGCTTAGCGCAATAATTGCAATTCTTTTCATCTAGTCCTTTTTGTTGGCTCCACGCGTTGCTTTTTCTACCCAATCCCAAGTTTCTTCAGGCACTTCTTCTAAAAAGTTCATTTGCCCTGCGCCTTGCAGCCATTCGCCACCATCAATAGTTACTACTTCACCGTTCATATACGGGGCAAAATCTGAAACTAAATAAGCCGCCAAATTTGCCAATTCTTGATGATCTCCGGCTCTGCGTAAAGGCACTTCGTTTTCTACTTTTAATTTTTCACCTAAATCACCGGGTAGCAAGCGTGCCCAAGCACCTTTTGTAGGAAACGGCCCTGGAGCAATGGCGTTAAAACGAATACCATATTTAGCCCACTCTACCGCCAAAGAGCGCGTCATGGCCAATACTCCGGCTTTGCTCATGGCAGATGGCACCACGTAAGCAGAACCCGTGCTAGCATAGGTAGTTACAATATTTAACACCACTTTTTCGGTTTGCTTTTGTTCAATCCAGTGTTTACCAAAAGCCAAAGTGCAGTTTTTAGTACCTTTTAAAACAATGTCAATTACGGCATCAAAAGCTCCATAACTCAAGCGCTCGGTTGGCGAAATAAAATTTCCAGCAGCATTGTTTAGCAACACATCTACCTTTCCATAGGTTTCGATAATTTGTGCTAAAAAAGCTTCTACTTCTTCCGGATTACGCACATCACAGCTCGCAGCCATTACTTTTCCTCCTGTATCAGCTTCCAATTCTTTGCGCGCTTCTTCCACTTTTTCTAAGCGCCTGCCGCAAATAGCCAAGCTTGCGCCTAGTCCCAAAAAGTATTTACCCATAGATTTCCCTAATCCGGATCCTCCACCGGTAATTGCTATTACCTTGCCTTTCAGTGCGTTTTCACGCAACATGCCCTGTGTGTGTGTCATTTTTTAGTTTTATTCAGCAGAAAAATTAACCATACGTCATACCCCAATCTCAACCGTTAGTTTTGCAACTTTACTATTGCTTGTAATTAGCTGCCAAAATATGGAAAACCCTTTAACAAAAGTACCCGTAGCGGAACAGATATCAAAAGAACTTATTATGCACGGGGATACGCGCTTAGACCCCTATTACTGGTTAAATCAGCGTGAAAACCCTGCGGTAACTACGTATTTGAATGAGGAAAATGCGTATCGCGAAGGATTAATGAAGCATACCGAGCCTTTTCAAACCAGTCTTTTTGAAGAAATAAAAGGCAGAATTAAGGAAGATGATGCCTCTGTACCCTACAAAAAAAATGGATTTTGGTATTACGTACGTTTTGAAAAAGGAAAAGAACACCCTATTTATTGCCGAAGAAAAGGTAGCCTTACGGCTGAGGAAGAAATTCTTTTAGACGTAAATACCTTGGCAGAAGGTTTTGATTATTACAAAGTGGGCGGTATAAGCATTAGTCCTGATAATGAATGGTTAGCCTTTGGCGAAGACACGATAAGCCGTAGGATTTACAACATAAGATTTAGAAATTTAAAAACAGGCAATGTATTGGCTAACGAGCAACTACTGTACACCACCGGCAGCGTAGCGTGGGCGGCAGATAGTAAAACGCTTTTTTACACCGTGCGTGATAGCACGTTGCGTAGCTCGGCCATATACCGCCACACGTTGGGTGAAGATGCGCAAACCGACACTCTTATTTTTAAGGAAGATGATGTAACCTTTAACACTGGCGTGTATAAAAGTAAATCTGAAGCCTACATTATGATTCATAGTGGCAGCACCGTTTCTGATGAATATCAATACCTCGATGCTACCAACCCTATGGGCAATTTTAACATGATTCAAAAGCGGGAACGCGACCTTGAATATGGCGTAGCACACTTTGAAAAGTACTGGTATATCCGCACCAATAAAGATGGTGCTGAAAATTTTAAGTTGATGCGCACCGAACTTGAGAAAGGAGCAAAACAACATTGGCAGGAGGTATTACCACATCGCACGGAAGTGTTTTTAGAGGGCTTGGAAATTTTTGCAGATTACTTGGTAACGGAAGAGCGTGAAAATGGACTAACACGCATACATATTAAACGCTGGGATGGTAAAAGTGAGCACAGCATTGCGTTTACCGAAGAAACGTACACGTGCAGCATTGGCAATAACCCTGATTTTGATAGCCAAATATTGCGTTATGCCTACTCCTCTTTAACCATACCAACTTCGGTGCTAGACTATGATATGGAAGCGCGCACTGAAGAGGTGAAAAAACAACAGGAAGTAGTAGGCGGCTACAATGCCGAGGAATATGGCAGCGAGCGTATTTGGGCTAAAGCCGATGATGGTACCGCTGTACCAATTTCTTTGGTGTACAAAAAAGCATTGCGTAAACCCGATGGAAATCCAACTTTATTGTACGGGTACGGTTCCTACGGAGCTACCATGGATCCAAGCTTTAGTAGTACTCGCCTTAGTTTGCTAGATAGAGGTTTTGTGTTTGCCATAGCCCATATTCGTGGCGGCCAATACTTAGGCAGGCAATGGTACGAAAATGGAAAAATGCTTAAAAAGCGTAACACATTTACCGATTTTATTGCTTGTGGCGAAAAGCTATTAGCGGATGATTATACTAAACCCGATGGTTTATATGCCATGGGTGGCAGTGCCGGAGGTTTGCTAATGGGTGCTGTAATAAACCTGAAACCTGAAATTTTTAAGGGAGTAATAGCAGCTGTACCTTTTGTAGATGTGGTAACTACGATGCTTGATGAAAGTATTCCGCTAACTACCGGAGAATATGATGAATGGGGAAATCCTAATGAACCGGAATACTATCACTACATGAAAAGTTATTCTCCTTATGATAACATTGAAGCTAAAGACTATCCCGCTATGCTCGTAACTACAGGCTTGCATGATAGCCAAGTGCAATACTGGGAACCCGCAAAATGGGTGGCACGCTTACGCGAGATGAAAACGGATAAAAATCCACTGTATCTTTTCACCAATATGGAAACCGGCCATGGTGGAGCAGCCGGTAGATTTGAAGCGTTTAAAGAAACCGCTATGGAGTATGCTTTTTTATTGGATTTAGAAGGAATTAGTGAATGATGGGTGGCTAGAGGGTGGCGGGGTTTTGCCACAGATTACACTGATAACACAGATTTTATTTTGACAGTGTGCTTTCTATGTGCTCTATGTTTCTATATGTTAAAAAATACTTCTCGCAAAGGCGCAAAAAAAAGAAGCGCGCAAAGTAGCTACAAAAGGTTTCGCCACAGATTGCACCGATAACACAGATTTTATTTTCATCGTGTGCTTTCTATGTGCTCTATGTTTCTACGTGGTAAAAACATTTCCCGCAAGGGCGCAAAAAAAAAGAAGCGCGCAGAGTAGCCACAAAAGGTTTTGCCACAGATTACACCAATAACACAGATTTTGTTTTCACTGTGTGCTTTCTATGTGCTCTATGTTTCTATGTGTTAAAAAATACTTCTCGCAAAGGCGCAAAAAAAAGAAGCGCGCAAAGTAGCTACAAAAGGTTTCGCCACAGATTACACCAATAACACAGATTTTATTTGCATCGTGTGCTTTCTATGTGCTCTATGTTTCTATGTGGTAAAAAACATTCCAAGTGACTTTCTAAAGGTTGCCCGAAAATTGTTGGCCAAACACTTTGCCCCTCCACCAAAAAATATTGCCTTCACAAAAAAAATAACATTTCCATACAAACGAAATAGCCTTAACTTGCGTTCACCCTATTGGATACAGATTATTAACGCTTTGAAGCAACCTTACTTCCGCATACTTTTACTGGTTATATCTTTTGTAACCCTTGCTGCCGCTCCACTTAGCGCACAATTTTACTATGGCCTTCGCCAAGAGTTTGGTAAAAACCGCTTGCAATACACCGAGTTTGATTGGGTTTTTTATCGTTTTGAACGTTATGACATTTACTTCTATCGAGGCAACGATAAATTAGCTACGCAGGTGGCACGTTTTACCGATGCTGATTTGCCACGCATTGAAAGTATTTTGGACGCTCCGCTTGACGACCGCTTGCAAATTTTAGTTTTTAATAATCTTAGTGACCTTAAACAAAGTAACGTAAACGCAAATTCTGAAGACGCCTACAATACCGGTGGTGTAACGCGTATTTCGGGTAGACGCCTGTTTTTATATTTTAATGGTGATTACAATCATCTGCAAGAGCAACTGCGCAGCGGCCTTACCGAGGTAGTGCTTAGCAATCTTATTTACGGAAACTTTGCAGAAAGCATAAAAAATAGCACCCTTTTAAACTTGCCAGAATGGTACACTGAAGGGCTGATAAGCTACATGGGCAAACCGTGGAGCGTGGAGGTAGATACCAAAGTGCGCGATGGATTTTTAACCGGAAAATATAAACGCTTTAATTCACTTACGGGTGAAGATGCCGTGTACGCTGGCCACAGTATGTGGTTTTATTTGGTGCAAACGTATGGCCGTACTGTGCTTAAAAACGTAGTATTTATGGCCATTGTAAACCGAAATATTGAAAGCGGTTTTTTGTACGTATTGGGCAAAGATTTAGATGAAATAAACAAAGGCTGGAAAGAATTTTACGAAAAGCGCTACGCCAATTTTAAAATTGATAAAAAAGATTTTGAAAAAGGTGCAATTAAGGTTAGAAAAAACCACCAAATTGTACGTATGGAAGGTAGCCCTGATGGAAAATACATAGCGTATGTAGATCAGGTTTTTGGTGAATACAAACTGTATTTATATGATATAGAGCGTGATAAAAAGAAACGCATTGTAAAAGACGGCTATAAAATTGCGCAAAATACCGATAAGAGTTATCCTATTTTAGCCTGGCACCCCAATGGCGAAATCCTTACGTTCTTTACTGAAGAAAAAGGCTTTACCTACATTAACTTTTACAACTTAAAAGACAAAAAACGAGAGAAGAAACCCTTCTTTAAGTTTGACAAAATTCTTTCTTTTGAATACGCAAAAGATGGGAAACGCTTGGTGATTTCAGCTAGTAAAAATGGGCAAAGCGACATTTTTTTGTACACCATACTCAACACCAAAGTAGAGCAACTTACCAATGATAGTTATAATGATTTACTGCCAAGCTTTTTTGCCGGAGACAGCAAAGTTGTTTGGAGTAGTAATAGGGTAACCGATACGCTAAAGCAAAAGGAATTAGCAATGAAATTTCCGCGTAGCGAGCATGATCTTTTTGCCATGGAAGCTAAGGAACCGAAAGATACCAGTGTGCTTATGCGCCTTACAAATACGCCAGGTATTGATGAAGTAAAAGCTACTGAATATGCCAACGGTTATATAGGCTTTTTAAGCAATCGTAGCGGTACGCAAAATAGACATTTAATAAAAATTGACAGTGCAATAGCCTATGTAGATACCGTTACGCATTATGAATATTTGTTTAGTGAGTATCAAGTAAGCAATGCCAAACGCAATATTGTAGATGTTATTTATGACGCTGAAAAAGGGAACATTTACGATATGGAATTGGTGAAGAAACGCTACCGAGTGTATCAATCTCCGTATTTATCTCCCAATGAATTAGGCTTGCAACCAGTTGCAGAGGAAAGACAAAGTCCTAACCCTGTGCCTGAACAAAAATTAGTAGAAGGCAGCGGAAATACTTCTCAGTATCCACTCTTTTACCCAGGCCCTGAATATTTAAATTTTGAGGTAAACATTGATGATTATGACTTTGGTACAGATGAGCCGGAAAGGCCAAGTAGAAAAGACAAAGCAAAGGGCGAGAAAAGTGTAAGTCCATTGCCAGAACCTTCGGAATTAGTGGTAGAGCAAGCAATTGAAGAAGAACCGCTAGAAATTCCGCCTAAGCGAAATTACTTTTTAAGTTTTTACAAAGATGATTTCACTGTAAGGTTTGATAATATTTTTGAAAACCCACAATACCAACGCTTTACAGGCTTTGTAAGTGGCGATTTATTAAATAGCGGTTTTAACATGCAGTTTAAAGCCGGAGTGTTAGATTTAATGCATAACTATCAGATTACGGGTGGTTTACGCACAAACTTTCAGCCCTTAGCGGGAACAAGTATTGCGCCTAACGCGGAGTTTTACATTGGCGTGGGCGACTATAAAGACAGGTTAGACAAACAGTACACATATTATCGCAGAAGTCAGTTACTTATTACTCAACTGGGGGATTTTGACCGTATTATAACCAATGAAGTAAGCGCAAAATATACTTGGCCATTTAACCCGGTAACTAGCTTTAGAGGCAGCGTAGCCTATAGAAATGATAAAACAACAAGCCTTTCACGCGAGCAAATAAGCTTGGAGGACAATAGTTTTACCACTGATTACGCCATTTTAAGAGCCGCTTATGTGTTTGACAATACACGCAAACTGGGTTTAAATTTATATGCCGGCACACGCTACAAAGTGTTTACCGAATATTATCGTAATTTGAGTAAATCAAACTCAGGCTTGCACACAGCAGGTGTAGATTTTAGAAACTACACCATAATACACCGCAATTTTATTTGGGCAAACCGTTTTGCTGCAGGTACTTCTTTTGGGCAAGAAAAACTGATTTACATTATGGGCGGTGTGGATAATGTATTTGTGCCGCGCTTTGAGCCTACTACACCGATTGCACAAAATGAAAACTACATTTTTCAAACGTTGGTTACCAACATGCGAGGCTTTTTTCAAAATAAACGCAACGGAAATAATTTTGCTGTAATAAATAGTGAGTTACGCTTCCCAATTTTTAGTTATTTACTAAACCGCCCTATAAAAAGTGATTTTATTAAAAACTTTCAGTTGATTGGCTTTGCGGATATTGGCACCGCTTGGAATGGTGATTCACCGTACGACCCTGTAAACGCAATTAACACCAGAACAATAAATCGGGGTAACCTAACTATTGTTTTAGACAGTCAGAAAGAACCCATTATAGCGGGTGTTGGCCCGGGCATACGTACGCGCCTGTTTGGCTATTTTCTACGTTTTGATTATGCTTGGGGTATTGAAGATGGCCGTGTACTTGATCCTCTCTTTTACTTTAGCATTAGTACTGATTTTTAGAGGGTCACTTGAGTTTTTCAGCTTGCTAAGAAAATATAAAATTTTAATTATCAATAACTTAAGTAGCTTAAAAATTCGACCCTTTTGAGCGTAACAGATTTTTGATAAACGTTTAAACATTAGTACCAAACTATCTCGGGGCTACAAGAAAAAACACATATTAAATGACCAATACCGATATTTTTAGACGCATTAGATACCTATTTGGGTTTAATGATATACAGATGATTGCTATTTTTAAACTTGCTAACCACACGGTAACAAAAGAAAATGTAAGTGCTTGGTTAAAGAAAGATGAAGACCCCGATTTAGTAGAACTTACCGATAAGGAGTTGAGTATTTTTTTGAACGGTTTAATCATTCAAAAGCGTGGAAAGCGAGACGGACCACAGCCAAAACCAGAAATACATCTAAGCAATAATTTAATTCTTAGAAAGCTTAGAATTGCTTTGGATTTAAAAACCGATGACATTTTAGAGCTTTTGGCTTCTATAAATAAAAAAATAGGTAAACATGAGCTAAGTGCTTTTTTTCGTAGTCCTGATCATAAATCGTACAGACCCTGCGGTGATCAGTATTTAAGAAATTTTTTAAATGCGTTACAAGCCAAATATGCGGGTGCGTAAAAGGGTGCGGATTTTTATATAAAAAAGTGTGCTTCAATATGCCTATTAAATAAAAAAAAGCTGAAGTTTATGGCTTGAAGTTTATTAGCAAGAGTGCGCGCATTAGACGTTTTTTCTTAAGTACTTTACCGCATGAATAATTTCGAGGATTTAAACATCAAAAAGCAGCTGCAAAAAGCTATTGCTGATTTAGGTTTTATAAACCCAACCCCCATTCAGCAAGAATCTTATTCCCCTATACTGGCCGGTTTTGATTTTGTGGGTATTGCACAAACCGGAACCGGAAAAACAATGGCCTACCTGCTACCAATTTTGCACAATCTAAAGTATTCAGATCAGCCACATCCACGCATTTTAATACTGGCCCCTACCCGAGAACTCGTAATTCAAATAGTAGAGCAAATAGAAATTTTAACTACATACATCAGCATTAGAACCTTGGGCGTATATGGCGGCAGCAATAATATTAATGCGCAAAAAAGAGCCATTGCCGAAGGATTGGATATTATAGTAGGCACACCTAGGCGCTTGTATGACTTGGTAATTTCAAATCATTTACGTTTAAAATCAATTAAAACACTGGTGATAGATGAAGTGGATATTATGCTGGACTTTGGTTATAAAACGCAATTGAAGCATATTTTTGAATACCTGACCACCAAAAGGCAAAACATCCTTTTTTCTGCTACCATGACCACTTACGTAGATACATTAATTAATGATTTTTTGGTAAATCCCGTTAAAAAAACTATTTCGCTTAGCGGCACACCTTTAACCACTATTAGTCAACAGGCTTACGCGGTGCCAAACTTTTACACCAAAGCCAATTTATTAAACTACCTACTACAAGATAAAGAGACCTACGGCAAGGTTTTAATTTTTGTGGGGAGTAAGACGAATGCCAGCCGACTATTTAAATCATTAAATTTTGAATCTGAAATTTCAGTCATTCACGCGGGTAAAGAGCAAAATCACCGTACTAATTCTATTGAAAAATTTGCTAGTGGTGCCAGCAGAATTCTAATTGCTACCGATGTAATCTCTCGTGGTATTGACATTGAAAAAATTACTACCGTAATAAGTTTTGACACGCCTTTTTATCCAGAAAATTATATACACCGCATCGGGCGAACCGGAAGAGCAGGACAGCAAGGACAATCTATTTTATTGTACACCGAAAAAGAAACCGCTTTAAAAGAAGCAATTGAAGGTTTGATGCAGTACCGTATTCCCATACATACTTTTCCTGATGAAGTGGAAATTTCCTCACAACTTACCCCGGAAGAAAAAGATAAGCCTGTGGAGCAAGTAGAACTATCTGACAAGAACTCTGGGCCAAACATAGGTGCTTCTTTTCACCAAAAGTCTGCTAAAAACAGTAAGGAAAAAGTGGAAAAAAAGAGTTACAAAAGTGCCATGAAAGAGAAATATAAAAAATCACTGAGGCGTGGCGATAAAATTCAAAATATGAAAAAGAAAAGAAAATAACGTTTTAGTGCGCTTGTTACTAGGCAAAACAGTTCGTTTTAGTGCACGTACGGTTCCATTTTTTATTTTTTTCCCAAATATCAGTATGGTTAATTATGGCCACAACTCCATTATATCAGGGTTTTATATCATTTAACCCACATGTTTTTTATAAGTAGGTATATATCAGTAAAATGAAAGATATATAGCCCTAACTTTGCGCCTTATAAAAAAATTAATTATGAGCAACGGGACAGTAAAGTTTTTTAACAATTCTAAAGGATTTGGATTCATTACACCAGATGAAGGTGGTAAAGATGTATTTGTACATCAGAATGGATTAACCGAAGATATTACCGAAGGCGACAAAGTAAGTTACGATGTTGAAGAAAGTAAAAAAGGCTTAAACGCAGTAAACGTAAGAGTAAATTAAAAGAATATTTTTTTAATGTTCTTACTAGCAAAAGCCTATCTCACCAGATAGGCTTTTTTTGTTTTAGAGGCTTTGGTATTAGTACGTTTAGGTATATTATGATAAGCACGTGCCATTTAACCTGAGTTTGATTCATATATATCCAAAATAACGATCTACACTTCTTTGAAGACCCAAATCCCGCCAAGGCGTGACTTAGCTACGCGTACAGCTAAAGTTTCCCGCGGCTACAAGTACTGCTTTAACGGTAGGGATTTAAGGAATCAGCTTGTTTTTTTAGAACCATTAAACTACTGATTATCAGCTTGATTTATTTTAGCGTTAATTGAACTCACGTTTGAAACTATTCTTTCCGCTGCGATTCTATTTGCAATACCCTACTTTTAACCCGTACTAAATTCAAGCAAAACCACTTCCTTCAACATTCCGGTATTTAAAATGAAAAACATACGTATCATTGGCGGAGGCGCTGCAGCTCTTATACTCGCTGCACATTTAGATACCAAGAAATACAACGTAACGGTTTACGAAAGGAAAAAAGCGATGGGACGCAAATTTTTGGTAGCTGGTGAAGGTGGTTTAAACCTTACCTATAATGCACCAGTGGAAACAATTATTGAGCAGTATTCGCCTAGCGTATTTATAGCGCCTGTCATTCGTCAGTTTACCAATTACGATTTAATGCACTGGCTCAAAAGCCTTAATGTGGAGACGTTTGTAGGATCAAGCAACCGAGTATTTCCCGATTTAAAACTCAAGCCAATTGAAGTACTTAAAAAGATATTAGACTACATTACTAACAAAAAAATAGAATTTAGTTACAACAGTAATTGGATGGGTTGGACCGAAAAAGGCAGCTTATGTTTTGAAAACGCTGAGGAAATAGCATCAGACATTACAATATTTGCCCTAGGCGGTGCAAGTTGGAAAGTAACGGGTTCTGATGGCGCATGGAGCAAAGTGTTTGAGGCGCAGGGGATTGAGATAAAACCGTTTAGAGCTGCCAATTGCGCGTTTGGCGTAGCATGGAATAAAAATTTTATAACCACACATGAAGGCAAACCACTTAAAAACATTGCTGTTAGTTTCAATGATTATAGCGCTAAAGGAGAATTGGTTATTTCTAAATTTGGCTTAGAAGGCAATGCTATTTACGCCTTGAGTGAAAAAATTCAAGCTGAGTTTTTACAGAAAGAAAATGCATTAATTCAGTTAGATTTAAAGCCAACCATGACCACCAATCAGCTAAAAGCTAAAATTAAAAACTCCCGGTTTACTAAGGTTTCAGATATTTTGAAACAGGATATAAAGCTTGACCGGACTTCGGTAGGCCTGTTAAAACATTTTACCAATAAGGATGTGTTTTTGAATTTCGATTTGCTGGCTAACGCCATAAAATCTGTACCCATAACATTAAGCGCAGTAGATGAAATGGACAAAGCAATTTCTACTTTGGGCGGTATTAGTTTAGATGAGATAGATGAAAATTTTCAACTAAAAAAAATGCCGGATACTTATGTTATAGGTGAAATGCTAGATTGGTATGCGCCTACCGGTGGCTATTTGTTACAAGGCTGTTTTAGTATGGGCTTTACGCTTGCTAAACACTTAAATGGATTAGAGGATAGTAAGAAAATGTTAACTTCACCTTACGTTTAAATAACGAATAAATGTTAAAGGGTTATTTAAAACCAACCCAACCGCTATGTTGCATGATTATACACTTCCGCAGGCAACTCATGTTAACCTAATTTTGTATTACTTTACTTGATATTTCTAAAGCTATATTTATGTATAAGCAAGCTGTAAGCTTTTTATAATTCATTAAAAAATAGATAATAAAAAGGCTTATTTACACGTATGATACTACTTAGCATTTTTGAGTTCACCCTACCACTCGCCAATCCGGTGCTAAAGTTTTTTTTAATACTTGTTATCATCCTTTTTGCGCCCATCCTTTTAAATAAAGTTAAAATTCCGCATTTACTGGGCTTAATTATTGCCGGTGCCGTGGTAGGGCCAAATGGTATCAATCTTATTGAGCGAGACAATGGTATAATCCTTTCGGGTACCGCTGGGCTGCTGTATATCATGTTTTTAGCAGGATTGGAGATTGATCTTGCAGACTTTAAAAAGAACAGCCGTAAGAGTTTGGTTTTTGGTTTGTACACCTTTTTGATACCTATGGTGTTGGGCATTTTTTCCAGCTTATATATTCTCAATTTTTCGCTACCTACGTCCGTTTTATTGGCAAGTATGTTTGCCTCCCATACCTTAATTGCCTACCCGCTTATAAGTAAATTAGGAGTAGCCAAAAACAAAGCTGTAAACATTACAGTGGGCGGCACCATGATTACTGATACGCTGGCATTACTAGTACTAGCGGTGGTTGTAGGAATGACAACCGGAAAAGTAAACACCGAATTTTGGCTGCGGCTTTCAGTATCCATTCTCGTTTTTACACTCGTTGTTATGCTTATTTTTCCCCTTATCGGGAGATGGTTTTTTAAGCGCTACAACGATAATGTTTCACAATACATCTTTGTATTAGTTATGGTTTTTCTTGGTGCCGTACTTGCCGAAATGGCTGGTATCGAAGCCATTATTGGTGCTTTTTTATCGGGGCTTGCACTCAATAGATTAATTCCGCCCAAGTCGCCTTTAATGAACCGTATTGAATTTGTGGGCAACGCTATATTCATTCCGTTTTTTTTAATTGGCGTGGGTATGCTCATTGATTATCAAGTATTTTTTGAAGATTGGCAAACACTTAAAGTTGCTTTTGTAATGATTGTGGTAGCTACTACTGCTAAGTTTATCGCTGCTTGGCTCACACAAAAAACATTTGGTTTTTCTGTAGATCAGCGCAGGCTAATATTTGGTTTAAGCAACGCCCAAGCCGCGGCTACCTTGGCCGCTGTGTTGGTAGGCTACAACATTATTATTGGTGAAACAGAAACAGGAGAACCTATACGCTTGCTTAGTGAAAGCATTTTAAATGGCACCATTCTCATGATTTTATTTACGTGCACCATTGCTTCTTTTGTAGCACAAAAAGGTGCGCAAAACATTGCTTTGGCAGAAGCCACAAGCGCTGTGGATGAAGAGGAAGTAAATCCTGAACGCATTTTAATTCCTATTAGTAACATCGAAACTACCGATGAATTAATTAACCTTGGCATTACTGTAAAATCATCAAAAAACAGAGATGGCTTGCTAGCTTTGAGCATTGTAGATAATACGGTTGCCAACCCATCATCTGACAAACACGCAAAAAAATTACTGCAAAAAGCAACTGAAAATGCTGCGGCTACTGATACACACTTGCAAGAATTATTACGCTATGACCTCAACGTAACCAACGGAATTTCGAGTGTAATAAAAGAGCAAAAAATTACCGATTTAATTTTAGGCTTACATATATCCAATGGAATTTCAGATTCGTATTTAGGAAATCTTACCGAAGGGATTTTAACAACATGCAACATTACCACCTTAATTTATAAGCCGGCTCAGCCTTTTGGCACCATTAAAAGACATATTATTATAGTACCCGAACATGCTGAAAAAGAGATTGGCTTTCCATTTTGGCTTTTAAAAATTTGGAATATTGCTAAAAATTCTGGCGCCACGCTTGTTTTTTACACCACTAAAGAAACAGTACAATACATTCGTGATTTACAACAGAAGCATCCTATTGAATTTGAATTTGAAGCGTTTAGTAATTGGGATGATTTCTTAATCCTTGCACGTGATTTTCAAAAAAATGACAACTTAATTATTGTGCTTAGCCGAAAGGATAAACCCAGCTATCACAACAACATGAGTAATATACCGCAGTATTTAAATAGGTACTTTAAAAAAACCAGTTACATTCTTATTTATCCCATGCAAACCGGGGTGAGAGATACCTCTAAAATAGATTTGAAAAACCCAACCTTTATTGAACCTTTGGAAAAATTGGATACGCTAAGAAAAGCTATTTCAAGGGTTTTTAAAAGGAAATGATGCAACCTCCTTCCGACCGAAATTCCATACTAAACTAACTCAATAAGCATTACAGACCTTTCATTAAACTCTTGCGTCCAATTGTTTTGCTTATGTAGTCTTTTTCCAAGCTCCAGCCCCTTGCGGGAGAATATTCACGACCATAAAAAATAATTTGCAAGTGTAACTTATTCCATATTTCCTTTGGAAACAAGCGTTTAGCATCACGCTCAGTTTGCACCACTGATTTACCGTTGCTTAAGCCCCAGCGAAACATCAAACGGTGAATATGTGTATCTACCGGAAAAGCTGGTATTCCAAAACCTTGGCTCATTACCACACTAGCGGTTTTATGTCCTACTGCGGGCAATGCTTCTAAGGCTTCAAAACTTTGTGGAACTTCACCGGCATAGGTATCAATTAGGATGTGCGATAATCCGTAAATACCTTTAGATTTCATAGGTGTTAATCCGCAGGGGCGCACAATTGCAGCAATTTCCTCTACACTCATTTTAATCATATCGTAAGGATTATCCGCTTTTGCAAATAGGCTGGGCGTAACTTTATTTACACGTACATCAGTGCATTGTGCAGAAAGCAGCACCGCAATTAAAAGCGTGTATGGGCTATAATGATCTAGTGGAATGGGCACTTCCGGGTACAATTTTTCCAACTCGTCTATTACAAATTGTACCTTTTCTTGTTTTGTTCGTTTCTCCATGGTTGTATTATCTTAAAACCTGAGTTCGATTAATACTAAAATAAACTAATCTGATAATTAGTGGTTTAATAGCTCAAAAACAACAAGCGAGCCCCCCAACCCCCGAAGGGGGAGTTTGCTGCATGTGTCGCTACTCCCCCTTCGGGGGTTGGGGGGCTTTAGAATAGTTTAAATGCTCATATTTAGTTATATAAAAATCGAAATCAGGTTTAAACCTTGCCGTGCGTTTCAAGTTATTCCTCTAAATCAAAAACAAAAGTAATGACACATCTTTCAGCGGGTGACAAAGCTCCGGATTTTAGTGGAAAAGATCAACATAACAACACCATTAGCTTAAGCGATTATAAAGGCAAAAAATTGGTAGTTTATTTTTATCCAAAAGATGATACACCCGGTTGTACAGCGGAAGCTTGTAACCTTAGAGATAACTACACCGTGTTACAAAAAGCTGGGTATGAAATTTTAGGCGTAAGTGCCGATAAAGCCGAAAAGCATCAAAAATTTATTACCAAATATAGCTTGCCCTTTCCGCTTATTGCCGATGAAGACCACAGCGTAATTAAAGCCTTTGGCGTGTGGGGACAAAAGAAATTTATGGGTAGAGAATACGATGGGATTCACCGTGAAACTTTTGTAATAAACGAAGAAGGCGTGCTGGAAAAAGTTATTACAAAAGTAAAAACTAAGGACGCTACTGCGCAGATATTGGATTAAAAACGTATTTCTCGCAAAGGCGCAAAGTAGAGGCGCGAAGAATAGCCACTAAAGGTTTATCACAGATTACACCGATAACACAGATTTTAGTTTCACAGTGTAATTTCTATGTGCTCTATGTTTCTATGTGGTAAAAAGCATTTCTCGCAAAGGAGCAAAAAAAGAAGCGAGCAGAGTAGCTACTAAAGGTTTTGCCAAAGATTACACTGATTACCCAGATTTTATTTTCACAGTGTGCTTTCTATGTGCTCTATGTTTCTATGTGGTAAAAAACATTTCTTGCAGAGGCGCAAAAAAAAGAAGCGCAGAGTAGTCAAAGAAGGTTTTGCCACAGATTACACTGATTACACAGATTTTAGTTTCACAGTGTAATTTCTATGTGCTCTATGTTTCTATGTGGTAAAAAATACTTCTCGCAAAGGCGCAAAGTAGAGGCGCGAAGAATAGCCACAAAAGGTTTCGCCACAGATTACACCAATAACACAGATTTCATTTTCACAGTGTAATTTCTATGTGCTCTATGTTTCTATGTGGTAAAAAACATTCTCGCAAAGGCGCAAAAAAAAGAAGCGCAGAGTAGTCAAAGAAGCTTTTGCCACAGATTACACCCATAACAAAAATTCTATTTTCACAGTGTAATTTCTATGTGCTCTATGTTTCTATGTGGTAAAAAATACTTCTCGCAAAGGCGAAAAAAAAGAAGCGTAGCCACTAAAGGTTTATCACAAATTACACTCATAACACAGATTTTAACTACAATAGAACAAGGGTAATATTGATAAGGCGGATAAAAAAAATCAACTTCGCAAACAAAAAAAAATCCCGATGCGCTAATGCACATCAGGATTTCTAATTTTTACAATCTAAAAGACCTTATTTAAAATCGCTGTCTTTTAATCCACTGTTTACTTTAATACTCGTAGCCGTCATAGTAATTTTTTGTGGGCCAGCAAGTTGAATTTGGGTATGAGGCAACATTACACCATTTACTTCTTTGTAATCTGCATACATCGTGGTAGAAGTAACATCACCTTGAGGTGTCTCTACAGTTTCCTCTTCTTTTACTAACAAACCGGTTTTTGCATCAAAATACTGTGTGCTAACCTTTTCCATAGGGGTGGTAACTTTTACCGCGTATAGCGCATTACCTTCTTCGCTCATACTCATTTCGGTAAGCTCCGTTTTGTATCCTAAGCTGTTATATTTCAATTCTTTAAACAAAATTGATCTATCGGCCATTTCTTTTAATTCATCGCCTTCTAATTCCTGACTTCCCTGCATACCCGATACTTTGGCGGTTGTGCCATCGTACACCATTTTTTGCAAAGACCCCATTCCTTCAGCGTTGATGTCTAAGAAAAATCTATCTTTCTTCATCTTCATAGTGGCCACCGGTTTAAAAGGTGCTCCCGGAATTTCAGTATCCATTACGTAAGTAATATCCTTTACCTTATCTACCGCTACTTTCCCGCCAATTGCTTTAGCATAGTCATTCAATACTGTTTCTGCGGTTATTCCTTTCGGGATGTCCATACTAGGCTTGGTAGTTACATTTGCATCTTTATCGTAATAAGTTACCGTACCTAATTTAGCCAGTTTATCACCTATTACATTTGCTTTTCCATTTACAGAAACCTGAAAAGCCTCTAACTTCATGTACTTTTTAGCGGCATTCATTACATCTTCTGAAGTAAGTTCACCAAGACGCTCTAAATACGTTTCGTAGTAATCATCAGGTAAGTTGTAAATTTCTCTATTTAATGCAAAAGAAGCCGTTGTTTGAGGGCGCTCTAACGAACGACCAAAACTACCGATGATGTTGTTTTTTGCAGCAGCCAATTCTTCTGCCGGAACAGGCTCCGTGCGCAAACGCTCAATTTCCTTAAAAAATTCAACAACCGCGCTATCGGTTACTTCATTGCGCACACTAGCTTCAGCGGTAAAATAGCCAACCAATTTATCCGTATCATAGTCAGAGTAAGCTCCATAAGTGTAGGCTTTATCCTCTCTAATATTTTGAAATAATCTTCCTAAAGAACCACCGCCTAGAATTTGACTGGCTAAACGTAACGCAACTACATCTGCATCACCCGGTTTTAAATTTATAGTGTTACCCATTTTTACAACAGATTGCACCGCAGAGTTATTATTTACAACACCTATTTGTATGCCTTGTGGCGCTACTGGCGCAGGGTATGTGTAGGCAGGAACGTTTGCTTGCTTCCATTGGCCAAAGTACTTTTTAACCAATTTTTTTACTTGCTTTTTCTTAACATCACCAACTACGGCAATGTAAGTTTGGTTAGGAATCCAATTGTTGTTGTAATACTGCTTGCAGTCTTCCAAATCAATTTTTTCCAACGTGGCCAAAGTTGCCATCTCCCCGTATGGGTGATTTTTACCATATAATAACGCTCCAAAAACTTTAGCGTTTACACGATCAGGATTGTCTTTATCACTCTCCAATGCACTTGCTTGTTGTTGCTTTAGTTTTTCAAACTCCTCTTTCGGAAACGCGGGATTTTGAGCAACATCCGCTAAAATCTCCATCAATTTCTCGGTGTATTTACTCAAACCTCCAGCGTAAGCTGAAGCGGATGAAGTACTTAAACTTGCACCTATAAAGTCAATTTCTTCATCAAGCATTGCTTTAGGACGAGTGGTGGTGCCTTGGCGCAACATATTGCCCGCCATTTGTACGTATCCCGCTTTATCTCCTTCTAAAATCGCATCACGGTTTACAATTAAGCTCATGGTTACGCGTGGCAATTTGTGATCTTCCACCACAATAATTTTTAAACCATTGTCAAGCTCAATAATGTCAGCATCTTTAAACTCAGGTTTTGGAGCATCCTTAGAAATAGGACGCACACTTCTATCTACTTGCGCCATAATTGGCGATACTAATAGTACCGCAAATATGGCTGTTATAATTCTTTTCATACTAATCTTTTGGTTTACGGTTTTTATTGTTGTTTTGGTAAATAATATAAAATAACGCGGCTATTATCTACCAAATACTGTTGTGCTACACGTTGTAAATCTTCGCGCGTTACTGAGCGGTATTTTTCAATTTCGTTGTTAATTAAGCCTGCATCATTAAAATACACATGGTAATTAGCTAAACTTTCCGCTATGCCTGCCATGCTGCTGTTGCTAGATATAAAATCGTTTTCCAACTGGTTAAGCACTTTGGTATATTCTTTTTCAGAGATTTTTTCGTTGCGCACTTTGGCAATTTCTTCGTCAATACCTTTTTGTAAGTCACCTAAATCTACACCCATATTAGCTATACCTAAAGTGATAAAAAGTCCACCATCTTCTAAGCTATAAGGAAAAGCTTGTACCGCCAAACCTAATTTTTCACCATCTACAAAACGCTTGTATAAACGAGAACTTTGACCATCAGAAAGCAGTGTGGTAAGCATTTCAATAGCATAAGCATCTTTAGTGCCTTGCGGTGGCATACGGTATCCGTAAAAAATAGCCGGCAACTGAATGTTGTCATATACGGTATCTTTAATTTCTCCGGCAATTGGTGTCATATCCTTAGCAGGGCGAGGAATTGCTTTAGTACCTTTTGGAATATCTCCAAAGTACTTTTTAATTAATTCCATTGCTTCCTTTTCATTGATATCTCCAGCAATGCTTAGTGTTGCATTGTTAGGCACATAAAACGTTTCATAAAAATCAGCGAAATCACCAATTTCAGCAGCGTTCAAATCTTCCATACTCCCAATAGGGGTAGTTTTATAGGGATGATTTGTATAAGCTGTTTTAAACATATTTTCAGTAAAAGAACCATAAGGACGATTATCCACACGTAATCTTTTTTCCTCTTTTACCACCTCGCGTTGCGTATCTACACCCGTAATATCTACAGTTGCTTGCAGCATACGCTCACTTTCTAGCCATAGGCCTAAAGCCAATTGGTTGGAAGGTAAAATTTCATAATAAAAAGTACGGTCATGCGAAGTGTTTGCATTTAAAGTACCACCATTACTCTGTACTATTTTCATGTATTCACCGCGCTCAATGTTTGGCGAACCTTCAAACATTAGGTGTTCAAAGAAGTGTGCAAAACCGGTACGTCCGGTTTTTTCATTTTTAGAGCCTACGTGATACAACACAGAAACTGCCACTATTGGCGTTGAATGATCTTCATGTAGAATTACGTGCAGACCATTGTCCAATTTGTACTCTTTAAACTCAATGTCGGTTTGCGCAAATCCGAGGGTGCCTATGCAGGCAAGGGTTGCGCTCAAAAGCATTTTTTTCATGTATTTGATTTTTGTTGAACGTTACTGCGTTAACATAATACAGCAACTTTGTTTCATACTTTTTTAAGCAGAGGGCCAAAAGTAGGAAAAAGTTTATAGGTAGCGAGTGAAGAGTTTGGTAACAAAATGGGTTTTTAATAAAGCTCCTTAAAAACCCATTTTTTTAATTACAACGCTTAAAGATTTTCACTTAATTGGCGATATACTTTATCGGTAGCTTCAGCATTATCTAAATTAAAGTAAAACTCCATTTTTTCAGTGGTAAGATGAATAAACCGTGTAGCTTCATTTTTTATTATGCGCACGCTTTTCTGGTCGCTTTTGCGGATAAAATTTCCTTTTTTAACCCAACCTAAAGAAAACCCACCGGTTCCTGATAGCTTTGGTAATTCCTGTATCCATTCTAGGGTTTCAATATCCTCCAGCGCAAGCACAAATTTACCAGGGCCGGTTACTTTTAACTTTCCATTTTCAATAGCAGCCGTATTGCCTACAAAAGCCTGACTACTAAAAAAGATGGAAGGAGCAAGTACTAAAAGGAGCAAAAAGATTTTGGGTGCTTTTTTCAAAACGATAAATTTTGGTAAAATTAAGGTATGTAGAAGAAGGTGAAAGGGTGAAAAAAATTGAACAGTGAATTTAGCCATGACTCCAAAACCAAAGAAATACCAAACTTTTCATATGAAACTACTGTGTAGTTCATTCTATTCCCCCATAGAATCAATCATTTCCATTTCTTCATCCCTTATTAATGAGCCTTTGGCTACTTTAAACGGCAATGCCTCCGAGCCATAAATATAATGTTCAATTCTCACCAATATATCCTTTCCTACGTCATTTCTAGAAAAATAAAATATACGCTTAATAAGTAAGTTGCGGTTGTCATACACATTTTTTATGGTGTAATTAAAAGGAGGATAGACTTCGTTATTGCTGTATTTATCGGTATAGTCATGTACATAATAGTATGTTGCATTTCCGCTTTCATCGACTTCCGCCTTCATTTCAATTAAAAGCTCTTCAGCATAATCTCTTTTTATGTAACTAATAATACGATTGAATTTCATATGCGTTTTAAGTACTTGTGTGTGCCACAACGTATCTGCCCTGTAAGTTTTGGCAGTGGTGGTTAGCATTTCATCTTTTTGCATGTACGCGTAGCTGGTTGAATAATTTTCGGAACTTGACTTTACAAGCCTCCCTTTTTCATCATATCGATTTATCCTGTCCCTATTGGCAGCATTAATATATAGCAATGTTGCACCAATCATTTTGTCTTCTTCCCATTCATATGCTAATACCATCATAGTATCCGCATCATTGATATACGCAATCCCCGTAGTTCTTCCTTTAGGGTTAAAGGATTTGATTTCTTGCGTTGTTTCTTTATAGTTTTCAGTGTAAGTAGAAATCAAATTATTGTACGTATCATACGCATATAATTGAGCATAACTACCCCTTGCATACTCTATAAAAGGTAAATTACCATGATTGTTACTAATGAGCTTATACGTTAGGAAGCCATTTACATTAAATTCAAATTCGGCTATTTTACCCCCGTAACCTCCTTTTTTATCAATACCATCCTCATTAAAATCTGCGTAAATCACTAAAGATTTAATATTGTTTTCTTTAAGTGCACTTTGGTTTATGCGACAATTCAACGTTTCTGTTAAGTCCAATTGCCCGAAGGAAATGATAAGTTGGGTGAATAAAAAGCACATTAAGAAGAATAGCTTCATTTTATAATTTGTTTTTAGGGAAATTTATTACCTAAGTTTCAATTATAAATTTCATTTTGCATCGATTTTGCTATTAATATCGACTTCAATTGTCTTTGTTCCAAACTCGGTGTTGTAAAAATACAGAAAAAGACTATTTTCGATAACATTAGAGCCCGTACAAGTAAAATCTCCCTTCATAATTTCCAAAGGAGATTTTATTTCAACCTCTATTTCAGTCTCAATATTATATACCGAAATATTTTCTTTACTCGAATTGTAATAAGCCACAAAACAAGTTTGATTTCTTTCCACGTCTATTACATTTTGAAATGTCCTTATAACTTTACCATTACTTTTATTAATCACAAAAAAATCTATATCTGTTTTTGTGTACCTAATGCTAAACAAGGCAGATTCTGTGCAATCTTGCTTCAAATGAAGTGTACTTGGGCCATAAAAATCCAGCATATCAGTTTTATAAATTATAAATTTTTCAGCATTCTTGTTTTCTAGAGTAAGCCAGATTGAATCACAGTTAAATTGATAATAAATTAATGCGTTAGATTGCAGATAACTTGTATCGCATTCAATAAGGAATTTCTCCTGCGCACAACCGCACGTTTGGCCTAATGCTGTTAATGAAATTTGAGTTAAAGTGGTAACTATTAAAAAAAGCTTCATGACTTTTTGATTGAATCTGGAAGAACAATATATCTTACTACATTTCCTCCCTCAAATATATAGCATCCTTTGCTTTCTAAAAAGGAAGCAAACTTACCATTCCCAATTATCCAAATCTTATCTGCTTTTTATCTGATTGCTTTTTTTTAGAGCCAATTGCTTTTTAACTGTCGCATACATGCTCCTTAAAAACATTACTCGGCTAATACAACAGATGCATTTTAAAGGCGACATTTTTACAGTAATTGGTATTTTACAATTTGCTACTAAACAAAAACGACCGCCCTAATTAAAGAGCGGCCGCTTTATCAAACTAAACTTACCCTTAGTTTATTTTACGATCATAAGGCGCTGTGCGCTTATTTCGTTTTCTGTGGTTAATCTTACATTGTAAGCACCGGCAGGGAAATTATTAACTGAAAATTCAATTACACGTTGTGTAGCTTTTTCAATAGTTACTAATACACGGCCTGTTGCATCTATAATAGTTACATCTACCGGACCAGCTATTGCATTTGAAATTTCAATTTTTACGCTTCCTACGGTGGCAGGATTAGGATACATTTTGCTTTGTGCAAGTGCTCCGTTTTCTACTAAACCTACGGTAGAACAAGTATCTTGAAATTCAAAAGCGCCAATGTCTTTTGCATCACCAGCTACGGCAAATCCTCTTTGATCTACACCCGTAGCGCTTGCATCACCTCCATCAATCGCTTTATTTCCACACAGCAACGCGTGGGTGTTTGTAAACCCTCCGTTATCAGCTAGCTGACCCATAGGCGCTACAATTGGATTTGCTTGTGTACCTACAATATCACTTGGCATAGGGGTAATTACATTGCTGTTATCAATTCTAATAAGGTTAAAACCTTGACTAGTAATTGTACCTACACTATCGGCAACATCAGTACCTGCACCAGAAGAAGTATTATTAGCAACAAGTGTACTTGCCAAATTCAACTGATCGTTTACACGAGCTTGTGCAATACCTCCACCCACTTTACCGGCAGAGTTAAATGCTACAGTATTATTGGCAGAAGTAAAGGTACCTGTGTTATAAATACCACCACCTTTTCCGGTAGCAGTATTACTACTTACCGTAGAGTTTAATAGATTAAAAGTACCCATTGCATTATGCAACCCACCACCATTTGAAGCCGTACCTACAGAAGCATTGTTTGCAACCGTGCTGTTTCTCATGTTTATGGTTCCACCATTATTAAATACTCCGGCACCCCCATCATCAGCAGCATTTCCACTAGCAATATTACTTTCTACCGATATGCTATCAAGATTCATAATTCCGCTACCGTTCCATAGTGCACCGCCTTCGCGAGCAGCTACGTTTCCAATAAAATCACTAGCGGCAATATCCATATTACCGTTTCCACTAATATGAATTGCACCTCCATTTCCAGGAGCTGAACCTGTAGAATTATTATTAAACCCTACGTTTCTCATTCTTACTAATGTAGCGTTAGTTGATGCATCTTCAATTGCACCACCCGCACGATTACTAGTATTTTCATTAAAAACAGAAGAACCAATACTTAAAGTAGCACCATTGTCATTTAAAATTGCACCACCGCTACCGGCTGTTCCATTTGCACTATTACGCACAAAACTAGAGTTAGATATGTTTAATGTACCGCTTAAGTTGTATAATGCACCACCACCATTATCGGCAGCAGCTCCACTTGCAACGTTTCCTGCAAAGCTTACGCTATCTACATTCATTGTACCGGCACCATTCCATAAACCACCACCTTCAGCAGCAGCTGTGTTGTTATTTACCATAGAACCAGAAATATTAACGTTTCCAGCACCCGTTATGTGCAATCCACCACCGTTACCAGGAGCAGAAGCAGTGCTATTACCACTTAACATTACATTTCTAATAACTACGGTTGTGGCAGCACCTGAATTATCTTCAATTGCACCGCCAGCTCTATTTGCACTATTGTTAGAAAGTGTAGAACCGGTTACGATGAATGTACCAGCTGAATCATTTAAAATTGCTCCTCCACTTCCGGCAGTACCATCAGCCGCGTTGTTAGAAAGCGTAACTCCAGTTACGGTAAGTAAACCTCTTAAGTTATAAATACCACCACCACCTTGGTTGCTCATGGCGCCACTTGCCGTGTTAAAATTAATGGTAGTTCCAGATACAGTCATTGCACCAGTTCCACTCCATAAAGCTCCACCCTCAGCACCAGCTGTATTATAATTAGCAGTACCATTTGTAATGGTAGCACCACCAGAGCCTGTAATGTGTAATCCACCACCGTTACCGGGAGCCATATTGGTTACATTACTATCTAAATTAACATTGCTTAAGGATACAGCCATCATCATTCCTGAATTATCTTCAATACCACCACCTGCACGGTTACTAGTATTTCCTCTCACTTTTGTTCCTGTAAGTACCATTGTACCGGCAGAGTCATTTAAAATTCCGCCACCACTACCACTGGTACCATCCGCAACGTTTCCTCTAATAGTACTATTTGTAATAGATAATAAACCTCTAAGGTTATAAATACCACCACCACCTTCGTTTGGTGCGTTTCCGCTTGCGGTATTGTTAGCTATGGTCATGCCATCAATAGTCATACTACCAGAACCACTCCATAAACCACCACCTTCAGAACCTGCGGTATTCCCAATAGCTTCACCACCGGTAATACCTACGTTACCTGCACCTGTAATATGCAAACCACCACCGTTTCCGGGAGCATTGTTTGTTACGTTGTTATTCAGCTTTACGTTTATAAAACTCATTGGTGTTGCGGCTCCTGAATTATCTTCTATACCACCACCTGCACGGTTACTAGTATTGTTTGAAATAGTAGTATTGTTAATATTTAGCGTACCGCCTACATCATTTAAAATACCACCACCACTACCGGCAGCTCCATTAGCAAGGTTGTTGCTAATTACGGTTCCACCGTTTACGTTTAACGTTCCACTTAAGTTATAAATACCACCACCACCTTGGTCAGAAGCTGCACCACTGGCTGTGTTGTTATCAATCAAAGCACTGTCAATATCCATGGTTCCAGCTCCATTCCAAAGCGCTCCACCTTCTGCGGAAGCGGTATTAAAAGAAAATCTTCCACCATTTATATCTATACTACCATTTCCGGTAATGTGTATAGCACCACCGTTTCCGGGAGCCATTGACGTAGCATTACTATCTAAATTTGAATTTGAAATTAATGTGGTTGTACTGCTGTAAGAAACATCTTCAATACCACCACCGGCTCTATTTGAAGTGTTGTTTGAAATAACGCTATTCATAACGATTAAGGTTCCTAATGAATCATTTAAAATACCACCACCGCTACCGGCTGTGCCGTTTGCCGTATTGCCTCTAATTTTTGTGTTGCTATTTACCGTAAGTGTTCCTCTTAGGTTGTAAATACCTCCACCACCTTGGTTAGCTAATAATCCACTAGCCGTGTTATTTGTAATGGTAGAAGAACTTACCGTCATGTTACCTGAACCATTCCATAAACCGCCACCTTCTGCGGCAGCTGCATTACCATCAATAGTACTACCTGTAATAGTTGCATTACCTGCACCAGTAATGTGCAAAGCACCACCGTTACCGGGAGCAGTTCCTGATGTATTACTGTTTAACGTAGAGTTTACAATAGAAACACCACCCATAGCACCCGAATTATCTTCAATGGCACCACCTGCGCGATTACTTGTATTTAAAGAAACCGTGGTATTAGTAACATTTAGCGTTGCGCCAGCATCATTTAAAATTCCACCACCGCTACCGCTGGTTCCATCTGCATCGTTATTTGTAATAGTACTGTTTGTAATGTTTAAGGTTCCTGATAAGTTATAAAAACCACCACCACCTTGGTCAGATGCTGCTCCACTTGCAGTGTTGTTATCTACCAATAAGGTATCAGCATTCATGGTTCCTGCTCCGTTCCAAATTGCTCCACCTTCCGCAGAAGCTGTATTGGCTGTAAAATCAGAACTAGTAATGTTCATATTTCCTGCTCCACTAATGTGAATTGCTCCACCGTTACCCGGATTTGCAGAAGTTGCATTGGCATTAAAAATTACGTCCGTAATATTTACAGTAGTTGCAGCGCCACTATTATCTTCAATTGCACCACCTGCTCTATTTGCAGTATTGTTTGAAATTGTTCCACCGGTTACTGTTAATGTAGCACCCGCATCATTCAAAATTCCACCACCGCTACCACTAGTTCCGTTTGCAATATTGTTGGTTATTCTTGTGTTGTTTCTTACCGTTAACATTCCCGAAAGGTTGTAAATACCTCCGCCACCGTTATCAGATGCGGCTCCGCTTGCTGTGTTTGCGTTAATTTGAACGCTATCTACAACCATAGAACCTGAACCATTCCATAAACCACCACCTTCTGAGGCTGCACTATTTGCATTTACTGTACCTCTAATTATTGTTACATTACTTGCACCAGTTACGTGTAATCCACCACCGTTACCGGGATTGGTACCCGTTGTGTTCATGTTTAAAGTAACGTCAGTTAAATTTACAATAGATGTAGCTCCCGCATTTACTTCAATACCACCACCAGCTCTATTGGAGGTGTTTCCGGTAATACTAGAATTTGTAACATTTACCGAACCACCATTTGTATTTAAAATGGCACCACCGCTACCGCTTGTACCGGTAGCTGAGTTGTTACTAAGTGTACAGGTGTTTGAAATTGTAACAGTACCACCATTATTAGCAATAGCACCGCCACCATTTGTGGCCGCTGCTCCTGCTGCGGTATTATTATCTAAAAGCGTGTTGTTAAAGCTGGCAGAACCACCGCTAACAAAAATAGCCCCACCGCTTACTGAAGCTGTAGAGTTTGTAAGGTTACAACCTATAAAAGAAAGTGTACCGCCATTATTAATTACAAGACCACCACTCGCGGTTGTAGAACCATTGGTGAGTGTAAGATCTTCCATAGTAAGATCTCCGGCACTTGTAAGGTTGAATACTCGGCTAGCACTATTTCCGGTGATGGTGGTAAGCACTGTACTATTGCCTTGTACGTACAAAGTTTTATTCACCAAAATTTCTCCGGAAGTAAGCACGGTGTTACCAAAGTTGGTAAATAAACCAAAAGTAATCGTGTCTCCACTGGCTGCGGTTGAAACAGCATTACGCAAGGAGCCGGCTCCCGCATCGTTATTGTTTGTAACATTAATTACAGCTGCATTGGCCGAAAAACCAAGAAGGCAAACTGTACTTAAAGTAAACAAACTTTTAAAAAGTAATTTACAATTCATAAGGGGTAAGTTTTAAATTATTAAAAAATTGTGAAGAAAAAATTGCAGTATTTTTCTTACACCGTTAAATACGCAGTTTTGTAGGGAATGGTTTACATTTTTTACTAAAAAAAGCAATAAAATATTTAAACCACTGATTTTCAAATCCTTTAATTCTCAAATAATTTTGAGCTATGTGGAAATAGCGGCAAGCATTATATTTGAAGCAATGAAAAACTACCACGATTTACTGCGCCATGTAATGGCAAATGGCAACTTAAAAGGCGACCGAACCGGTACCGGTACCCAATCAGTTTTTGGTTACCAGATGCGTTTTAATTTAGAAGAAGGCTTTCCGCTTTTAACTACAAAAAAGGTGCATTTAAAATCTATTATTCATGAATTGCTGTGGTTTTTACAAGGCGATACCAATATTGGTTACTTGGTACAGAATGGTGTAAATATTTGGAATGAATGGCCTTTTCAAAATTACTTGAATGAAAAAGGTCTTTCTGAAAAATTACCAAAGCATACTGATGCATGGAAAGCAGAATTAAAACAATTTGTAGAGCAAATAAAAACAAATAAAGCTTTTGCGGATAAATGGGGTGAACTTGGCCCTGTGTATGGAAAACAATGGCGCAATTTTGAAGGAGTAGATCAAATTAGTGAGGTTGTAAACACGTTAAAAACCAATCCTAATTCCAGAAGAATGTTAGTGAGCGCCTGGAACCCGAAAGAAGTGCCGGTAATGGCAAAATCAGGCTTACCTCCTTGCCATACTATTTTTCAATTTTATGTGGCCAATGGCAAATTGAGCTGTCAACTGTATCAACGCAGTGCCGACATCTTTTTAGGCGTGCCTTTTAACATTGCTTCTTATGCGCTACTTACTATGATGGTAGCACAAGTTTGTAACTTAGGCTTGGGTGATTTTGTGCATACCTTGGGTGATGCACATATTTACAGCAATCACTTTGAGCAGGTTAAAACACAGTTAGACCGAGAGCCTCGTGTTTTACCAACCATGCATATTAATAGCTCAGTAAATGATATTTTCAGTTTTACTTATGAAGATTTTGAATTGATAAACTACAATCCTCATCCGTTAATTAAAGCGCCTATTGCGGTGTAAATTCAAACAACTATCTAAATAAAATCCTTTGAGAACCACTATCCTTTTCCTGCTATGTCTATTGCAATGGCAAATTTCCCGCGCCCAAACAAAAAATTATCCACTGTTTAAGACGTGCAGTAATTACTACGCAAATGATACTGGAATGATTGAGGAGTGTAGCAAGCAAGCCTTCAATATTTTTTTAGAAAACGTTAAAAACGGAATTTTTAAAACAGTAGGAGGTACTTTTAACGATACGGTGCAATTTGACCTTCATATTTCAAAAAAGGGCAAAGTGAAGTTGAGGAACCGTTCATCGGTTTATCTCAATTTGAGTGAGGACATAGTTGAAAAACTTTTTGAACAACTTGAAAATCAAATTTTACCACGGAATTATGAGATAAATCGATTTATTACCATGATTTTTGATTTTAAAGACTTACAAATCAAAACTATTTATAATCAGGGAGACAATGTGCCATATTTCAAAAATTGTGAAAACTGCAACAATGCAGGTAAGGTTTCAAGTTTGCGAGCTACCATTATTCCTTATTTAAGCACACTTACTTTACGAAAGTACGATGGTTACTCCAATTTTGAGGTGATTTTTGATCGGACAGGTAAATTCAATGGTGTCAGGTTCTTGTCACCTGTATCAAAAGGAAAAAGACGAATTAATGATTCTGTTTTAATGATTCTAAATGACATAGGTAGCCTAATGCTTTCGGATTTTCACATTAAGGATACTACAAAAAATATACTTTACGCGTTACCCTTGAGCTATTTTTTCTTTGAATCAGAAGTGGATATGCGCTTATATTTTAAGCGCATGGCGCCAAATTATTTAGCACAAGGAGACACTACACGTTTTTTCGAGAACCTCATGAGCGTTGCTGGAAGTTATAACCGAAGTAGAAATTTCAGTGGTTATGTGGAAAATATAGTCTCTGAAAACAACTTATCACTCAAAGACAGCATTGAATATAGAAACAAAAAACTATTAATTAAAGATATAATTGACAATGTCCAAGGTTATTCTCGAACGTATGAAATGGAAAATGATAATCGATGGATAGGACCGCACTATTCCAGTTGTGCCAAGTACGCTGCTATTGAATCAAACCATACTAGTATTAACAACAAAATAGGAGATTCACTAAGACACTGTGTAAAAGAATCCATGATTAATTTTATCCTTGACACTTTAGATTTAAAATATGGAACTAGGTTCAAGGAAGTATACCTTCCGTCTTGGATTGCAAATTTTGAAGAAAATTCAATTCAAATAAGTAGAATGATCCAACGAGACTCATCTAAACTTGCGCTTTACATAATAAATGTGCGATTATTTTTTGATACAGAAGGAACTGTAAAGGCTACCGATATTGTTAAATGTGAACCATACTACATTATTCGTCAAGGTAACGAATCTGGCTACTTCAGCAATGTATCACCAACTTTAACAAGCCTATATACTAAAGCTGCAGAGCATAATAAAACTTTGCGCTATGAGATTCTTGATGCAACAACACGCATACCTCCAGTTAATCCTGCACAATTAAACGGTTCTGCGTATGACTCAAGCATTAGGCTTTATTTTTATGTATTGATGGAAGTTTAGAAGTAAAAACCTAATGCATAGAACTTTTTAAGTTGATGTTTTACAGTAGATTGCGGAACGTTTTAAAAATTCACACCCGATAAGATAAAATATGAATCTCACCCTTATAGCCGCCATGGCAACCAACCGAGTAATTGGTAAAAACAACGATTTGATTTGGCACATGCCCACTGATTTGAAACATTTTAAAACCCTAACTAGTGGCCACCATGTAATAATGGGCAGAAAAACGTACGAAAGTATGGGTAAGCCTTTGCCAAATCGTACCAACATTGTAATAACCAGAGATGAAAACTACCAAGCGGAAGGTTGCGTAATTGTGCATAACATGGAAACCGCAATAAAAAAAGCGGAAGGCGATGCGCAACCCTTTATTACGGGTGGTTCAGAAATTTATAAACTTGCCTTGCCTTTTGCTAATACTATTGAGCTAACTCTTATTCACGGTACTTTTGATGGAGACACCTTTTTCCCACAGTTTGATGAAAACATTTGGAAATTGGAAAGTAAAGAAGCCCATAAGGCAGATGAGCGCAACCCGTATGACTATGATTTTTTAAGATATGTGAAGCAAGCCGTAAATTAAAGTGAAGCGCTGGAAGAACCGTATTGCCTATTCCATATTCTTTTTGGCGCTCGCCATCGGAACTTTTAGAATGCTTATGCACGTATATACGCTTGCACCAACTATTTTAGTTTCAGATAGGCTAGCCACCTACAATCCTTTGTTTTACAATTATTCATGGTGGGATGGATTTGCCTATCAACACGGGCCTCATAGGCTTGGCATTATTTACATGTTTTTTAAAATCACCGCTTGGTTAAGTGATTGGAATGGCCGTTGGGATCTGTATCTGCAAGCAATTATTTACGCTGCAACCGCTACTGCTGCACTTTTTCTAAAGCATCGGATCACCAAAAAAATTAGTATTTCAGACTTTTTATTGGTGCTTATTTTTATGAATTTAAATGCCGGAACCACCTTATTGACAAATCCGTATGTGCATGGTATAGTGCCGTTATTGGCTATAATGCTCGCTCTCATCTACTTAAAAGACTCTCAAAAACAGTGGATTTACCTAAGTCTTTTTACAGTAATTAGTGGTTTCACCGGCTTTGGTTTTGTTTTACTGCCCATCATTATTCTAATTCAAATATTTACGTTGGCTAAAATCCCCCATGTAGCAGGCCACTGACTACCTCCGCTAACGAGTAGAACCAATACTTACAAATTGTATTTTCGTGTAGCTCTATGCAAGGCCGTTTTTTAAACTGTTGCATAATAGCACGGTCACAATCCTGGTTGAGATGTTTGCGATGACTACAGTGGCGGCCACGCCTTGGTGTGGACCCCGTTCAGAATATTTATCAAGCCAAAAGCGCATCTCCTTAGAGCTTTTCACTTAATTCTAAAAAAAAAAATGGAACAACAGTCTATTAGCATGGAGATTGTAAATCCTCATGCAGGAGGTATTGATGTAGGTAGCCGCTCTCACTGGGTAGCTGTGGGTCAGAAAGAAGAAGATATCCGTGAATTCGGAGTTTTTAATGATGACCTTTTTGACATGGCCGATTGGCTGGCACAGCGAAAAGTGACGACTCTGGCCATGGAAAGTACAGGTACTTATTGGCAAAATCTTTATGCCGTTTTATTGTCGAAAGGATTTAAAGTAATCCTCTGCAATGGCAAGTTCACCAAAAACATACAAGGTAAAAAGACCGATGTGAAGGACTGCCAATGGATTCAAAAACTGCATAGCCTGGGGCTGCTCAGCAGCAGCTTTTTACCGGATGAAGAAACCGAGCAGTTGAGGACTTATTGCAGGCACCGAGCCAATTTGATTTATTCGGCTGCATCTACCTCTAAAAAAATGCAGAAATACCTGCGTTTGTTAAACCTGAGGTTGGATGTAGTGGTAAAAGATATTTGTGGACTTACCGGGCTTGCCATTATCCATGCTGTTTGTGAAGGTGAATCCAATCCTCAAAAACTGGCTGCCCTGAGACATGGAAACTGCCGTAAAAGTGAAGCGGAGATTGCCCGCGCCCTACAGTCTAATGCCCGTAAAGATTTTTTGTTTGCCTTAAAGCAGGAACTGGAAACCTATCAATACCTACAGCTAAAAATACAGGAATGTGATAAGGAAATAGCTGAATTACTGGAGAACATTATCGAAAATGATGAAAATAAAAAACAACACTATACTGACCCTAAGCCTCATAAGCGGATCAATAAAAACACACCAAAGAATATTGACCTAAACTTAAAAGGATATCAGATGCTGGAAGGAACAGATATGTTGGCGATCGAAGGCATGAGCCATGCTACAGTACTTTCCCTAATCAGCGAAGTAGGTGTAAAAGGTATACGGTCGTTTCCCTCTGCCAAGCATTTTACAAGTTGGCTCAGGCTTGCACCTAATAATAAAGTAAGTGGAGGGAAAATCTTATCTAGTAAAGTTCCCAAAGGAAGTAACCGCTTGAAAATTGCTCTACGGCAAGCAGCCAATGCAATAGGGAATCTCAAAGAATCTACACCGTTAAGAGACTTCTTTATGCGAATCAACTTCCGTAAAGGAAGGACATCAGCCATAAGTGCCACGGCCCGCAAATTAGCGGTTATAATCTGGAATATGGTGGCAAAAGGGGTGCCTTATAATAATCCATCCGGCTATTTATTCCTTGATCAGAAAAGAAAGCTCGGAATTGTTAAAAGAATAAAAAATCAAATCGATAAATTTGGTTTGACTAATGAAGAGCTTGGAATTACAATTAATTGATTACCAGAAACAAATGTTTACGTTAGTCAGAAACATACATAAACAAAAGCGCCTATATATTTTACTACCGGCTTTTACAGCATTGGCCACGTTGGCTTTTATTTTTTATACCAATACACCAAATCCGGAATGGACAAGAAGTACCGCAAATATTAAGGAATATTACGATTACACCATTACGCTTTCTTCTAATATGTACATCACCGAGCCTACTAATAAAGAAATATGGCGCATGACTATATTCCTTTTACTCGGAGGCTTTTTTACCGTATTTATTTTTATAAAAGGATGGGTAAAAAACAATTCAAAATTGATGTACACCCTTGCTATCCTTTTAGGAGGATCTATTTTATTCAATATTTTAAATATTTATGGAAGAGCCGGAATGGGCGCTAGCAATGCGTTGGCCAGCCGCTATATTCCTATCGGGATGTTGGGCGCATATGCTATATACTTACTCTTAACTTCTATAAAACCCGTAATATTACGTACGATAGCACTAGTTTTATTTACCCTAGTTTTAATAAGACCACAACGCAACAATGAGGGCCGAATGCGTTTTTTTGAAAAACGCAGCGCTGATTTTAAGCAATTTGAAACATGTTTATTACAAAATGAGACTACTGAACCGTGCCTAACATTGGCGGCAAAATTGAATATTCATCCTGCCAATAAAAAAGACGATTTAAAATTGAAGCTTGCCTTTATGAAAGAAAACAAACTTAGCATTTTTAAAAACCCTTGATACACGAACTTAGCAATCAAATAAAACAGCATGTTTGCTAACAAAATTTTTAGCGCTCGCACTAAAAAGAAATCAATATTGGTTTGGCTTTTTGTGGGCGTATGTTTTCTTTTCGCTGCCACCCAGGTTTTCCATCTCATCTTATTCTATAACGCTCCCACTTACGTGCAAGATCAATGGGGGCTTATGTACCCACTACTAACCGGTGAAAATTTGATGCAAACGTTTTTCACCCAACATGGCAGTCATTTTTTAGGTTTAGGTGGTGCTTGCTCCTATCTATTGGTTTCAATTTTTGGGTTTGTACCGCTTACCGAAAGCTATTTAATATTTTTTATAACCATGCTTAGCGCAGCGCTTTTTATATGGCTAAAAATTAGGCTTACCGGTAGTGTACAACTCACCGATGGTATAATTCCATTGGTGGTGCTTAACCTAAATCAATATGAAATTTTTACATGGGTAGCGCACGGTTCGGTAGCGGCCATACCTCTTTTACTGTGCGTGATAGCTGCACTTTTACTCACTTTAAAACCTTCTTCAAAAAAATATGCGCTGCTTACCCTTGTCCAGTTTTTTAGTCTGTTTACGGGTTATGCGTTTATACTTGGCTTTATACTTTTCTTTGGGCTATTAGTTTCGCTCGTTCTACGCAAACCTCTTTTTAAAACCAGAATTACCCACGCGTTTTTGCAGTTAATAGGTATTTGTCTTTTCTTTTATCTCTATGCGTATCCTGCACAAAATGCAGATGCGGCTTATGCAGCAGTATCTATTGGTCACTACTTACATTATCTGAGTGAAATGCTCCTCAACTTTTTTGGGCATTTAGAAAACAGAAAACGCGATTGGTTAATCCTTTTGCTGGTGTTTTTTACACCTTTATTTTTTATTGGCAAAAGCCTGTTAAAGCGCAGTTTGTCAAAAGAGCAAAAAGCAAGTTTAGTTGTATTAGTTAGCTTTACCATGGTATATGTGGCACTTAATACATTGGCTCGCGTACCCATTGGGCAAACCGGAGCACGCGCACCACGCTATGTAACTTTTTTAATTCCGGCCTTTTTGAGTTTTTATTTTTTGCTCGCCATTTTTAGCCAAAAACGAATTATTAAATGGCGCCTACTCTTACTATTGCCATGCGTAGGTTACGCAATTACCACTTTATTAGATACCAATAGAATTAGAACCACGGTAGCCATCACTAATACAAAAATTAACACATGGAACAAGTGTTACGTGCAAAAACAAAATGCGGAACTGTGCGCGGATACAGAGCTTTTTAAGGTGCTACCAAACAAACCTGAAAAATACATGGCAGCAATAAATGCCTACTACCTAAAAAAATTATGATACTGCTTTAAGCGCTTTTAACGACATTTTCTCCAGCTTTTGCGTAGCGTATTGCTTATCTACTTTTAAGCTTTTGGTGTCATCATCACTAGGCAATTCAAACATGGCATCGGTAAGTATGGTTTCAATAATAGAACGCAAACCACGCGCACCCAATTTAAATTCAATCGCTTTTTCAACCACATATTGCAAGGCATTAGTAGTAAAATCAAGCTCTACACCGTCAATTTTTAAAAGCTTGGTATATTGTTTTAGCAGCGCATTCTTTGGCTCCGTTAATATACGTTTAAGCGCATCTTCATCAAGTGGACTTAAAAAAGTAAGTACCGGCATACGGCCAATTAATTCAGGAATTAACCCAAACGATTTTAAATCTTGTGGAGCAATAAATTGCAACATATTGCTAGCCTTAGACTCATCACGGTCTTTACTTCCGTGAAAACCTACCGCTCTGGTATTTAATCTTTTAGATATGTGTCTTTCAATTCCGGCAAACGCGCCACCCGCAATAAATAAAATATTACTTGTATCTACTTCCACAAATTTTTGGTCGGGATGTTTCCTACCACCCTGTGGCGGAACATTTACTTTAGACCCTTCTAATAATTTTAATAAAGCCTGTTGTACACCTTCGCCACTTACATCACGCGTTATGCTTGGGTTATCACTCTTACGAGAAATTTTATCAATCTCATCTATAAAAATTATACCTCGTTCTGCAGCCTTCACATCATAATTTGCTACTTGTAAAAGTCGGCTCAAAATGCTTTCTACATCTTCACCTACGTAGCCTGCTTCGGTAAGCACAGTGGCATCTACAATGCTAAAAGGTACATTAAGCATGCGGGCAATTGTGCGGGCAATCAGCGTTTTTCCGGTTCCTGTTTCGCCTACAATTATGATGTTTGATTTTTCAATTTCTACATCATCCATTTGTGCAGTTTCCTTTAAGCGTTTGTAATGGTTATAAACCGCAACAGACATTACTTTTTTTGCTTCATCCTGACCAATTACGTATTCATCCAAAAAAGCTTTAATTTCCTTTGGTTTTACTAAACGCAAAGCCTTATTTAAATCCTTTTGGTCTTTTTGATCAGTTTCTTCCACCACTATACCATGCGCTTGGCGAATACAATGGTCGCAAATATGACCGTTAATACCCGCAATTAAAACGTTGGTTTCTTTTTTCTCTCTTCCGCAAAAAGAACAAGTAAGATTTTCCTTTTTTGTACTCATATAAAAACGTAAAAAACAAAAGTAAAAAATCCGTTTGAGGCCATTGCCCCAAACGGACTGTTAATAGATTAAGAACAATTATTTTTCGGTAGAACGCTTTCCGTCCAACACCTCGTCAATCATACCGTAATCGGCAGCTTCTTTAGAACTCATCCAATAATCACGGTCGCTATCTTTTTCAACTTTTTCAAAGGTTTGTCCGCTATGGTCTGCAATAATTTTATACAGTTCTTCCTTCATTTTAAGCACTTCTTTTAAAGCTATTTCCATATCAGAAGCCATACCTTGGGTGCCCGCAGAAGGCTGGTGTATCATTATGCGGCTATGCTTTAATGCCGAGCGCTTGCCTTTGGCTCCGGCACATAATAAAACAGCACCCATACTTGCAGCCATTCCCGTACAAATAGTAGCCACATCAGGCTTTACCAATTGCATGGTATCGTAAATTCCTAATCCTGCATAAACAGAACCACCGGGGCTATTCAAATAAATTTGGATGTCTTTTTTAGAATCAACCGACTCTAAAAACAACAATTGGGCCTGTACAATATTGGCAACCTGATCATTAATACCTGTACCTAAAAAGATGATGCGATCCATCATTAATCGCGAAAAAACGTCCATTTGGGCAACGTTTAATTGGCGCTCTTCTATTATATAAGGCGTTAGTGAGTTATTTATATAATTACCTACATGCATAGAGTTCATACCCTGATGCTTAGTAGCATATTTTTCAAATTCTTTAGCAAAATTCATATCAAAATTATTTTTTGTGGAAAGTAGTACAACAAAAATGGCTCGACAAGTTTCGAGCCATTTAAAATTTGTGACAAAAAAGCAGCTATTATTTGTTGCTAATTTCTTTTATAAAGTCTTCAAAACTCATTTTCTTTTCAGAAAGTTTTACGTTTTCTTTAAAAAAGCTCACCAATTTTTCACTAAAAAGTTGATCATTTATACGCTGCACTTCTTCCTTATTTTCCAGTACCCGTTGTGCTATACTTTGCATTTCCTCTTCACTGGGTGATTGTCCGTATTGAGCCATTTGTGTTGCTACCAAATGCATGGTGTATTGCACGATGTCATCCTGACTTACCGAAATTTTGTTTTCTTTAAGCACCTTGTTTTCTAACAGCTGCCATTTCATGCTCTCTTCCATTTGTGGATACTGCACTTCCGCTTCTTCTTTAGATAAAGGTTTTTCTCCCGCCTGTTGCATCCACTTTTTCAAAAACTCGCTTGGCAACGCTACCGAGGTTTTTGCTAGTACTTCATTTTTTACATCTTCGTAAAATTTACGGTCGCTTTCCGTAACAAACATTTTCTCGGCATCCTCTTTAATTCTAGCAATAAATTCTTTTTCAGAAGCAATGGTTCCTTCACCAAACACTTTATCAAAAAGTTCTTGATTAAGCGCTGCAGGTTCTAACTTACTTACTTCTGTAACCTCCATTGTAAACTTACCGCTACCGGCTTTCAGCTTGTCAGCAGTTGTATCCAACACATTGGCTAAGTTAAAGTCTTCCTTAAAATCTTTAACACTTATAATTATGGTATCTCCCGGTTTGGTGCCCAAAATAGCCTCTTTTTTATCAAAGCTATCTACTGTAAGTGTAACATCTTTCACCACTCCATCTTCTGTTTCAAGCTCTGTAATTTTACCTTTAAAAATACCGTGTTCCTCTACTTTATCAGGATAGGTCATTTTACCAAAACGCTTAGCGTAATCCATTACGTAGCGGTCAATCATAGATTGATCTGCCTCTATTTTAATATAAGGAACCTTTATGTTTTCCAATTTAGGCAGGTCAATGCTTGGTGCAAAACCCACTTCAAAATCAAATGAAAAGTCTTTTTGCGTATCCCAATCAATATCGCGCTGCTCCACAGGCATCGGGTTTCCTAAAATATCTAACTGCTCAGCTTTAATATGATCCGTAAGTGCATGTTGTAAAATGTGGTTTACTTCTTCAATTAAAACAGGTTTTCCATATTGTTTTTTAATCAATCCGGTAGGCACCATTCCTGGTCTAAAACCCGGAATATTTGCTTTTTTTCTGTAACCTTTTAATTTATCAGATACTTTTTGTTGGTAGTCTGCATGTTTTATAGCCACGGTAATTGTAGCGGTTAAATCACCTGTTTTTGTGGTGTTTACGTTCATCTTTTTCTTGTTTCTTTTACCTTTAAAAAATAGGACGGCAAATGTAGTATTTTTATTTTCCCATGCTGCTTAACTATTAAAAACGCTATTTATAGCTGATTTAACTCGCTACTTTAAAATTTAACTATTTTAGTGCCGTGAAAAAATCACCACACATGAAACAATTTTTTACTCTTTGCTTTGCTGTTGTCTTAAGTTTTCAGATAACCGCACAAGAAAAGTTAAGCGGACATTTAAACCTAGGTTATTTAATACCTTTTACCGATTTACCTAATGCAGATTACTCGGGCTACGACCCAAATTTAGCTGTAAGCGCGGGGCTTGGATATATGGTGTATGAAAATTTACGCTTACGCGGAGATTTATTAATTGGAAATATGAACGGAGACAATGGCATTGCTTTTTATCAAACTTTGCTAATAGAACCAAAATTAGCCTTAGAATATAACATAGCTGCTTTATTTTCAGATAATCAAAAAGTGAGATTTAACGTTTTGGGAGGAGCAGGCGTTGCATTATCACAAGCACGCTCTTTTGATATTAATACCCGCGGTTTAATAGCCGAAAGCCCTATACCGCAAGAAACTTTTATGTCGCCCAACGGATTTATAAGCGGTGGATTAAATTTTGGATATGCAGTAACGCCAAAACTCGAAGTGAATGTAGGATATGAACATCGTTTAGTATTTGGTCAAGAGTATTTGGATGCTACTAAAAGCGGTGATTTTGGAGATTTATACGGAGGTGTTAACCTTGGCTTAGTTTTCTATTTTGGTGAAAGTAGAACACCTAATACAGTGGAAGTGGACCAAGCAAAATACCGAAAAATGCAACAGCGCATAGATAGTTTGCAAATCGTTGCTAATGAAGGTAACCAAATGCAGGTAGCGCGTTTAGAAATGAAAGCTAAAGAGCGTGAACTGGAAATGGCGCGTATGCAGGCTAAAATGGATAGTTTAAGAGCCATGGGTAACACCGTAGCGGTGGCTACTGATAATAGCACAGGTCAAAAACCCACACCTAATCAAGCGGCAATTTTAGGTACACCACAATTCAGAATTATAGTAGCTAGTTTACCAAGTCAAGTACAAGGGCAAAGGTGGATAGACCGTTCTAGCTTAGATAAACAAGATATGGTGGTGGCTTATGTAAAAGATGTAAATACCTACAGAATAGTGTATAAATCTTTTGATACCCTAGATGCAGCAAAAAAGGAACTACAAAATGTGAAAACAACTATTCCTGACGCTTGGATTATTAAGTTTTAAAAAGGTACATATAAACTGAAACCACAAAAAAAGGAATCCACTTTGGGTTCCTTTTTTTATTTCTACTTTTGCCCCATGCACCAAAAGAAAAAAATCTTTTCTCTAATCATCAGTAGCTTGCTAATGATGTGCATGTTGGTGGTAATAACGCCCAAAGAACTTTGGCACCATCATGAAGCCAAGTCGCTTCACGCAAACGATGCAGAGCATGAGGAAGACTGTGCAGTTTGTGAATTCACCTTTTCTGGTTTTGTGTTTACTGATGTTTCTTTTGCATGTATTTTAACTACCAATTATAAAGATTTTGTTACGCTTGAGTATCAATTCATTTCAGCAGGCAAATTGTTTGCGCACTCCGGCCTAGCACCTCCTGCCCTAGCCTAGTATTTTCTTTATCCCTTTCGGGAAACATTCTTCGATTTCTATTTAATTAAAGTTTTCAGTAATGAGATTTTTCCTAATCTCACTGCTCGTATGTATTGCCAAAATATGCATCGCGCAAAGCGACTGTTCATTGAGCATAAGCGGACGAGTAATTGACGAACATGATAACACCGCTTTGGCCTTTGCCGAAGTGACCATACCCGAGCTAAACCGCGGAGTGGTGGTGGACAGCAATGGCTATTTTACGCTTGGCAATTTATGCGCTGGCAGCTACACCATTGTAGGGCAACATATTGGTTGTGAGCCCGTAATATCCAAACTTATACTTACCAAAAACATAACAAATTTCACGCTTTATTTAGAGCATCACACCACGCTTTTGCAAGAAGCCGCTATAGAATTACCTCCTACTAAACAACCAATTAAAACAACTAATACAACTACTACCCTAAATAATTTAGACCTACCGCAATTGCGTGTACAACAAACAGGTGAAAATGTATTTAAACCTATTGTTAGAGGTTTTAGCGGCAACCGTGTTTCCACTTACGTGGGAGGTGTTGAGCTGCAAGACCAACAATGGGGAACAGACCACGGCTTAAGCCTAATGCTTTACCCAGACGATAAAATTGACGTTTTTTCTACTCCCAATAGCGGCAACCTCGGTGGTTTATCTATTTGGCACGGCACACCTTTTCAAAAAAAGTCTATGGTGTTTGCCTCTGCTTATAGCAATGGACTTGGCGCAAAACTTGGTGCCATTCAAAATATAAAAGTAAGTGATGCTTTTGCCCTTGGCGGGAGGTTTCAGCTCAACAGAAGTGGCGATAAAAGGGCTCCAGATTATATACTGTCCAATACTTCATCTGCGCAAGCAAACGTACAAATAGATGCCGCTTATAAAAAAAATGATTGGTACGTAACCTTTAATAGCAGTTATGATTACAAATCTTTAGCCACTTTAGCAGCAAGCCATGTAGGTAACGTTAATGATTTTTACACAGCCTTGGCGGCAGATGAACCTATTATTCAAAACGACTTTAGCTACGCCATACAAAACCCCAAGCAGGAAGTTGGGCATTTTATTACCGCTGTAAAAGCATCAAAACATTATAGAAATAACAATGTCCGAGGCTATCTTAAAAACAGCGGCTACTATGAGTACTTTTATAACTACCAGCTAAACAACCGCAAAGAATTTGAAGCTAGGCGTGGTGGAAACAGCGCTATACCTGCACTGAACTTACAATTGCAAACGCACCAAATGGGCGGTAGTTTTAGCCGCAGTCCTTCCAAGGATAAATACAATTTTGAAATTGGTGTTCATCAAGATTTTGCCATAAACACCAATTTACCAGGCCCATCTTATGAGCCTATTTTGCCCAACTACAACAGTTATATGAGCAAAATTTATGGTAATCTAAGAGTAATTTTACCTGAGTTAAAAAAGCGAGATCAAGAATTATTTATACAGGGTGTTTTTACCTACGTAAATACACTTGCCCAATTTTTTGAAAACTCAGTTTTAACCCAAGAAAATTTTGCTTTTGCAACACCTAGCGTGGTTTTAACATATAGCACCGAGAGTTTTGGCTTTTTCACAAACGCGCCAAAAAGCTACCGATTAAACACGCTTTTGACTTTAACCCAACGTGCACCCGCACCCAATGAACTATTAATTAGTGGTGTGCACCACGGCACGGCTACTATTGAAGAAGGCAACCTAAACCTACAACCCGAAACCAAAATTGGCTTAGAGCAAACCGCCACTTTTAAAACAGCAAAAAGCAAAACCGAAATAACGCTAACTGGCTACGCCAAATACATTGCCGATTATATTTATCAAATTCCTTTGGCCGAGCCGCGCTTAACTATCAGAGGCGCTTTCCCTGTATTTCAGTTTACCCAAACCAATTCCTTTTTTGCGGGTGCTGAAGTAAGCGCAAAACAAAAGTTAGGCAAATTTTTTAGCTACACCCTCGGCCTCAATTACATCTACGCACAAGATGTGGAAAACGATTCTCCTTTACCCTTAATTCCACCTTTTGAATGGCGCAATAACCTCCGTTTTGAAAAAAACATAGATGATACTTGGCAAAATTTTTATGTAGAAGCGAGCCATACTTATACGGGAAGGCAATTTAGATTTAACCCGAGTTTAGATTTAGCGAATCCTCCTGCTGATTATTCTTTATTAAACGCTGCCATCGGCATAAGCCACGTAAAAAAACACCGCTACACGTTTTCACTTAAAGTGGAAAACCTAACCAACCAGCGTTACCGAAATTACTTAGATCGCTTCCGATATTTTGCGGATGCGGCCGGAATAAATGTTTTGTTTAATTGTTTAATTAATTTTTAGAAAGATGAGAAAAATGAGAAAGTCAATTTTAGCCTTGAGCTTAACCACGTTTGCACTATTTAGCTGCACGGATGACAACGAACCCGAACCCGTAAATGAAGAGGAACTAATTACCACGGTAAGCCTAGTTTTTGCTGGTGATAACGGTGAAACCAAAACCTTTACATTTCAAGATTTGGATGGTACAGGCCCTGATACGCCCACGGTGAGTTTAGATACTTTAAGCCCTAATACTACCTACTCTGTAAATGTATTATTTTTAAATGCTACCGAAAATCCGGCAGAATCTATTACGGATGAAGTACGCGAAGAAGGTACCGACCACCAAGTGTTTTTTGGTATTAGTCCAACTTTAAACATTTCATTTATGTATAATGATGCGGATAGCGAAGGAAAACCAATCGGTTTGTTAACTGATTTCACCACAGGAGCTGCTAGTAGTGGAAAACTAGCTGTTATTTTGCGCCATGAGCCGAATAAATCTGCTGCCAACGTAAGTGATGGAGACATTACCAATGCAGGTGGCGAAACCGATATTGAAGTAGAGTTTGATGTAGTGATTGAGTAAGCGTACTCCACCGCTAAGTTGTGAAAGCGCTTAGTAAATTGGGTTAATACCATTGGGCAGATGTCTTATCTAATTTCCACTCTTAGGGGGTCGGAAATTAAATGAGACACCTGCCTTTTTTATTTACTTATGCATAAATGTCTCTGCCTAAACACATTTAGCACAGTTGCAAAGCCGCACGAGCCAACACACAACCCAAGCTTCCCAAAAAAGCCAACGCTTTTTTGCTCCAAAGTATTTATGTTTTATATCACAACCTGAGTTCGATTTTTATATAACTAAATATGAGCATTTAAACTATTATAAAGCCCCCCAACCCCGCCAAGGCGGGGGAGTTTGCTGCATGTGTCGCTACTCCCCCTTCGGGGGTTGGGGGGCCCGCTTGTTGTTTTTGAGCTATTAAACCACTAATTATCAGATTAGTTTATTTTAGTATTAATCGAACTCAGGTTCACAATAATCAGGTCAAAGCCGACTTTATTACTACAAATGATAAACATAAAAATTATTTTTCATATCATTGAAGTCAGGTTAAAGCTGACTTTCTAACTATGAAACATAAGTTCATATCTACACAATCAAACGAGATTCTGACTTTTTTCAATCAGATGAACAAGGATTGCTTTGATTACTCTGAAGCTAAGGCCGCTTTGCCTAATTCCAATCAAGGTGCCTTAAAAGCCTCTCTAACCCCCAAAAGGGGCAAGTAGCTGAATGTGTCGCTGCCCCCCACTTCGGGCGTTGAGAGGCTTCTGATTTTAGTCGCAATAGAACAAGGATTTTACGGGTCACGCGGATTTTGAAATTTTAGATTGAAGGTAACTAAAGTTCCCTTTGCGGAAACTGCCGCCTAAAAAAAAGTAATGTTAGGTGTTTCCTTTGCGAAACCACTATGCGCTCTGGGAATAGTTTTTGAGAAATCTATCTAATTTTCACTAAACCGCTCTTCTAATATTCCCATACTTTTGCTTTATGCATACCCTTTACATAAAAAATATGGTCTGTGGTCGCTGCTTAAAGATAGTTGAAGCTATTTTTAAGCGGTTACCGGCCAACGTTACAAACATTTCTCTTGGGGAAGCAAACCTAAAGGAAAAGCTGAACAGTGAAAAGCTTGCACAATTAGAGAATCAGCTTAAAGCGGAAGGTTTTGAACTCCTGCAAAACAGCGACCAACAGCTTATTACCCAAATAAAAAGCAGCGTTTTAGCATATGTTAACCTCGCAGAACCAAGTAAAAACCTAAGTGATTTTTTGGCAAACAAAATAGCCAAAGACTACACGTTTCTCTCCAAATTATTTAGTCAAGTGGAAGGCCGCACCATTGAAAATTACTTTATTTTATTGCGGATAGAGAAGGCAAAAGAGTTTATAACCTACGATGAATTAACGTTTTCAGAAATCGCTTACAAGTTACATTTTAGCAATGTGGCGCACCTTTCTGCACAGTTTAAAAAACTTACTGGAATGACGCCTAGTGCGTTTAAAAAATTAGGTTCTGCAGGTCGTAAAGGTTTAGAAAAAGTATAAAAGAAAACCTGAATTGTAAAAAAGTACGGTTTAAAATTAAATCACCTTTGAGCTTTTATTTACAAGATGATTTTAAATACGTGCATTCCAGCAACACTTTATGTTCACTACCGCAAAGAGCTTGAGCAATCTAATTTTTATTTAAATCAAAGAGACTTTGAAGGCGCATGGCATCATTTGGAAAGAGCACATGTATTAGGACAAGCCTATCCATTAGCGCATACTAAAGTGCATTGGCTAATGTTGATATTTGGGTTTAAGACTAAAAACACTAAAGAAGTCTTAGGACAACTACCACGCTTATTTATTGGTGGCGTAAAATCTTTTGTAGGCATCATTCCTATTGGCAATACGGGTGGTGCAAACGTTCCGCCTTTAAGGGCTTTACCAATAAAACCTGAGTTATTGCAAATATTTAAGGCCTCTGACGTACAACCAAACAATAAAGAACAGTAATGAAACAGCATATTAGTATTTCAGGTATGCACTGCGGCAGCTGCGTTGATAAAGTTAAAAAAGCTTTAGAAAGTAACTATCAAGTTGATGTTGCAACCGTAGATGTAGCAACACATTCGGCTCAGTTGGAAGTGCACATGCCTTTATCAAATAGTAAACTAAACACCTTACTTAGCGCTGCAGGTACATACAGTTTGGTGCAACAAAAAGAAACGATTGCTTCCGCAGATAATGAAGCGTTAGAAAAAGGATTTTTCAATACCTACAAGCCGCTGCTTTTAATTGTAACCTTCCTTTTGGGTATTTCTATTTTGGTGCAATTTCCTTTACAGGATTTTAATTTAATGCTTTTGATGCGTCATTTTATGGCCGGGTTTTTCATTGTCTTTGCCTTTTTTAAACTCCTGAATATTAAAGGATTTGCAAGTAGTTACGCTATGTATGACGTGGTTGCAAGTAGGTGGAAAGGATGGGGTTTTGTATATCCCTTTGTAGAATTAGCCTTAGGCGTTGCCTACCTATTGAATATTTTTCCGACTACGGTAAATTGGGTTACTATAATCGTTTTAGGCATAAGCAGCATTGGTGTTATTGAAAGTAATTTAAATAAGCGTAAAATAAAATGCGCTTGCTTGGGCGATGTTTTTAATTTGCCCATGAGCACCGTTACCATTGTAGAAGATTTAAGCATGGTAGCAATGGCGGCACTTATGCTAATCTTGTAAACCGTTTCCTAAATTGTACAAAATCAACACTACTCCTTTTCTTATATTCGCAGAGTGAAAAAAGCAAAAGCCATATTTTCTGTTTTTATGCTCAGCGTGTTAATGCTGTCCACCGTTGGTTTTTCGGTGAGCCGTCATTATTGCTTGGGCATGTTAAAAACGGAGCGATTTTATGCTCCTGCTGAAAAATGTGCCAGTGAAACTGAGCATAATCACCAAGAGGAAGAAGGCATTACCATGAACTGCTGCGCTGATGAGTTTTTTGCAATACCCGGTTTGCAAGTGCAAAGCCAAGTGCAAAAAGAGGCAATACATTCCATTGCTTTTATTGCCCCTTACAGCTTTCAAATTCCACTTAAAGTGGAAGCCTTAAGTAACAACCAAGAATTTTTACCACCTAGTAATGCACCTCCCGCCTACGGACGAAATTTACTCATCCGCGTACAGCGCTTTTTAATTTAGACGATTAATCCCTCTATCTTTTAGAGGAAACAGAAGACTTTAAACTCCGATACATTCAGAAGATATTAAAGTCAAAATCACGAGGTTTCAGCACACTGAATCTCAAAAACGAGAAAACCTTTCTCAACTTTTACGTCTAAAAATTAAAAGCATTTATCATGAAAAATTTAGCAATAGCCTTGTTTGCAGGCATCACTTTCTTCGCAAACACCAACATCATCGCGCAAAGCGATACCTCAAAAAAACCTTTAGTAACCACCCTTACCGACACCACCTTTTTAGTAAATGGCGTTTGCGAAATGTGCAAATTCACCATTGAAAGCGCTGCAAAAATTAAAGGGGTTGAACGAGCCGAGTGGAATGTAGAAACCAAAGTATTGAGCTTGAGCTATTTTCCTAATAGCACATCCGTTGCAGAAGTAAGTAAAGCAGTAAACAAAAGTGGCTATGACACGGAATACCAAATGGCTACACAAGAAGATTACGAAAAGTTACATAAATGCTGTTATTACCGTGATCCGGAAGTGATTAACGACCACAAATAAGCATTATGAAATTTTTTCTTGCAACATTTTTTGCGCTGTGCTTTATAAGCACAGAAGCACAAATAACAGGCACCATATATGGAACAGAAAATGGTAAGAAAACCACTTTGCCGGGTGCTTCCATTGTTTGGCAAGGCACTACCGTTGGCACTGTAAGTAAAGCAGATGGCACTTTTTCCATAGAAACTACCGATGAAAGTAAAATACTAACGGTAAGTTTTGTGGGCTTTCAATCGCAAACAAAATCAGTAATTTCCCGACAAGGAAAAGTTGATTTCACACTGAAAGCGATGGGCAGCGAACTGCAATCTGTAGATGTGGTGGGTGAACGTGATGCTACGGCTGTAGATTTGAAAAGTGCTGGATTTACTTTGAATATAGATGAAAAGGAATTGCGAAAAGCTGCCTGCTGTAACCTCAGCGAAAGTTTTGAAACCAACGCTTCTGTAGATGTTAGTTTTACGGATGCTGTAACTGGGCAAAAGCAAATTGAAATGCTCGGTTTAGCTGGAAAGTACGCACTTATTCAACGTGAAAATATACCGTATGCAAGGGGTTTAAACGCCACTACTGGTTTAAATTTTATACCCGGGCCATTTGTAAACAGCCTGCAAGTAACCAAAGGTTTGAGCTCCGTTTTAAACGGTTATGAAAGCATTACAGGGCAAATAAACGTAGAGTTTGTAAAGCCAGAAACAGCACCCAAACTTTTGGTAAATGCCTTTGCCAACGCAGGTGGACGCGCAGAATTAAACGGAATTACCCATTTTGATTTGAGTAAAGCTACCAGTTCCGCTTTATTGGTTCACGCCAGCACTATTGCCTTTGCACAGGATAGAAACAATGATGGTTTTGCCGATATTCCTACCGCCAAGCAGCTGAACATTACCAACCGTTATCATTGGAAAATGCCTGAAAGTAATTGGGAAGGCCAGATTGGATATAATTTAGTTTTGGACGAGCAACGTGGTGGCCAACTTGATTTTATAAACGCTAATGAAAATGTGGGAAATGCTTGGGGTTATACCAATAACAACAATCGCTATGAAGTGTACGGAAAAAATGGCTACGTATTTAAAGGCAATGAATTTAGAAGTTTAGGCATTATTTACAGCGCAAATTTCCAAAGTAAGGAAGCTAGCTTTGGCGATAAAAATTATGAAGGGAAACAGCTAAGCGGATATTTCAACACCATTTATGCGGATATTTTAGGAACCTTACAGCACAAATTTAGAACGGGCTTGTCTTTTCAAATTGATGAATTTTCAGAGTTTTTAGACGATAACCGCATTGACGGTAGTATTTATGATTTGAGTAGAACGGAAGCCGTTCCTGGCGCCTACTTTGAATATACCTACGAACCTAGCAACAAGCTTACTTTGGTAAGCGGCATACGTGCAGATTACAACAGCTATTTTGAAAAAGCGTACGTAACACCACGCTTAAATTTACGCTATATGCCTGCGGACAAAACAACGTTTCGCATTGGTGGTGGCCGTGGACAACGTACACCATTGGTGGCCGCTGAAAATCTATCTGTTTTGGCTAGTAACCGAAGCTTAAATTATACCGGAGTTTCTCAATTACTGCCAGAAGTTGCGTGGAATAGTGGCGCCAGTATTACCCAATATTTTGAAGTTGGTGCAAACAAGCGTGTTTTAACGCTTAGTGCGGATGCCTTTTACACATGGTTTGACACTAAATTGGTAGCCGACCTAGATGTAAGCCCGCAGCAAGCGGTGTTTTTATTAAACCAAGGCAGCCGTTCCTTTAGCTTTCTTACGCAAGCAGATTATGAGTTGTTTGAAAACTTTGATATTCGCTTAGCCTATAAATATTTAGATGCGCAAGAGCAATTTACTGGCGGCTTGGCACAAAGTTATTTAATTCCCAAGCACCGTGCCTTTATAAACTTGGCCTACAAAACAGCTAAAAATTGGAAGTTTGATTTAACCACCAATTGGTTTGGCGAAAAACGTTTGCCTATTTCAGCAAGTAACCCTGTTGAGTTTCAACAGTTGGAAAACGCTCCTTCTTTTATTACAGTAAATACTCAAATAAACAAGGAATTTAAAAATGGCTTAGAAATTTTTGTGGGTTGTGATAACTTATTTAATTTCAGACAAGACAACCCTATTGTAAATCCGAGTGACCCTAACAGTATTTACTTTGATACCAACTATACTTGGGGGCCCATATTTGGGAGAAATATTTATGCAGGCTTGTATTATACTATTGAATGATTATAGTTCAAAATTGGAAGTCAGAATTACGAGATAGAAGTTTGACGAAGAAAAGTTCAGCTAACAAAAAAGCAAGCTAACGAAATAAGATTTTCATCCAAAACACATGTTGTTTAACGCATTCATCGCGTAAGCAACGCATTACTAAATAAATAGTATAGAAGAGTAAAACCTTCAAAATTTTGCTATTGTACGATTACATCTTGCTCTAGCAAATCAATAAAAATAAAAAAACATGAAAGCATTAAAAAAGCATTTTATACTCACCCTAGTTTTGCTTATATACAGCACTTTGTGCTATGCACAAATAGACACAACTACCTATACCTTAACACTCAAAAAAGAAAAAGTAACTAAAGCAGGAAAAGAAACTTCGGGCATGACGGTGAATGGTGGAATTCCTGGACCTACACTAAACTTTACCGAGGGTGACTACGCTGTAATTTATGTAAAAAACGAAATGGATGTAGAAACATCCGTACACTGGCACGGCCTACTTCTCCCTAATTTTTATGATGGTGTTCCCTACCTCACCACTCCACCAATAGCGCCTGGCGAAACACAGAAATATGAATTTCCACTCATTCAATCTGGTACGTACTGGTATCACTCGCATAGTATGCTGCAAGAGCAAAGTGGCGTTTATGGGTCAATTGTAATTCAACCAAAAAGGAAAACGCTTGCTTATGACCATGATTTGGTATTGCTCCTTTCTGATTGGACCAACCAAAAACCAATGAACGTACTGCGCAACTTAAAACGTGGGAATGAGTGGTACAATATAAAAAAAGGAACAGCTACTCCTTTAAATCAAGTAATTGCACGTGGTGGTTTTGGTGCGCAACTCAATTTTTGGAAACAACGTATGGAAAGTGCCGATATAGCTGATATATACTACCCAGCTTTTTTAACCAACGGGGCGCAGCGGATAGATTATGCCGATTTTAAACCAGGAGAAAAGGTGCGCTTACGTATTATTAATGGTTCGGCATCTTCGCAATTTTGGCTAACATTTGGTGGAGAAGATCCTACTTTGGTAGCTGCAGATGGCTTAGATGTGGTACCTGTAAAACACAACAAAACCTTTATTGCTATTGCAGAAACATATGATTTTATTGTAGAAATTCCGGAAAACGGAAAAATTGAAGTGCGTGCTTCCGTGCAAGATGGTTCAGGTAAAACCAGTGCTTATTTGGGAAAAGGTGATACGCTAAAAGCTGCCGAAGTTGCACGTCCTGATAAAATTGGCATGATGATGCAAATGGCTAAGATGGACATGCGCATGGGTGCTCCGGCAATGAAACTAAATATTGGCAAAGAAGAGCCCAAGGAACTAATGGAAAATTGGGGCATGCAAATGAGTGGCGCTAAAAAACACGGTCACCATAACCATATGGGTAATAAAAAAGAAGAAAAAATGGATATGGGAGGCATGGAAATGGATTCTAGCAAACAGGGTATTGAAGGCATGAAGATGGACGGTAAAATGCAAATGCCGGGCATGAATATGTATGTAGAATATAATTATGATTACTTAAAATCTCCTGAAAAAACCAATTTTACAGATACCAGCAATGTTAAAGAAGTGCTGCTAAACCTTACAGGAAATATGTGGCGATACATTTGGAGTATGAATGGTATTCCGCTTTCTGAAGCGGATAATATAAAGATTGAAAAAGGTGAAGTAGTGCGTATTACGCTTAACAACCTCACCATGATGCATCACCCCATGCACTTGCACGGACATTTTTTTAGGGTGATAAACGAAGTGGGAGAATACTCACCGCTAAAACACACTATAAATGTACCTCCTATGCAAAAAGTACAAATTGAATTTGATGCCAATGAATATGGTGATTGGTTTTTCCATTGTCATGTTTTGTATCACATGATGAGCGGCATGGCACGCGTTTACAGCTACCAAGATTCGATGCGTGATCCGCGCTTAAAACGCTATCCAATGAAAAAATTAACCAACGAAGGGCAACGCTTTTATACTTGGGGTTTGGCTGATGTAGCTTCCCACATGACGGAACTTAATTTAGTAAGCAGCAACACACGCAATCAATTTAACTTAAATGCCGAAGTGGGTTATAACCAAAATATGGAAGCCGAATTTACCTACGAGCGTTATTTATACGATTACTTCAGAGTGTTTGCTGGGGTGAATATGGAGAATGAAATGGAAAATAGTCTAGATAAACTTTCTACTACGGCTGTAGCCGGAATTCGATTTCTCACGCCTTACATGTTTAATTTAGATGTGCGCGTAGATAATTTTCTACGTCCCGAAATACGTGTGAGCCGAGAACTTATGATTTTCCCGCGTACCGTAATTTTTGGAAACTATGAATATCAAGCCGATTTTGGAGTAGTAAACAACCTTACGGAAACAGGCACCGGAAAACCTATTGATTACAAGGGCGAAACCACTTGGTCAGCAGGATTGGAATATTTTTTATCGCGCAATTTTTCGCTAATGAGTAGCTATGACAATCGCTTTGGTGCGGGTGGTGGGTTGTCTATTCGGTTTTAAAACGTAATGTTTTACGTGCCTCACTCCACTATATATTTTTTGAATCATTATTGTTAAAAATTCTACTAAGTACATTTTTTTATGCGCTTCAGAAATTTCACTTCTCAATTTTTCATAATTATCAGTTTTAGACACCTAGGAAAAATACAAAAACAATGAACAACTTTTTAAAACTTTGGGCAGAAGCAGCTTACACCACCGTAGGCTTATTTTGGATGGCACTTTGGGCTTTTGCCCTAGGGTATGTAGTTAGCAGTATGATACAAGTTTTTGTTACCCAAAGCCGCATGAAAAAACTGATGGGTGGTGAAGGTTCAAAAGCCGTTGGCTTGGGTACTTTCTTCGGATTTATAAGCAGTAGTTGCAGTTTTGCGGCCTTAGCAACTACCAAATCACTCTTTAAAAAAGGTGCTGGCTTTATGCCGGCCATGGCTTTTTTGCTTGCTTCTACCAATTTGGTGGTTGAGTTAGGCATTATCATCGGCTTGTTTTTAAGCTGGCAATTTGTGGTAGGCGAATATATTGGCGGCATTCTACTTATCCTTACGGGATGGCTCTTTGTGAAAATTACTAAACCAAAATCTTTAATAAATCGCACGCGTGATAAACTGGGCAGCGATGAGGAAGAAAGTAAGGATAAAAGTGATTGGAAAAAAGAGATAACCTCCCTAAAAGGCTGGCGAAAAGTAGGTATGCAATACGGTATGGAGTGGAACATGGTGTGGAAAGATGTTACCGTAGGCTTTACCATTGCTGGAATTATAGCAGCCTTTGTACCGTCTAGCTTTTTTGAAAGCTTATTCTTAGGAACAGGTTCGGTTGCGCAAGCTGATCTTTCTTTTTGGCAAGTGCTAGAACATATACTTGTTGGGCCTTTGGCCGCCTTTTTTACTTTTATCGGTAGCATGGGTAATATTCCGTTGGCAGCCCTATTGTTTGCTAATGGAGTAAGCTTTGCCGGTGTTATGGCCTTTATTTTTAGCGATTTGGTAGTATTTCCGGTATTGCGCATTAATGCCAAGTACTACGGCTGGAAAATGTCTTTTTACATACTCGCTATGTTACTTTTCGCATTAGTAATTAGCACTTTAACTATGCACTATGGCTTTTTAGCTGTAGATATGTTACCTGAAATGAGTGGGAAAAGCATTAAAGAAATGACCTATTTTAAAGTGGATTATGGGTTTTGGTTAAACCTTGTTTTTATTGCTTTAAGCGGATGGCTTATTTGGCAGGCTCAAAAAATGAAAATGCAACATGCACATGAAATGCCGAGTAAAGGTTGGCTGGAAACCGTACTTAAGTATTTAGCTTTTATCAGTTATGGCTGGTTGGTGGTAGGCTTGGGGTTAAAATTTTTCGGGTAAAAAAAAGTGTAACACCCGATATAATCGCGCAGCAGCGACAATTTTCTTCTTAAGCAACTTTGATACACCACAGTTTTTCTCTCAAAATTACCCCACCGTGCAGCTAAAACTACCAACTGTGGACTACCGACTTCTAAACAAATTCCTTCACTTTCGCTACAATTTGATTAGTGGGCATTACTCCGCTTTGACGCCATTTTAATTCACCCTTCTTAAAAACCATTAACGTTGGCACTCCTTGTATGCCCAACTTATTCGCTAACTCCTGATTTTTATCAATATCAATTTTAAGCACTTTGGCGTCTGCGCCAAGCAATTCCTTTGCCTGCTCTATTAAAGGAGCCAATGTTTTACACGGTCCGCACCAAGTGGCATAAAAATCAATAAGCACCGGTGTATCAGAAGCTATGATGTCTTTAAATCCTGCCATTATTTTGTTGTGTTTTTTGCATTCCAAGCGGTAAAACCACCTTCTAAATTATATACTTCCATAAAGCCTTTTTCCTGCATTATTTTTACCGCCCTTGCACTACGCCCGCCACTTTTACAATACACCAAGTAGGGTTTAGTTTTATCTAAAGCCGCCAACTTTTCGTTGAAATCTGCACTCAACACATCAATATGCTCACAGCCGTCCATTTTACCAGCTTCAACTTCTGCCAAAGTGCGTACATCTAATAGTACTAAATCCTTTTTATTTTCTATTAAAGGAATTGCCTCTTTTACAGAAATATTTACCTTTTCAGTTTCCTTTTGTGCGCAAGCGTTCAAAGCCATACTCACAAATAAAGCTAAGATTATTTTCTTCATTACACTTACATTTTATGAATTTGCACATCGGCATAACCACCCGCATTGTGCACATTTTTAATGCCGTTTTGCAATAAAAAGCTTTTGGCATTTTCACTACGGGCGCCTGAGCGACAAAACAAAACCAACTCCCCTGTTTTAGCCATGGTTTTGAATTCTTCCAATCTTTGTGGAATAGTATCTAACGGAATGTTAGTGGCTCCGCTCACCGATACTTCGGCTACTTCAGCTGTGGTGCGTACATCAATTAAATGATTTTTTTCGCTGTTTATTAATGTATTTAAATCGTTCATATATGTTATAATTTGACAAAAGCGAAAATAGCAAAACTGTGAGTGCCTTGACCATTATATAAAACATTTGCGCAGCATAATGGCTTATTTCCCCAATGATCAACCCGATATGTTAAAAAAACTACTCATCATTTTAGGTGTATTTTTAGGAATACTGCTTATTGTATTTCTTTTAGGCCCTATTCCAAAAAATCCTGTTTATAAAAATACTGCTGTTACCTATTCAAATAGTTTAACCCACCTAGAAGACAGCCTAAACGCATCTGAAGCCAAAAAACAAACACGAAAAGGAAATCAAGCACATATACTTTGGGCAAATAATACTAAGGAGCAAACTGAATACAGCATTTTATATTTGAATGGATTTGCAGGGAGCAATAGAGATGGCTATCCTTTAAATAAAATGGTAGCAGAAACATACAAAGCAAACCTGTACATGGCGCGCATGGCCGGGCACGGACTAAAACCTACGGATACAACGGAAAAATTTACCGCAGAAAAGGCGTGGGAACAAGCCGTGCGAGACTTAGCTTTTGCTAACGCATTGGGCAAAAAAACAATCATTATGAGTACCTCTACCGGGGGCACTTTGGCTCTAAAGCTTGCTGCAGAATTTCCTGAAAAGGTATTTGCCTTACTAAATATTTCGCCCAACATACGCGATGAGCAAATTGGGGCCAGTGTGCTAAACACACCTTGGGGTTATGAACTTGCCTGCCTTATATTTTTAAGTAATACTCGCCATATTGAATATGAAGAAGATAGCGCAGCCATGTATTGGGATACCATTTACCCTGTAAAATCTTTAGTAGAATTACAGAAATTAGTAGAAACTACCATGAAACCAAAAACCTATCAAAAAATTAAATGCCCTGTGTTTACCATCTATTACTTCAAAAATTTTCTTGAAAAAGATTGGCGTGTAGATACTGATTTATACCCTGATGTTTATGAAAAATTAAGTACTCCAAAAGAACAACAAAAGTTGGTGGAACTAGAAACACCCGGCACACACTTTATAGGTTCTTCCATAAAATCAAACGACTATATAACGGCCTATAAAGAAATCATCTTCTATTGTGAAAACGTGTTAAAAATGGAAAATAACGTACAGAAACACTAGGTATTTGTAAGAACCATCTTACTTATTTAATATTTGAGTGAAATTAATCATACTGTAAATCAAACGTTTAAACAATATTACTGCTGAATTTCACCTTTTGCACATCTTTTTTGTGAACCTATTCTTACAATCATTCGTATGTATAGTATTGAAATCAATAATCTTATAATTTTAAAACATCGTTTATGCACTTTAAAAAATTACTGTTAAACATGCGTATAAAACCATTAGCTCTGCTTACCGCAGTTGTAGCTTTTGGTTTTTTTATGCCTAATGCTGAAGCTTCCAGCCACCGTGAAGCTCCGTTAATTGCTTATGACCCACTTGCTGACAATACTGATTTGTACGCATTTAGAAGTCCTAGCAATCCTAATAATGTAGTAATTATTGCGAATTATATTCCCGCAGAATTGCCTTATGGAGGACCAAACTATTACAACTTTGGAACGGATGTACGCTACGAAATTCATATTGATAACAATACTGCTACAGCAGGAGATGATATCGTATATCGCTTTCGTTTTAGCCGTACTAATGAAGATCCTACTACTTTTTTCAATATCCGTTTGGGTATGGAAAACCTTAAGACTACCTATACTTTAGAAAAAAGTACCAATGGTGGTCAGTCTTTCACAACCATCGTAGCAAATGGGATAGTACCTCCAAATAATATTGGAGACCGTTCTATTAAAGGTGCTGCCGGTTTAGGTGCATCTGATTACAATTCGCTTATAACATCGGCTATTGTAAATGCTTCAGGTAGTGGTGGCGAAAAGGTTTATGCCGGCCCTGCTGATGATCCTTTCTTTGTAGATTTAGGTGGTATTTTTGATTTAGGTGATTCACCGCGTCAAAATAGTGGTGGTATTGTAAGAGATGGTTTAGCACGTTACAATGTTCACTCGTTGGTAATTGAAGTGCCAATTGCAACTTTACAAAAAGATGGTAAAGACGTAGCACAAGCTGCCAATATTTTAGATGGTGAATTTGTAATTGGTGTATGGGCATCAGCAAGTCGCCAAGCTACTAAAACATTAAACCAAACAGGTGGTGGTAGTACTACTACTGGTAACTGGGTACAAGTTTCTCGCTTAGGTATGCCGCTTACTAATGAAGTGGTTATTCCTATAGGAAGCAAAGATTTATGGAATGCTCGTTCTCCTTACGGTGATAGCACTTTTTACGCAAACTTTTATAATCCTGAATTAGCTTTATATATGGACACCGCTGCATTTGCAGGAGCTGTTCCGGCTTTTGAAGGATTACGTATTCAAAGAAGTTCTTTACAAGGTTTTGATTTCACCAACGGTGCTGATGGTCTTTTCGGACTTAAAGGTGCTGCTGCTTTAGCAGGTACTGCTTTTGAAGCAGGTGGTCCTTTTGAAGATTTCTTATTGCCTGGCCCAGGTCAACCACGTTCAGTAGATATTCACCCAATATTTCATACAGGTGTTCCAAATTTACGTCCGTACCAATTGGCTACCGGTAAAAATGGAGATCCATTAGCCGCAGGAAAGCCTTTTATTAATAACTTTTTACCAAACGGTGGTGATATGTTACGCTTAAACATGGCAACTCCGGTTACGCCAAGAAATGATCCTAAGTTTAGCTCTTTAGGTATTGTACAAGCGGCAGTTTTAGGTTTAACTGACCCTGCTTACAACACCAATAGCAATCTAGAATTTATTCCTAATATGGATGGTTTCCCTAATGGTAGAAGATTAGAAGATGATGTAACACGTATTGAATTACAAGCTGTAAGTGGTGTAGCATTAGCCGCCATTGGTTTGTTCTACGATGATTATTTCCCTAATGCTTTACCAGGCAGCAGCCCTGTAACTAACAATTTGCTAAACGTATTGCAATATTCTACAGGTGTAGAAAAGAATGATACTACGTTTAAAGCTGTATTCCCATACGTGCAAGCGCCATGGAGTGGTACTGCTGTTGCTCAAAAAGGTACTGAATAATAACCAGCAATGAATTGTAATACAAAAAGAAATTATACAATGAAATTTATAAATAAAACATATTTAATCTTAGCAGCCCTGTTTTGCATGGCAAGCTTTGATGCGCTGGCCTCTAGCCACCGCGAAGCTCCTTTAATTGCCTTTGATCCATTGGCAGATAACACTGATGTTTACGCTTTTAGAAGTCCTGATGATCCCAACACGGTAACCATTATTGCTTCTTACGTACCAGGACAATTACCACACGGTGGACCTAATTACTACTCTTTTGGTAGTGATGTACGTTATGAAATTCACGTAGATAATGATATGAGTACAACTGGTGATGACATCATTTACCGTTTTACTTTTTCTAAAACGAATGAAGATCCTACCACGTTTTTCAACATCCGTTTAGGTATGCAAAATCAAAAAACTACCTATAACTTAGAGAGAAGTATAGATGGTGGTGTTACGTTTACCAATGTTATTAGTAACGGTGTAGTGCCTCCAAACAATGTAGGTACAAGAAGTATTACAGGTGGTGCCGGTTTAAATACTACGTATGATGCACTTTTTAACGGTGCTATTACCACTGCTAGTAGTGGTGAAAAAGTATTTTGTGGCCCAACGGATGATCCTTTCTTTGTGGATTTAGGTGGTATTTTTGACCTAGGTGATGCACCGCGTCAAACTAGTGCTCCACGTGATGGACTTGCTTGTTTTAACGTAAGTACTATTGCCATACAAGTGCCTATTGCCACTTTACAAAAAGATGGTAAAGCAGTAGCGCAAGCAGCTAATATTTTAGATGGTGATTTTGTAATCGGTGTATGGGCGTCTGCCAGCCGTAGAGCGGTAACTACTTTAAACACAAATGGTACAGTAACTTCTAGTGGAAACTGGGTACAAGTATCTCGTTTAGGTATGCCTTTAACTAACGAAGCGGTAATTCCTATTGGTCAAAAAGATTTGTGGAACAGCCAAACACCTTACACAAACGAAAGTATTTTCTACCAATATTTTTACAATCCTGAACTAGCGCTTTACATGGATACTGCCTTTTTTGCAAGTGCTGTTCCAGCGTTTGACTCTTTGCGTATTCAACGTAATACTAGCCCGGCTAATTTAGACTTTGGTAATACTGAAGATGGTTTATTTGTACTTAAAAACAACGTAGCCTTAGATGGTACTGTGTTTGAAAATGGTACTGCATTTGAAGATTTCCTATTACCGGCAGCCGGAAGCCCACGTTCTATTGACTTACATCCAATTTTCCATACAGGTGTGCCTAATGCACGTCCGTATCAATTGGCTACCGGTAAAGCAGGAGACCCATTAGCAGCAGGTAAACCGTTTATCAACAACTTTTTACCTAACGGTGGAGATATGTTACGCTTAAACATGGCAACGCCAATAACTGCTAGAACAAGTGCTGACTTTAGTTCTCTTGGATTGGTTTGGGCTGCTGTATTAGGATTAACGGACGCAAGGTTTAATGCTAATGCTACCTTACAAAACATACCAAACATGGATGGTTTCCCTAACGGTAGAAGATTAGAGGATGATGTTACACGTATTGAATTACAAGCTGTTGGTGGTATTGTATTAGCCGCAGTTGGTTTAGGATATAATGATCCTGCTCAATTGTTTTCTACATTAAATTACTCTACCGGTGTTGAAGTGAATGACACTACCTTTAAAAGTGGATTTCCTTTTGTACAAACCCCTTGGAGCGGAACAGGTAAATGTGGTGGTTTAACCATTAACTACACGCAGCCTGCCATTTTAGATAAATCTACAGGAGTAGGACTTTTAGAGCTTAAAGCTCCAGATGCTTTCTTTAAAACTTTCCCAAATCCGTTTAATAACAATACCACTATTGCATACACATTAACTACTAACGCTGAAATTTCTATTGAAGCGTATGATATTAATGGACGTAAAGTAGCTGATTTGATGGATGGAAATCAACGTTCCGGACAGCATGAAGTGAAGTGGAACACGGCTGATTTAGCTGCGGGTGTTTATATCGTTAAGTTTTCTAAAAACGAAGATGGTAAAAAACGTACCCTACAAGCTATGAAAGTAACCAAACAATAGTTTGAGTTTTTATATTTGATTTTTGATTAATTGATTACTGCAGAGCTTTAAACGGCTCTGCAGTTTTTTTTAAAACACTTACCCATGCATACAAAATATTACGTATTTGCCTTAGCCTTAGCTTGTTTTGGTTTGCAATCTTGCAACAATAGCGGTGATGCTAAAAGCACCGCAAATACTACACAAGCCCCAACTGAAATTGAAATTCCTAATTTATTAGAACGTTCAGGAGATATCGGCTCGCCCGAAGAGGCACAAAAAATGAGCAATACCTTTTTGAGTATTAAAAATACCATTAGGCAAAACCCAAAAGATTACGGTGCCCGTTTAAAAATGGCTGATTTATACATTGTAGAAGCCAGAGCTACCGGAAATTACAACTATTACTTTCCTGCGGCTTTAAATATGATTGATGGCGTATTAGCTGAAAAACCGGAAAATACAGACGACCAATTTCGTGCATATAGTTCTAAAGCGGTAATTCTGCTTTCACTACACCGTTTTGAAGAAGCACGTGAAATGGGTGAAAAAGCGTTGACCTTAAATCCAAATAACTCTAGAGTGTATGGTATTTTAACCGATGCTAACGTAGAGCTTGGCGATTATGATAAGGCGGTGGTAATGAGTGATAGTATGGTGCAAAAGCGCCCTGACTTGCGTTCTTACTCGCGCGTATCTTACTTACGTGAAATTTATGGTGATGTAGAAGGTGCTAAAGAAGCTATGAATATGGCGGTAAATGCCGGATACCCAGGACATGAAGAAACCAGTTGGAGTAGAGTAACCTTAGGTAATTTATACCAAAATTATGGCGACCTAACCAATGCGGAAATGCAATACAGAATGGCCTTAGAAAATCGTCCAAATTACCCTTTTGCTTTAGCAGGATTGGGTATGGTAGAAGCAAAGAAAGGAAATTTTGACGGTGCTGAAATTGCGCTTAAAAAAGCTATTGAAGTACGCGAGGAAGCTGCTTTTTATGAAAATTTAGCCATTGTATATCGCGCACAAGGTTTAACGGAAAAAATGGCTACTGCCAGAACTAGAGCCTTTGAATTGTTAAAAGGTTTGGCTGGAGAACACAGCCATGGCGACCATAATCATGCACATAAAGATGGCGAAGCACACAGCCACAGCCATGCAAAAGAAAACGCCCACGGACATAGCCATGAAGTAGGTTTAGAAATGGCTAAAATGCAAATGGATTTAAACGAAGATTACAAGGAAGCGTTGCATAATGCAGATCATGAATTTGAAAGACGACCTAAAAACATTGAAGTAAATAAAGCGATGGCGCATATTTATCTAGAAACAAAAGAGTTGACCAAAGCAGAAGAGCATCTTAAAAAAGCAATGGCTACCAACAGTAAAGATCCTGAGCTAATGCTTATTGGTGGGATGATTATGTTGGAAAAAGGCCAAACAGCAGAGGGCAAAAAAATGATTAAGAAAGGTTTGGAAATTAACCCTTACATGATGAGTAATTTAGCGAAAGAAGCTAAAATGAAAGTTAGTTAAGCTTAAAAAATTATTAATTTTAAAAAGACCTGAGTTTGAGAAAGCTCAGGTCTTTTTTTTTGTTTTAAATTTTAATTACTCTATGCTTAATTCCAATGGCTTTTATATTTTCAAAAATTTGTATTATTGAAAAACAATTAACAGTAAATAAAACATACGATGAAAAAACTGGGAACAACCTTATTTTTTAGTGCTCTTTTTGTAGGCGCTATGTCCATTACAAGCTGCAGCAATGCTGGAGGCGAAGAAGCTACAGAAACCGAAATGCATAACCACGACCATGAACATGCAGATGGAAGCACCCATTCTCATGACCATGATGAAAATCACGAAGATCATTCGCACGATTAGAATAAATCTTTAAACCAACCACTTGAAAGAACCGCCTTTTGGCGGTTTTTTTGTTTTAATACGGTTACTTAACGCAGGATTAATAGCCGCTCAGCAGGATATACAGATTCCGTTTCATGAATAAATTGTAGGTGATAATAACCGGTTTCTAAATCAGAAACATTTAATTCATAATTAAATTCCCCCTCTCTATTTGGAGTAATTTCTTTGTGAATTGCCCCCGAAACACTTGATACCACGCATTTAGAAATAAGCTTATTCGCTTTAAACCTTACTATGGTGCTGGCTGGGTTTGGATGTAAAGCAATTTTTTCAGTATAAAAAGTTTCTTTGAAGATTGAATCGGGATTCATTTTTACCACGTAAGGAACTATTTTGTTAAACCCTAAGATGCTAGCATTAATTAATCTTACGCCACTAAACCACATATTTCCAATACTATCCTCCACGGTCAACTGCACATCAGAGGGCACATCTTTAAACAGTTCTCTATAAAAAGCCTGCTGTAAATACTTATCCATTTTAACAACAAAAGCATTTCCCATATTGTCAAAATTCCTTTCGGGGATAGTAGAACCGTAAATATATAAACTTGAATCAGCTGACCAATAATGTCCTGTTGTCCGCAATGCTCCATAAACTTGGGGGCCAAACGGAACAAGCTCTACCTCTTCTTTTCCATTTACATACGCGTATTTATACCAGTAAAACTGCCGCAAATTTTCGTTGTAGCGCACTGCGTCAGGACTTTTATACCCAGAAATTAAAGATTTTGGAGTGTGCATAGAAGCTATTTCCAATCCAGACGCAATATCAAAAGTATAGGTAGTGTCACTGTATGTTTTAAACTGAAAAGACTTTAAATCCTCCTTTAAATTTAGGCTATAATTTACATAAGGACTTTTAAAAGCATGGTGTATAAAAACACCTAGGGTGTCAAATTCAAACGTTTTTAAATCAATAGAAATTATGGCTACCGAGTCTGTTTTGTAATAACCCAAACTTTTATTACCCTTCAGTTGAAGCAGTTGATACAACGTATCTCTAATGAGAATTTGCTCTCGATTGGCTCTCCAAAAGGGTAATTCAACAATGGTTTTTGTGTTGCTTACAAGATTATAGAAGGATATTTGAGATGGAGTATTTCTTGTAAGATCAAATATAAATTGAGAGTACAACCCTTGCTTTTGTTTTATTACGGGTTGTTGCTCAAAATCACCAAAGTACCTGCTAGGTTCTAAGTCAAAAAAATGGTTTTTAAAGCCACCTATACTATTACTATCAGGAATAATGTGTATTGCCCTCTGGTGACTCCTTGTATGCAATGACCCTGATATACCATGAGTGCTTTTTAGCATCAAATTAAAACTTCCATTGCCATACAAATCAAGTGATTGACATTCATCTATGGGGAAATCATCAGCACAAAAAGCTGGAATAGAATACGTTATTTGTGCTGACTGCGCCTCAACAATCAATGAAGAAGAAAAAACAAAAAAGATAAATAGCCATTTCATACCGCTCAAATGTACGTGATTAAACGCTGCAATTTCTACCTACTCCTTTATAAATCAGTTGTTAAAATATGGCAATTTCAAAGCCCACCTTCTCTAAATCCTCCCAAAATTTAGGGTAACTTTTTTCCACCACGTTTGGGTTTTCAATTTCTATGGTTCCCAACAGGGCTAAAGGCGCAAAAGCCATTGCCATGCGGTGATCTTCATACGTTTTAAAGCAAATGCTTTCTACTGATTTTATACCTTCTAAAATGGTAAGTGAATCTTCGGTAATTTCAGTTTTCGCACCCGTTTTTTCCAATTCGATTTTTAAGGCCAAAAGGCGGTCGGTTTCCTTTACCCTCAAGGTTTTTAAACCCGTAAAATGCGCTGGAATATGCAAAGCAGCGGCTGCCACCACCATGGTTTGCGCTAAATCTGGTGTACCCAGTAAATTTAAGCGCAAGGGAGTTTTAGAAAGCTCAATTTTTTTTAAACTATAGCCTGCACCCAAACTTACCGATTGTATGCCCAATGGTGTAAATAAGCCTGATAAAGCGGAATCCCCTTGCATACTTATTTCGCGTAAAAAAGGTAAAAACACTTTGCTTTGTTTGGCCAAAGTGGCAAAACTATACCAATAAGAAGCGCTGCTCCAATCGGGTTCAATGCTTAATTTTTTTAGGGGCGTTTCAGGTGCTTTATACGGTTTTATAAAAATACGTTCACCGTTTATACGAGAGTCAAAACCCAAGCGTAACATTAGGCTGTTGGTCATATAAATGTATGGCGCAGAAACGGAAAAGCCGGTTACTTCAATTTCCAAACCTTGGGTAAAACTAGGCGCTACCAACATAAGTGCCGTAATAAATTGACTACTTACGCTGCCTTTTATTTGCACGTTGCCACCAATAAGTTGCTTCCCTTTTATCGCTAAAGGCGGAAACCCTTCTTGGTTTATATAGCTTATATCTGCTCCTAAAGAACGTAAGGCATCTACCAAATCAGCAATGGGGCGCTGCTGCATACGCTCTGAACCTGTGAGTATAATTTCAGCGCCTGCATTACACGCATAGTAGGCTAAAGAAAAACGCATGGCGGTGCCGGCTGCACCAATATTTACCATTCCTGAGTTTTCAGAAAGTGCTGCATGCATAGCCACGCTATCCATACTATTAGAAGCATTTACAATCTCTAAATCCGGTAAATACATTGTTTGCAAAACCAAAGCACGGTTGGTTTCACTTTTGCTTCCACCCAGCTCAATGCGGCCAATAATTTTTTTAGTTGGATGTGAAAGCCGAATTTTTTCCATTACAAATTTTTCAAATAACGCAAGGCTTCTTGCGCTTTTTCAATAGACACCGAAACGTTTACCTCAACCTCTCCAATTTTTTTAAGAAGTGAGAATTTCATTGCTCCACGTTCGTTTTTCTTATCATGCGCCATTAAAGCCAACAAACGTACTTCATCCATTGCCGTATTTAAAGTACCGTAAAATTGAAGCAGCGTTTTAGTGGCTTTTTCAAATTCTACTTCCGGCAATCCACACATTTGTTTTGAAAGCCAAAGTTCTGCCAACATACCTTGCGCAATAGCCTCTCCGTGTAAAATGGACGTACCGTTTTCTAACAACAAACCTTCTATGGCATGACCTATGGTGTGTCCAAAATTTAAGGCTTTTCTTATGCCGCTTTCGCGAAAATCTTGTTCTACAATACCAGATTTAATTTCTACCGAACGCCAAATTTCTGCATCCGTAGGTTCTAAATGGTTTTTACTTTTTTTAGAGAGTTGTTCAAAATAAATTGCGTCTGCTATTAAACCATGTTTCAACATTTCGGCAAAACCTGAGCGCATTTGCTCAATAGGTAAGGTTTCTAAAAAATCAGGATTTATGTAGGTAGAAACTGCATCGGTAAACACACCAATTTGGTTTTTATAGGGTCCTAAATCAACGCCCGTTTTACCGCCACTACTAGCATCTACCATGGCAAGCAGTGATGTAGGAAAGTTTATAAAGGAAATTCCGCGCTTAAAAGTAGCGGCTAAAAAACCACCCAAATCGGTAACTACACCCCCACCTACATTTACAATCAGTGCTTTTCTATCCGCCTCCAACTCGGTAAGTGCATGATACAAATGGATTAAAATTTCATGGCATTTGCTTTCTTCTCCGGGTTCAATTTCCAATACTTCATACCGCTCTAAATCCGGCAATTCCTGTAAAAGTTTTATTAAGCAGTGTTCATGTGTATTTTCATCTACCAGAAAAAAAACGTTAGATGGTTTATTTTCAACTAGATATTTATTAAAATCGATAAAAACTTCGCGCGACAGCGAAATTGAAACATTGCGGTGGGTAATATGCATTTTGCCCTTTACATTTGAACACAAATAACGTAAACCCTAAGTGATCCTTTTGGTTTAGAATGAAATTTTGAAGAGATAATGTTTGTATGATAGATTTTAACGACACTAAAACAGCCTTTGTAACCAAGAGTAATTGGCAGCTTAAAAAGGCAAAATTTTTATTTCAGCTGGTTGGCAGTAATGCTTTGGTGAAATTTGGTAAAAAAAGTAGCGAACTGGCCATGCGCCTTGGCTTACCTATACGTGGTATTGTAAAAAATACGGTGTACGACCAATTTGTAGGTGGTGAAACCATTGAAGAATGCCGCAAGATTATTGACCAAATGCGCGAGCACAACGTGTTTTCAATTTTAGATTACTCGGTAGAAGGAAAAGCCACGGAAGCTGATTTTGACAACGTAATGCAAAAAACTATTGAAACCATAAAATTTGGTGGCGATAAAGCCGGTGTTCCATTTTGCGTTTTCAAGGTTACGGGTATAGGTCGCTTTGCTTTATTAGAAAAAATTAGTGCAAAAGGTGTGCTTACCGCAGATGAGACAGCAGAATGGGAACGTATTAGGGAGCGGGTAAAAAGCATTTGCCAACAGGCGTATGAAAGTAGAATTTGGGCCTTAATTGATGCAGAGGAAAGTTGGATACAGCAAGCGATAGACGATTTGGCGGAAGAAATGATGGAGCATTTTAACCGTGATAAAATAACGGTGTTCAATACCTTACAGATGTACCGCGTTGATAGATTAGACTATCTAAAAGGTTTACATGAAAAATGTACGCAAAAGAATTTATGCTGTGGCGTAAAATTGGTACGCGGTGCTTATATGGAAAAAGAGCGTGAACGTGCGAAATACTTTGAACAGCCCTCTCCTATTCAGCCCAACAAAGCCGCTAGCGATAAAAATTTTAATGATGGCTTAGAATACGTGTTGGATAACATTGAAAAAATGGCATTGGTTGCTGGTACGCACAACGAAGAAAGCAGTAGGAAATTAACCGAGCTGATGGACGAAAAAGGTTTGGCAAAAAATGACGTCCGTGTATGGTTTAGTCAGCTATATGGCATGAGCGATAATTTATCTTTTAACCTTGCCAAAGATGGCTATAAGGTGGTAAAATATTTACCTTTTGGGCCGGTGCGTGAAACGTTGCCGTATTTAATTAGACGTGCAGAGGAAAATTCAGCTGCCGGTGGACAAACAAACCGTGAGTTGTTATTGATTGAAAAAGAAATGCGCAGACGAGGGATTGATTAGTAAGAAGGAGGAATGATGAATGATGAATGAAGGCACACGTACACACGGTAACGAGTAACAGTTAACAAATCTCGGATAAAGGAGTACCTAGGTAAAAAAGGTAAAATCAGCTTTGCATATCATTAAATCCACTTTACTGGAAAATCCACTTTACTTATAAAAATCCGCAGTTCTTTGTGTATCTCGGTGTAAATAGCTAGCGAAGACGCAAAGTAGCGGCAACGGGAGTCCACGCAATAACCCTCATCTAGTTTTTCATTGTTTTTGAGCAAGGCCTTACGTGGTTTGTAAGGGCACTAAAATAATGCTTTTAGTACAGCAACGGATATTGATAGTAATAATTAAGATGTCTTAAATGAGCTTTAAACAGCTTAAAATAAGTTTTAAAAACAAGACCAAGGCTTTTTAACCTTGCTTTTAACTTGTCAGGGCCTAATATGCTAAAGGAGCGCAATAAATTATACACACTAAAGCATAAGTATACCTCAGAAAGTACGTGTTCTTTGCGTTTCATTAGGGTATATGTAAATCCCCATTGCCGTTTTAATGTACCAAACTGATGCTCGGTAATTTGTTGCCGCAAACGATAATACTCAGGGTTTTCATTTACTCGCTGTGCATTGTTTTCCAAGGCCTCTTGGTGCATGCCACGTTCTATAAAACGCCCGTTTTTATTGGTGGTACAGCGGTCTCGTACTAAGCATGTTTTACACGCTTTTGTTTTATAGTGTTTTACACGATGATTACCTTTTTGATATACGCTGCCATTGGTGTGTAAAATGTTACCAGCAGGACATTGATACGTATCTTTTGGCTTGTTGTATACAAAATCTTGCATGGGATACAAGCCGTTTTTTTGAGAGGAATGTTCTTTAGGCGAAGAGTAAGTAGTAATATCATTTTCATCACATAAAGCTATTTCTGCACCCGTAGTATAGCCCTTATCGGTAAGTGTTTGCATCTTACTTAAGCCCAATAATGTTTTGGCTTCTAAAGCCATAGGGCCAAGGGCATGCGTATCGTTAACATCACCCGTTTGAGTATTTACAAACAGCTTGTGTTTACTATCACAACCCGCCTGTATGTTGTAACCTACGTTTACAATGTTGCGGTGTAGCACTACGCTTTTAGCGTCTGGATCTATTTTAGAGAGTTGGCTTTCGCCCGTATCTTTAAGCTCTTGCTCTATAGCCTTATATTTTAGTTTCTTGGTTTTTTGATGGGCTATTTTAGCTTGTATCTCTTGCTTAGTTTCGGGTGCTTCGGCTTGTTCTAATTGCTGATTGTACTGTTGTATTTTACCATCAATATACTCCAGGTGCCGATCGACTTTTTTTTGATTAAAATTATTTTTAAGACTGTTTTGAGCGCGTATTTTAAAACTATCTATAGCAATGGTTTCACCATCAATAAGCTTCCAGTCTTTTAGGAGCAGCACAAAATGCTGAAAGGCTTTTTTAAATGCTTTGGGATTATTTTTTCTAAAGTATAAAATGGTTCTAGGGCTAGGCTTTAGTCCTTTTAAAAGCCACCAAAGCTCTACATTTACAAGGCACGCTTGGTGCAATTTACTAGAAGAGCGCAAACCATGGCGGTAGCCATACATGTATAGTTTTAATAAAACTTTAGGATGATATGGTGGTCGGCCTTCTTTTTCATGCTTGCTATGTTTAAAGCCTAATTGCTCCATGGGCAAGGCTTCTACAAACAAATCCACTAGCCTAGCATAAGAGTCTTTGCCTACCAATTCTTCTAAGGCTACCATGCTAATCTGATCTCTGGGTAACTCACTGTCTAAATGATGCATACTACTGTTTTTAGAACTTGTGTTCAAGATAAAACACAAGTAAAAACAGCCATAGAATATTCTTTAAAGTTACACACAATTTAACGTGAGTTTTTGCGTGGTCTGACGGTTAAACTCATTTCTTAGCTATGATAAAATCAATAACCGTCTATAAACTTACCTCCACCAACACCGCACTACTATCGCAATTCATAAAAAGCGTGTGAAAAGATTGTTTTTCAGGGGGTGCATAATTAATCCAATAGGTGTTGCAACTGTCGCCTTCGGTTATGCTTTTTTCAAAATCTACTTTTCCTTCCCAAAGCACTGTGGAAATTATAGCTGTATCTAAACCTAAGTTTTGCAATTGTTGCTGCGCTTCATTAGAAATAATACGCTCTTTTTTTCCACGCAAATCATACAGCACACGGTCGTTTGGAAAGTAGCTGCATTGAATATCATCGCGGCCACCAAATAAGAATTTTACTAACAAAACGCCCATTAACGTGCCTATTCCAAAATATAAAAGCTTGCGCCAAATGCTCATGAATTAATTTTTGGTAAAAGTAATGCCGGAGTTTTTAGTTAGAGGTTAAAAGTTGAAAATGGTCAAACCACACCTACTATACATATCAAAAAATAGACTTAAACCCCTGCTTTTCGGTATGCTAGCTTCCATCAGTCTTACCCAAAAAGCAAATGCGCATCCGTGTACGGTAAGTCAAACCACTCGCCAATAGACTTGTTTACTAACGTGCCTCGGTACATATACAATCCCTTGCGCACACCTTCGTTCTTAGCAATAATTTCATCTACACCTCCATATTCAGCTATATTTAAAAGCACAGGTGCCAAAATGTTACTTAAAGAAAAAGAGGCGGTGCGGCTTACGCGAGAAGCAATGTTGGGTACACAATAATGCACTACATCATACTTAGTAAATACCGGTTTTTCATGGTTGGTTAATTCAGATGATTCAAAGCAACCACCTTGGTCAATGGATACATCAACAATCACAGAGCCAGGCTTCATATTGCGTACCATGTCATCGGTAATTATGCAAGGTGTTCTGCCATTTTCTGAACGGATTGCACCAATGGCAACATCACAGCGCATAAGCGCTTTTTCCAATATTTTAGGCTGTATCACACACGTGTAAATAGGAATGTTGTTCAGCATACCCTGCAATCTGCGTAGGCGCGAAAGCGATTTATCAAAAACCTTTACGCTGGCACCTAAGCCTAAGGCTGCTCTAGCGGCATAAGCACCAACCGTACCTGCGCCAATTATTACCACTTCCGTAGGAGGCACGCCTGAAACACCTCCTAATAAAAACCCCTTACCTTGGTTAGCATTACTCAAATATTCAGCGGCAATTAGGATAGAGGTATTTCCCGCAATTTCGCTCATACTGCGTACCACGGGCACTATTCCATCCTCATCTTCCATATTTTCAAAAGAAAGAGCGGTTACTTTTTTCTTCGCCAACTTTTCAAAATATTCCTTCGTTTGGGTTTTAAGTTGCAAAGCAGAAATTAAGGTTTGTTTGTGTTTTAACAAATCAATTTCTTCTGAAGAAGCAGGTTCGATTTTAAGTACAATATTGCATTCAAACACTTCTTTGGGGCTATACACAATTTGTGCTCCGGCCTCGCTGTAATCAGCATCAGAGTAATTGGCATCTTCACCAGCACCGGTTTCTACCAACACTTCATGCCCGTTACTCACTAACAGTAACACAGAGTCAGGCGTTAAGCTTACCCGCTTTTCCTGCATACACGTTTCCTTAGGAATACCAATTTGCAGGCTGCTGCTCGATTTTTTTACTTCTAATACTTCCTCTTGCGGCATAAGCTCGGCCGAAGAGAAACTTAAAAATTCTGGTTTACTCATGCTTGGTTGTGCTTAATGTAACGGTGCGTTGTCCATCTTCAGCAATACTTAACTCCACCATACTATATAGTTCAGGCAACAAATTACGGATTTTTTCCGGCCATTCCATAAAACACCATTCTCCGGAATATAAATATTCTTCTACGCCAAAGTCGTAAGCTTCTTCCTCTTGCTCAAGGCGATAAAAATCAAAGTGATAGACAATTTTATTGCTTGTCGTAGCATATTCGTTCACAATCGAATACGTAGGACTGCTAACTTCATCTTTTACACCAAGAGTTTTGCAAAGTTGCTTTATAAGCGTAGTTTTTCCAGCGCCCATTGCGCCTTTAAAAAGCAGCACCTTTTCCGGATTTGCCGCCAAAATAGCTTGTGCTATATGCGGTAAATCCAATAATTGGACGTTGTTAAATTCTAATGATGCGGTCATTTGGCAAAAGTAGGAGAATGGAATTATAAAAACACGAGCGGGACGCTCGTACCATTGTTTTTATAAACCATCACACATTCAAATCTATTTCCAAAACCATTTGATCATCATTTCCAAAATTTGTCAAAAAGGTTTCAGCTTTTTAAATAACTTTACTTTCTAAAGTTTACAATATTTAAAACGCTTTACATATTTCTTAACTAATAACTTTTTTTGATTGTAACGAATGGATTTAAACAAAGTAAAAGACCACTATCAAAGTCTACCTGATTTTAAAATAGAGAGATTGGCCTTGGAAGAGGCGGCTTCTCTTGAACCGGCAGTAATTCAAATTTTGAAAAATGAGGTTGTTAGACGCAGTCTTGGTGAAGAGTTATTAAAAGGTATAGATGTGCAAATTAATGGTTTAACAGATCAAGAGCTGGAAGGCTATTGTGAGATGCTCCGCACGCATCCATGTCCAAAATGCAACTCAAAAATAAATCCTCTACAAGTATCAATGATTGGGGAAGTAGTAAGCGTTATATTTTTTACAAATTACGATAAGAAAATGAAAGTGGCTTGCGCTGCTTGCCAAGCAGAATGGAACACCAAGGCGAATACAAAATCTGCACTTTTAGGCTGGTGGGGTTTTCCTTGGGGACCAATTCAAACAGTACGCTCGTTCATTTTTAACTCAACCATGAAGAAGGTCAATAATGAAGAAGCTACTAGCGAATTGTTTTTAAGTTTTGTAGCTTCAAATCATGGAATATTTGAAGCGGCAAAAAGCAATCCCGAGAGACTAACGCACTTTTTGCGGAAGATGAATGAGTAATTTTTAAGTTGTTTAGGCTTTTTATAGCGCTTTTAAATTCTCATAATATTGGTACTTTGATAAAAATTGTCCTTTTGAGGCAACTCCATTAGAGAAAGGCGCGAGCATCTCTTTCGTTCTCTTGTTTTTATACTTTATCTATATTATTTCAACATCAATAAATACCCTGCAATATCACTTATCATGCTTTCATCTAAACCTTGATTTTTTCGATGCCATTTTCCATCAGGATATTTCTCCAGTAACTTTAACATATAAACATCACTTGCAGCTATCAAACTATCTGGTCTCAATAAATAATCTATTAACCAACCTTGCATTGAAGGAATTCGATTGCTAACTCCTGATAGAGCCGGCCCTAAAAATGGCGCGAGCGTCCCGCTTGTGCCAACGTATTTCAAGAACACTTCACACTTCACACATTCAAATCTATTTCCAAAACCGTTTGATCATCATTTCCATAGTTACGAGCACTACTGTATTTCCAATCAACAGTTGAGGTTACAAAGCCACTTTTTACAGGATTTTGATGCACGTAGTTCAATTTCTGTTCAAATATTTTATTTGACCAAATTTCTATAGGATGATTGTGCTGTTGCCAAAATTGCATGTGCTTCACATTACTATTTTCTTTGCCTGCTCGTTCAAACATCCACAAGAGCCACTGTTTTCTACTTTCCTTCGGATTACCTGAAATAGCTTTTAGCAATTGTTTAGATGTAAATCCTTTGAAATCGCGCAGTAAACCAGAAGGGTCGCCTAACGCTGACCTAAAGATTAAATGAATATGACTAGGCATTATTACGTAGCCGAAAATTTCCATGCCTTTGTTTCTTCTGCAAAAATCAAGTGAGGTAATTATGAGGTCAAAGTAAGTTTGGCGCACAAAAACATCCACCCAGTTTATGGTAGCAAAGGAAATAAAATACGCACCTTTTTTTTCATGAAACTTGTATTTACGGCTCATGAAGTAAATATAATTGATCTCACGTATATAAACTTTCGTATGAACAGGACATTCTTATACGTAAAGCTTGTTAACGTTATAGCCCGAGCGGGACGCTCGCGCGAAATACAAAGATGGCACAAGCACTCGTACAAAACGGTGCGAGCGTCCCGCTCGTATCTGCTAAAATCTACTTAGCCGCAAAATAGCACGAGCCTACCACTCGCGCCTACTAAACCTACTTCGCGCTCAGCACCACACAAGGCACTATCATTTCCTCCAAACTTATACCTCCATGCTGATAGGTATTGCGGTAATATTTTACATAGTGATTGAAGTTATTGGGGTACGCAAAAAACAAATCTTCCTTAGCAAACACAAAAGAAGAATTGATATTCGCCTTCGGCAACTGAATGTCTTCCGGATTTTTCACTTCATATACATCCTTATGCTGATAGCTCATGTTACGCCCCGTTTTGTAACGCAAATTGGTGTTCACATTTTTATCGCCCACTAGCTTAGTAGGGTCCGTTACCGAAATGGTTCCATGATCGGTGGTTAGCACCAACTTAATGCCTTTTTGTTTCAACATGCGTATCATTTCCATTAAAGGTGAATTTTGAAACCAAGAGCGCGTAAGGGATCGATAAGCTTTATCATTATCCGCCAGCTCCTTAATCATTTCGCTATCCGTTTTAGCATGGCTTAGCATATCCACAAAATTGTACACCACCACGTTAAACGGATTATTCAAAATATTGGGCAACTTGTCCACCAGCTTTTTACCGTTAGTATGGTTGGTAATTTTATTGTACGCAAATTTTAAATCACCATGACCTAAACGCTTTAATTGGTCGGCCATAAAATCTTCTTCATACAGATTTTTACCTTCATCATCTGTATCGCCAATCCACTTATCCTTAAAGCGTTTTTGAATTTCCAAAGGCATTAAACCACTAAAAATAGCGTTGCGCGCATATTGCGTAGCCGTGGGTAAAATGCTGAAAAACGTTTCTTCCTTTTCTACTTGGTAATACTCTTCCACAAAAGGTTGAATCACTTTCCATTGATCTTGACGCAAGTTGTCAATCACCAACAACATTACCTTCTCCCCTTCTTTCAGTAAAGGATTCACCACTTCTTTAAATAGGGTGTGGCTCATAATGGGTGCACTTCCACTATCGTCAAACCAATCTTGGTAGCGCTTTTCAATAAACTTAAAAAACTGACTATTGGCTTCCTTTTTTTGCGATTGCAAAATTTCATTTAAGCCATCATCCTCTAGCTTATCCAACTCCAACTCCCAATAAACCAAACGCTTGTACATACTTACCCAGCCTTCATAATCGTTTACCATAGCTAAGTCCATACCTATTTGTCTAAACTCTACTTGATAATTGCTAGTGGTTTTTTCGCTCCGTAAACGTTTGCCATCAAGGTGTTTTTTTATGGTAAGCAACACTTGGCGTGGATTCACAGGTTTTATTAAATAATCAGAAATCTGCGAACCAATCGCTTCTTCCATAATGCTTTCTTCTTCACTTTTGGTTACCATCACAACAGGTAAACCGTTTTGCTTAGTTTTTATACGTTGCAATGTTTCCAAACCGCTTAGTCCGGGCATATTTTCATCTAAAAAAACAAGATCGTAGCGTTTATCATCCACCATATCCAAAGCGTCATCGCCATTGTTTACCGTATCTACGGCATATCCTTTTTCTTGTAAAAACATAATGTGCGGCTTCAAACGATCTATCTCGTCATCTACCCATAATATTTGTATGTTGTCCATGTTGATTTTGTACCTAATTTCGGAATTTATAATTGCAATTTTATTCAAAAGGTTTTGAGTACCACCAATAAACTTAAAATACTTAACGACCCGTTATACGGGTTCATTACTATTCCCAACGAATTAATTTTCGATTTACTGGAACACCCTTATTTTCAGCGCTTAAGACGTATAACACAATTGGGGCTTACTAGTTTGGTATATCCCGGAGCTTATCATACCCGTTTTCACCATGCGCTTGGCGCGATGCATTTAATGGGTAAAGCGGTGCGCATCCTGCAAAGTAAAGGTCATTTTATAAGCAAAGCCGAAGAAGAAGCGGTATATATAGCTATTTTATTACATGATATTGGCCACGGTCCTTTTAGCCACGCCTTAGAAAACAGTATTATTCCGGGTATAAATCACGAAAAGTTGAGCTTGGAGTTTATGAAAGTGCTCAACCAAGAATTTAATGGAAAATTAAGCTTGGCCATTGAGATTTTTATCAACCAATATCACAAAAAGTTTCTGCATCAATTAATTAGCAGTCAGCTAGATGTGGATCGGTTAGACTACTTGCGTAGAGATTGTTTTTACACCGGTGTAAGTGAAGGCCAAGTAAATGCAGAACGCTTAATTACCATGCTCAATGTGGCCGATGATAAATTGGTGGTGGATGCGAAAGGTATTTATTCCGTTGAAAAATTTATTGTAGCAAGAAGGCTTATGTATTGGCAAGTGTATTTGCATAAAACGGTGCTTAGCGCAGAATTTATTCTCATAAAAATTTTACAACGTGCTAAAGAAGCTTATACCGATGGAATGCCTATGCCTGAGGTGCTTCGCCCGTTTATAAGTGGTAACATTCCTGAACATTATGGCGAGCTTTTACCTCATTATGCTTTATTGGATGATTATGATTTAATGGGCGCCATTAAAGAATGGAGTTTACACGGAGAACCGCTTTTAAAAATGCTGTGTGCACGTTTGCTTTCGCGAAATTTACTCGGAGTAAAAGTGAGTAACCACCCTTTTGCTACCGATAAAACGGAGAAATATAAAAGCCGCGCACAAGAATATTTTGGTTTAAATGAAGCAGACTCCGGTTATTTAGTGTTTACGGAAAAAATGACCAATAACGCTTACAGCGCTAGTAAAAACAGCATAAACTTGTTGTATAAAAATGGAAAAACCAAAGACATTGCCGAAGCGGCTGATTTACTAAACATATCTGCTTTAAGCAAAGATGTAAGCAAGCATTTTTTGTTTTACCCTAAGGAATGTAGAACGGCCACGAAGGCAGTAAAATTTTAATACTTTTGGCACAATGGAGTTTAGCGCAGCACAAATAGCCGAATTACTTGGCGGACAAGTAGAAGGCAATCCCGAAGATAAGGTGAATAACCTTTCTAAAATTGAAGAAGGCAAAGCCGGAACGCTAAGCTTTTTAGCCAATCCGCAATACACCCCTTATATTTATGAAACAGCGGCTAGCATTGTAATTGTTGGCCAAGATTTCTCTCCTGAAAAGGAAATAAAAGCCACACTTATCCGTGTTCCAAACGCGTATGACGCTTTTGCACAACTGTTAGATATTTATAATCAAATGCAGCAAGAGCCAGCTGAAATTGACCAAACGGTCATTATTTCTAAAGGTGCCACGGTTGGCAAAAACGCTTATTTAGGCGCTTACGTGTTTATTGGTAAAAATGCTAAAATTGGTAAAAACGCCAAAATCTATCCTAATTGTTATATAGGAAATAACACCACTTTAGGTGATGACTGTACGCTTTTTAGCGGAGCTAGAATTTATAATGATTGCGTTATTGGCAACCAAGTTACCTTGCATAGCGGTGTAATTATAGGTGGCGATGGTTTTGGATTTGCGCCCAACCAAGGTGAATTTAAAAAAGTGGCACAAATAGGCAACGTAATTATTGAAGATCAAGTGGAAGTAGGTGCAAACACTACGATAGACCGTGCTACTTTAGGCCACACCATTATCCGCAAAGGTGTAAAACTGGATAATTTAATTCAGGTTGGCCATAACGTAGAAATTGGTGAAAACACCGTAATTGCCGCACAAACCGGCATTGCAGGTTCTACCAAAATTGGTAAAAATTGCATGATTGGTGGCCAAGTAGGTATTATTGGCCATTTAAAAATTGGCGATAACGTGAAAATTGCCGCGCAAAGTGGCGTAGGAAACGACATAAAAGAAAACGAAATTGTGCAAGGCTCACCTGCTTTTGGTATTGGTGAGTATAAACGCGCCTATGTATATTTTAGAAAATTGGCTACAATGGCCGATGACATCAACAAACTAAAAAAGGAAAGCAAAAATTAAAGGGTTATGATTACAAACCAACGCTCGCTAGCAAAATCTACAAGCATTACCGGCACAGGTTTGCACACTGGCGCTCAAGTAACGTTAACATTACATCCGGCAGAAGCCAATAGCGGTTTTTCTTTTAGACGTGTAGATTTGGCTGACCAGCCTATTATACGAGCTTTGGCAAAAAATGTAAGCTCTACCGCCAGAGGCACTACTATTAAAGATGGTGAAGCAGAGGTAAATACGGTAGAACATGTATTAGCCGCCTTAGTGGGTTTAGATATTGATAATTGCCTAATAGATTTAGATGGACCAGAAACACCCATAATGGATGGGAGTGCCAAGTTTTTTGTGCAAGCCATTGAAGAAGCAGGCATCACCGAGCTCACGGAAACTAGAAATTTCTTTGAAATAACGGAACCGATTACCTATAAATCGGACGATGAAGATATTGAGTTAATAGCCTTACCGGCAGATGGATATGAACTTTCTGTGATGGTAGATTATGGTACTAAAGTTTTAGGAAGCCAAGGCTTTAGACTCAATAAAATTAGCAATTTTAAAGATCAAGTTGCTAATGCACGTACGTTTAGCTTTTTACATGAACTAGAGTTTTTATTGGAAAACGGCCTTATAAAAGGTGGCGATTTAAACAACGCTATTGTGTATGTGGATAGGGAAGTTTCTGAAGAAACCTTATCTAAGCTAAAAAAAGTGTTTAAGAAAGATGCGGTAAGCGTAAAGCCAAACGGCATTTTAGATAATTTAGATTTACACTATCCAAATGAAGCTGCCCGCCACAAGTTACTTGATGTAATTGGCGATTTAGCTTTGGCCGGACGCCCGATTAAAGGCCGTATAATTGCCATAAAACCCGGACATAAAGGCAACACAGAATTTGCAAAAGTGCTGTTTAATAAAATGAAGGAGCAGGAGCGCAAACCGGATGTTCCTAAATACAATCCCAACGATAAGCCTCATTATGACGTTAATCAAATTATGGGAATTATTCCGCACCGGCCACCATTTTTATTGGTAGATAAAGTTTTGGAGCTTGGTGAGAACCATGTAATTGGGTTAAAAAATGTAAGTATGAATGAAGGCTTTTTTGTAGGACACTTTCCCGGAGCACCTGTAATGCCGGGCGTTTTACAAATAGAAGCCATGGCGCAAGTTGGTGGTATCCTCGCGCTAAGCAAGGTAGAAGAACCCGAAAAGTGGCTTACCTATTTTATAAAAATGGATGCGGTAAAGTTTAAGCAAAAGGTAGTGCCCGGAGATACGTTGGTATTTAAATTACACCTAACTCAACCTATTCGTAGAGGTATTGTGCAAATGCGCGGAGAGGCATTTGTAGGAGATAAATTAGTAACGGAAGCGGAAATGATGGCGCAAATAGTAAAAGAAAGAGATTAAGATTATGAATCAACCCCTAGCATACGTACACCCCTCGGCCAAAATTGGAAATACTGTGGTAATTGAACCTTTTACTACCGTACATAAAAACGTAGAAATTGGCGAAGGCACCTGGATTGGTTCTAATGTAACCATTATGGAAGGCGCACGCATCGGTAAAAATTGTAGCATTTTTCCGGGAGCCGTAATTTCTGCCATACCACAAGATTTAAAATTTGACGGTGAAGACAGCCTCGCGATTATTGGTAATAATACCACTATCCGCGAATGTGTAACGGTAAATCGTGGTACAAAAGCCTTAGGCGAAACACGTGTTGGTAACAATGTGTTGATTATGGCTTACGCGCATATTGCACATGATTGTATTATTGGTGATTACTCCGTAATTGTAAATGGCGTTGCATTGGCAGGGCACGTTACCGTTGGCGAACACGCAATTTTAGGTGGTTTATGCGCCATTCATCAATTTATTAATATTGGCCAGCACGCAATGGTTGGCGGTGGCTCTTTAGTGCGTAAAGATGTACCACCTTATGTAAAAGCTGCCAAAGAGCCGCTCAGCTACGTGGGTATAAACTCAATAGGCTTACGCAGAAGAGGCTTTACTACCGAAAAGATTAATGAAATACAGAATATCTACCGCATTTTATACCAACGTAATTACAACAATACGCAGGCCGCAGATTATATTGAGGCTGAAATGGCTGCCACCTCTGAGCGCGATGAAATTGTACAGTTTATACGTAATTCACAGCGTGGAATTATGAAGGGTTTTCGTTTGGAATAATGCAAATTAAACTTACAGGTGTTGGCCGCACATTTGGCCGCCAAGTGGTATTTACCGATGTAAACTTTACGTTTAAGCAAGGTGAAACTTACGCCATTTTGGGGGGCAATGGAAGTGGAAAATCCACCTTATTGAGCATTATTTACAGTGCCTTACACCCGTCAAGCGGAGAAATAAATTGGGTACTAAACGGCAAAGAAATTCCGGTAACCAAAGTGCCGTTTAAGTGCAGTTTTAGCGGCCCCTATTATGAACTTATTGAAGAACTAACCGCGTTAGAATTTCTAAACTTTCATAAAAAATTTAAACCTTTTTTAAAGGGAATAAAACCCGCAGATGTTTTAGAAAAATCTTTACTTACCGATGCTAAAAATAAAGAAATTAGGCATTTTAGCTCCGGTATGAAGCAGCGTTTTAAATTAGCGCTTTGCCTGCTGGCAGATGTTGATTTAATATTGCTAGATGAACCTACTTCTAACTTAGACCCTGCTACTAGTCAATGGTATAGAACATTAGTTGCAGACTATCGCGAAAAGCGCACCTTGCTTATTGGCAGTAATTTTAATGATGCCGAAGTAGATTTTTGCGACCACCAATTTAACATCACATCTTTTAAATAAACCGCAAGTAGTACATTTGCGCAAAATCACATTATTGCCATGGCAAACGTATCTGAAATCCGCAACGGATTATGTATAGAATTTAACGGAAACCCGTTTCAAATTATAGAATTTTTGCATGTAAAACCGGGTAAAGGCCCTGCCTTTGTGCGTACTAAAATGCGCAATTTAGATAACGGACGAATTTTAGAACACACTTTTGCCGGTAGTGCCAAGCTTGATATCATTAGAATTGAAAATCGTACGTATCAATTTTTATATGATGATCCTACAGGGTTTCATTTTATGAATATGGACGATTACAATCAAATAACCATTGCGAAAGATTTGATAAATGCTCCGCAGTTTTTAAAAGAAGGTATGGAGTGTCAAGTACTTTTTCATGCTGATGAAGAACGTCCCTTAGTGTGTGAACTTCCACAGAAAGTGGTAGTAGAAATTACTTATACCGAGCCAGGTATTAAAGGCGATACCGCTACAAACAGCATGAAAGCAGCCACTGTAGAATCAGGTGCTGAAATACGCGTGCCTTTGTTTATTGGCCAGGGTGAAAAAGTGGTAATTGAAACAGCTACCGGAGATTATAAAGAGCGTCATAAAGAGTAATGGATTTTCCTAAGCCACTTTATTTAAAAGATATTGCAGAGCTTTTGAACTGCTCCTTTATTGGAAATGCAGCACACCCAGTGCTTGGCTTAAATGAAATACACGTAGTACGAGAAGGAGATTTAGTTTTTGTAGATCATCCAAAATACTATGATAAAGCTTTAGAAAGTGCCGCTACCACTATTTTAATTAATAAAGAAGTAGAGGCACCCATTGGTAAAGGATTGCTTATTTCTGATGATCCGTTTAGAGATTTTAATTATTTAGCCAAACGCTTTTCGGCTTTTCAACCTGCTTCATCTGCCATAGCAAACACCGCTATAATTGGTGAAGGCTCCATTATTCAACCCAATTGCTTTATTGGTCATAACGTTAGCATAGGGAAAAACTGTGTAATACACAGCAATGTTTCCATTTATGATGGCTGTACATTAGGTGATAACGTAATTGTGCACGCCAACTGCGTAATTGGAGCAGATGCTTTTTATTATAAAAAACGCCCTGAAGGATACGATAGATTACATTCTAGCGGCACGGTAATTTTAGAAGATAAGGTAGAGCTTGGCGCAAGTTGCACCATTGATAAAGGCGTGAGCGCTGCCACCAAAATTGGCTACGGCAGTAAATTAGATAATAATGTACACGTTGGTCATGATACGCAAATTGGAAAACACTGCCTTTTTGCTTCTCAAACAGGCATAGCCGGTTGTGTAATTATTGAAGACCATGTAACGCTTTGGGGACAAGTGGGCACCACTAGTGGAATTACTATTGGCAAGGGAGCCATTGTGCTGGGTCAGAGTGGTATCACAAAAAGCATTGCAGGTGGTAAAAAATACGTAGGCACTCCCGCAGAAGATGTGAAAAGTAAATATCGAGAAATGGTAGCTTTGAGGAGGTTAAGGGGGTAGAGATGTTTGTTTTTGGTTGTTCGTGAACCGTTATTAGTTATCCGTGAACCGTTATTTGGTTGAAAGACGGCATGTTGAGGGATTGGGAGTTGAAAGGCGGACGGTTAAAAACCTGACCATCGAACGGAAAATTGAAAGACAGACAGTTACACCTTCAAAAAACTAATTGCCTACTTAGCCAGCTGTTTTGAAGATTTTGGCACATAATATCGCTGAAGTATAACTAACAAGGCTGAAAAACCCCAAACTGGACACGCGGCCTTATCCATCTCTAAAAAATTATTGAGAAATCCATGCACCCAATAGGTAATTAAACCCATTAAAGCGGCCATGCACAATGCTTTAAGCTTTGGATCATCTAAAGCGTAAAAGGTGCTTACTCCGGTAATTAAGGTTATTAAAACTAGGAGTAAAACTATTACTGCTCCAAAAATTCCGCTTTCTGCTAAAGGGCCAATGTATTCGCTGTGGGCATTGCCTAAATCACCATTGTTGGTGCTAATTATGGTTTTATCGTGCGGTTTTTGAAAAGGTGCATATAAAAACATATACGTTCCTGGGCCCCAACCAAAAATTGGTCTTTCACTAAACATTCTGAAGGCACTTTTCCACCTGTTAATGCGCTCCATGTTACTGGCATCCGTACTTACATTGGAAATAGAGGAAATATGCTCAGATAAATCATCGCTACTTACAGCCTGATTATTTTCAAACTTAGCGGCAATTTTATCTTGATTTACATATAGTGTTCCTAAAACTGCAATGATGAGTACCGCCACAATTTCTTTTCTAACTTTAAACAACACAAAAAGCATAAATACAACAGCTGCAGCCAAACTTACGTAGGCTGCTCTTGTAAAACTCATAATGGTACCTACTAAAAGTATGGTAAACACCACTGCCGCTAAAACTCTAAAATTCAGGTTTGATTTTACAATGAAGGCATACGTAAATGCAATGGGCACAAACATGGCAAGCACAGCACCATAACTTGTATGCTCTTTAAAAAAAGGAAACATAGCCCACACCGCTACATTTTTACTAAATCCATTTTGACCATGTACATAAAGTGTGTAAAGCACTACGGCACAAAGTGGTAGCATAAATAGCCAAAAGAATAAATCAATGTTTTTTCTCTTTAAGAAAACTTGCGACATTAAGTAGAAAAAAACCACTACAAACCATAAACGCGCTAATGAATACTTAAAGGATATAAGGGGCATTTCGCTGGTTAAGGTGGTAATAAACATCCAAAAAAGCATAGCAATAATAACCAAGGAAAGCGGATGCCGACTCACTTTTGGATCAAAATTTCCGGTATATAATAATTTTAAAAAGAACAAAAGCATTACACCAAATAAAATAGGCTCGGTAGGTAATGTAAAGCCTACTTGCAGGCTATCGTTAAAATAAAATATGGACAAAGGCACGGTAAAAACCAGAAATAGCAAAACTTTATCTAAAGCCAAAATTAAAGCTGCAACCAAGGCAAAACCAAGGGGTAATAATAATCCCCAATAATTTTCTGTTGCTATAAATGCAGCGTTTATTGAGGCAAGCACTAAGCCACCTAAAATTATCCAATTCGCTTTAATATGCTTAAGCAGTATGCTCAAGGTTAGGCTTTTATCTTAGATTTTTTAACTGTATCTGCCACTAATAACAAAATTAGTGTAAATGTAAAAGCAGAAATTGCCGCTACCGCCACTATTAACCAACGTGTAGGATGCGATTTTTTTTCTGCCGGAAAAGCAGTATTTACTTTGAACGAAGCGGGTAGTGTTTCAGAAACATCTACTTTGGCTTGATCATACTTCGTTTTAAGTTTTACCTGTTCTTCGTTTAAGTACTTAAGTTCATCGCGCAGGGTTACGTAGCTTCCACCATACTTTGCTAAGGTGTCCAATCTATCTTCAATTAAATCAACAGCACGCCCTGATTTATCTTCAATAAAAGCGGTGGCCAATTGCTCATTAAGCACAGCCGATTGTGTTTCATAATCATGTACACCTCGATAGCGCAATTCCGTTAGTCGGTTATCATAAGCTTTAATTTCTTCCTTTAAAGCCAAATATTCCGTTTCAATAATACGTAGGCCTTTTTCCGCTCTATCTTTTTGTATTCGGTTTTTTACATCGTCTAACAAAAAGCTTATATCATTTGCTATAAGTGCTGCTGTATCAGGCTCTGTATCTAAAACATTAATTTCTACCGACATAAATTCCGTGCGTCTAAACGAAATATTGCTGTTGTAGGTATCGTACAGTTCTGTACGTGAAAAAGCACCACTATCAATATTATAATGTTGACGCAAATTGTATTTTTCAATAATACTAGAGCGAATTTCATCTGAATTGAGAATCTGTAAAAGCTGCTCTGCCTGTTCTTCTTCTCCAAATTCAAGAATATCCTGTCCGCGCGAAGAAAACTGCTGTGGTAAAAGCGCTTTAGAAAGTGAATTGGTGGTGGTAGGAAACACCGTAACGGTGGATTTATACAAAGGAGGTATAAAGTAAGGAGCGCTAAAAACACCCGCCAAAATAATGGCTACAAGGGTTACAATTAATAATGGTTTACGCTTTTCATAAACGTACACCACCAAATTACTGCTGTCAAAAACTCTTTGGTTTGGATTATTTTGATCCATTTAGATTTTAAAATTTGCGCAAAAATAACAATCTGCTTTACTATGATGGTCAGCGAAAACGCTGACCGACTAATTCTATTGCTTCTTTTAACTTGAAGAAACCTACAATGGCCGAAAAGAATAGGGTTACCGAAATAATAAGTACAAAACGATATGGCCAGGTAATACTTTCTAAACCATTAATTACTATGGCTAAAAATATGGAGCCGGCCACAAATAGAACAATTCTCAACCAATAAGCACTTACACTAAAATTTACCTTAAATAATTTTACTGAAATAAAAAGCTGCACTAAGGCCGTAGCAAATTGTGTAATTACCGTGGCAATGGCTGCACCGTAAGCCTGCTGATGTTTTATTAGAAAGTAATTGAGCACAATGTTGAGCAAAAATCCTGATAGAGCAACTTTATTTAAAAGTTTTAAATTGCCATTGGCTGTTAAAAGAGTCCCGAAAATAAAGGTAGTGCCAAAGGCTATAGAACTAAGTATTAGCAACTTTAATACCTCGGCAGATAAATCAGCTGAACCTAAGCTCAACACATTCATTAAAGGCACTGCATTAAAAAAGCACGCTAGGCTAATGGCTAAAGTACCGGCTAATATCAAGTTAAAATTTAGCTCTACTAAAGGGGTAACATTTATTTTTTTTGATAATAAATTACTGAACATGGGTAGTAACAATACGGCAAAAAGATAGCCAATTTGGTTTACGGCATCTACCAATCTAAAAGCAGCAGCATATACGCCAGCGTAATATGGCCCCACCATTACATCAAGCATTACACTATCTATACGGGTGTAAAGTGCCATTAATAAAATTAATAATGCATACGGAAAAGCACTTTTCAGATTTAGAAAATGCCTTTTAAAATTGGGCGTATAGCTAAAAACACCACCTTTGCTTAAAACCAAAAAGAAAGCAAATATTACCGTAAGCACATAACTTAAAAGTTGGGTAGCGGCAAAATCAAATACAGTAATTGTTCTGCCCAATACGGGTGTAAAAAGCAGCGCAGCGCACAAAATAATCATAATGGTTTTATCCAACACACTTAGCAATGCATCTAACCTAAAAAGCTGTAAACCACTAATGTTAGAGCGCATGAAAAGCAACATACTAGCCAAAAACTGATTTATTGTTAGTACAAAAAGCAACCAAAAGCTTTCGCTAAAAAACCCAAAGAGTGCACCCATGGCCATCATTACAAAAAAATATACTACGCCAAGTATAAGTTTGAGGCTAAGCAGTTGTGAGAAATTCTTTTTTATGTTTTTCGCATTTTTAGCAATAGCTTGGTTATTATAATGCGTAAGGCCTGCGTCTAAAATAATATTGAAAACAATGGTAAAACCCACCAAAGCAAAATAGCGACCGTAAGCTTCCTCGCCCACTAAATTTTGCACGTTTCTATCAATTCCAAAAAGCCAAAAGGGCTTTATTAAAAAATTGAGAAATAAAAGAATGAATAGATTGCCAATAAAGCGCCTACGCATGAAAATTCCTTAAAAGATGGCTATATTATACTGCTATATTTGCGGCCGTGAAGATAGCAGTAAATACTCGTTTTTTACTTCCGCACCGCTTGGAAGGTATTGGATGGTTTACCTACGAAATTTTTGAGCGTTTGGTAAAACGTTTTCCGCAGCATGATTTTATCTTTTATTTTGATAGGCCTTACAAGGAGCGTTTCGTTTTTGGCAGCAACGTTATGCCCATCGTTTTACATCCGCAGGCTAGGCATCCCATTTTATGGAAATTATGGTTTAATGTGAGCTTACAATATAGTTTGGCTAAGCACAAACCTGATGTTTTTATTTCGCCTGACGGATATATTCCATTACCGAATAAAGTAAAAAGCATTGCGGTAATTCATGACATTAACTTTGAGCATAACCCTGAATATTTGCTAGGATCTGCACGAAAATATTTTCTTAAATATTTTAGAAAATTTGCGCAACAAGCTACACGCGTGGCCACTGTAAGTAAATTTAGTAAAACCGATATTGCACAAACCTACCACATAGCACTTGACAAAATTGATTTGGTTTACAATGGTATTGGTGATTTTTTTAAACCATTGTCAGTGCGCAATCAGGCGCAAATAAGACAAGAATATACTGATGGAGCTTCCTATTTTGTGTTTGTAGGTGCTTTAAATCCGCGTAAAAATTTAGAAGGAATGCTAGCGGCTTACACCTTATATAGAAACCAAGGTGGCACCAATAAATTTGTAATTGTAGGTACAAAAATGTATTGGCCGGCAAGTTTAGAAAACTGCATTGCAGAGCATCCGTTTAAAAAAGATTTAATTTTTAGTGGCCGGTTAGAGCGCGAAGGATTAAACAAAGTGCTGGCCTCAGCGGAAGCGTTGCTTTTTATTTCACACTTTGAAGGCTTCGGCATTCCTATGATTGAAGCTTTTCAATGTGAAATTCCGGTTATAACTTCTACCAAAACCTCGTTGCCTGAAGTAGCCGATGGTGCCGCATTATTATGTGAGCCAGATGACCATGCCGGTATTGCAAAAGCCATGTTTGAAGTGGCTGAGCCTGACATACGTAAAACGTTAATCGCCAAAGGAAAAGAACGCGCGGCTTTTTTTACTTGGGAAAAATCTGCCGATATGATGTGGGAAAGTATAGAAAAATGTTTAGCAAGTGAGAAAGCGTAAATACCTTAAAAGCTATCTCCATAAAAACGTTTTAGAAGCCGGCTGTGATGAAGCCGGACGTGGTTGCTTAGCCGGCCCGGTGGTTGCTGCATCTGTAATTTTACCGCATAATTTTAAGCATAAATGGCTAAACGACAGTAAACTATTAAACGAACCTCAACGCGAAACCTTATGTGAAATTATTGAAGAAAAAGCCCTTGCAAGTGCCGTAGGTTTTGTTTGGCAAGATGAAATTGATAGCATAAATATTTTAAACGCCTCCTTTTTGGCCATGCACAGGGCTATTGACCAACTAACTATAAAACCCGAATTTTTACTTATTGATGGCAACCGGTTTAACGCCTACCCACTAATACCTCATGCGTGCTTAATTAAAGGAGATGCTCGATTTAAACCTATCGCAGCCGCTTCTATTTTGGCAAAAACATATCGCGACAAGTATATGAATACACTTCACTTGGAATATCCGCATTACAACTGGTTGAAAAACAAAGGATACCCCACCGTAGAACATCGCGCAGCTATCGCTAAATCAGGCTCTTGTAAACATCATAGATTAACATTTACGTTGTTGAAATCATTTTGAAGGAACTTTATTACAGTTTTGTATATAAAGTACTTTTGCTCACAACATTTCAATATGCAACGCAAGCTTTTATTTTGTATTCCTTTATTTCTATTTTTCCTTGCGGGATGTACGCCTGAGCCTAAGGACAATGCAGATATGTTTAGCGCCATGCCCAATACATCTGTACTTATTTTAGAAAGCAATAATTTGTACGAAAGCTTTAAAGAAATTAAGCAAACGGATGTTTTTACTGAAATTGATAGCTTACCCTCGGTGGTTGCTTACGGTTTTGATTTAGCCGAAATAACTTCGCTTTTTCCGGAAGATTCTATTGAAACGTTTTTTGAAGACACTCCTTTTTTAGTGAGTTTAGCCTTAAGTGGTGCCAAAAAATATAGCCTTTTATATGCTACAAAAGCTAAGGCAAATTGGCAAAATAAATTAGCCGCTAAACTTAAAAAACACTACAAACTCAGCTCCTTTACCTATGCTAATCAAACCATTACAAAGGTAGAAGCACAAAGTAATTTTTATTTTTGCGCCATCAACGGGTTACTTTTAGGCAGTGGCAACAAAGCGTTGTTAGAAGAGTCTTTACGGCAAACCATTAGTGGCTTTAACCTAAAAGACAATCCTGATTTTAATAAATTATATGAAACTGCCAATAAAAAAGAGCAGGCCAATATTTATGTAAATCTTAAAGAAATCTCCAGATATTTCAACACCTTTTTTCCGAATGGAGAAACGGGCTTTTTAACCAAGCTTGGCAGTTGGACAGAACTAGATTTAGAACTTTTGAACAAGGAGGTTTTATTGAGCGGACTAACCTTAATACCAACCAATGAACAACGATTTTTAAACAGCTTTCAAAATTCAGAAGCACAGCCTTCTGAAGCATTTACAATTTTACCAACCAACTTTTCTAGCAGTATTTCTTACACTTTTAATAATGCTGAAAAATGGCATCGTGCTTATGCAGAATTAGAACAAGAAAAAGGAAATGCTACGCGTGTTTTAGATTTTGAAAGCACTATAAATAAACGGTTTAATATAAAAGCTGATGCGCATTTACTTTTTTGGATAGACAATGAAGTGGGCACGTTTAAAGGCGGCAATAGCAGTGACGAACATGCGCACGTTGCCTTTTTAAAGTATCGTGATAAAGACCAAGCCATTAAAAGTATGGAGCTTTTAGCCGACAGTAGTTTTATTTTGGGCTATAGAGGAGTAATTATAAAACGACTAGCCATCAATAATCCCCACCGTGCTTATTTTGGTACCCTTTTCAGCGGATTTGCAAAACCATATTTTTTTGAATATGCGGGTTTTATTCTCTACACCAGCAACCTAAGCAGTGCAAAAAGTTTATTAGATGAATATTTATCAGGAAACATCTTAAGCAATGATGAATCCTTTGAAGATTTTACCAATATGCTTACCGAAAACGCGCACATACATTGCCTAGCAGCCGGTAGTGGGTTATTGAGAACCATCACCCGTACACTTCCCGAAAAGGAACAAGATGAATTTAAAAAACAAACTAAACGCTTACAAAATTTTAACTACGCTGGTGCCCAACTAACGGTAAAAAATGATGCTGCCTACACTAATTTGTATATAAATCATAATCCTCCAAAAAAGGAAAAAGTTACGCGTTTATGGAGTACGGTTTTAGAAGCTCCTGCCCTATCCGCTCCGCAGTTTGTAACAAATCATGGAAATCAAAAAGGAGAAATTTTAATACAAGATGCTAACTTTAAGCTTTACTTAATTGATAGGCAAGGGAAAATACTTTGGAGTAAATTATTAGATGGTGCGTTAATGGGTAACGTGCATCAAATTGATATTTTTAAAAATAAAAAATTACAATATGTATTTAACACGTTTTCAAAAGTTTACGTATTAGACAGATTGGGACGCGATGTAGAAAATTTCCCTTTAAATTTAAAGAAGCCAGCCACCGCAGCTATGGCTGTTTTTGATTATGATAACAATAGAAACTACCGCTTAATTATTCCAACAGGCGACAATTTATTAAACTACGATGTAAATGGCAAACCGGTGGATGGATGGAAATTTATGCCTAACAAAAGCCCTATTTTATTAGCACCGCAATTAATAAACGTGGGTAGCAAGGAAGTTATTACCGTATATACCGAAAATGGCGTGCTTCGCTTTTTATATCGCAATGGAAAAGAGCGGTTTAAAAAGCAATCGGTAGCTAATTTGCAAGGAAAACTCTTCTATTACAAAGGCAAAACATTGGAGAAAACTCAATTGGTAAGTCTTACTAAAAACGGGAAATTGGCGTATGTAAGCATTAATTCCGGAAATGAAGAACTACCAATTGATGCAGAAAATGAAGCTGATTATTATATGTATTTTGATGAAAAGAATATTTATACAGCTGACGAGAAATTGGTAAATCGAAACACCACTTACCCTTGGACAGTGGAATTGAAAGGAGATATTAGCGCTACACCCAAAGTAATGATTTTTAGGGGCGACTTTTACGCAGCCGCTTTTAGCGAAACAGCAGAGGAAATCAGTCTCTTCAATAAAAAAGGAGAATTATTAGAAGGCTTTCCCATTTTTGCTCAAGGCACTTTTGATATGGGCTCACTAAACCGAAATAGTGTGATAAATATAGTAACCACTATGAAGGATGGAACAGTGGTTTGCTATGGTGTTTTCTAATATTTAACGCAATTCCAATACCGTTCCCGCAGGTATAATTTCATTTTCCCGCAATTCAGAATTACGCTTAAAAAGATACCGCTTTTTAATACCAAACTTTTGAGAAATAGCATAAGCGGTTTGCGGTTCTTCTAATGTGTAGCGCTTAAAATCGCGGTGTGCTTTTCTTCTTTTTGGCTGTATATACAGGCGCTCTCCTCCTTGCAATGTGGGCACACTTAATAGCTCATTATACTTTAATAATCGTTTTTCAGAAACATCAATTTGCGCACAAATACTTCTGAAAGTATCACCCTTTTTAGCTATGATAAATTTTACATAATTTTTAGAAACATTAATTTGATAGGCTCGTAAGTCTTCTACTTCTTGATTTTCAGAAGGGACATTTTCTGCAATTACTTTTTCTGCTTTCACATCAAAACCTTCTAAGTCATATTTATGCAATTCATATAACTCAATAAGTTCTATTAATCTTGCGGGATACTTTCTATCGGTTGCATAACCTGCCTTTTTCAAGCCTTTCGCCCAAGCTTTATAGTCGGTGGGTGCTTCTTCAAACAAAAAGGCGTAGCGCGAGCGGTATTTTAAAAATTCCGAATGATCTCTAAAAGATGCTGCTGCATTTTCATATCCTCTAAAACATTCATTTTTCTGATCATCATCTCTAAACAAACGTTTCCCATCCCAATCTAGATGGCATTTTATTCCAAAGTGATTGTTGCCCTCTTGCGCTAAGTAGCTTTGCCCTGCGGCAGATTCTAATAAGCCCTGCGCCAAGGTGATGCTGGCAGGTATTCCAAACTGCTTCATTTCAGAAATTGCCACCTTGTAATAATCCTGTATGTACTGCTCTTGCACTTTTGTTTTGGCTCGCTGGCCGATAACTACTCCGCTAAAAATCAAAAACAACGCTGCTATTTTATACTTCATACTTTATTTTTAAACCACTTTTTTCTAAACGCGCATTCATACCTTTTATACCCTGCAACCCACCGGTGTGTATAATCAAAACTTTTGTTCCTTCGGCAAAATCTCCCTTTTTTACTTTATCAAATATGCCAAAAAGCATTTTACCTGTGTAAACGGGATCTAATTTTATTTCAAATTTTGCATAAAATGCATTCATAAAATCAATTAATTCCGGCTGCACTTTTCCGTAGCCACCAAAGTGGTAGTTTTCTTGCAATATAAAGCAATCGGCTAGTAATTTTTCTTCATCTACTTCTGTTGAAAACTGAAATTGATAGTCCAGCAACTGTCTTTTTATGGCTTCTTTTAAAAATCCTCCGCCTTTAAGTGCAGAAAAACAAAGCAATTTTTTACAATTTTTATGGAGTAAAATTCCGGCAGCCGTGGTTCCGGTACCTGCACAAACTGCCGTATAATCAAAATTCTCTGATACCCCATCCAAAATTTCTGTGCAGCCTTTTAAACCTAATGGCCCTTTACCGCCTTCTGGAATTACGTACACATTTGGCAGCTCTTCTTTCAGCAAACGTAAAAATTCCGGGTCGTCTTTTGCAACGTAGCGCTTGCGCGATATAGCTTCTATTTCCATGCCTTGGCTTCGACAAAAATTTAGAGTAGCGTTAGTTTCAACTTCTTCTCCGCGCACCAAAGCCTTGGTAGAAATTCCTGCCAACTTTCCTAAAGCAGCAGTTGCCGCCAAATGATTAGAAAATGCACCACCAAAAGTTAAAATACGCTCTTTTCCGCTCGTTTTAAAATCTTGCAAAAAGTATTTCAGTTTACGCCATTTATTTCCACTTACATAAGGGTGAATTAGGTCTTCACGTTTTAGCCACAGCTCTACACCGCTAATGGTAGCTAACTTTTCTACTGGGGCATTAAGTATTTGAAAGTGGCGCATACCCGCAAAAGTAATATGCTATTTTATACTTTTCAAAAAGAAATATTTTTCATATTTATCCTTTTAATAAGGATAAATTATATATTTATATACTTTCTATAAAGATAAAAACATAGGATTTGTAGTTTATAAAAGTAAAATTTCTGTAATTTTGTACTTTACAAAAGGACAAATGAAAGAGACTTTTAAAGAGATATTACTATTTAATCAGCAGCGCTTAAACAAAAGACCCTTGTTTACCCGCAGGCTACATATACCTATGGATATAAACCAGATAAAGGTAATAAGTGGCCCGCGTAGGTGTGGAAAAACAAGCTTACTTTACCTTGCTGCACGTAAATTAATAAGTGAAGGCATCCCTAAAGAAAACCTCTTATTTGTAAATTTTGAGGATGAGCGCATCTTGCAACAAACCGAAAGTATGCAGCAACTTATACTGGCGTGGCAAGAGCTTTATCCTGAAAAGGAAATAGAAGATGCTTACTTATTTTTTGACGAAATACAGGTGATGCCCGTGTGGGAAAAATTTATAGCACGTTTGTATGAAAATGGGTGCAACAACATCTTTTTATGTGGCTCAAACTCCAAATTGCTTAGCCGCGAAATAGCTACAGAATTACGCGGACGCTCTTACCCTGTAGAACTTTTTACCCTAACTTTTGAAGAGTATTTACAGGCTAAAAACATAACGGGCAATGCATACGATCAGGCATATCGCGCCAAGCTAAAAAATGAAATGGATCATTTTTTATTGCACGGTGGTTTTCCGGGAAATATCGGCTTAAAGCCACAAGCAAACTTGCGCATTTTGCAAGAGCATTTTAATACCATGATGTACCGCGATTTGGTAGAACGCTATGCCATAAGTAGCCCAAATGCGCTTAAATATTTATTGAAACGGGTGTATGCTAACATTAGCAAACCTACTTCGGTAAACAAAATTTTCCATGAAATGAAGTCGGCTGGATTTAAGGTTTCTAAAAACTCTTTGTATGAATGGTTGGATATGGCTGAGGCGGTGTATTTGTTTCAACGGTGTAATAAGTTAGAAGCTTCGGTTACCAAAAACCTTACAGCTAGCACCAAATATTACGCTATTGACCATGGTTTAATGCGCGCTATGAACTTTAAATATTCTGAGAGTTATGGCTTGCTTTTAGAAAATTTGGTGTTTATGCAATTGCGGGCTTATGGTAGGGAAATAACGTATTATAAAGGCAAAGCCGAGTGTGATTTTATATTGCATGAATCGGAGCAACCGCTAAAAGCAGTGCAGGTTTGCTATACTTTACGTGACACGGACACAAAAAAAAGAGAAGTGCGCGGCTTGGTAGAAGCGTGTAAATTTTTAGGCTTAACAAAAGGCACTATTGTAACGCTAGAAGAGCAAGATACTTTTATGGAAGATAGTGTGGAAGTGGAGGTGCTGCCATATTATACGCACTATCATAAGTTATAATCAATTTTAACTTTGTGAAAGTTTGTGTCAAAATTTGTGGCGGAAACCTTAGCCACAGATTACACGAATTGCACGGATTTTAGCGGCAATAGCACGCGGATTTTACGGATAAAAACGGATATAAATTGATTTACTCTCTGCGTTACTTTGCGCACTCTGCACCTTTGCGTTGAAGTAATAGCACACGGGTTTTATGGGTAAAGCGGATATGTATGGATTTGCTCTTTGAGAAGCTCTGCATAGTTTTTCTCGCAAAGACGCTAAGCCGCAAAGAAGCTACAACGCTCCTGAAACACTACTGCTAAAGCACCATTTGCCACTAACGGTGAACAGCGACACATGCAGCTAACTCCTTCGCCAAGGCAGGGTTAGGGGCTTAAGAATTTTCTCTGCGCTACTTTGCGCACTCTGCACCTCTGGGTTGAAGCAATAGCACGCGGGTTTTATGGATAAAATGGATATGTATGGATGTGCTCTTTGAGAAGCTCTGCATAGTTTTTCTCGCAAAGACGCTAAGCCGCAAAGAAGCTACAACGCTCCTGAAACACTACTGCTAAAGCACCATTTGCCACCAACGGTGAACAGCGACACATGCAGCTAACTCCTTCGCCAAGGCAGGGTTAGGGGCTTAAGAATTTTCTCTGCGCTACTTTGCGCACTCTGCACCTCTGGGTTGAAGCAATAGCACGCGGGTTTTATGGATAAAATGGATATGTATGGATGTGCTCTTTGAGAAGCTATGTGTGGTTTTTCTCGCAAAGACGCTAAGTCGCAAAGAAGCTGCAATGCTCCTTAACCCCTAGTACTAAAGCACCATTTGCCAGCAACGGTGAGCCGCGACACATGTAGCTAACTACACCGCCAAGGTGGGATTGGGGGATTAAGAATTTGCTCTGCGTTACTCAGCGCACTCTGCACCTCTGCGTTGAAGTAATGGAACGCGGATTTTACTGATAAAACGGATTAGTACGGATGCTCTCTCTGCGTTGCTTTGCGCACTCTGCACCTCTGCGTTGAAGCAACAGCAATTTTCTTACAAAGTAACACACAAAGATTAAGCATCTTACTCTTGCACTCCTTTAAATCACCATAACTACCTTTGAGCCTACATGCCCAAACTAGAAAAAGAAGACTTTTACTACTCAGAAGAAGGATTTATTGTTTTTACCAAACAATATCACCTCAAACGCGGTCATTGTTGCCAAAGCGGCTGCAAGCATTGCCCGTATGGCTACGATAAAAAAACAAACACTTTTCGAAAATAAAATTTATGCAAACTGTTTCCCTCTCTTTCAAAGATCAAATTTTAGAAGGTATTCCTAATGCACTTCCTGCTGCAAAGCCTTACAACCTTGAAATAAACCACGCACCTAAGCGCAAAGAAATTTTAACGAAAGAAGAGAAAGTACTGGCGCTGAAAAATGCGCTGCGCTACTTTCCAAAACCTTGGCATAAAGAACTTGCTGCTGAATTTGCTCAAGAGCTAAAAGACTACGGACGTATTTACATGTATCGATTTCGTCCCGATTATGAGATAAAAGCAAGGGCAATTGCTGAATATCCAGGAAAATCAGAGCAAGCGAAAGCCATTATGCTAATGATTCAAAACAATTTGGATTATGCAGTAGCTCAACATCCGCACGAACTAATTACCTATGGAGGAAACGGTGCGGTGTTTCAAAATTGGGCGCAATACCTGCTCACTATGCAATATTTAGCTGAAATGACAGATGAGCAAACGTTGCACATGTACAGCGGCCACCCAATGGGTTTATTTCCTAGTCATAAAGATGCGCCCCGCGTGGTGGTAACCAATGGCATGATGATTCCAAATTACAGCAAACCAGATGATTGGGAGAAATACAACGCGCTTGGCGTAACCCAATACGGACAAATGACGGCTGGCAGCTACATGTATATTGGTCCGCAGGGCATTGTGCACGGCACTACTATTACGGTGCTTAACGCGATGCGCAAAATTGGCAAAAAACCGAACAGCGGAGCTTTATTTGTTACCGCTGGCCTTGGCGGGATGAGTGGTGCACAACCCAAAGCAGGAAACATTGCGGGCTGTATTTCGGTAACGGCAGAGGTAAACGTAAAAGCATCGCGCAAGCGCCATGAGCAAGGTTGGGTAGATGAATTGATTGCTGATATAAATGCTTTGGTAACACGGGTAAAATCCGCGCAAGCGAACCAAGAAACTGTGAGTATTGCTTACGAAGGTAACGTGGTGGAAGTATGGGAAGCCTTTGCCGAGCAAGGCGTGTATGTAGATTTAGGCAGCGACCAAACTTCTTTACACAACCCTTGGGCGGGCGGTTACTATCCCGCAGGATTGAGCTACGAAGAAGCCAACGAAATGATGGCCAACGAGCCAAAGAAATTTGAAGGGTTGGTAAAACAAAGCTTGCGCAGACACGCTGCAGCAGTAAACCTGCACACCGAAAAGGGTACCTACTTTTTTGATTATGGCAACGCCTTTTTATTAGAAGCGAGCCGTGCGGGTGGTAATGTAATGAGCGACTCCCCCACTATTGGCCGCGAGTTTAAATACCCAAGTTACGTACAAGATATTTTAGGCCCCATGTGTTTCGATTATGGTTTTGGGCCTTTCCGTTGGGTGTGTACAAGCGGCAAAAGTGAAGATTTGGCCTATACCGATAAATTGGCAGCAGATGTGTTAACCAAAATGGCGGCTACCGCTCCTGCGGAAATTAGTCAGCAAATGGAAGACAACATACGCTGGATAGAGGCTGCCGGAGAAAACAAAATGGTGGTAGGCTCACAAGCGCGCATTTTATATGCCGATAGTGAAGGGCGTATAAACATTGCCAAAGCATTTAATAAGGCTATAGCCGATGGAAAAATTGGCCCAATAGTGTTGGGTAGAGATCACCACGATGTTAGCGGCACAGACTCCCCTTACCGCGAAACCAGCAACATTTACGATGGCTCTCGCTTTACAGCAGATATGGCCATACAAAATGTAATTGGCGACAGCTTTAGAGGCGCTACTTGGGTAAGCATTCACAACGGTGGCGGTGTAGGCTGGGGCGAAGTAATAAACGGTGGTTTTGGCATGTTGCTAGATGGCTCTGAAGATGCAAACCGCAGACTAGAAAGCATGTTATTATACGATGTAAACAACGGCATTGCCCGCAGAAGCTGGGCCAGAAATGAAAATGCACAGTTTGCCATTAAGCGCGAAATGGAAAGAACGCCTGGGTTGAAAATTACGTTGGCGGAAAGTGTGGAGGAGGATTTGGAAAGTTTTATTTAAGTTCGCTAAACTTAAATAGTTAATACTAATCAAATCAAACTTGAAAAAGTTTATTGCCACATTTGCGTTTACATCGCTCACTTTTTATCTCGAAGTTTCTGAAAAAATGCTCTGTTTCGAACGGGGTTCAGATAATAAAATTGGAAAAAATTACGATTATTGGTGCATTTTTAATAACTTCATCTTTGAAAATAAATTTGAGGCTTTCTGCTTACTTGCACTTATTTTTTTTACTATAAATATATTTTGGGATCGAGTAGAAAACAATAAAACAAAAAAAAATATTCATGATTTAATTGATAATTATCTCGAAACTAGACTTTCATCAAATAAACTAAATCATAGAATTACGGTTTTTAAAGAAGTAGGTGCTTGGAGAGCAATTATATATCATATTGCTTCAATAGGCAGCTGTTTCCGAAGATTATGGAAAACAAAAAAACTAAAGGAAAAATTTCGTGAATTTCCATTTTTCGGAGGTAAATACTTAATAATAGACGCACGATTCGGGCATCCGAATCAAAACGTAAGATCCACGATATTACGCATACATTCTGAAATTAAAGATTCCGAGAGTTTTACTGAATATATTTATCATTCAGAAGTAATTAAACATACAACGCTTCCAGCATTGACAATTGAAGAAGTTTTAAAACAGAAAGATTTGGAAAGTGTAAGCAATAGAGCACTAAAAGTCAGAATTAAATCATATATGAGGAAATCCCACGTTAAGTCTTTTGACAGTTTAAAAAGCTTTAGTAGGTTATCACAACATATAGGAGGCATACCATTATTTACAAAACAGAAAAGCATGAACAAGCCTTCTTACGTGATTATCTATGATAGTGATATTAAACCCTATGAAACCGTTCAAAAGACTTTTAAACGGCTCGCCAAGAATATTGAAACAATAATTTTAAATAAATAACTTATGGATTTACAGATTATGTCTTTTAAAGAAAAAGGCGAAAAGTTGTTTAATTATCAAAACCAAAGGTTCGGTTCACCTGCACTTAGTCCTTCCGATATTCCAAAAAAAATAGAGCTTTTTATTAATGAATCACAAATTGAATTTTTTTATTCCATCAATGAATCTAAGCATGATTTAGTTGGTTTTTCTGATAAAAGCGTGAAAATCACATACAGTAAACGTACTGGAAGAATTTACCTTATTAATGATATGAGTAACTTCAATAATTGGGTCTCTATAAGTAAAGCTCTACATTCTATTAGGTCTTCCAATAATTTTTCAGGTAGATCTCGTTTAAATTTCAAGATTGGCATGGACATATTTGAGCACATTGCAAAAAATATTGGCAGTCTAATTCGAGGGGATGAAGAAAAAAATACCACAATTGCTTAAAGAATTTTTACTTCCCTTGGAAATTACGGCTTACCAACCTTCTAAAAAAACCTTCATTCCCCCAACGCGTGTAAGTGAAATCATTAAAGGAAAAAAAAGTATAACTTCGAATGCTGCGTTACGATTTTCAAAATATTTTGGAACAACAGCTAAGTTTTGGCTCAGTATGCAAGATGATTATGACTTGGAATAACAGCAAACCCCAAAAGCAAAAGAGTTGGCACAAATAAAAAACTTGAATTGTACAGCGATTTAAAACAACGCCATCTGCCCTCCCATACCTTCCAATTCTAACAATTTCCTTTTAGCATTTAGGCCTCCTGCATAGCCCGTCAAGCTGCCATCAGCACCTATAATTCTGTGGCAAGGAATAACTATAGATAATGCATTTGCGCCATTTGCGGAAGCTACCGCGCGTATGGCTTTTTCGTTTCCAAGGGTTTTAGAAAGCGTTAAATAAGAGCGTGTTTCTCCAAATGGGATTTGCTGTAAAGCTTGCCAAACTATTTTTTGAAAATCAGTCCCCACCAATAAAAGTGGCATATCAAAGGTTTTACGGTTGCCACTAAAATATGCTGCTAGTTGTTTTTTAGCTTGGTCTATTACCGGGTGATTTTCTTCTTTAAACTCCGCTTGTAATTCGCCTTTTATTCTAGCATCAATTGCTGCCCGTTGCTTTCTATAACGCCAATCGCAGATACACAATTTATCCGCGTAAGCGCCTAAGAGCATTTCCCCGAATGGAGTTTGATTATATTGAATAGAAATGAAAGACATGTGAAATTTTACAACTGCTTTCTTACGCTTTAATAAAACTAACCCTCCCCTCCGCAACTTCTAAAATATAACTACCGCTTGGCAATTGGCTTAAATCAAAACTATTCCGCTTCACCACCTCATCTTCTAAAAGCACTTTACCATCCGCTGATAAAATGCGTACTTTTCCGGTATATACTTTACTGAAATTTAAGGTGTTACCGGCAGGATTCGGGAATATTGAAAATTCTCTTTTTAAAGGTTCACGTAAATTAAATAAGTCCACATACCTAATCATAATGGTTTTATCACTAACCTGTTGATTATTCTCCATCCCGCCTACCAAATAAAATTCGTTGGTATCGGTACAGGCAATGCCGCGCAAATCCATAGGAAATGGCACGGATACTGAAGTATCTTCATCAAAAGCAAAAGTAGCTGCATTTACCACCAACCGTCTATTATTGGGTGGCACTCCTTGTCCGCTTCCATAGGCTAAACCATCATAATTATAGGTTTGATTAGAACCGCCCAACCAATTTAACCTTCTCTCTATTACAATGGCAGCCATCCGGTAGCCCACTATGCTCGGTGCAATAATGGTGTCTTTCCAAATAATTTGAGTGGGGTCTGTTGCGTCTATACTGCCGTAGCGCAAGTTGTTTTGAATAGGAAATCCGGCTCTTGCCGATGCCCCTCCAAAGTAAAAAATAGTGTCGTTTAAAATCATTCCGCTTGCACCAAAAGAAGTGTATCTATCATTATTAGGTAAGGCTGTGCCCACCTGCCAAACATCCTTTGCCGGATCATAAATTTGAACGGTATTCCGATTGTTGGTATTACTCCAGCCCGTAACTACATAAATTAAACTATCCTTATAAACGGCTTGCACATGGTCATCAATGGGTATAGGAATGGGCGCACCATCCGGTTCATAACTATTGGTTTGTGGGTTGTATATATGCACTTTATCCGATGATGTTTCTGTGCCGTTTGCGGATACACTATACCCGCCAATGATGTAAATTTTGTTCTTTACCGTGCTTGCACCAGCCGCAATTTTTCCTTGCACATCAGGTAAGGATGCTATGGTATCCCAAACGTCTGTTTGTGTATTATACCTAAAACTTTTTAAGCTAATACCCGAGAATATTTTGGTACTATCTATACCAGAAAAGGAATACACATACGGCACTCCACCTACCTTGGCAGCGGCTACTGCGTTATTGGAAATAGCCATTGGCATAGGTGCTTTTTCCTGTAGCCTTAGGGTTTGCCCAAAAAGCATAGAAGAAGAAATAAATACAAATACTAAGGCACAGCGTACATATAACATGATGAAAAGTTAAAATAAAACAGAAAGGTAACTCTAATTCCGTACGATTAGTTTGCCACCCTTCTTGCTCAACGTTTTTCACCTGCTTACATTTACCACATGCGTACAGTAAAAAACAAAATAATTTGGGTAACGGGTGCCAGCAGCGGCATTGGTAAAGAATTGGCTTCTCAATTAGCCACCATGGGTGCGAAAGTAATTGTTTCAGCACGCGCTAAAGAAACCTTAGAAACGCTACAACAAAAAGCTTCTTTTCCTGATAATATTTTGGTGTTACCGATAGATTTAACCAACATAAACACACTTCCCGCAGCAGCGGAAAAAGCCATTGCGCACTTTGGCGGTTTAGATTTATTGATAAATAATGCAGGAGTAAGTCAACGTAGTGAAGCCGTAAACACCGATTTGGAAGTGCACCGCAAACTTATGGAAATCAATTATTTTGCAACCGTAGCATTAACGCAAGCCGTTTTACCTCATTTTATAAAACAAAAAAGTGGACATATTGCCGTTACCAGCAGCTTGGCGGGCAAGTTTGGGTTTTATCAGCGTTCGGCTTACGCGGCCAGTAAATTTGCACTACACGGCTACTTTGAAACTTTGCGCTTAGAGCAGGATGAGAACAACTTGAAAATAACGATGCTATGTCTGGGAGGTATTAAAACAAATATTTCTGCCAATGCATTGGATGGCAAAGGAAAAGCATACGGCAAAATGAGTGACCTACAAGCAGATGGTATGCCGGCAGACCAATGCGCTAAGCAAATGATTGATGCCATTTTAGCCGAAAAAAACGAAGTAATTATTGGTAGGGGTATGGAAAAAATAAGCACTACATTAAAAGGAATTTTACCGAATCTGTTTTGGAAAATATTGAAAAAGAAAAAACCGGAGGATATGTAGTAGGCAGTTAGGAGTTAGGAGTTAGGAGTTAGGAGTTAGGAGTTAGGAGTTAGGAGAAAAATAGGTAAGAGAAAGCAGTGGACAATTGCATCTCAACGATTTTTGAGAAAACGGATATGTGAATAGTACAAACCTCCATCGATACGATTTTCTTATAGAAAAGCACTTACGATGACAGCCGTATGTGGCATGAAATAAAATGCTGATGTGCAGAACTAAACATATAAAAAATGCAAAAAATAATTTCGGGAATACAGCAAATTGGCATTGGCAATAAAGATGTACATACGCTTTGGACTTGGTATAGAAAAGCCTTTGGTATGGATGTTAAAATTTTTGAAGAAGCAGCCGAAGCGCCTTTAATGATTAGATATACCAATGGTGAAGTACACAAACGTAATGCGGTTTTGGCTATGAATATGCAAGGCGGTGGTGGTTTTGAAATTTGGCAGTTTACAAGTAGAACGCCACAACCACCTAAAAATCCACTCCAAATTGGTGATTTAGGCATTAATATTTGTAAACTAAAAACTAAAAATGTAGAAAAAGCGTACGCGTACTTTAGAAAAGAAGAGTTTCCTTTACTTACAGAGGTAACCACTGACTTACGCGATAACAAGCATTTTTTTACGCAAGATCCTGAAGGAAATATTTTTGAAGTAGTACAAGCCAATTCTTTTTTCGGTAATACAAAAGCCTGTACCGCTGGTGTTTACGGAGCTATAATTGGTGTAAGCGATATGGATGCAGCTATTCGATTTTACCGCGACACGCTAGATCACACCATCACGCTAGTAGATCAAACAGCACATTTTCCTGATTTATTTGGATTGCCGGGGGGTGAACGTGAAATGCGCAGGGTTGTGCTGCAAAATGGAGGCGAACGTAAAGGTGCTTTTGCTCCACTTTTAGGCAACAGTCAAATTGAACTTATTCAAGTGCTAGATAGAAAACCCAATAAAATTTATGAAGACCGCTATTGGGGCGATTTAGGCTTTATCCACCTTTGCTTTGATATTAGAAATATGGATGTAATGATGCTAGAATGCGAAGCTGCCGGACACCCTTTTACCGTTGATAGTGCTAATTCTTTTGATATGGGCGAAGCAGCGGGAAGATTTGCTTATGTAGAAGATCCAGACGGTACGTTAATTGAATTTGTAGAAACCCACAAAGTACCGGTAGTTAAAAAAATTGGTTGGTACCTTAATTTGATGAATCGTGAACCAGAAAAACCACTGCCCACATTTGTTTTGAAAGCACTGGGCTTAAATAGAGTAAAATAACCGGTGGCGCTACTTTCCATACTTACACCTTATAAAAATGCAGGTTCGTTTTTAGAGGAATGCGTTTATTCTGTTTTAAACCAAAGTTTTACAGATTGGGAATGGATTTTAGTTAATGATGAAAGTAAGGATAATAGCCTTGAGATTTTAGAAGCATTTGCTAAAGCAGATGAACGATTTATGCTGCTTACTAATCCTGAAAAAGGAATTTTACCGGCTTTACAATTTGGTTTGAAACACTGCAAAGGTGGATTTATTACACGCATGGATGCGGATGATATAATGCCACAAGGAAGATTACAATTGATGGTAGAAACCTTGCAAAAATCTCCGCCCAAAACAATTGTAACAGGAAAAGTCAGGTACATTTCGTTAAACCCAATAAGCGAAGGGTATCAAAAATATGAACGTTGGCTAAATCAAAGAATTAAACAAGCCGACCATTGGAAACACATCTACCGCGAGTGTGTAATTGCCAGCCCTAATTGGATGATGCATACTTCTGAATTGCTTGCAATCAATGTTTTTGATGATTTGGAATACCCCGAAGATTACGATTTATGCTTTAAATGGTATGCCCATTATTTTCATATTATAGGTTTGCCCAACATTACTTTACACTGGCGTGAGCATGAAGCGCGCACTTCTAGAAACTCTGAAAATTATCAGCAGCCTGCCTTTTTTTCGCTTAAGCTAAAACGCTTTTTAATGTTAGATTATCAAAAAGACAAACCATTAATATTAATGGGTGAAGGTGTAAAAGCAAACCTTGCAGCAACTTTTCTAGCGGCTCACAAGATTCCCATTATGCAAATGGTGCAAACTGAAAAAGCAAGGAATCAGCATAGTATAGTACATACAGATGCTTTGAGCGATTATAAACATGCTCAAATTTTAATTGCTATTTATCCCGATAAGGCAAAAAGAAAAGCCCTTGAAAATTGGTTGGCTACCTTTAATTTTATTTTAGGTACAAACTATTGGTATCTTTAAACTATGGCAATAAACGAACAAGATTTAGCCTTTACTTTAGAGCAACTTTCGGCATTAGAACCCATTACAACCAAACGTATGTTTGGCGGAGTGGGTATTTTTAAAGAAACTTTAATGTTTGCCATGATGAGCAGCGATGGTGTATTTCGCTTAAAAGTAGATGAAACTAATAAGGCTGATTTTTTGGAAGAAAACATGGAACCTTTGTATCACAAAGACGACCGTAGCAAACGGCCCATGGATTATTATGAAGTACCCGTAAGAGTTTTAGAAAACAGAGAGGAATTAACCCTTTGGGCAAAAAAATTTTTTGAAATAGCTGTTAAAAAGAAACGTAAATGAGTAAAATAAGATGTCCATGGTGCGGAACAGACCCACTTTACGTTGCATATCACGATACCGAATGGGGCGTGCCTGTGCACGATGACCAACGCATGTTTGAATTTTTAATATTGGAAAGTTTTCAGGCTGGCTTGAGTTGGTTTACCATCCTTAAAAAACGTGAAAACTTTAGAGCTGCCTTTGATAATTTCGACTATAAAAAAATAGCCAAGTATGGTGAACCTAAAGTAAAAGAATTGCTAGAGAATGCCGGCATTATTCGCTACAACAAAAAAATAAGAGCGGCCATAAATAACGCGCAGCGCTTTTTGGAAATCCAAAACAAATATGGTTCTTTTTGCACCTATTTCTGGGCTTTTACAGATGGAAAGGTGCTGCAAAAAAAGGTGGAGAGAATAAAAGATGTTCCCGCCAAAACAGACTTAAGCGATACGATTGCTAAAGATTTAAAAAAGCACGGGTTTGCTTTTTTAGGATCTACCACGGTTTATGCACACATGCAAGCTTGCGGTATGGTAAACGATCATTTGCAGGAATGCTTTAGGCATGAGGAGTTAGTGAGTTAGTAGCTACATCCCCGCATTCAAACTCCAATTATAATCCAAATACGTAACCGTAGGATTGGCCGCAATTTTGGTTTCCGAATATTTTTTTACCACCGCCACTACACCACCGTCTTTTTGAAAGTCCTCTTTAAACCAGTCAAAAATGCTGGATAATTCCAGTTTGTTGGCACTGATTTTATTACGCTGTGCATCGTTTACAAAACTTTTAAAAGCCACCTCAAGCAAGTCATTTACATTCTGTTCTGTAAAAGGTTGATTTAACAAAACAGGACATGAAAACGAAGCGCAATTAATACCCGCATGGATGCGATAATCATTGAACTCTTTGCGTAAAATTTCATGCTCAATTTGATTTAATGTGTAAGTTTTACCCGCCACTTTTGCCATGGGTATTTCCCAAGCCGTTTTTCCATCTACCTTAATATCAGTAATGCTTTTAAGCGGATAATGATCTAACACCACCTTTAAAGTGTAGGCATTGTACGCATTCATCCAAAGGGCTTTTTTCGCGTTGGTACTCATGCCGCTCATATCGGCCTCAGCCAAGGTTTTTAAGTAAGCGTTTAATTCAGCAGGTTTGTTGTGCAGCAGTTTGTAATTTACCGCTCCGCTTGATGTTACGTAGGTGTTCAAAATATTCTTCCAATTTTTATTTTGTGCCGTGCTGCTTATCGCGATAAGCAAACTGAAAACTAATGTGAATGTGCGCATGTAAGAGATTTTGAGCAAAGTTGCACTATTGCAAACAGTGTTTATGTTTTCTTAGCGACAATTACTCGCCAAAATATTCAATAGCATTGTTTAGCGTTTCGTCTAAGCGAATTTTGTGTAAGGCACAACCGTGTTTTTGAATTTCAGGTTGTAGAATATTCCAAAGTTCTACGGCCAATACTTCTGTACTGCTAAACTTACCTTTCATAAAATCAACATCATGATTCAAATTGGCATGATCCAATTTATCAATAGCAAAACGGTTAATGATTTTCTTTAAATCCACCAAGTTCATTACAAAACCCGTGTCCGGATTGATGTTTCCCTTTACGGTAACCGTGAGTGTATAATTATGACCATGAAAGTTTTTGTTAGAACATTTCCCGAAAACTTCACGGTTTTTTTCTTCGGTCCAATTGGGATTATAAAGTTGATGAGCAGCGCTAAAGCGCTCAGTGCGTTCAATGTAAATCATACAGTAAAAAAACTAAAGCGCGAAGATAGTTTAAGGTTATTTAGTGGAACAGGTAGAAGTAAAAGTGAGGGTGATGATAAAAGCCTGCTGCAGCTAGCTCAATGTATGCTTTGTTTCAATAAATGGAACCTACCAACTTCCGCTGGCACCACCGCCACCAAAAGAGCCACCACCGAAGCCTCCACTAAAACCGCCTCCGCCACCAAAGCCGCCTGAAGAACCTCCGCCACCGAAAGAATTGCCGCCCATACCTCCAATCCAATAACCGCCACCGCCACGGTAACCACCGTTACCACCACCGCCACGCCTACGCGCCATAAAAATTACAAAAATGGCTATGATTAAGATAAATGGTAAAAAAGGTAACCGATCTTTGCCTGAAGTTCGGTTTGGTTTGCCTTCAAAAGTGCCATTCAGCAACTTAAAAATTTGATCCGTTCCTGCGTTTACACCTTCATAGTAATTACCTGATTTAAATTGAGGAGTGATGTAATTATCAATAATCAACTTGGTATTGAGGTCGGTCAACTTTTCTTCTAAACCATAGCCATTTTGAATGGTCATATCTCTATCCTCAACCGCAATAAGCATGATTAGACCATTTTCTTTTCCTTTCTGGCCAACTCCCCAATCTTGTGCTAATTCAGCTCCGTATAAGGCTGGATCTTCATCATTTAGTGTTTTAACAGTTACTACTACAATTTGCGTAGAAGTAGTATCTGCGTAAGCCGTAAGCTTTTGATTTAGTTGCTGCTGCTCACTAGCATTAAAAATTTCTGCAAAATCATTAACCGGAAAATCGCCTTTTTTAGCTGCCGGAAAACGGTCTTTTTGACCAAAGGCAACTAAAACTAAAAAGAGTAAAACAACCGTAGTTAGTTTTTTAAACAAAGCTTAAGATTTAGAAATTTCATCCGGAAGTTCGTTTATATCACCATCCTTATATGGGAAAAATTCCTGTAAAGCTAAGCCTGCTTCGCGCACCCCTTCCGCAATGCCATCAGCAAAAGCACCTTTACTAAAAGCTTCTTGCATTTTTTCCTTTATATCATCCCAAAAATTAGCCGACACTTTTTCATTAATCCCTTTATCGCCCAGAATTGAAAAATGGTGATTGTTAGGCGCAACATAAAACATTACGCCATTACGTAATTTAGTTTTTGTCATTCCGGCTAGTTCAAAAATCTCTGTGGCACGTTCAAAGCTACCGGGCTTTTCAACGTTTTCTAAGTGTACACGTACTTCGCCACTCGTGTTTTTCTCTGCTTCTTTTATAGCAGCAATAATTTGATCTTCCTGTAGTTCGGTAAAAAATGGTGGTTTCTTTTCTTTCTTCATACTTAAAAACTTACTTCTGGTGCGTTTTCGCTTCCTGCTGCAGCGGTAAAATATCCTTTTTCCGTAAAACCAGTAAGGTTTGCAATAATTACGGTAGGAAATTTTTTGATGTACGTATTATAATCACCAACCACTTCATTGAACTTTCTGCGCTCTACACTTACACGATTTTCAGTTCCTTCTAGTTGACTTTGTAAGGCCAAGAAGTTTTGGTTTGCTTTTAATTCAGGATAACGCTCTACAGTAACCAATAATCTACTTAAAGCCCCACTTAATTCATTTTGAGCCGCTTGAAACTGCTGAATTTGAGCTGGGTCTAATTTATTAGCATCTACATTTATAGAAGTTGCTTTGCTTCTGGCTTCAATAACTTCAGTAAGTGTACCTCTTTCAAAATCTGCTGCTCCTTTTACCGTATTCACCAAATTAGGAATCAAATCTGCTCTACGCTGATAGCTTGTTTCCACATTTGCCCATTGAGCAGCGGTAGCTTCCTGCATTTCCACCATATTATTATATCTACCAGTAAATGTCAGATAAATAATTAATCCCAAAATCCCAATTACAATTAATGCAATTACTCCTTTTTTCATTTGTTTGATTTCATTTTTTATTCTCCACCTAAGCCATGCTTTATATCTACCAAAGCCTGCCTAATTTGTTTTAGCCTATTTATTACTTCCACCGTTTTTACGGTATCCTCTTTGTTTTCTCTAAGTTTTACTTGAGCGCCTTTTAACGTAAATCCGCGCTCTTTTACCAAATGATGGATTACCCGCAAATTTTCAACATCTTTTGGTGTAAACAAGCGGTTTCCCTTTTTATTTTTTTTGGGTTTTAAAATGTCAAATTCTTTCTCCCAAAAGCGAATGAGGCTGTTGTTTACCTCAAACATAGTGGCCACCTCCCCTATGGTATAATATCTTTTTTCAGCCGGTAGCTCTTGGTTTTCCATTAATCGAAAGATTGGTTTGCTTGACTAGCCTGACTGATGATACGCTCAAACTCAGCCGGTGAAAGTTCTCCGTAATAAAAGTTTACCGGATTTAATTTATCCTCATCTAAATGCACTTCATAATGCAAATGCGGTCCACTACTACGTCCGCTATTCCCAACATAGCCAATAATTTCTCCGCGCTTTACATTCTGACCTAAGCGTACGTTATACTCACTTAAATGCGCATATATAGTGGTATAGCCAAAGCCATGGTCTATTCTAATATGGTTACCGTAGCCGCTAGATTTATTATCGGTACGCACAATTTTACCGTTTCCTGTGGCATAGACGGGAGTACCCACATCGGCTGTAAAGTCCATACCAAAATGCATTTTAGGAATTTTAGTGAAAGGATCTAAACGCATACCGTAGCCGCTTGCTAATCTTCTTAAGTCCTCATTAGCCACCGGCTGTATCGCAGGTATTGCTTCCAAAAGTTTAGATTTATTTTCGGCTAATGATACAATTTCGTCAAACGAGCGTGTTTGTACATAAATCTGCTTAGTAAGTTTATCTAAACGCTTGGCTGTTTCCTTAATCAACGCACTATTCTCAAATCCTTCTAGCTTTTCATAGCGGTTTGCACCACCAAAGCCGGCTTTTCTAATGCCATCAGGAATTGGTTCTGCTTCAAAAATTGTACGGTAAATGTTGTCGTCACGCTTTTGTATGTCTGACAAAACAGCTTCGTTTTGCGACAAGCGTTGGTTAAAAATCTTGAGTTTTAAGGCCAAATTATCCGCCTCGCGCTTCAATCGTTTTTCTTTTGGAGAGTCAATTAAATTATCAGCCACCAAATAAAAAATTAATCCAAAAAGCGCGGCAGTACCTAAGTATAATAGGGTATTACCAAAGCGTTGGCGCTTTTTCTTCTCAATCTTTCGATACGATAATGTTTTAGGGTCGTAATAGTACTTGACCTTAGCCATATTTTCTACTTTTGACAGCCCGAAAACGTGCGGGCAAATTTGATGTTTGAATTTAAGACGAACATAAAGACTTGCTTCTTAAAATCAACCAACGATTGCGAAAATACATAATTAACACACTTAGTTTAAAAAACAAATGGACTTACGCCAAAACTGGACAGCCACCGAAATAAGAAAAACCTTTCTTGAATTTTTTGCCGCCAAGCAACATCAAGTGGTGGCTTCGGCACCTATCGTGTTAAAAGATGATCCTACCTTGATGTTTACAAACGCAGGTATGAATCAATTTAAAGACAGTTTTTTAGGTAATGCTAAGCCAAGCAGCGTGCGTATTGCCGATACTCAAAAATGCCTTCGCGTAAGCGGTAAACATAATGATTTAGAGGAGGTTGGACATGACACCTACCACCATACGATGTTTGAAATGTTAGGTAATTGGAGCTTTGGCGATTACTTTAAAAAAGAAGCAATTGACTGGGCTTGGGAGCTTTTAATTGACGTGTATAAGCTAGATAAGGAACGTGTTTACGCCACCATTTTTGAAGGTGATATAGAAGATGACTTGGCTCGTGATACGGAAGCTTATGAAAAATGGAAAGAATTTTTACCAGAAAGTCGTATCCTGAACGGGAATAAAAAAGATAATTTTTGGGAAATGGGCGCTTCAGGGCCTTGCGGCCCGGCCAGTGAAATTCATATTGACTTACGCAGCGATGCCGAACGCGAAAAAATAAATGGCGCTGATTTGGTAAACAATGACCACCCCCAAGTAGTAGAAATTTGGAATTTGGTGTTTATGCAGTATAACCGCTTGGCAAACGGTAGTTTAGTAAAACTCCCTGCACAACATGTTGATACAGGAATGGGATTTGAACGCTTGTGTATGGCGTTGCAAGGCAAGCAAAGCAACTATGACACGGATGTTTTTACACCCATACTTTCTAAAATTGCGGAAATAGCCGGCTTGAAATACGGAGCCAATAAAGAGCAGGATATTGCCATGCGTGTGGTGGCCGACCATGTGCGTGCCGTTGCTTTTGCCATTGCCGATGGCCAATTGCCCAGCAATGCGGGTGCCGGCTATGTTATCCGCAGAATTTTAAGGCGCGCCATCCGCTACGGATACTCTAGCCTAAACATTAAAGAGGCGTTTATTTACAAATTGGTAGAAGTACTCAAAAACCAAATGGGTAACTTTTTTCCTGAAATTGCCACGCAAGAAGCACTTGTTACCAAAGTAATACACGAAGAAGAAAATTCTTTTTTACGCACGCTAGATCAAGGTTTAAATAGGTTAGACCAAATTATTAGCGAAACAGAAGGTAAAAAAGTAGCCGGACAAAAAGTATTTGAATTGTACGACACGTTTGGTTTTCCACCGGATTTGACCGCACTTATTTTAAAGGAAAAAGGTTTAAGCTTTGATGAAGCCGACTACACCAAAGAAATGAATGCACAAAAAGAACGTGCGCGCTCGGCTTCTAAATTAGAATCAGGTGATTGGGAAATAGTAGAAAAGGATGAAAAAGAAGAATTTATTGGATATGATTATTTAACCGCTTCTGTAAGAATTACACGTTACCGCGAAGTGAAAACTCAAAAGAAAAGCTTGTACCATTTGGTATTTAACCTTACGCCTTTTTACCCTGAAGGTGGCGGCCAAGTGGGCGACACCGGTTTTATAGAAACTGAAAACGAGCGTATTGAAATAATAGACACGAAGAAAGAACACGGGCTAATTTTACATATTGTAGCTAAACTTCCCACGCAAGTGGAGGCTACTTTTAAAGCCGAAGTAAACGCAGCAAAACGCATCGGCACAAGTTACAACCATAGCGCCACACACCTTTTGCACGAAGCTTTACGCGAAGTGTTAGGCGAACATGTGGAGCAAAAAGGGTCTTTAGTAAATTCTGAATATTTACGTTTTGATTTTAGCCACTTTAGCAAAGTAACAGACGAAGAAATAGAGCGTATTGAAGGATTGGTAAACAGCCGATTACAGGCAAATTATGCTTTAGAGGAATTTAGAAATATTCCTATAAGCGAAGCAAAAGAAATGGGCGCCATGGCTTTGTTTGGTGAAAAATACGGTGATACTGTACGTGCTATAAAATTTGGTAGTTCTATTGAGCTTTGCGGTGGCATACATGTACAAGCTACCGGACAAATTGGTATTCTTAAAATTACATCAGAGGGTGCTGTGGCAGCCGGTATTAGAAGAATTGAAGCCCTTACGGGAGAAAAAGCGCGCCATTTTTACAACAGCCAATTGGCTTTGTTAAATGAAGTGAAGGAAGCATTGAAAAACCCGAAAGATTTACTGGCCGGTGTGCTTCAATTAAAAGAGGAAAATGCTGCGCTTAAAAAAGAAATAGAAGCAGCCGAGCGTGCGCAAGCGCAAAATGAAAAGCTGGAGTGGCAGAAAAAATTAGAAGATGTAAACGGAATGCGTTTGCTTTGCGTTGAAACAAGGTTAAATGCAGGCTTGGTTAAAGATTTACTTTTTCAGCTTAAAGCCGAAACAGAAAACTTTGCTGCCGTGGTAGGCATAAATGCCGGTGATAAAGCCCAAATAGCGGTGGCCGTAGATGAAAATCTCGCGAAAGCGAAAAACTTACATGCCGGTAACATGGTGCGCGCTTTAGCAAAATTGATTGGCGGTGGCGGTGGTGGACAGCCATTTTTTGCAACGGCAGGCGGTAAAAATCCCGCTGGATTGCAAAAGGCCATACAAACAGGAAAAGAACTTTTAGAAAATGCATAATATGAAAAATACAGTACTCATTTTATTACTACTGTGTGCCGTGGGTGCGCAGGCACAAAAGGATAAAAAAGATAATATTGACTATTATACGGACAGTAAAGTAAAGGAAAGCAAATTTGCCATTGAAGCACTTTTGCTACCCAATTATACTGATAGACGGCTAATTAGCGATGAAACACCTACCGATGGCGGCTTAGATTTAGCAAATGACGAGGCCAAAGGTTCTTTTAACCTAAACTACCATTTAGATTTAATTTATAGCCTTGGTTCTGCTTTTGATATAAGCTTAGGTTTTGGTTATTTAAGTGGCTCGTACACGTATGGAGAAGCTAATTTATACAATGCTGATTTTCCGGACACGGTGGCGGTAAATGCTAAAAATGACGTGAGTTTAGTTACCGTTCCCTTTAAATTAAACTTTAACACGGCTATTTCAGATGCCTTTATTTTGGAGGTTGTACCATCAGTAGAATTTGGTTTTATGCAGCAATATCAAACGGTTTTTACGCCCGTAAATGGTAGTGAAAATATTAGCATTAACTACGCTAGCCGTACCAATAATATTAATTATTTAGTGGGTTTTAGCCTGGGCGGCACCTTTTATCTTACTGAAAAATTAGGCTTGGTAGTACGCGGAAATATTAAGTACATGCTGAACCCAATGATTGAGCAACCAAATTTTCCGCGCGAAACACTTTATTTTTTAGGATTAAATACAGGGCTTAGATATAACTTCTAATTTTTAGGCCTTAAAACCGCTTGCACTCTATCGTCTGCCGAACCATCATTGGCAACAAAGTTTAGTACAATCTGCTCAAAATCAGCATTAGCTTTACCGCTACCGCTAAAAGAAATACCGTTTGATGATTGAGTGGGGATACTTACATTTAATTCGGCAATGTTGGCGGTAAGGCTAGTAGGGCTGTTGTATAAATTCTTAATTATTATTTCGGTACCATCACTACCGGTTTCAATTTGCACATCATAAAACTGTGGTGCATTAATACCCGTTTTCTCCTCACAACTCCATCTCCCTGTGTACCGTTCTTGATAATCAATTTCACCAATATCAGTATCCTGAGCACAGCTAACAGCAATTATTAAAAGCGCTGCAAAGGCGGCTATTTTTGAAAGTATGGAAATGCGTTTCATTATTTTTTAGTTTCTTGGGCTTGCTGTTTTTCAGCATACATTCTATTCAAGCGCTCCAATACCATAGGCGTAATGTCAAAATCTTCATTTGCCGCCATTACATTGCTTCCCGGGCCCTTACTTAAAATATAATCTACGTTTAATTCAGCTTTCACCTCTTTTAATACTACACGTACATCATCCATAATTAGTTGGGTAAGCTGCGCTTCTTCTTGTTGTAATTGGGCAGTTTGCTGATCGCGATACTGCATAATTTGTTGTTCCATTTGCTGCAATTCCGCTTGTGCACTTTGTAATCTTTCCGGAGATAGCGTTTTACTTTGCTCTACCAACACGCGGTAATTATCTTCAAAAGCCTTGCTCCGTCTGGCCAATTCTGCTTCCACGCCTTTTGCTTTAGCTTCAAAAGTTTTGCTTAGCTCTTGCTGATACTCATATTTTTTTACAAGTGTATCTGTGTTTACATAAGCAATTTTAGCGCCTGTAAACCGTCCTTCTTCCATTAGTTCTTCGGTGGTATTAGCCTTACTTTCAGTGGAAGGTTTTGCATCACCACCATACACTTTAGTAAATAAAACAAGTACTGCAATTAATAAAACAGCTGATAATACGGTATTTAAAATTTTCATTGTTACTTTTTAAAGAGGTGCAAAAGTAGGATATAAGTTGAAGGGAGTAAAGCGGAAAAATCATAGGCTGTTTTAGGGAACAAAAATGCTATCACCGCTAAAAAGTAATTTGGCAAGAATAAGAAGTTTTAATGAGAGAAACTCAAAGTTAAGCCAATTGCTAAAAGACCAAAGCAACGCTTAAACCTATACCGTAAGGAAACTAAAGGAAAGACTTAAGCGTAAAAGAAACCTAGTCGTGGCGTTTCAACATAAATGGATGTTAAACATTTTTTAAACCATTAAAACCTTTGCCAAAAGCATTCCAAGGCAGCTTAAAATCTGAATTAGGAAAGTGATTAAGCACCCACTGTAAATACGTATTTGAATTGGGGCCGGTATAGCGATACGTATTTTTAAAAGGATAATCTTCAGAATGCAATTGAATGAAATTTGCCATGTTCCTAGCCAAGGATTTTTCATCCCCTTCTATAAAATGAATGAGTTTAGCTTCCGCTCTTGGCGTGCGTTTCCAGCCATATTTATTCATTCCCTGCAAAGGTTTTAAATAATTGTGCATTACACCAATGGTAGATGATTTAAACGGCACCCCAAATTTGCCAAACTCCCAACGATCAATTTTTCCTTTTCGGTTTAATAGAAACCAGCCGTGCATAGCAAAATGTAGCGGTACCGGTACTGCCGATTTTAACAGGAATACTTGGTATAAGTTATCCTTTATGGGGAGGTCTTGCATTTTCATATTGAGGAAAACCTAATGCCGGCCAAATAGTTGCATATTTTATACAACCTTTTGTACCCTAAGCCTTAACCAGTAGTACAAATGCCCTATGTAAAAAACATATACCCACATTTTTTAGTGTAATTTGGTATCAATAGCCTATTTACCCATGTACCACCACCAAATAATTTTGACCTAATAATTTAAAAAATCATTCACATGAAAAAGATTTACTTAGTAGCAATTTTGCTTACCGTTGGTCAGCTCGCGCAAGCGCAAAAAGCTTGGAACTTTATTGGCGATTTTAGAAATCTCTATGGCATTTATAACCAACAAACGTTTGCCTACGAGCAGCCAACTCGGCAGTACAATTTAACCACAGATGGCGGAACTACTACCACACCACTTGGTTTTGCACCAGTTAGTGGTCAAACTATTTTAAAAGTACATTATATTGACCAAGCAGATTTGGTTTTAGCTACGCGTGAAGGAAGCTCTTCCAAGCAAGTTTTAAAAATCTATATGAGCAGTGACGCGGGTGCCACGTTTACTTACAGAGGTGAGGTGCTCGATAGCATTTTTAACGCTAATAGTATAAATCGGCTCTATTTTTTTAACACCAACGAAGGTTTATGCGAAACTAAAACCACTTACAAGGGTGATGTGGTAACGGTCCTGAGCAGAACTACCGATGGTGGCGTTACCTGGAATTTGGCTTTGGCCGATACCTTTGCCATAGAAGATGGCACTTTAGATGCAAACTTTTTTAGAAACGGTCGTGCCGAAATTTATCCCGTAGGTGGTTCAGCATTAATTACTACAGATAGAGGAGCCACTTGGACAACTAGCCAAAACCCGCTATTTGTAAGTGCAAGCATGGCGAGCGATGGCACCAGCAAAAGATGGGGTGTTGGTTGGGCTGGTAGCCAAAATCCATGCAGTGTAGTTTCCGTTGATGGAGGCTCTACCTATACGCCTTGGAGTTTGCCTGATTTTGCAACAGATACCGCTGTGGGTATTTCTCAATGCTCAGTAGAATCCTTAACTCCCGAGGTAGTAGAATTTGTTGCACCAAACAGTCTTTTAGTACATGGATATCAAGGCAGCCGTCAAAAAGACATTACAATTTTGAGCGAAGATGGAGGTAGTACATGGGAAGAGGTAACTATACCGCAGCCAAGTGATATTGATATAATTACTTTGGCCGATGATGGAACTACTTTTATAAATATAGGCGGGCCAACGTGGGCTTTTGGTGGAGGTAGTGCTCCCGTGGGTTTAAATGAAACAGTTAAAATCGAAATAGGCATTTTTCCAAACCCTGCACAAAACGAACTTTACTTTTCTGAACCCATAAGCGGCACGGTAAAAATCTACAACTTAAGCGGAGCCATGCTAAAGCAGTTTAATGCAGATAACACCAAGGTTTTACAAATAGCAGATTTACCACATGGCTTATACATATTGCGCACTACCAAAGGCACTGCAAAATTTGTAAAAGAATAAAAATTTAGGTGTAGGATAGAGAAAACCCGTTACCTTTATGTGTAACGGGTTTTTGTGTTTTTATCCATTTTTCTTAAACTTTAGCAAGCATTTTGCGTCATCAGGCAACCTTCTTTAGCATAGGTACTCAAAGAAACAAACTTGCATACTTTATACATGAAAATTAAACACATACTAACCGCTGCTTTTTACGCATACACAGTCGGCCTTTTTGCGCAAAACACCATAGCCGTAGATTCTATACAGGTAAATACTATTTCGGCAAAAGTGCATGCCAACGGATTAATTACGGACGTAAACTCTCCGCTCGGCCCTTTGCTTAAAAATCAAGGTATTTGGTTATCCGGAATGGATGAGAACGGCTTACGCGTTTCCGTACAAACAGAATTCGGTCAGCGTGCAGATTTTTCTCCCGGCCCGGTTTCTACCGACCCAAATGCTTCTACCAAATATAATAAAGTGTACAAGGTTAGTTTAGCAGATATTAGCAGCTTTATTCAAAACCCCAATGTTGTTCCGCCATCTCTTACGCAGTGGCCGGGCAACGGAAATGTTGCCATGGGTGAAGCAGCCCAATTAGCACCTTACGTAGATGTGAATGGCGATGCAATATATAATCCGCTTGACGGTGATTACCCAAATATAAAAGGGGATGTTGCCCTTTATGTAATATTTAATGATACTAATAACCGCACAAGTGGTGATGCTTTTGGTATAGAAGTACACGCCATGTTGTATGGTTTTAAAACCGGGGGTGCAGAAGACAGCGTTTTATACCGCGAGTACACTATTTACAACCGTACAAACAAGCGTTTTGCCAACGCATATTTAGGCACTTTTGTAGATTTTGCTGATAGTTCGCTACACGGAACAAATGTTTCGGCAAATTCCATTTTTAGCTACGCCCGAAACGTAGGTTCAGGAAAAGTAACCGCGAGTGGCCTGCGTATTTTAGAAAATCCGTTTGCCGACTATTTTGATACAGTAGACAATGAAAAAGACGGCTGCAAAGATGGATTGAGAGATGCTTTTGACAATTGCATAGCAGAAGACCCTGCACAAGAACGAAACGAGCGTTACCTGCTAGCGCGTTCCATGTACTACGATCAATTTTCTACTAATATGAACATGCGTGCTCCGCAAACCTCATCAGGGTACCGAAATTACTTAGAAACCATGTGGCTAGATAGTACACTTATGCAAGGCGAAACTCCTGATGGCTTTAAGGGACTTAATAACGGTGATGGCTACATAAGCGGATCTAACCAAGGTATTGGCGCTTTTTTTCCAGGAACTACTTTTGATACAACTATAACTTTTTCTCCTCAAAGTTCTTCAAACTGGTTTCAAAATCCCAATTCAAACAAAGATTTACAAACCTTAGCAACCGCTGGAACCTTTACCATTGACCCAGATGAAATTATGAGCAGCAAATTTGCTTTTAGCTGGACAGTTGGAGATACGGTAAACTGTGGCTATGATAAGATTAACAATCAACTAACTTATTTAGACACCGTTTTTCAAAGCAGCCCGATCCGTTACGTTAATTTGAAAAAAACCATGTTAAATATTCAGCATTTTAATGTATTCTTTTCAGCAGAAAATGGCACTTGGCACATTAAAAATGCGGATGCAAAACCGTTGAATTTTACTTTGTGCAATATGGCTGGTCAAAACGTAAAAACAATTACAGTTGCAGGAGCAAGCACGGTTTTAATAGAGCTACAAAATTTACCTTCCGGGATATTTATACTTACAGAAGCAACATCGGGTTACACCAAAAAGATAACCAACTAATCTTTTTTGCAGCTATATCCGTAAACTAAGTACTGCGTATTAAAAATTTGAACGGAAAATTTTCGTTAGTACTTTTACGCTTTACATATTTACGCTTATGAACTATTTGTTTATTTCCCTTTCGTTACTTTTTGCTTTTTCACCGGAAAAGGCTGCGCCCGCAGAGGAGTCTATCAATTGGATGACCATTGAGGAGGCACAACTCGCCATGCAAAAAAAACCTAAGAAAATATTTATAGATGTATATACTGATTGGTGTGGCTGGTGCGTGCGCATGGATAAAGCCACCTTTCAACATCCTAAAGTGGCGGCTTACATGAATAAGCACTACTACAACGTGAAATTTAATGCAGAGCAAAAGGACAGCGTAAATTTTAATGGCCGCACGTTCAAATATATAGCACAAGGCAAACGCGGTTATCATGAATTAGCAGCAGCCCTAATGAACGGAAAAATGAGTTACCCAACGGTAATTTTCTTAGATGAAAATTTAGGTATGCTTTCTCCCGTTCCTGGTTATCAAGCACCCAAAGCGTTTGAACCCATCATGACTTATTTTGGCAGTAATGCTTATAAAGAAACCAAATGGGAGGAGTATTCTAAAGATTTTAAAGGAGAAATTGAGGGGTGAAGCGGCAAGTTGGAAGTATTTAGCGGCAAGTCCATAGACGATAGTCCATAGATTGGCACATTAGGAAGCTAGAGCCAAGTTGGAAGTCCGAAGTTGGAAGACAAGCACGTTGGGGAGAGGGAGCGGCAAGTCCATAGACGATAGTCCATAGATTGGCATACTAGGAAGCTAGAGCGGCAAGTTGGAAGTCCGAAGTTGGAAGACAAGCACGTTGGGGAGAGGGAGCGACAGGTATTTAGCGGCAAGTCCATAGATAGCTACACTAATTTGAGATGATTTGCTATGGCCGCTGTTTTGCGATTTTTCACTTTGCAACCCTGTTTACTGGTAGGCAAGTTTGCGAGATAAATTCAACGCAACGTATTTCAAGCTATTGTGTTTTTATTCCTAATTCGTCCTTCGCTATTTCTTATGCAGCTGCTTTGCGAAACAAACTTCACGCAACGTATTTCCAGCTAGTGTAGCTCCATTCGTAATTCGTCATTCAACATTCGTAATTCGTAATTCGTCATTCAACATTCGTAATTCGTAATTCATCATTGATCATTCGTCATTTCAAAAACCCCACTACCTTTGCCGCTTAATTTTTTTAGGCAGCAATGAAGATTTCCCATAAGTGGCTTTTAGAGTACATTAACACTACCCTTTCACCAGATAAAATTTCCGGTTTTTTAACCGATACTGGTCTTGAAGTAGAAGGTGTAGAAGAAATTGAAACCATAAAAGGTGGATTAAAAGGAGTTGTAATTGGCGAAGTGCTTACTTGCGTGCAACATCCTAATGCAGATAAATTAAAACTTACCACGGTAAATATTGGGGCAGAAAATCCTTTACAAATTGTATGTGGCGCACCTAATGTGGCAGCCGGACAAAAAGTACCGGTGGCTACCATTGGTACCACTATTTATAGCGATGCAGGTGATTTTGTAATTAAAAAAGGAAAGCTGCGCGGAGAGGTAAGCGAAGGAATGATTTGTGCCGAAGATGAATTAAATCTTGGCGAAAGCCATGCGGGTATAATGGTGCTTAGCGCAGATGCGCCCGTGGGTAAAGCTGCTGCTGAATATTTTAACATTGAAAGTGATTTTGTGTATGAAATTGGCTTAACACCAAACCGTACTGATGCCATGTGTCACTATGGTGTAGCCCGAGATTTACGTGCGGCTTTATTGCGATATGGGCATGAGGGCATAAACATTAATTTACCATCAGCGGAAGCCTTTAAAGTGGAAAGTAATGCTTTACCCATTAGTATTGAAATTGAGAATAAAGAAGCCTGTGGCCGCTACGCTGGTGTTACGCTAAGTGATATTACCGTTGGCCCATCGCCCGATTGGTTACAAAACCGCTTGCGCGCAATAGGTATTGGCCCTATAAATAATGTGGTAGATGTAACCAATTATGTGTTGCATGAAACCGGACATCCATTACACGCCTTTGATGCTGAGGAGATTACGAACAATGCAATCGTAATTAAAAATTTACCCGCAAATACTAACTTTATAACGTTAGACGATAAAGAGCGCCATTTGCACGAAGAGGATTTGATGATTTGCAATGCGCAAGAACCCATGGTAATAGCCGGAGTTTTTGGTGGTAAAAAATCTGGTGTAAGTGCCAAAACCACCAACATATTTTTAGAATCGGCCTATTTTAACTCGGTAAGCGTGCGCAAAACTGCCAAGCGCCATGGTTTAAATACCGATGCTTCTTTTAGATACGAGCGTGGCGTAGATCCTGAAATGACTATTTACGCTTTAAAACGCGCGGCTATATTAATACAAGAAGTGGCCGGTGGAAAAATAAGTATGGACATTGCCGATGAGCACCCTGTAAAAATTGAACCAGTAGTTGTAGAACTTTCTTTTGAAAATATGAACCGTATTATCGGTCAAAATATTGAGGAAGAAATGGTAATGGATATTTTGCGTTGGTTGGAAATAAAAGTGATTTCTAAAAACGGAAACAAATTAGGCTTACAAATTCCTCCTTACCGTGCTGATGTTACCCGTGAAATTGATGTGATTGAAGAAATACTGCGCATCTATGGTTTTAACGCCATTGAAATGGGTAATAAAATGCATATTTCCATTGCTCCTACCGATATAAAAAATGAAGCTGCTTACAAAGAATTAATTAGCAACAGCCTTACTGCCCAAGGGTTTAATGAGATTATGAATAACTCATTAACTAAGAGCAGCTATTTTGAAACCAATGGTTTTAATTCAAATGATAGCGTAAAAATGCTAAACCCTTTGAGTAATGATTTGAGCGTAATGCGTCAAAACTTATTGTTTGGAGGTTTGGAAAGTGTGGCACGCAACGCGAATCGTCAACGTCAGAGTTTAAAGCTTTATGAGTTTGGTAATGTGTACCAAAACACGGAAGACAAATACATAGAAAAAAGCCGCTTAGGTATTTGGATAAGTGGTGAAGAACGCACCGAAAACTGGCGTGAAGGTGTACTAAAAAGTGATTTTTATTCTTTGAAAAAATCGGTTGACTTTATCTTGAATAAGTTAGGCTTAACAAATTTTGAAATAATTGAAACGCAGTTTTCACCGCTTGACTATGGCTTGGACTATGTGCTTAACAAACGTACCGTGGTAAGCTTGGGTAAAGTAAGTGCAAAGGAGGCAAAGCAAGCCGATTTCAAAGGGGAAGTATTTTTTGCTGATTTTGATTGGGCATACGTATCGGCCAAAGCAAAAAAGCAAAAAACACAGTTTAAAGATTTATCCGTTTTTCCGGAAGTACGCAGAGATTTAGCGCTTTTGCTAAATAAAAATGTACAGTATAAAGCATTGGAAGTAGCGGCACAAAAAGCGGAACGTAAACTGTTGCAATCAGTAAATTTGTTTGATGTGTACGAAGGAAAGAATTTACCGGAAGGCAAAAAATCTTATGCGCTAAGCTTTACTTTACAGGATACAAACGCCACGCTTAACGATAAGCAAGTGGACGCGGCTATGGGAAAAATTTTAAATAGCTTTAAAAAAGAGTTTGAAGCGGAGCTTAGATAGGTAAAACCACGCGATACAATCGCTCGGCAGCGTTGGTTTACTGTCCTACCCATTCAAAATCAGGGCTACTTTCAATATTTATACAATCCCTTTACGCAATGGTAAAAAAAATGAATTTTTTAATATTGACATTAGTAGTAGTGAGTTGTGCATACCCATTTGCATTTATGTATGATGTGTATGGAACTGAAATGGGAGGGTTACGGTCTAAACGAAAATATCAGAAGTATAAAGGCTATAATGATTCTTTGCCAGATTACATAAAAAAAGAAGTACCTTATACCGTTGAGTATAGCCGAAACATCAATACTGATAAGATTTACGAGTGGGAGGAAGAGACTGGATACATCGTGTTTTTAGAAGGAAGTCGAGCGATTGAACATGCTAAAAGAGGTGCTACCTTATCTAAACAAGATTTTGTAGTAGCGGCTGGTAATATTACTTATTATAAATACAGTGAAAATGAAAGGATCGTTTTCAGCTACGCAGCTGCAAACGGAGGTGGTTTTGAGCCTTGGCTAATTACTCCAAGGTCTGACTCCACTTTCATTTTGCAAAAAAAAGGAAGTTATGATAAATACTATTATAAAATATCCGAAAATATCCCGAAAGCATGGTTTACAGACTTAGAAGTAGATTGGTGATTATTAAGCTTCCTTTTAACTGAAAATCCGAAATATTAAACCCACAACAATTTCATTATGAAAAATACACTTACCTGCACTTTGATTTTTTTTGATATGCACCTATGCGTATAGCCCGCCTTTGAGTTAAGTTTAGTTATGATGCATCTGGGTTAGTCAAGCGCTTGCAAAAGTGCCTCAGCGCTAACTAGCGCTTCCTTATAGCGGGTAAGCTGATTTGTATTTATACCTAAAAAACTGAAGGTTAAGTTTCGGAAATAAGGATCTTTTAAAAATTCTAGTCCCCCTTGTGCTTGCGTTTTACTAAAATCAATGTTACGCATAAAATATCCGCCCAAATAATCTTTGGCAAAACCTATATGTCGCTCTCTTTCTGTTTTTGCCGATTCATACGTTTCATAATGCTGTAGAATTTTGTTTTTTAACTGCAAGTCGTCAATAAGTTTTAGGTCTCCAGAAAATTTAAGACTTTGTAACGTGGCATCTCTTGGAGAAAATACAACGGGATCAATCACTCCATAAAATTTTCTTACAATGCTATCTGAACCAGATGACGTGTTAAACATAATAGGGATAAAAGTTCGCTGTAAAAAAACACTACGCTTTTCCATTTCAGCAATAGCTTCAGTAAGCGCTTCAGCGTCATGTTCTATATCAGCCTTTAAATTAGATAAATACGCATCCTTTAAATCATTTTCCTTTAAAGACGCTGACCAATTGTTTAAAGCAAAAGCTACGGAAATACCAATAATTACAATCAACAACTCGCCAATAGCATAGCGCCAATTAATCTTTTTCATACGTTTTGGGTTAAATGTATTAAAGTTTTAAAAATACACTTTCTATTGCTCAAAATAGCTTACAGCCCTATTTATCACCACCCTTTGCCACCTAAGCATCGCTTCCCTATGGAAAAATATTCGCTGCTGCCACAGCAATTAATTCACGAAGGCACTTGTAGTGAAAACAACTTTTTTGCTCCACTCCAACTTACCGAAAATCAAATAGTACGTACTCATGATGCCGAATATTGGCACAAATTAAAAACCTTAAACCTCAGCCGAAAAGAAGAGCGTAAAACTGGATTTCCGCTTTCTGCGAAGTTGGTTGAAAGAGAAATTACCATTTGTCACGGAACCATTGAAAATTGCGATTTTGCCTTAAAACATGGCATTTCTATGAACATTGCCGGAGGTACACACCACGCCTATACCAACCATGGCGAAGGGTTTTGTTTGCTAAACGACATTGCCATAGGGTCGCATTATTTATTGGATAACAAACTGGTAGAAAAAATTTTAGTGGTGGATTTAGATGTACACCAAGGAAACGGTACCGCGCAAATAATGCAGAATGAAAAGCGCGTGTTTACTTTTAGTATGCACGGAGAAAAAAACTACCCGCTGCGCAAAGAAAAAAGTGATTTGGATATTGAATTACCCGATGGTACTGACGATAAGCATTACTTACAAACGCTACAAAACACGTTACCGAGATTATTAGATGAAGTGCAACCCGACTTTATCTTTTTTCAAAGTGGTGTAGATGTGCTGGCAAGCGATAAACTTGGCCGCCTTGCTTTATCCCGTAAAGGGTGTAAAGCCAGAGATAAGTATGTATTTGAATTGGCCAAGCAAAATAACCTACCGGTGGCGGTAAATATGGGTGGAGGCTATTCTGAAAACATTATTGACATTATAGAGGCACACGCCAACACGTTTAGGCTGGCGCAAGATATTTGGTTTTAACGCTCAAGCGTCTCTTCGGGTATATCAGTGATTTTGATATACATAAAACCGTCTAGGGAATTATTGAAAAGTGGATCTACATTAAAACACACAATTTTTGCATTTTGCTTTAGGTATTTTTTTATCAAAACCGGCAGGCGTAATCCATTGGGTTCCCACTCTTCAATCAGGCGGTCAAACTTTCCTAAATCATCTTGACTAAGCGCAAATACCGCGTTACGATGCTCATCACTCAACTTGGATTTAAAGGGTTTGCGTGGTTTTATATGCTCAGCCAACTGGGGGTCGCCATGTTTTTGGGTAAGAAATTCTACCATTAAAGATTGGCTAAATTTAGAAAAGCTAGCGCTAATACTTGCGCAGCCGGTAATGTATTGCAACTGCGGATTTCTTTTTATCACTTCAATAATACCGCGCCACAGTAAAAATAAAGGCAAGGGCTTTTGTTGCTGCTCTTTTACTATAAATGCTCTGCCCATTTCTAATGATTTGGAAAACATTTCTTGCATTACCTCATCTGTTTTAAACAATGTGGTTACGTAAAAACCATGGGGGCCAAATTGGCGGTAAATATCTGTACCAATGCCAAGTCGGTAAGCTCCGGAAAGTATGTTTTGCTCTGCATCCCAAAGTATTAAATGCTCGTAGTGATAGTCGTAAATATCTAAGTCTAAAGGCTTGTTGGTTCCTTCTCCAATTTCCCGAAAGGTAATTTCACGTTGGCGCCCAATTTCTTGCAAAAGCACAGGAATTTCTGCCGATTTAGCAACATACACTTCGTAATTTTTTTGCTCAAAAAGTAATTTTCCTTTCTGCTTTAAACTCTGTAGTTCTTCAATTTGCTTTTGCTTGTCTAATGCCGCAATTATGGGTTCGGCTTTTTCCGGACGCTTTAGGCTAAACAGCTTTTTTTCTGGTGATAAAGCCTGTCGTAGCAAATAGGTGCGCTGCCTTAAAAATGCACCATAATGTTCAATAGTGGCATATTGCGCTTGCTCTTTTACTTGAATAGACCGCCCAATGCGTATGCGAATACTCTTACCTTTTTGGTGCAAAATTTCTGACGGTAATTTGGCCGTACGCAAAGAAGGATGTAGCATAGATAAAAGATAAAAAAACCGACTATTACGCGCTTTAAAATACACAGGCACTACGGGCACTTGCATTTTTTTAATCATCTTAAGCGCACCTTCCTCCCACTCTTTATCTACAATTTTACGCTCATCAAAATTATATGTACTTACTTCTCCCGCAGGAAATATACCAAGTGGTTTCCCCTCACGAATATGCTCCATACTATCTTTAATACCCGCAAAACTGCTCTTAATATCTTTATCTTCAAAAGGATTTACCGGCATAAAATAGTCTTTAAGCGGCTCTACTTTCTGTAATAAAAAGTTGGCCATCACCTTATAATCTGGCCTTACTTGACTTATCAACTTTATAAGAATAATACCGTCTATCCCACCAAGGGGATGATTGGAAACAGTAATAAAAGGACCTTCTTTTGGAATGCGTTTTAACTCAGCTTCGTAGTAATCAAATTCAACTTGAAACTCCTTAAGCACAGCATCAATAAACGCTACACCGTGCAGTTCGGCAAATTTATCGTAGGCCTCGTTGATATCGCTAATACGCAGTATATCCATAATAGGTTTTGCCAGCAAGCCAAGGCCCATTTTATCTAGCTTTACTACTTTAGAAATATCTCGTTTATCAACTAAACCCATTAAAGAATTTTATAGGGTTAAAACTACAACAATTCCCTTAAGCCACTATTACTTGATAGGTATTACGGCTAATTTGCTCTAGCAGCATATCGCCATTTTTCTTAACACGTTTTACAGCCGCTTCATCATAATTTCTAACGGTGTATAAGCGCACACTTTCGTTAAAGGAAGTATCAAACTCGGCACTTAATTCTGTAATAAGTTTAGACGTGGTAATGGCATCATAATTAATACAAAAGGAAGAACTCACCGCTGTATTTTGACTCATATTTACGCGTACGCCAAACTGATGAAATACCTTATAAATTTTACTCAGGTGTTCCTCTACTATAAAGGCTAAATCTCGCGTAGCAATGGTTATTAAAACCTGATGATCCTTTTTAATAAAACAGGGCAACAGAGGTTTTAAATCAGCACCCATGGTAATTAAAGTACCCTCATTGGCAGGCTCCATAAAGCTTTTTACCCTTAGCGGGATTTTCTTTTCCTGTAAAGGTTGTATCGTTTTTGGGTGAATAACAGAGGCTCCATAATAAGCAAGTTCTATAGCCTCACGATAGCTTATTTGCTTAAGAAGTTCTACGTTATCAAAAATCTTCGGGTCGCCATTAAGCACACCGGCTACATCTTTCCAAATTACAACCTCCTCGGCATTAAGCACATAGGCTAAAACTGAAGCGGTATAATCAGAACCTTCACGGCCTAAAGTGGTAGGGTTTAAATCATCATCAGAACCTATAAACCCTTGTATAACATAGCGATTATCGCTTTTTATGGTTTCTTTAATTAACCTATCTGTAAAGTTCCAATCTACGCGCGCAAAGCGATAATTTTGATCTGTACGGATTAATCTACGTGCATCTAACCATTTATTTTGATAGCCGCTACTATTTAAATAGCTGCTTACAATTTTTGTGGAGATTAACTCCCCAAAGCTTACAATCTGATCGTACACCTGATTAAAGGTATTGGTTGGTTTTCCGCTGGTGATAATTTCTAATTGAGTAAACAAAATTTCCACATCATTATGCACACGGTGTTCATCTGCCGGAAAAAGCTCGTTTATAATTTCTAGGTGACTGGCGCGTAATTCTTGAATTTGACTTGTGCAAGTATCCGTTTGATTGATGTAAGCTTCCACAATTTGCTCTAGCTTGTTGGTGGTTTTACCCATAGCCGAAATAACAATCAGAATTTCTTCACCGGGGTAGTGATTAAGCACATTGGCAACGTTGCGCACGCTATCTGCATCTTTTATGGAGGCACCTCCAAATTTAAAAACTTTCATAAGCTCTTTTTTTAAGGGAATGCGAAAGTAAAAAACCATTCAATTACAATGTACAGGCTTTGAATAATGATTTTGGAAATTAGTATTTTTAAGAAAATTTTGTTATGAAGCTGACTTTAGAGGAGGTGCCCAAAGGGCGGAGGAGGGTTTCTAATTAGAAGTTTCAATCCTCCCTCGGCTCGTACCTCACCACTCCCTCCAAAGGGAGATAACCTCCTAACTAGCTTTTAAGTAAAAAGATATTTGTCATTTATGAAGTACTAGGATAAAAAAAAGCCTCTTGCTACTCTATCCTCCTCTAGAGGAGGTGCCCAAAGGGCGGAGGAGGGTTTTTACTTTAAATTTCATCCTCCCTCGGCTCGTACCTCACCACTCTTAAAAGTGTCTTTGTTAAGTTCGTAATTCATGCAGGAATTTAAATCAACGCTATTACCCTCTATATTAGAGGAATAAACGGCAGACGCTTTGGTTAAATAATCAAACGAAACGGCATCTCCAGAAAAATCAAAATTGTGGGCTAAATCTTGAATCTTATATTCAGAAAGCACAGTGAAAGTGATGTTTGAAGAAAATTTGAGCTCACTAATTTTTCATTGAAAAACAAGTTTAAACCAATTAACCCTCCTGCAACTTCGCTTCTTCCCAAATCACATCCATCTCAGCCAAGCTCATATCTGAAAGTCTTTTACCTTGTTTGGCGGCTTCTTCTTCCAAATATTGAAAGCGTTTTATAAACTTCTTGTTGGTACGTTCTAAAGCAGAGTCAGCATCTACCTTTAAAAAGCGACTTAGGTTAATTACTGAAAAAAGCAGATCGCCAAATTCCTCTTCCGTCTTTTTTTGGTCACCCACTTTAATTTCTTCTTTTAATTCTATTAATTCTTCCTCAACTTTATCCCACACTTGTTGAGTTTCCTCCCAATCGAACCCAATACCGCGTACTTTTTCTTGAATGCGGGTAGCTTTTACCATGGCTGGCAAAGATTTTGGCACTCCTTCTAAAACCGACTTTTTTCCTTCCTTTAGTTTAAGTTTTTCCCAATTGGCTTTCACTTCAGCTTCTCCAGAAACGTTTACATCTCCATAAATATGTGGGTGGCGTGCAATGAGTTTTTCACAAATACTACTTAGCACATCGCCCATATCAAAAGCCTGCCGCTCTGCTCCTATTTTGCTGTAAAATACCATGTGCAGCATGATGTCGCCAATTTCCTTTTTTACTTCTTCTAGGTCATTGTCTAAAATAGCATCCCCAAGCTCGTAGGTTTCTTCAATGGTAAGCGGGCGCAAGGTTTCCATGGTTTGCTTCATATCCCACGGACATTTGGCTCGTAAATCTTCCATGATGTCCAGCAAACGCCCAAATTCTTTTAAAATGTCTGCGCGACTATGCATCTTTTTTGGGCGCTTTTTCCTTTAGCTCCTTGTTTTCTTTAGGTTTTTTATCCTCCGAAGATTGAACAGCGGCAGGCTCACTTTCACCTTCACCCACAGCGGGTTCTGCGTTTTCGCCTTCATCCTTTGGCTCCCCAACTCCCGAAGGGGAAACAGTTGCAGGCTCACCTTCACTTTCTCCTTTTAGCAAATCATTTGCTTGCAAAATGTTATACCAATTAAAAAGTTTTTTAATGTCAGAATCATACACTCTTTCTTTATCGTAATCAGGTAAAATTTCTTCTAAGTAACTTTTTAAGGTGCTACTGCTTTCTTTATGGCTCGGTGCTTTTCCGTAATCCTCTTTGTCAGCAATTTTTTGATACACATCCTTAAGCGGCACTTCTTCTCCGTACGTATAAATAGCAATATCCTTAAGTGCACTTACATTACCTGCTGCGCTTACCGGAAAGCGTTTGCCATCCTGCAATGATTCTACAATTACGCCTCCTCTACTTTGTGCTACTAAATGGTATAAGCCCGGCTTTCCGCCAATGGCTAAAATTCTATCTAAATTCATATTTTAATTTTGTTTTTGGGCGTTATTAGCCTCCCAATTTTTTATAATTTCTAAATCGCTCGTTCCTGTATCCTGTGCCATAGCTAGCAATGTTCTAGCATCTTCGGCTAACGGATGTTCAGGATATTGCTCTAAAAAATAGGTATATGATTTTACGGCTCGCTGCTTATCGCCCAGCACTTCATCAAATGTAAAACCCATCATAAATAAAGATCTGCTAACCAACGGATGCTCCGGGTAATTGCTTAAAACCATATTATAGGTGTTAATTGCATACAAAGCTGTTTCCCTGCGCACCTTGTATAAATCGGCTGCCTTGCTTAAATAGTAAGGGCTAAGCGAATCTTGCGGAAGCGAATCAGCATAAGCTAAATACGCATTTGTAAGCTGCCTAACCAACGCGGTATCCAATGCTTCCGCCTCCATTGTTTTAGCTTCCAAACCTTTAATTACCGCCTGCTGGCCGTTTTTAAAGTTAACTTCTTTATTTTGCTGGCACGCTGCAAGTAACAATACTACCGCGCCTACCCAAAGTTTTTTTATCATTTTACAGGAAATTTCATTTTATAACCCACCTTTATTTTTCCTTTACTTATACTACTCAAACGTCCTTTTAATATACGCTTACGCAGAGGACTCAAGTGATCTGTAAACAGCACGCCCTCAATATGATCGTACTCATGCTGAATTACACGCGCCTTTAAGCCATCAAAAGTTTCGGTGTGTTCATTAAAATCTCTATCCAAATATGTAATAGAAATTTCTTCGTGGCGACTTACATCTTCTCGCACTTCCGGTATGCTCAAGCATCCTTCATTAAACGCCCACTCATCGCCTGTTTCTGTGGTAATTTGAGGATTGATAAACGTCTTTTTAAAATCAATTAGACCTTCTTCATCATCCTCATCCTCATCTACAAAACCGGAAGCATCTATTACAAAAAGCCTAAGCGATTTACCAATTTGAGGAGCCGCCAAACCAACGCCCGAGGCATTGTACATGGTTTCAAACATATCATCTACCAACTTTTGCACCTCTTCTGTATTTTCTTCAATATCCGCTCCGCGTTTACGCAACACCGGATCTCCGTACGCCACTATGGGTAAAATCATATCATCAATTTGCGCAAAACTACTAAATAGGTACTTATTTACTCTGTAAATAGCTTTCTAAGATTATAGCCGCGCTTTCAGCATCTAAACTGCCTTTTTCTTTGCGTTTACCTTTTTTCATTCCACTTTCTATCAGGCGGCTCATGGCCATTTTAGAAGTAAAGCGCTCGTCCACTAAATGCACGGGGGTTTCTTTAAACTTTGTTTTTATTTTTTCCGTAAGCTCGCGCACCAAGGCACTATTATGAGAATCGCCACCTTTTAAATCTTTAGGCTCACCAATAATGATGGCTTCATACGCTTCCGCGCGAAATCGTTTTTCTAAATAAGGAATCAGCGTTTTGGTATCAACGGTTTCCACGGCTTGTGCAATAATTTGCATAAAGTCAGTTTCTGCAATACCTGTGCGCTTACCGCCAATGTCTAACGCTATTATTTTTGCCATGCGGTAAAGGTACAATTCGCTTTTGCCCTTTGCGGCTATTGCCTATTTTTGACCCTCACATTTTTTTACAACCATGGACGAAAGACAGCATATTATAGAGCAAACGTGGAACGACCGCAGCAAACTAAGCGAAAAGCTTGTGGTAGAAACCATTAACGATATTATTGAAGATATTGATAAAGGCATATTACGCTGTGCAGAACCTACTGCAAATGGTTGGCAAGTAAACGAATGGGTAAAAAAAGCGGTGATTCTTTATTTTCCAACCCGCAAAATGGAAACTATTGAAGTTGGGCCACTAGAATTTCATGATAAAATTCCGCTAAAGCGAGCATATGCAAAACTTGGTATTAGAGTAGTACCGCACGCCATTGCACGCCACGGTGCGTATATAAGCAAAGGCGTAATTATGATGCCGAGTTACGTAAACATTGGCGCCTATGTAGATGAAGGCACCATGGTAGATACTTGGGCCACGGTGGGTTCTTGCGCACAAATTGGCAAAAACGTGCACCTTAGTGGCGGTGTGGGCATTGGCGGGGTTTTAGAACCTGTGCAAGCTTCACCCGTAATTATTGAAGATAATGCCTTTATTGGCAGCCGCTGCATAGTGGTGGAAGGTATTAGAATAGAAAAAGAGGCGGTGCTTGGCGCAAACGTGGTACTAACCGCCTCCACTAAAATTATTGATGTAAGTGGTGATACGCCTAAAGAAATAAAGGGTTATGTGCCAGCCCGTTCGGTAGTAATTCCAGGAACCTATCCTAAGCAATTTCCGGCAGGGGAATATCAAGTGCCCTGTGCGCTAATTATTGGAACCCGTAAAGAAAGCACCGATAAAAAAACTAGCTTGAATGATGCGTTGAGGAGTTATGGTGTTTCGGTTTAGGGAACAGGTATTAAGCGACAAGTATTAGGTATTAGGCAATTGTACGCTGTACGGTGATGGTTGTACTATGACTGCGGCAACTTAGATTGAGTAGAGGGGTATTCATAAAATATTTACGCGCAATAAACTATAAACTAAGGGCTTCAACTCCGCTCAACCCAGCCTGCGTTGATAATGCCTGCACCTTAAAAAATAATCCCAAACGCTAGTTTCTTTGAGCAGCTTTTCCTGAGCTTGAGGAAGGGGTAGTCGAGAAGTGTAATGTTTTAAGAAAATGCTACCTGATTAAGCAAAGGTTTTCAAAGAAAGAAGTTATAGTAATTACGGCAAAAAATGTTGCCTCTAAAAGGCTTCTTAACCTGAGTTCGATTAATATTAAAAATAAATTAATCTGATGATTAGTGGTTTAATAGCTCAAAAGCAGTAAGCTAGCCCCCAAACCCCCGAAGGGGGCTTCAAAGAAGTTAAGATGCTCATATTTAATTATATAAAAATAGAACTCAGCTTCTTAATTTATTCTGCAATGAGGTATTTTAAGGAGAATTTATATGACATTTGAAAAACAATTAGGTCTTTCAACTTGCCTCCTCGCCAAAGGCACAAACCGCTTAAAGTTCCTTATTCAACTCTCTAAAAAATTCACTCCATCCAAAACCAAACAAGCCAGAGCGGTTTTTACCCAACCGCACAATTACCGTTTCATTCGTTCTGTTTATAAACACGCGTTGCCCGCGAAATCCCTTGGCCAACATTTCATTTGTATTTTCAAAAGGCAGCCACCAGCCGTAATTATATTTTTTAATGCTGCCTTCTTCCTCGTTAATAGAAAAGGTTTTTTGCACCCAACTAGCAGGCACAATTTGTTGATTATTTAGCTGCCCATTATGTAAAAATAATAAACCAAAACGCGCATAATCCGCAGCATAGGCTTGCACGCAACAAAATGATTTTTCAATGCCCTGCTCATTATCCACACTCCAAGTGGCTGAAGCTTCTGCGCCCATGGGTTGCCAAATTTTTTCTGATAAATAGCTTGAAATGGTTTGGGGAGCTATGGCTTCTTGCAACACCATGCCCAGCAATTGATACACCGCACTCCAGTATTCGTGCTTTTCGCCAGGTTCGTAACGCAATCCTTTTCCTTCAAAAAAAGCGGGCGCATCTTTGGTATTAAATACATCCATTTCTGAATACCTAGTGCCTGATGTCATTTGCAACAAGTGACTGATTTTTAAATGGCGTAAAGCATTGGTATCTAAATTTTTAACGTAATCAATTACCCGTTCTTCTTCCGAAATTATTTTGCCTTCATCTATGGCAATGCCTACCAGCGCGGCCAGCATACTTTTGGCGATTGAGAATGAGGTTAGTGGTGTGGTTTTTAGAGAATCATGCGCGTACCATTCGTAAATGAGTTCGTCTTTTTTAATAACCAAAAAGGCTTCGGTGCTGCTTTTTTCTAAAAACTCTTGCAGTGTTTGGTTTTTCCTTTTCGGACTAATTTTTAAGTCGCCCAAAGGCTTACTATTACTCGAAATTTTAAGTGCCACTGGTGGTTTTTCTATCGTTCTTGATGGCATATCCCTGTAAAAGTTTACGGTTGGGATTTTTTTTAGCACGCATCCGTAAAGCATTGCGGAAAGTGCCACGAGTAGTAAAAAATTGAAAAAGGACTTCATGAAAATGTAAAGTTAAAATTAAGCGGTTGCACCAAAGCGGTATATCGCGCTAAGCGGACTGTTGTTTTCTAAGGTTTTTGATAAGCACCGTAAAAATGTAAATGTGGCTCAAAAATGCTGCTAAACCATAGGTAACAAAGGTTAACCATATAAAACCCAAGTTTTGATTGTACAACTCTAGGCCAAAAAATTGTGGAAAGGCGGTGATTAAATCTGCAAAACCAACAATATTGAACACCCAAACCAACGGAATAGCGTATTTCCACTTGCCTTTTAAGGCGATGGCGGTGATAATGGCTAAAATTGCGGTAGCCATATCCCAAAGACCTACGGTGGTTAAAAACTCGGTGGGAAAACCATCGTAAAACTGCTCTTTAGCCATAAAGGAAAGTCCTAAATATCTAAATGTATTTAGAAAAACAAAGGGCAAAAGTGTATTGTACAGAGAGAGATTTACAAGGCGTGGTTGCACCCAAAATTTGAAACCAAGAAAAAGACTGACAGCGCCAATAATGGCTTGTAAATTTATGATTATGAAATTATTCATGTTTTTTTTATTTGATTTGTTTGCTTTGCGTTTGAAAAGCTTTTATGGCGTAAACGGCCGCTACAATTGCTAGAACTACTCTAACCCAATGAAAAATTACCCAGCCTTGCAGTTTGCTGGTAGCTTCGGCAGCGGTATATTTTAAAGCCATAAAATCTAAATTCATAGGTAAATGATAAGCGGCCGTTTGGATGTTGATAAGCAACAATCCTACAAAGGCAATTAGCCAATAGCGCCTAGCCGATTTGTTTTGCTTGGAGATAAACACCAACCAAAGCGTGGCAATAAAAGCCGGTATTAAAGTAGCAGCGGTGGGGCCAAGCAGCAGCGGAAAATCTACTTTAAACGATTCCATAAACGCAATGGGTTCTAAAGATTGCCAGAGCACACTGTAGCTAAGGCCAATGTTAATCATGTTTCCCGCGAAAGCGGCAATGCCAATAATTGAAATATAAGGGAGTATTTTTTTCATGATACTTACAGTTTTTTATACCAGTTGTTAAATTCCAAACTCATTTGAGTGGGATGGCTTTCGGTAAGGAAGTGTTTTCCTTTACCTAAATAAACGTAGGTAGCATTTTTGAAATTATTCATGGCATATAGAACGGCCTCTTCTCTGTTTACCAGTCCTTTTTTTGCGTAGAAATACAAAATAGGCACCTCCGTTTCCTTCATACCCGTAGAAATTGTGTCGAGCAAACTGGCAAAACCGCTTTCACCTTTTCCCTTGGTGTACGATAAAACAGCAGGATCTGGCCCTCTAGTAATGGCGTATCTTCTTTCTTTTTCGTTCCATGGCTCGGTGTAAAACGGATACGCTTCTTTAGGGAGTTTTCTTCCTGTAAAGAAATTGACCGCCAATTTTTTTCCTGCAAAATTTCTTTTCACCATCCATTTTTCATTTCCTTTTTGGGTTCTGGTAATGCGCATAAAAGCTATAAAACTAAAGGGAAGTTGGTCATACATTACTTCGGCTGGCATAAAGGGCGCTTCAAACAACGCAAGGCCTTTTACATTTTGTGGTTCTCTAATGGTGTACAACATGCCGGCAATGGAGCCAATATCTTGCACAAAAAGCGTAACGTTTTTAAGTTGTTTTGCCTCTATAAAATCTTTTAGCATTTGGTATTGCACTTCTACGGAAGTATTGCTATCCGCTGGAAAGCTAGATTTACCAAAGCCTAAAAAATCTAAAGCAATTACTTTTTTATTGCTATCAATTTTAGAGATAATGTTGCGCCACAAATACAGGTTTGCGGGCAAGCCGTGCAGTAATAAAATAGGATCGCCTTCGCCTGACTCCACATAATGCACTTGTTCTTTGCCAATGGTAATAAATTTAGATTCAAAAGGCATTTCCGCAGAAATATCTTCTTCTACTTTAGTGGCCTTGCCTGGATACACTTCTTGCGCTGCCGCTTGATGTGTAATTATAAAAGCTGCAACAGCTACAGCGATAATTTTTAGTCTTGTTTTCATGTTGTTTTTATTTTGGTATTACTACTTTATTAAGTTGTTTAAAAATGAATGTAGGTGCAAAGCGACCCAAAAGTTTCAATTGCTTGGATAGCCCTATGGTGATTTCATCTTTCCCCTTTGTAAAATCTTTCCAGAACAATTCCGCGAGTTTTTCGGGTGGCATGGGTTTTAGGTTATCATCTTTCAAATCAGCATCTTTTGCTAGTTTAGTATCTACTACCGGAGGCAAAAGTTCTACCACCCTAATGTTGTGCAGGCTAAGCTGTGGGCGTATGGCTTGTGTCCACAAATGCACGGCAGCTTTGGTACCAGAATAAACGGGTGCTTGCTCAAAAGGCACATAGGCCAACCCAGAAGATACGTTTACAAGTGCAGCATTTTCACTCTTTTTAAGCTGTGGCAAAAAGTAATGCAACATGCGAATGGGCGCTTGATAATTGATTTCAATTTCTTCAAATTGCTTGTGCAAATCGTTGTTCTCACTACCGGCATCTAGCAAAAGCATAATGCCCGCGTTGTTTATGAGCACATCAATGCCGTTAAACTCCTCCTGCATTTTATTGGCCAAATTTTGGGCGTCTTCATCTTTGGTTACATCACTTTTAAAAATATGTATTTCAGGAAGTTCCTCCTTTACCAATTGCAGCTTAGCGCCATTTCTACCTGTAATAATTACCGTGTTTCCTTGCGATAAAAATTTCCGCGCAAGCGCAAGCCCTATGCCCGAGCCACCGCCAGTTATGAGTACTTTTTGTTTAGATATATTCATGTAATTTGTTATTAAAGTGTGCCTTCATTTAGCAATTTGGTGTGCATCCAAAACAGGATGACAGTTGGAATTAATTCTATTAAAATACCGAAGATGAGCAACGGACTTGCCGCGTAATATCTTAAGCCATAAGTTCTTACTAAGCCGCCAATAAAAACAGCCAGCATTAAAAATCTAAAAAGAGAAACTTCTGATGGAGCATACGCCACGTAGAAAAAAGCTACGGACATGGCCGCCCAAATAGCGGCTACAAAACGGTGGTTGTTGTCAGCGGCAGGTGTTGATGCAGCATCAAATGGAGCCGATACGCCTAAGAAACCTGTGCCTAAGGCAATAACTCCATAAAGGACTAAAAAAATACGAATGAATAAAAGCATAAAAACCTCTTTTCTTTATTAGACAAGAGGTTTTTAGATGTGTGAACGCTTTGAGGAAAAAAACTTTTTTACTAGTGGATTGAAGGGTGGGTACTTATTGCCTTATCGGAGTAGGTTGCTTGCTTCCTACAAAGTAGTATAAATAAACTATCATAGGTAGATAGGTAAACACTAGCGATAACATGGCGGTGTTAAAGGGCACATCAAACTCGGGTATATTAAACCATTGGCGGAATGAAACGCTACCTATGGATAATAGAAAGATTATGCCAAACACAAACAGCCCTGCTATTTGAAGCCTGTTTTTTCGGCTACGGGGTTCGCTCTTTTTGGAATCGACACTAAAATAATAAACCAGAACAATAGCTGTGAATACTGCCTCTATTAATATGGCTAAATACACATTAGAGTAGTACAGCCCCAAGCCTACCTCATGCGTATCTGCGCCAAACACATGGTGAGGGTAGCCTGATAGTAAGTCGAGCAAATAATGGCCAAGTACTAATAATGCACCCGCTATGGCAATGTTATTCTTTTTAAACAATAGCTTGCCAATTACAAAAACGAGAGCCATCCATACTAGTTGAGGAAATAGGTCGTGGCTATAAACCATATCAACAGTAATGTTCCTAAGGGTAACGTCCAGCAAATCTACTGGAACAGTAGGTTCTAAACCCAAATAGTGAAAGCTTAACCAAAGTAAATCTTGTAGTTGCGAAGCAATTAAGAAAAAGAGCAAAGCTCCTTTATTTGAGATTTTTTGATGAGCAACAAGAGCGGTAGAGAAATGTCCGGCTAGCATACTGTTTGGTATTTGATTCTTACTTCTTTAGAGGTTGATAAAAGCATAAAAACCTCTTTGCCTAATTAGACAAGAGGTTTTTTAAAGTGTGAATGCTTTTGCTTAAAAAATCAATTTAAATTCAAACGATCGCGCCATTCAGGGCTATCCAGAATCACCTCCAAAAAGTTTTTCTTCTCAAAGGTAGTTTTGTAGCTGTGGTCGCGCTGCAATTCGGTAATGAGTTGCTCAGATGTATCTACCAAATAACTAGCATCTGGCTCTAGCGAAGCTTTAAACGTGGAAAACTCCTTTTGGTTGAACAACAAATTTTTAGCATCTACCATACCATGCTCTAGCGCTACGGTTACTTTTTTGTGGCATCGGCAGGGATTATCCTTGTTTACCAAGCCGCATTTATTAAGCATAAAATTGTGCAATTGCTTGCGGGCGTTGCTTAGTTTTTTGCGGTAGTTGGCAGGCGTCATTTCCATAATTTCTGAACCTACATTATGGTCGGCACCAAAAACATCTCCAATAATATAAATAAGCCGCTGCTCCTTGTTAAGGCAAAGCAACATCCCCGAAAGGCATTGCAAACGCACTTCTCGTATTTCTTCTTTTTTCAGCTCTTGATCTTCTGTTGAAATATCTACACTTCCGCTTGCATCAAGCATGTTGCCTAAATCCTCAAAGTTTTCGGCAAACATATTGCTCGGCTTTTTTTGATCGTTTAGAAAATGGTTGCGTACAATTCTGTACGCCCAAGTTCTGAAAGAGCTATTGCCTTGAAAGGAACTTAAATTTGAAATAATTTTTAGTAGCGCTTCTTGGGTTAAGTCTTGTGCCTTTTCAGGATCTGCCAGCATTTTCCACGCAATGTTGTACACAAAAGGTTGATGCCTAAGTATAAGGCCGTTTAAAGCACTTTTGCTACCGTTCAAAATTTGGGTTACCAGTTCAGAGTCGGGCGTATCGCTAGCGTAAGAAGTGGAAAAAGGGTTCATAGAGTTGTTTTGAAAATGCGTTACGGTACAATCATACTATTGACGTGGTTAAATGTATGGCTACTTAGGGCTATAAACAAAAGCTAGCTCCTGCAAGATGGAAAAGAAATTACTGAAAGAAGGCTTGTTAACGCCTGCACAAGGATTTTCTCAAAAAAATTAGATGCAGCAAAAGCTCAATAATTTATGTTTAAGCACCATTCTGACGTGTTTTTGTTGGTAAATCGTTTTCAACCTGAGTTCGATTTTTATATAACTGAATATGAGCATCTGAACTTCTTAAAGCCCCCCAGCCCCGCCAAGGCGGGGAGTAGCTACACATGCAGCTAAACTCCCCCGCCTTGGCGGGGCTGGGGGGCTCGCTTGTTGTTTTTGAGCTATTAAACCACTAGCTATCAGATTGATTTATTTTGGTATTAATCGAACTCAGGCTCTTAGTTTTTTTCGTATTCGTTGATACAATCTTGCAAGGCTGAACCGTTCGCAGTTTTGTCCTTTTTTGTATTCTATGCCTAAAAATAAATCTACCAATAAACGGAAACGAAATGTAGGTAAGCCTGTACAGTAACGTTTTGAGTAAGTGATGAGACCGCCCGGTTTTTAGCATAAATGGACGGTTTTAATGGTAATTATACTTTATTATATACCTCTATTAAAATTGCTCGTCCTTTATGATTACCCCCATTTTATACTCAGTTTTCCGAGTGAGTTCTCCATATATGTTATAGTATAACCATGTGTAATGTGGTTTTCCGCTGCTATACATTTTGAGGGCTTTTCTTCTGAAATAATATCCTGTAATACAAATGTCCTTTACATCTTCTAATGAATAGAACTCGCTTACTGTGCTGTCACCGGAACTCTCATTGACAATTGTTTCTTTCACTGTAAAAAAGTGATCATAACTGGGACTGATATAACTTTCGAAAAGAATTGAATTTAAGCCCTCAAAATATATTGTATCTATTTGAATGCTATTCGCTTTAAGGTTTAAAACAGACTTCTGTTCTTTATTGATAGTATTATAATCGCTATAATTTTCTGCACGAAAGTTTTTAGTAGTAATCCATGCTATACTGTCTATTAACGTGCTGTCTTTGCATGAGCGAATAATGATGTAATCACTTTGATATAATTTATACTCGGTTTTCTTTATTCCAAGTTCTGGTTTCAAATTAGGATATAACGTTTGAGTGTATTTCCAACCGATGTTGTTAACGTGATCTATACCATCATAGAAAGACTTTTGAGCACTACCTAATACGGGTAAAAATGCAATTGTTAAAATGGCAAAAATCTTTAAACTAAATATTTTCATTTGTAGTGAACTATGGTGGTTTAAATAAACGTTGAGCGGCCTCGTTCGTAGTTTTGTAAAGAAACGAAAGGTTTTCGGGTGCAGCATTAAACCTTTAAAGAACTACTGAAAGTTAAACCCGTAACTTTAACCATAAGTTGCTTTGCATACCTTTAAAAGTCACACGAAAGGCCATTTGCCTATAAGTCAAAATTAGCCTAAATAGTCCAACCCCTACGTTCAACACTGCATTCTCGCTGGGCACTACGTGCCGCTCGAATGCTTAGTTATTGGCGGTAGTGCTTTTTATTCGTTTTTATACCAATTTTTCCACTCCTCATTTTCAGGAAAGGTTAATTCGTAAATTATTCTTTCAGTCTCAGTTATTTTATCTAAATACTCATATAGGTTGTCAATGTGTTCTTCTCCATAACCCATTCTCCAACCAATACTATACCTGTCGATTTCAGGATGAGCCAACCAAGGTGGTAAAACAGGATTTTCAAGCAGTTTAAACTTTTCAATTTTGTTTAAAATATCTCTTGCTTCCATTAAAGCATATCCGAGTAAATTCAGGCCATTCCAAAAATATGGAATTTCTGCATTCTCATCATTTTGAGCAAGTCCAATTCCCCAAATTTTATCTACAGGACTTGCTTCAACCAAAATTTGATCTTTAGTATTTTTTATAAATTCTGATAATTCTTCATTTTGACTAAACTTGTGAAAATTACCTCTAACTACTATTTCAAATCGATTTTCTTCCCAAACCCTTTGGTTAAAGTTTTGCACTTTCCGTCCAAATTCTTTTACTTCTCCTGCCTTTTCAGACTCGATTATTTTTTGGTGATTTTTTTTGTCTCCAAACAATAGAGCTTTTTCAGCCATCATATAATGTTCGGCTGTCAGGTACTTTATGCCATTAACTTCGAATTCTGATTCGTACCATTGACTGAAACAAGATTTTGTAATTTGACCAGACTTTTGGTGTCCCCAGAAAAGGAGATACTTTAGGTTTTCTCCTGATTCAATTCGTTCAACTATTTTCTCGTTTGTGTATTTCATTTAAGTTAATGGCAATGTGTTTGTATATGAAAAGTTGCGTGTAATTAGGCGCAAATTTTTCGGTTAAGTACTGACCTTAAATATATGAAAAAGCCAATGAATTAAGCACTTACCAGTGATTTTTTATATACGGTGTAGGCAGTAGTAATTTTACGCTAATGCTAAATCGTCTTTACTTAATTTCAGTTTTGGATTATCCAATTTTTTAATTGTTGTTCTAATTTTTACTCTATCAGATTGTGGCAGAAAAGTTGGAACCAAATCGGTTAAATCAATTTTTAAAATTCTATTGATAACAATCAAATCTTTTAAGGAAAAAGGACTTATTCCATTCATCAGTTCAGACATATAGGATTTGCTTTGATGTCCCAAAACTTTCCCAAAGTCTTGTTGTGTTAGGTTTAAATTCTTTAATTTTTTTCGGATAAGCTCTTTTCTTCGCTGGATAAATAACCGTTCTTTTTCGGCTATCAATTCCGCAACATCGCTTTCTCGTAGTTTTTTGTCAGAAATATTAGAATCAGCACTCCAACTTTTATTTTCGTACTCCTCAATTAAATCTCTTAATTTTTTTCGTGCGGATTTGAATTTCGGATTTTCCTTTGCAAGAACACGCAATTTTCTGTCCGCAATCATTGCTCTTTCAAAATCCAATTCATTTAGGATTTCCCCATTTTCAATTAGTTCTGATATGTCGAATTGTGTTTTACTCATCGTTAATTGCTTTTTTTTGGTATTCGTGAATCTTCGATTTCATAATCTTTTTTTTAAATCCAATCATTAGACTTTAACCACTTTTTAATAGTATTCCTGTTGTTTTAAAGGTCGTTTCATATTCTTGGTGTATTCCAACCCAAACAGCAGTAGCTTCGTTATCATCAAACTCAATTAAAATCATTGTTCTGTGAATATTGATGTTAAAAAAATAAAACCCATCGCTATGAACGTTGTCTGCATCTTTTCTTGTCTTATTCAGTTCAGTTTGATTCTTCCAATTATTATCGTTAATATCCTTAATCAGTTGGTCGATAGCTTTGGTCAAAGGAATATTTCCTCTGTTCTTTCTTTTAAGCTTTTCTAATATTTTCTTATTGGTCAGCCTCATCTGCGATTGCAAATCTATAAAAAAGTTCGGATTAAAACCGAACTTTGTAAATTTTCTTGTATTACTCCCAACGGGAGACTGCAACTACTTTTTTAAAAACAAGACTTAATAGGTTCCTTTTAAGCTTATTTAATCAACCCAATTTTTACCTCAAAATTGTTTAGTACAACATGAAAAAAGCCCGTAAAGGGCTTCGTTCAAAATGCAAATCTCAAAAATTATAAGGTTGTGCAACGGCTACTGTTGTTGGCAACTGTTTTTATTTTTCTTTAATGTAGTGGTCGTTATACCCTATTACTTGAAGTGAGTCTGCTTCCAAAGTCCCTTTAAATTTAAAGGCAATTTCTTCCGGAAATCCGAGTGGCCTAACTTCGATTAAATTTTCTGATTCTGAAATTCGATAGTTGTAAAATTCCAAAGAATTAATTTGATCAGGAAAGCTGCCATTTCCAAAAGTCAGGATTCCATTGTGAAAAAGAGCTTGTCTATTGTTCGCTTTAAAAACAATAGGGTCTGACCATTTACTTCTGTACGAGAAAAGTTTTCGGCAACCAATATTATTTTCATTCACAACAATTTCCAGACTGTCTCCAACAAGTATCGGGGACTCAAATCTGGGTAAGTGGATTTTTTGAATTTTCACGCTGTCTGTGATTGTTTTGTAGGCTATGACTGCTACGTTGCGCTTATTTGCTGTAAGTCCTATTTCTCCAGTCAACAGCACAATCGCCTTTCCCTCATAGTCTGGTTTCTTATTACAACTAAGTATTAAAAGGCTCGAAAAGAGAATCAATAGGATTGAGGATTTCACTTTTTAATTTGAGTTTGTTTCTTCAAATAGTGCCCAACGTTCCGTGTATGGTGTCGTAGCATCCCGCAGGGTGCTATGCACTATACATTTTGTTAGCATTTCGTTATTTCTTTTTCTTCTTAGGTTTATTTTTTTTGCAGTATAAATAAATCATATCCTCAGTAGCAATTGACTCATCTCCTAATTCTTTCGCTTTATATAAATCTTCACAAGCTGATTGTGTTTGTTCAGGTGTAGGGTCTAGATTCCCCTTAGAAGTGAACTGATTAATTTTTGCACTTGCTCTATTAGTATAAACTTCAGCATAATTAGGGTTTAATTCCAATGCTTTATCGTAATCTTCAATGGCTTTATTGTAATCAAAAGTGGTGCTATATGCAGTTCCTCTGGCAAAATAAACATATGCCACAGTAGGGTTTAGTTCAATTGCTTTATCAAAAAGTTCAATAGCTTCTTTCGGAATAAAACTGCCTGTCATTTCAGATGCTTTTTTTATTAATTCGTTAAATTCATCTGAATATTCAGCTTTTCCATTTCTGAAATAGTACTGTTTAGTCAATATTCCTTTATCACTGTATTCAAAATAAGGACCATTTTGAACACCTGTTTCGAATGTCAAAACAGCTTTCTTAATTCCATTTGGATAGTATAGTGTCCAAGTTCCAACTTCTTTATTGTTGTCAAAAAAACCTTCTTGTTTTAAAGTCCCGTCTTCATAGTATTCTTTAGCCTTTCCATGTGGGTATGCTCCTTTATATTCTTTCTCTGTACTTATCTTGCCGTTGGGGAAATATTGAACTCTTAGCCCTGTAAGTTGTCCGTTTACAAAAGTTCCTGTTCCTTTTGTACTTCCATCCATATATCTTTCCTTAAATTCTCCATTGTATGGTTTAGCTTCACCTTTTTTAGTCCATAGCCCGTCAGTTTTTTCTAAATCAGTAATGTTTACTTGACTAAATGCAATAGAAGTAAAAAGAACAAGTGATAATAGTAAGGTTATTTTTTTCATTTAATCTTCGTTTTTCTAATGAAGCCCAACGGTTTGCATATGGCTTGTGGCGGTTTCGAAGCACTTTCCTGTCCATTGAAACCAAGGCTGGCTACGGAGCGAAACCCTTGCTGGTAGCTGTTCACCCGCCATAAGCTATATGTGTTGTTGTAGTGCGGTTTCATTTTCTTTCCCAATCCATTTTATCTATAATTTGATTGACATGGTCGGGTACCGAAGGATGACTAATGACGTATTCATGAACAACTATTACTTCATAAAAATCGCATTCCATTTTTGTACCTATTAAATGATATGTAATTAGTACACCCTTCTCACCATTAATTTTCACAACATGATGGTCGAATTCTAACAGATTAGTCAATTCATTTTTAGTACATGAGCAAATTGATAATTTCCCTCGATACTTTGTAAGAATTGATTCAATCTCTGATTTCATGTAAACAAGGTATTTTAATGCACTACAACTTAAAATATCAACACATTGTTGATATTTCGTTTTATCATCTTTTATATAAATCCTTATTAATCAAACGTATATCCAATTAACACTCTTTTATTTCGCACCGCCTGTTTGGCTGAGTCTTTTTTTAGTATTCATTTTTCAACTAAAGGATTGTACATTATTCCACCACAATTTTATTTACCACCACGCCTCCCGCTGGCAAGCTTTGCGCATCATCCGTTTTCAATTTTACCAAGTAAATACCTTTGGCTAAACCTTCAACTGAAATTTGTGAAATCCCGTTTTTACTTTCTAAGCTACGCACAGTTTCACCCTGCATATTTAAAATTTCAATCGCTTTAATGGGTACGCCTGCATCTACAAATAATTTGGTAGTAACCGGATTTGGATATACTGAAATTTTTGATAAAGGACGACTTTCTGCCATGCTTACATTTTCTATAGCAAGGGTGTCAAACTGATACGCATCAGTGTACCCTACCAATTGACCATTAGCCATGGCAATTCTATTATGAAGCACAAAACTAAGGTTGTTTTCAAGTGATTTTTGAGTAATGAGCATAGAATCTACACTAGTAATAGTTTGACCAATACCAATTCGTTGATAGCTTTTTAATCCGGTTTCATAGCTTGTAGTGCATATATTAACAAATGGTATTTCATGAGCAATTCTCACACTATCAATCACTTGCGAAGCGTTATTTTTAATTTTTGTATTCCATTTTAACTTGTAGGTATAGATTAACTTACGCGTTAAACCATATTCAGAGCTATCTACATTTTCTACCGTGGTATTGATGTTTGTAACGGTAAGAGCCAAGCTTGAAACTATATTAGATACCGGATTATTTAACACACCCACTTGCACTCCTATAGACTGTAATGACGCGGATACAAGTACTAGTTTAGACTTATGATAGCTGAGTTGGGCTTGTAAATTTTGTTGAGAAAGACCTCCGGAACTTAAATTTTGACAAAACCCTGATTGGCTAAAATCAGCATAAGCATACTTAATATGAATATTAGCATCATGTAATACAAGAGCATCTTTACCAAAATGCACTTGATTAATAATTAAAAATTGCGGAAAATTTACATGGAAACTGTCAACCCTAGCTAAATTAGATTTATTGTGCACAAATACATCCCTCTGATTTCGGTTTAATAAGCCAAAAGTGGTATCTGAAATAGAAAAAAGTTGTGCTGAAGTTCCCAAAGAAGCGTTAGTTATAACACCATAAGTGGTTTTCAATTTATATATAGTTCCTCTGTTTCCTCCTTGAAATAACAAACTATCACCACCCAAATAACACGTTTGTATAACAAGATTAGCCGTAAAATAAAACATTCCGGTCTTCAATGTATCAAACTGGTCATTAAGCACCGCCCAAACTCTATCTGCTGAAACAAATAAACGATTATTGTCCATTTCTATAACAGAAGCTATTCTTTGTAAAAACTGAGCATGTATTTTTACTTTGGTAAAAGTATTATTTATAGAAAAGCTATATAAGTAAACACCTACATCAGTAGTGCCATCGCACGCTCTATCATAATTTCCATACACTATAATATCACCATTAGCTCGCTCTAAAACACCAATATGCTCGGTGTACGCTTGCATAAGTGCCGAGTCTGGAATACTTACAGTAGCTATTACGTTTCCCAAAGTATCTAACACGCGTGCGTAAGCCGCATCAAAAACAACCATATTGTTTCCTCTATGCACTATCACTGGTTTACCCGATGCGGAAAAATCTTCTAATGATCGATTAAAGATTTGCGCTTTCCCGGAAAATGATAGCAGGACAGCCGCTATAAGTACAATTTTTTTCATACAAGTTATTTTAGTTAATTAGGATATAAACCAAACCTTACTCCACCACAATTTTCTTGACCACAACGCCTCCCGCTGGCAAGCTTTGTGCATCATCCGTTTTTAATTTCACTAAGTAAATACCTTTGGCTAAACCTTCAACTGAAATTTGTGAAATCCCATTTATATCTTTCTCCGTTCTAATGCTTTGGCCCTGCAAGTTTACAATTTCAACCGATTGAATGACCTGAGCAGATTTTATGTAAACACTCTCTGAAGCTGGGTTTGGATATAAGCTTACATCGGTCAGCAAAGTTTGCTCTTTTAAACCAATAGTATTTTGAGTTACAGTAGCCGAAGCCAAAGAACCGTTTAACACCATACCATTTGCCATTACCGCATTTACCTCAAAGGTGGCCGTCACTTTATTGTTGATGGGCGTTAGCTGTGTAAAATAAATGCTATCTGCTGTGTAAACAAAACTATCGCCAACGGCTAATGGATTTTTAAAAGTGACTAAAGTTGGATACTCGTTCATACAGTTGCGATTTGGATTAGGCATTTTCCAAACCAAACGAATGCTATCTAAAACAACATTTGTGGTATTGGTAATTTTTATTTTCCAATCGGTATTCAAGTTTATTCTAGGAAAAGGAGCGCTGTTATCTATAGAAGTGTCCATGCGTGTGTTTTCTACCTGCACTTTTAATGCCGCTAAGGCTATTGTTGGCGCTTGATTTAATTGACCTACTTCTACCTCAAAATATCCATTTTTAGCATCTACAAACATTACTTGATTGCCCATAATGTTTAAAAGGCCCTTGCCTAAAGGATTATTTAAAGCGTATGTTCCTTTTAAGGCAAACGTATTGATATCAAAAGCATATAGGTTTGATGTATCTGAAAAAGCCAAAGCATCCTGAAAAAGACCTCCTGCTCTGCTTGCCCGCACAAATCCGCTAGGAAAATTTAAAGTTACGCTATCTGCTAAGCTTAGTGTAGCACTGTTATAGGTGTACATTTTATATACGGAATCCTGAAAAAGGGAAAAAGTAGTGTCTGTAGCGCTAATGGGCGAATAACCTTTGGTTAAATTTACAACCGTTGAAACCTTGGTAGTAAGATTATATTTTCTGAATTCCCATTGATTTGTGCTAGCTCCATTTACAAAACCCGCACGAAACAAGATTTCATTATTACCAATATATACGGGAGTGGAATAAATAAAATTAGTAGCAACGGTGGAGGAAAGCGTATCGTAATTATCGCTAAAATGCACCAAGCTACTACTTGAATAGATTAAATAACCATTATTTGGGATTTTTAACATTCTATTGATAGCGGCAACTCTAAGAAAAGGCATATCCATAAAACTACTGTCTATTAAAGATAAAGTAGGTGAAAATTCAAGAAAATAATAGCCACTTGAAGTTACTACATCACAAAAGGAGGTAAATGCACCATAAGCTAAAATATTACCGTTGGGTTTTTTATAGGTTCTTATTAGTGAAGACCTTCTATCCGTTTTAAAAGGAAGCGTTTTAGTTTGCACCGTTTTACCCGTACTATCAAACTCAAAAATGGTGCTGTTGGTAAATAAATAGGTGCTGTTGCTTGTATTAGAAAATAGTAGACCATTATCTGCCCAACCCCTTGCTATAGACCTATTAAAAACTTGTGCTTGCGCAAAAAAAGTAAGAAATGTAAAACTGAAAAGTAGAAATTTTTTCATGAAAAGGTTAATTTTAATTAGGCTATAAAAATAGACAATATTTATAGTGACGCAAATATGACTTTACTCATTTACAATAACCCAGTATATTTTTTCTGCGAGTTAATAGCAAGGCGTTATGCAAAAAAATAAGCAAAAAAAATCCTTCCGGTTTCCCGGAAGGATGGTAGTGATTTTTAATCTACTACTTTTTAGAAGGAGTCTTCGGTTGTGGCTTTTGAGCCTGACCAGACTGCTTTTGACCGGTTGGTTTTTGCTGACCTTGGGTCTTTTTGTTTTTGTTCATAATTAAAGGTATTAAGTTAAAATACCTGTACAAAAACCATCAAAAAGAATTTTGGTTCTCACTCAAGTTCAAGGATTTGTTAACTTATTATAAATCAATCTAATTATTTTATTCCGTATTTAATATTGGGATAAGTTTTATGTTTTCTAAAGCACTTTACGTGTTTTATGGGAACAACCGGGTACCGATAAAATGCATTAAAACGTCCACTTACAATTCCACCATTCCTTTTCTACTTTGGCTCCTACCCTTTCGTAAAAGCGTGTGGCTTCGGTATTCCAATCTAGCACTTGCCAATCTAAACGGGTGGCTCCAGCATCTTTAGCCGCTTGGGCGGTAGCGCGCAAAAGCGTTTCACCTATTCCACTTCCGCGAAAGCGTGGCTGCACGTATAAATCTTCTAAATAATAACAGCGTCCATTCCATGTAGAATAGCGCGGGTAATACAATGAAATTCCAATAACTTTCTGCTCTACCTCAGCTACCAAAAACTCAAAAGAAAAATGTTCCATAAAATCTTCTTGCAACTGTGCTTCTGAATTAGAGACCATGTGAGGGGCTTTCTCAAACTCGGCTAATTCTTTAATTAAACGAAACAAAGCGGGAATATCAGCAGCTTTGCCTTGGCGGATGGTATGTTGCATACGTATGATTTTGAAATTCAAACTTAACCAAATGAAAACAGCTAGTTACAATTCTAGCAACTCTTTTATTTTTTGTTCCAAAGCGGCCATGTTTTTACGATTTAGTTTGGATGTTGCGACTAAGTTTTCCTCTTCATTAAAAAATTCTTCAAGAAAACAATAGGTTCTATTTAGCACTATACTAATTCGAACAGCTTGTAATGAGCTTGAATAGGCGATAGTCGAGAAGCACGCAAAATACTTCACCAATAATGCGCCCCCTCGACTACCGCTCGGGGAAGCTAACGTTAGTAATTCTTGAAAATTCAGTAAGTAAATTTAAGGTGGTAGATTAACACTACTGTTCCTTAAAAAAACAGATGCCTGTCCGAGCGGTAGTCGAGGACCACGTAAAATACTTCACCAATATTGCTTACCTCAACTACCGCTCGGGGAAGCTAACGTTAGTAATTCTTGAAAATTCAGTAAGTAAATTTAAGGTGGTAGATTAACACTACTGTTCCTTAAAAAAACAGATGCCTGTCCAAGCGGTAGTCGAGGACCACGCAAAATACTTCACCAATAATGCGCACCCTCGACTACCGCTCGGGGAAGCTAACGTTAGTAATTCTTGAAAATTCAGTAAGTAAATTTAAGGTGGTAGATTAACACTACTGTTCCTTAAAAAACAGATGCCTGTCCGAGCGGTAGTCGAGGATCTAGCAAAATACTTCACCAATAATGCGCCCCCTCGACTACCGCTCGGGGAAGCTAACGTTAGTAATTCTTGAAAATTCAGTAAGTAAATTTAAGGTGGTAGATTAACACTACTGTTCCTTAAAAAAACAGATGCCTGTCCGAGCGGTAGTCGAGGACCACGTAAAATACTTCACCAATATTGCTTACCTCAACTACCGCTCGGGGAGACTCGTTTTTTAGAATTTAGTTTTTTGGTAGGATAAATAAAATACTACAACTCCACTTCTACTTGGTTCCGTAAAATATCATCCATGGTTTGCCTTTGTGTAATTAAATGTGCCTTGCCTTTATGAATAAGCACTTCCGCTGGTTTAAAGCGGCTATTGTAATTATTGGCCATGGTAAAGCAGTAGGCTCCAGCATTTCTAAAACACAAAATATCGCCTTCGCTTATTTCATTAATTTGCCTATCGCTGGCAAACGTATCGGTTTCGCAGATGTAACCCACTACGGTGTACACACGGGTTCTACCTTCCGGATTACTTACATTTTCTATGTGATGATACGCATCATAAAACATAGGACGTATTAAATGATTTAAGCCTGTATCTACGCCTGCAAAAACGGTGGCTGTAGTGGTTTTAACCACATTTACTTTACAGAAAAAATAGCCACTTTCACTCACCAAAAATTTTCCAGGTTCAAATTCAATTTCTAGTTCTCGGCCGTATTCTTGACAAAACGTATTAAACATTTTTGTCATTTTTTCACCAAGCTCTTCAATGTCGGTGCTCATATCATTTGGCTTGTAAGCTACTTTAAAACCGCTACCAAAATCTACGTATTTCAGGTCTTTAAAATCGCGTGCCACATCAAGCAGAAGTTCGGCACCACGTAAAAACACATCTACGTCCAAAATATCGCTACCCGTATGCATGTGCAAGCCTTCTACCTTTATGTTTAAGCTTTTAATCAGGCGTTCTAAATGGCGTGTTTGGTGAATGGAAATTCCAAATTTACTATCAATATGCCCTGTAGAAATTTTTATATTTCCACCGGCCATAATGTGTGGATTCATACGAATGCAAACCGGATAACTATCTCCGTAGAGGGCTCCAAATTGTTCTAAAATGCTAAGGTTGTCAATGTTGATTTTTACCCCGAGTGCTACCGCTTCTTTTATTTCATTAATGGAGACTCCATTGGGTGTGAAAATAATATCTGCAGGAGCAAAACCCGCTTTTAAACCAATATGCACTTCTTGTATAGAAACGGTATCCAGCCCACTACCTAAACTTTTGAAAAAGCGTAGCACATTTATGTTGGTTAAGGCTTTACAGGCATAATTAATTTTATGCTTTGTTCCTTTAAAAGCTTTTGATAAACGTTTATACTGCGCCTCCATTTTAGCGGTATCATACACGTAAAGCGGGGTATCATATTGTGCGCACAAATCAAGCACGCTTACTCCAGAAATTTCAAAAGTTCCTTTTTTAAGGTTCATCTTTATATAAAAATAATTAGCGTCAAAAGTAGGAATAGTTTGTCGTGATAAAGGCGGTTTAAACCCTTATCTTTAAACCTTATTAAAGACAACTATTCTTTTATACTATTAAATTTTCTCATTAGAGAATGAATCAACCTTATCAGTACAAGCAACTCATTGAAACGTTTTACACCGCTTTTCAAAATGAACAAGCTGAAAAAATGGTGGAATGCTATCATCACAACATTGTATTTAGAGACCCTGCTTTTGGCACTTTAAAAGGAAGAAGAGCGATGGCCATGTGGCGCATGTTATTAGACCGAGGCAAAGGAAATTTAAAAATAACTTTTAGTAACGTACAGGCTCAAGGCGAAGCTGGTAGTGCAGAATGGGTAGCACATTACCCTTACGGAAAAAAGAAAAGACGGGTGGTAAATCATGTAAAAGCCTCCTTCACTTTTAGTGATGGCCAGATACTTACCCATAAAGACACCTTTAGCACTTGGAAATGGAGCAGACAAGCTTTGGGCTTGCTGGGTTTATTATTAGGCTGGAGTAGCTTTATGAAAAATAAAGTGCAAAAAACAACCAATGCCTTGCTCGATTCTTATATGCAACAGGAAAAAACAGCAACAGCCGCAAATAAAGCCTCAGAAATTAAGCTTTAAACTCTAAGCGTTTATTGGCATAAATATCACTAAGCTGGTGCAAGTAACCATCTAACTCAAGCCCTGCATCTTTTAGCATTTCCATTATACCATCAATAGATTTTCCGTTTTTGTAACTGCTTTCTATTAAACTTACCAAACCCAAAATGCTGGAAGCCGGCCTACGTACTACGTGCGAAATATCATAAATCATTTTCTCTAAAAGCGCCACTTGTTCCTTTTGGTCGGTTACATCCTGGAAAGTGCCGTACCAAATAATAGTGCCATTTTCTCCTTTATAAGGATATGCGTATGCCCAATGCCAGCGCTCTAAAGTTTCCGTAGCGCCTTCCAATTCATGCTTTACGCGAAATTCTATATCTAAAGGTTTTACTTGTGCATAGGATTGCTGCACGGCTAGTTGCACTTTTTCAATATCCTCTTCCTCTATATACTTAAAAACAGCACTCGGTTTGCTAATTAATAACTCTGAAGACAAAGCACTATGAATTTTGGAAATACCCTCACTCATAAACGGAAAAGACATTTTACCTTCTTTAGTAAGCTCTAGCTGAAACAAGGCACCGGGCGCATGTGTAGTAATTCTCTTTAGCTTTTCTATATTATCAGCAATGGTATTCTTTTGCGTTTCAATGGTTTTTTTATCTTCCATGTGGCTCACCGCGCGCCCCGCTAATATTTGTAGTGCGTGTAATTGCTTTTTAGATAGGTTACGTTTTTTTACGTCTAAAACGCAAACGGTACCAATTACATTACCTAACGAATCTTGAAAAGGGGCTCCCGCATAAACCCGCACTTTGGGGTCATTTACCACCACGTGATGTTTCTCAAACCTTGGGTCGTTTACAGGATCATCAACCACCAACACTTCATTTGGGTTAGTTAATGCATACTGGCAAAAGGTTTCCCCTCCTGGTATTTCAGATAAATCAGTACCCTGTTTGGCTAAAAACCACTGTGTTTTTTGTTTTGCAGGGTTACTAAAGAAACGGGAGTATCACAAATAGTGGCGGCTAGCTCCACCAATTCGTTTAATTCATCATCATCTCTACCAATTAAGGTTTCAAAACCGTGTAGTCCGGCAAAGCTTGCTGAGTTACTCATGTAAAAGAAATATTGCGCTCAAAAATAACCTAAGCTGCAAATAAAGAACACCATTGGCGTATTTTTTTAACTCAAAACCAAAAGCGTAAAAAACAAACGTATTTATTTTTTACCTACGTATAGCATTTCGCCCGTTGGTAAAGCATAGCGCCTAAAAATATCTGCACTCAGTTTTTGAGAATAATCTACTTCCACCACACCAAAGCCTCCTTTTTTAAGCCTTTCGGGATAATCTAATCCGTGTAAACGCACGTGATCGTACTGGCCAAATCTACGTTTGCGTTCTTCCGGATCTTCCAAGGTTGGGTCTTCATCAGTAAGCTTTTTAGTTCTATCCAAGGGCACTTGCATTAGGGCAAAGCCACCCGGTTTTAACACGCGGTGCAATTCACTCATGCATTTAATATCATCTGTAACATGCTCTAACACATGGTTGCAAAATATTACATCAAACGTATTATCAGGGTATTGAATGTTATGAATATCCATTTTTACATCGGCAATGGGTGAGTCCAAATCAGCTGTTAAATAGTCTAAGTTTTTCATCTTGCGAAAGCGACCATAAAAACACTGCTCAGGAGCAACGTGCAGCACTTTATGCTTGGCTGTAAAAAAATCAGTTTCTTCTTTTAAGTATAACCACATTAGCCGGTGCCTTTCTAGCGAAAGCGTGGCCGGAGCCAAAGCATTTTCCCTTTGGCGGCCTTCATAGCCATAAGGTAAAAGTTTTTTGTACGTGCGCCCGTCAATAGGATCTTCAAAATTATTCCCGCTGTAAAGCGAAGCCAAAACCGGACGTGCCAAATAACTCAAACGAATGAGTAGTGGACGCGGTATGGCCTTTAAGGCAAAACGAAACGCAGATTTTATCATGCTTCAGCGGTTATGCCCAAGGCTTCATAAATATAATCGAAGGTGGAAAGGATTTCCGGTTTTCCATTTACAATGGCCACATCGTGCTCAAAATGCGCAGCCGGTTTTCCATCTACGGTGTTAATTGTCCAGCCATCTTTCAGTTGCTTTACGCGATAGGTTCCCAAGGTTATCATTGGCTCAATGGCCAATACCAAACCCTCTTTAAGCTTTTTACCCCAACCTTTACGTCCAAAATTTGGCACTTGTGGATCTTCGTGCATTTTAGTTCCTAAACCGTGGCCAACTAAATCGCGCACCACACCGTAGCCATGGTCTTCCGCGTGTTTTTGTATAGCACTACTTACATCGCCCAAGCGATTACCGGCATACATTTGCTCAATGCCTTTGTATAAACTTTCTTTAGTTATACGTAGTAATTTTTTGGTTTCGGGCGCCACTTCACCTACTTCAAACGTGTAGGCATGGTCACCATAATAGCCGTTTAAAATTGAGCCACAATCTATACTTACTATGTCGCCACTCTCAAACGGGCGTTTGTTTGGCAAGCCGTGCACCACGGTTTCATTTACTGAAATTAACAGCGTGCTTGGGCAGTTATACAAACCTAAAAAACCCGGTAAAGCGCCTTGCTCTCTAATGTACGCTTCGGCCATTTTATCTAGCTTAGCGGGTATTGCACCTTCTTTTACTTCAGTAGCCAACATGCCTAGCGTACGGCTAACCACTAGCGCGGCTTGGCGCATTAATTCTATCTGTTCCTTACTTTTATAATGAATCATTAAAATCTAAATAATCCGCGTTTGCGGGATTTTTTGGACGATTTCTCCGAACTTTTTCCTCCGGGCTCGCCACTAATCATTTGATATACTTCTCCCCAACCGGGAAAGCCGCCCACGTTGCGATCGTCCACAAAAATGTCGGCATTTATTTTTCGGCTGGCTTCTTGTTGCTTGTACACTTCGCCCTCAAAACTATTGTTGATGGCGTAAAATTCAATACCGTTTTTAGCACAAAACTCTACCGCTTCATTCAGTTCTCTGCCCGTTCTGTACGTCCATAAAACTAATTTATGCCCATCTTCTTGCAACTTTTTTAGGGTGTCAAAAGCAAATATCATCGGCTTGCCAACAGCCGGAAATTTATCTTCTACAATAGTGCCGTCAAAATCTATGGCAATGGTTTTTGAATTTTCGTTTATCATCGTTTTAAAAGTGATTTACCCGTCATTTCTTTGGGTATTTCTATGTCCATTAGTTCTAAAATGGTGGGCGCTATATCACCCAAAACCCCTTTATTTAATGCTTTAATATCCGCATTACCTACCAAAAAGCAAGGTACTGGCTGTGTGGTATGCGCGGTGTTTGGCGACCCATCAGGGTTTATCATACAATCGCTATTTCCATGGTCGGCCAAAATAATAAATTGGTAGCCACTTTTCAAACCTGCTTCCACCACTTGCTTGGCACAAGTATCTACCGTTTCACAAGCTTTTACGGCTGCCTCCATTACTCCTGTATGCCCAACCATATCAGGGTTTGCAAAGTTCAAACAAATAAAATCTGCCGTGGCGTTTTCTAATTCAGGTACAATTTTATTGGTAATATCCTGCGCACTCATTTCCGGCTGTAAATCATAGGTTGCCACTTTGGGTGAAGGACACATCAAGCGTTTTTCACCTGCAAAAACATCCTCTCTACCACCCGAAAAGAAAAACGTAACGTGTGGATATTTTTCCGTTTCGGCAATGCGAATTTGGGTTTTACCGGCATTGGCAAGTACTTCGCCCAAGGTTTTGCTTAAATTATCTTTATCATAAATAACCTCCACGCCTTCAAATGTATCGTCATATCGGGTAAGCGTAATGTATTTCAGCTTAAGCTTTTTCATGTCATATTCCGGAAAATCACGTTGCGTTAACGCTTGTGTAATTTCGCGCCCACGGTCGGTTCTAAAATTGAAGCACAGCACCACATCGCCTTCTTCAATAGTTCCATTTTCACCTTCCGGCAAGGTAATTATTGATGGTTCAATAAATTCATCGGTTACTTTGTTGGCGTAAGAAGCCTCTAAAGCTGCTTGCGCAGATGGAAACGAAGTTCCTTCGCCATGCACCAACACATCGTACGCTTTTTTTACGCGTTCCCAACGCTGATCGCGATCCATAGCAAAATAACGCCCTACAATAGAAGCAATTTTACCGGTGGTTTTAGCCATGTGTTTTTCCAAATCATCTACGTAACTTAATCCACCTTTGGGGTCTGTGTCGCGACCATCAGTGAAAGGGTGTACGTATAGTTTGGATATTTTAGCCTCAGCCGCAGCTGAACATAAAGCCTTTAAGTGCTTAATATGACTATGCACTCCGCCATCAGAAAGCAAACCCATAAAGTGTACTTTCTTGTTATTCTTTTTGGCGTATTCAAACGCATTTTGCAACACAGTTTCCTTAGCTAAATCGCCATTTTCAGCGGCTAAGTTTATCTTCACTAAATCTTGATACACGATACGGCCTGCACCTAAATTCATGTGACCTACTTCACTATTGCCCATTTGGCCTTCGGGCAAACCAACGGCTAAACCGCTTGCTTCCACCTGTGTGTTTGGATAATTTTTATACAGTGCACCAATAAACGGGGTTTTAGCTTTATCAATAGCCGATACGCCTTTGTTTTTAGCAATGCCCCAACCATCAAGTATAATAAGTGCAACTTTTGCTGCCGCCATAGTACATTTTTAAGAAGCCGCGAAGGTAAGAATTGTGGTGGGACGGAGGAATTAAGAAACGCAAATTGAGGGAATGGTAGGAAGAGGGCTGTATTAAGTATTAGGAAACGCAAATTGAGGGAATGGTATCAGGATGACAGTACTGAGAAACGGGTGTTTGGGGAATGGTAGGAGGAGATACGTGCGAAGCGGTTACTTATACGCCTGTTTAATCCTCAAAAGAAGCGCTTCAATTTCATTACAATTGGCGAATTGCTGTTTGCAAAATTTTAGACTTTGCTCTGCGTAAAGTTCTGCTTTGGTGTACTCTTTTACTGTAAAAGCTAGGTGCGCAGCGGTTTTTAATAAGTTATAGTCTTGGCTGTTTGTAAGTAAAGGCTCCAATTCTAAGAGTAGCATTTTATAAAGTTCTGAGGTTGCACCATTTTTTAAAGCAAGTATTGCAACCGATTGCATTACACCGCTTTCCAACTCACCCGAACGCACCATTCCTTTGGTTAGCTTAAATAATTGCTCCACATTTTCTGCATAAAAATAGGCATCCCATAATGCTTTACGCAGAAGTGTTTTCTCTTCCTTTAATTTAAATTGCTGTATATATGCGGTTATGTAATTTTCATAATCATTAGGATGTTCTTCCACCATCGTCTCTGCATACTTCCAGAAAATTTTATCTTGAAAATCCTCTATTTCCTCCGCAGGGTACAGCGTTTTTAGCGTATCTAAATTGTGTAAAGCCCAATCTATATGCTTGCTAGGAGGAGAAAGATACGTAGTGATAAGCCCCCAAGAAACCGAGTTAAAAGTATGAGCATTGTTACTATCTAAATATACCTCAAGTTGATTTTTAGACATTAAGCGCGGAGAAAAATTATGGAACTCACCACGCTTATACGTAGCCGAAAGATTTGGAAAGAACGCGCCTGCTTGCAGCTTTTCTAGTGCTTGTGTACACTTACTCAAATAATTTTCAGCAGTAGAAAAACCGGTTATTTTATCCAGTAAAAAACCCTGCGTATTAATAAAAATGGACGTTGGAAATCCGTTTACACGAAACTTCTGTTGTAGAAATTTAGCATCAGACTTTCGTACATCCACCTCATGTACAATAAAGTTTTGCTGAATAAAATCTCGAGAATCATTGCTTTCAAAAACCTCTTTTTCCAAAGCCAAACAAGGCGGACACGTTTTAAAACCAAGCACAAGCAGCAGCACTTTTTCTTGTGCTTTGGCCTCAGCTAGAACAGTTGTATATGCTTTATAAACCGCGCTACTATCTTGGGCTTTTAAGCTAACTAAAGCCAAAGAAAAAAACACCAAACTGAGTAGCGAAGATTTACAGCTATTACCTTTTAGCTTATACACTAATTAACTATTTTACTCCATCTCCTCTAAAAGCTCCTTCGTTTCTTTCATTTCAAGACCCGCTGCTTCACCTTCTTTTAATGCGGCTTTGGCCACTGTTTTGGCTTTTTCTTTATTGCCAGCTCGGTAATATAAATGCGCCAAGGTGTCCATTGCATTTGGTTCAGAACCAGCTTCTAAGGCTCTTTCCAGCTCTTTAATAGCACGGTTTACTAAAGCGGAACTACTTGCTTCATCTTCATAAATACTCCACGCAATTTGATTGGTCATATTCACATTTGGCTCACCATACACTTCAATGCCAAAATCCATCAGTTTTTCCCATTCCTTGCGCGAAAAGTAGGTGTTTAGCAATAAATCTTGCTTTACTTTTTCATTATTTACCGGCATTATGGTATCTACCACAGTGGTAATTTTAGCCTCAAATTTGTCCAATGCTTCATTGCCATTTAATGGCCCTACTACGCTGTAGATATACTGTTTTCTTAAATCCTCAACCTCACTTTCTGGGTATAACTTAACTAATTCATCTGCGTGGTTAATCGCCCATTTGATATAATCGTGATTGGTATAACTCATCGCTCTAATCACCGACCAATTCACTTCACTCTTCAACTCATCTTGTTTTGCTAAATAGCTATTCACCTCTTCTGTGGTAGCACGCTTACGCTTCCATTGGTCTGATGTAAAAGAGTTTTTATAAAACTCCGGGAATTTTAGTTTTAATTCCGAAGCTTTGATATTAGTGTAAGTCATTGCATCATCGTCCAGCATATCGGCACACCAATCTAGGTATCCTTCCTTGCCGGGAAATCCTATTTCCTTAGCCAATAAATTTCCGTTGGCCGATATAAAAAGCGTAGATGGATAAGCTTGTACTCTAAATTTCATGGCAACATAAGGTCCTTCGCCTTTTTCCATATCAATTTTATAGGCAACAAAATTTTCATTGATGTAAGCTGCTGCTTCTTCATCTTCAAACACCTGCTTATCTAACACTTTACAGGGGCCACACCAAGTAGTATAGGCATCTATAAGTAAAGGCTTGCCTTCTGTTTTTGCCTTTTTTAAAGCAGACGCATAATCACCTTGATGAAAATTTACGCCTTGACCATACATTAAATGTGCAACAACTAATAGAGCAACAACCAATAGTTTTTTCATAATCAAATTTTATTTTCTTCTCTTAGTAATCCTTTATTTCTAAACTCACGCAAAGCATCGTGCGCTATCCATTTTGCCGGATTACTCTCGGTGACCAAAAGTCTTTCGCAAATCTGAACTACTTCCTGTAAAAGGTTTAGCCTTCTTTTACCCACTTCACGCAGCGACCAATTTACCGCTTTCTTCACAAAATTTCGCTCATCAAATGCATACTGCTCTAGCCACGGCAGTAAAGCTTGTAACTGCGCGTCTTTTGCTTTTTTTGATGCACTACCAATTGCGCCATCATTGCAATACCGGCTCTTCTAACAAATTCATTTTCATTTGGAGCCCATCGTTCCGTTAGTTGCCAAGCATAATCGGTTTTCCAAAGCACATTACTGCAAAGCTGATCGCAAACATCCCAACTATATATATCCGCTACCCACGCATCTGCTGTTTCTATTGTAAATTTTTTATGCTCAGCAATAAGTACGGCCAGCAATTTAGCTTCATGATATTTTTTCTGCCAAAGCGCTTCTGCCAATGCTTGATTTTTTCCTATTTCCTTTGCCAAACTTCTTAGCTGGGGCATTGTAATTCCTAAAACATGTTCAGCTTCAATACCAAAATAGGCTAATGATTTTGATTTAGCACCATCCCTTAAATCGTTCAAAATTTGCACAACCTCGTCTACCTCTTTATAAATATCCATGCTGTTTACTTTGAAAAATTATCGTGTAAGCTTATACAAATCAAAACTTTTAAAAGTGAAATCAGCTTTTGTATAAGCTTCATAATTATTTTCCATACCCTTTGGTAATAGTAGCCATTCATTTTTTGGCAATGTAGTATCCTGCAAAGGAAAATGGGTAAGTTGAATAAAAGACCTACGCATAAAATAGGCTTTTGTACCCCATTCATGAGAAATTTCAACGGGCGCGGAAAGTGTTTGATGGTTTCCAACAATTTGCGAAACCGCATCAATATCATAAAGCAAATCAGCGTCACCTTTTGGTTTGCCGGCTTGCACATAGGTAGCTACAAAAACCCCGGCAAGCAATAGCAATGCACTAATTTTAATGCCTTTAGAAACCCTAACGGATATTTTGGATTGCCAATAAAGCATAGGATTTGCCACCCAAGCTGCAATAGCCATGGCCATTGGCGCAATAGCCGGCACTAAATAAAAAAGCCGCTGCACCTTAGTAAGCGCTAAAGGCAATACGCCACATAGGCCAAGCAGCACTAAAAATATAATGACTCTAGAGTTGCTTTTAATGGGAGTAGATTTGAGTTTAGCTATGGTGAAAATTACCATAGTAATAGCCAAGGGCACCAACATTTGTTGTACCATATCCCAAACTATTTGAAAACGATTGGTTACAGTATATCCACTGTTTATGCGGTTTAGCGTACGGTCAAATAAATAATAGCCTAAGCTATCTCCCGAAACCGGAAGTAGAAATAAAAGCACAATAATGCCTATTGAAAATATGGTAGTTACGATGCTCATTAGCAGGGCTTTTTTGAACGTAGTTTTTCTGAAAACCAGCCAATGTAACGCAATCACCACCAAAGGATAAAGCCCCGGGAAACCCTTTACCATAAACGCCAAAACCATAAAAATACCGGAGATTGCCGCCCACCGATAGTTACCTTTTGAAACTTCAGAAGCTTTATAGCCAAAAAGAATACTCAAGAGCACAAAAATGCTCATGGTATTTTCCATCATGTTGTGGGTAAACGCCCAAAAAATAACTGGTGTAAGGCTCCATAATAAAATGGGTAACCAGGCTACGTTTTTAAATTTTGGCACTAGCGTGCTCCAAAGGCTTCTTATTAAAGCAATATTTAATAGGAAGGTAAGCAGCACATAAAATCGTTCTACATACATGCTGCTGCCAAAAACTTTAAAAAACGCGGCAAATATCCAATAGCCTAATGGTGGATTTTCAAAAAATCCGGGTAAGTGATCTGAGTGATCTACGCTGTAATATAAAAACCAAGGCGTACCATAACCATTGGCTAAATTATGGCCCACAGCAGTGTACATAGTAGCGTCCATAAACATCCTATCCATAAAAAGCACAGGCATTACTAAGGCTAGCGCTACTGCTAACGTAAGTAATCCTAAAGGGTGTTTTACCAACTTTATCACAATAAAAACTTAGTCACATTACCACATTCAATTTCTTGTGGTTGCTTATTTTCTTGAAACAGTCTAGCGGTGTGCCCTCCTTTTAAATGTATTTCTGAATTTTCCAAACGCAACCAGCTTCCTTCGCGTAAGCCGATTACCTTTTGTGTATTAAAATGGTGAAACTCATTAATGCGGGTTTCGCGGGTTTCCCCTTGATGGGTAGAATTTGGGTCAGGGTCCAAATAATGCGGGTTTATGTTGAACGGTACTAATTGCAGCGCATCAAAACTTGGTGGATACACAATAGGCATATCATTGGTGGTACTTACGCTCATCCCCGTAAGGTTACTACCTGCGCTGCTTCCCATGTATTTAAGTCCATTTTTTACTGCTTGGCGCAATGGTTCCATTAAGTCTAAATCATACAAAGTTTTTAATAAAACAAACGTATTTCCGCCCCCCACAAATATACCTTTGGCGTTTTGTATAGCTTCCGCAGGATTGTCAAATTCATGAATACCTTTTACCTTAATTCCTATGCTACCAAATACTTTTTTGGGAAACTTGGTGTACTTATCATAGCTCATACCTCCCGGGCGAGCGTAGGGTACAAATAAAATTTCATCCGTTGCAAAAAAGACCTTTACTTCATCAAGCAAATAGTCCATGTATTGGCCACCGTGTAGCTTGGAAGTGGATACGATGAGTAAGTTCATATTTCAGTTGGCAATTTTTCAGCTGGCAATTTAAGCGCAAGTTGGCAATTACGCTAATTGGGTGGGAGGTAGTTGGGAATTTAGGCGCAAGTTGGCAATTTACTCAGATTGGGTGGAAGGCAGTTGGCAATTACGTTAGTTGAGTGGAAAGTAGTTGGCAATTTAAACGCAAGTTGGCAATTCGCTTAGATTGGGTGGAAGGCAGTTGGCAATTACGTTAATTGAGTGGGAGGTAGTTGGCAATTTAGGCGCAAGTTGGCAATTTACTTGGATTGGGTGGAAGGTAGTTGGCAATTTATAAACTGAAAATCAGCGGGATTTTGAGCAATTGCAAACTGCCAACTACTCCAAGGTATTTTAAATTGCTGCAAACTTTCAAAAGTATCTCTAGAAATTGCAAACTGCCAATTGTTCTAAGATATTCCAAGTAACTAACTACCATATTTCTCAGGAAACTGAAGCATGTGCCCGAGCATCCTGCCTACTTCTTCGTTTCTCTCAAGTAAATCTTTATGTTGAGCTTCATTAATATAGCCGCAAGCCAAAGCAAAATCTAACCAAATACTGGTTTCTAAATTTTCCATATCAGAATCAGTGAGTTTTGCAATAAAGTGCTTTCGGTAAATGCGTTTTCGGTAGCCCTCGCCTAAATTTACTGACACCGACCGTGAAGATCTCCTAATTTGGTCGGTTAGTGAGTAACGCTCTTCTTTTGGAAAACTAGCCGATACGCTAAAAATATCCATAGCCACAGCAAAAGACTTTTTATAAATAGCTAAATCTTTGAAAGTACCCATAATTCTAAAAGGTTTTGGTTAAGATTGAAAATCCACTTACTAAAGTAAACATAAAATCATGATTAGCACGGTTTAAATTTTGTTTAATAAAATGCCTATCGCAAATTTCCTTTTTTCCTAACGCTCTATTTCTCCAATTCGCTTATTTGCAATTACTTACAAACTTTCCTATTTCTATTTAAAGTGATTGCCAACTGCTTACTTGTACTCACTTGCAGACTTCCTCTTCACATTTCACGAAATTGCCAACTGCCTACTTGTACTCAATTGCAAACTCTCTTCTTCACATTTTATGTAATTGCCAACAGCCTACTTGCCTAATTCTTCCTCTCAATAATTGTTGTCCAAATACTCATTTCACCACCTTCATCATATCTAGTCCAAATCGGTCGTAATACTCCGTTTACTGCGTCAATATCATTATAATCACCAAAAAAAACATTTGGGTTAGGTGTAAACGGTTTTTCTGAAATTTTTTCATTCTCCCAAGTTGCACCACCATCCATACTAGTCGCCAAATACACATCCGTTTGCGTACTGTCGTGATTTCTTCTATCGTAAAACACGCTGTATAAATAACCAGTACTTTCATCTACCACTAGGGCGGCAAAAAATTGGTCTTTATTGGTTTCGTCATCATTTATTCTAGATGGAATACTCCACGTTTCGCCTTGATTTACGCTTTTACTAAACCACACATCATAATTTCCTTCACGCTTATCTACCCAACATACGTACACTTCGTTTTCATACACAGTTTTACTTTTATTTACCACGGTTACAGGCATTCCATTGGCACGCTGTAAGCCCGGAATTTCGATATCCCAACCGCCTATTTGTTTGCTTATTAATTTATCTTCGGCCAGCCACGTGTTGCCACCATCGGTACTCTTGTCAAAATATATAGCATTATTGTAAGCCCAAGCCACGTATATATTTCCAGCGGAATCTACGGCTGGCACAGCACCTTCCGTGGTATTATCATCATCTAAACAACCACCGGAAAATTGGTTAATTTGTTTTGCTTCGCTCCAATTTAATCCACCATCACTACTTTTTGCAAACAGGATATTTGATTTATCAACAGTATCTTTACTTCCGTATTTGTCAAACTGCGTCCAAGTAGCATATAAATTTCCCGCTTCATCGGCTGTAGCCCATTGTTTATCTTGATCTTTAGGATGCGCCAAACCCATATAACCGCCATTGTTAAAAGTTTGACCACCATCTGCACTTTTCTGACAAACAATACGATCTAAAATTTCTTCGCTACTCCAATTTTTACCGGTAGGGTCACTCAAGTGAAAAAAGTAAATATTTCCTTGATAATCAGAAATTAGAACCGGGTCTCCCCATACTCCGAAAGTGCTTTTTAAAGTGTCTTCTTTCCACGTTTCGCCACCATCAAAAGAGTAAAACACCTTATCTAAAATAGCAGCTGCCACTATATTTTTGGGGTTTTGTTTATTTATTACAATGGAGGGTTCACAGATACCTCTGCGCAAGCTTTTACTTTTGCCAATTAATATGTTTGTAGGTTGAGCAAAAACACAAAAAGTAAAAAGCGCCAAAAGTGGTGTTAATAAAAATCGCATACGTAAAATTTTAGCGAATATATTGATAGAAGTGATAAGGTAATTATAATAGCTTTGTAAGTATGAAGCACCTCCTACTTTTTGCCCTTTTGGCTTTGGGTAATTTAAATAGCATTTCTCCTAAACACGATTTTCACGTTAGCGTTACTTTGGCTGAGTGGAAACCCCGTAACGGAAATTTAGAAATTCAAGTAAAATTATTTTCTGATGATTTAGCTTTTGTTTTAGAAGATGAAAAACTAACAGAAAATGAGCTAGAGAGCTATTTTTCTGAGCATTTTTATTTTCAAGTAAAGGGTGAAAAGGTTGTACCTAAATTTATAGGAACGGAATTAGAAGCTGAATTAACGTACGCTTATTTAGAGGTGAAAAACTTTTTTCCATCTGAAAAAATCGTAGTATTCAATACTATTTTTATGGAGCAGTTTAGCGATCAAAGCAATATTGTAAATCTTACCATTAACCGAGAGTTACACTCAGCCTTTTTAACAAAAACGCAACAAAGTCAAACGTTGTCGTACAACACATTATGAGCAACTTTACCAATTTTTTAAGACTTGGTTATGAACACATAATAGCCTTTGGCGCGCTAGATCACATCTTGTTCATAGTAGTATTAATTGCGGTTTTTCAAACACGCTATTGGTTAAAAATGCTTTTTGCCGTTAGTTTTTTTACAGTGGGGCATACACTTACCCTAACGCTTGGTGCTTTTGATTTAGTGAATGTAAACCGTAATCTTATTGAGTTTTTAATTCCCGTTACCATTTTGCTTACCGCGATTTTTAACCTCACTAAAGCCGGGCAAAATCAAAAGACTAAATCTAAGTATTGGCTTGCTTTAATTTTCGGGTTAATTCACGGTTTTGGCTTTAGCAGCGCTTATGAAATGTTGGTATTGGGTGATGGCAATTATTGGCAAGCACTTTTACCATTCAACCTGGGCGTAGAGCTTGGTCAACTTGCCGTGCTGGTAGCTGCATTAATTTTAATGTTACTTTTTCAGCAAATATTGCGCGTAAAACCTCGTGATTGGAATCTGTTTATATCAGGAGCTGGTTTTGGCTTAGCGCTAATTATGTGCATTGATAATTGGCCGTTTTAAGGAGAAGTTGGTGATGTAGCTGCAAGTTGGCAAATTAGGGCAACTTAAATTGGGGGAAATTAGTTGGCAATTTAAGTTGATTGAGTTGAGAAAGTTGGCAATGGGAAAAAGCAAGTTGGCAATTTAGGGCAACTTAAATTGGGGGAAATTTAGTTGGCAATTGGGCAATTTGCATTGTGTCAAAATTGCAAATTTCCTCCCCGCGCAACAAACGTAATTGCAAACTACAAACTCCCGCTCATTTGCAAACTTCCTCCCTGCGCAACAAACGTAATTGCAAACTTGCGCTCAAATTGCCAACTGCAAACTTGCGCTCAATTGCACACTGCTTCCTTATCTTCGCATCTTCAAAAAAAATAGTTTTTATGTTGAAGCGTATTTTGCTTTTTACCGCTTTCGCGGGATATCTATCTGCCACTGCCCAAACCAATCAAAGTAATTTTAAGCAACTCAACGAAGAGTTAGCCACGCCAAATGTGTTTAGAACCGGTGGAGGAGCGCCCGGCCCATGGTATTACCAGCAGCAGGCAGATTACGTAATGAACATTACACTTGATGATAAAAACCAACGTATTTATGGTGAAGAGGTAATTACTTATACCAATAATTCTCCTGATCCACTAGAATATTTGTGGATTCAGCTGGACCAAAATATGCGCGCCCAAAATAGTATGACCAAGCAAAGTGAAACAGGCAGTATTGGTGGTAAAATGAGTATGCGTAGTCTTAAATATTTGTTTTATGATTTTGACGGAGGTTTTAAAATTGACTATGTAAAAAACGAAGCCGATGAGGCAATTCCATTTTACATAAATAACACCATGATGCGCATAAACTTACCCAAACCTTTGAAAAAAGGTGAGCAGTATGTAATGAAACTGAAGTGGTGGTATAACATTAATGACCGTGCAAAATACGGAGGCCGTTCGGGCTTAGAATATTTTGAGGAAGAAGATAATTACCTATACACCATCGCACAGTTTTTTCCACGCATGGCCGTTTATAATGATGTGGAAGGCTGGCAAAACAAACAGTTTTTAGGTAGAGGAGAATTTGCCCTTCCCTTTGGAAACTATGATGTAAAAATTACTACACCTGCTGACCACATGCTTGGTAGCACCGGTACTTTGCAAAACCCTAATGATGTACTTACCGAAACACAACGTGAGCGACTAGAGCAGGCTAAAAAAAGTTACGATAAACCGGTGCTAATTGTTACCGAAAGCGAAGCACGTAAAATTGAAAAAAACAAAGCAAGCGACACTAAAACTTGGCATTTTACAGCCGAAAACGTGCGTGATTTTGCCTTTGCTTCTTCCCGAAAGTTTATGTGGGATGCCATGGGTGTAAAGTTTGGCGACCGCACCGTTTTAGCTATGAGTTATTACCCAAAAGAAGGAAACCCTTTGTGGGAGCAATATTCCACCCGCGCAGTAGCGCATACGTTAGAAGTGTATAGTAAGTTTACGTTTGATTATCCCTATGAAAAGGCCATTTCGGTACACACTGACCGCATTGGTATGGAATACCCGATGATTTGTTTTAATGGTGGCCGTCCGGAGGCGGATGGTACCTATTCTGAAAATACTAAGTATGGTTTAATTTCTGTGATTATTCATGAAGTGGGACACAACTATTTCCCGATGATTGTAAATAGTGATGAACGCCAATGGACGTGGATGGACGAAGGCTTAAACACCTTTGTACAATATTTAGCAGAACAAGAATGGGATATAAATTACCCTAGCCGCAGGGGTCCGGCCTATAAGATTGTAGATTACATGAAATCAGAACCGCAAGACATGGTACCGATTATGACCAACTCAGAATCTATTTTACAATTTGGAAACAACGCGTATGGCAAACCGGCTACGGCTTTAAATATCCTCCGAGAAACTGTAATGGGCAGAGAAAACTTTGATTATGCGTTTAAAATGTACAGCAAGCGTTGGATGTTTAAACACCCTACTCCTTCTGACTTTTTTAGAACCATGGAAGATGCAAGTGCTACGGATTTGGACTGGTTTTTTAGAGGCTGGTTTTACACCACTAATCATGTGGACATCGCGCTAAGCGGAGTGCAGGCGTTTAAAATGAACACTATGAACCCTGATGTAGAAAATAAACTGAACGCTAAAAAAGAAGCAGAACTAAAACAATTTATTGGCGCGCAACGCAATGAGGAAACACTGAAAGGCAAAACAGTGGTAGATAAAGACGCTAGCATGAATGACTTTTATAATAAGAATAGTGAATTTACAACCACCGAAAATCAGCGTAAAGCGTACAAAAAATATATGGACAGCTTAGACGAGGATGAAAAGGCATTATTGAAGAAAGATTTGAATTTTTATGAGTTGCTTTTAGAAAACAAAGGCGGATTGGTAATGCCGGTAATTTTTCAATTTACGTTTGCTGATGGCAGCACCGAAATAGTGCGCACACCCGCTGAAATTTGGATTGGTAACGAGGATAAATTCAGCAAGGTGTTTGCTTTTGAAAAACAAGTAACCAAAGTAGAAATTGACCCTTATTTAGAAACAGCCGACACCGAAAGAGACAATAATTACTGGCCGGCACAAGATGAACCAAGCCGCTTTGAGTTGTATAAAAGTAAAGACCGCGATAGTAAGAATAGAATGCAGGAGGCGAGGTAGGTTAAGTTGAAAGATGGAGAGCAAGACCATCGTTCATATTTGAAAGCCTGATAGTTGATAGATAGCGGCACGGTGGGTGGAAGGATAGAAAGCACGTGTCAAAATCATTACTGCAATTATTCAGAAATATGAGCGCTTTTTTATTTACATTTCACTTGGAATAATTTAAAGCTGAAAAAACCCGCATAATTTTACAATTACGCGGGTTTTTTTTTGAAAATCTATTGATGCCAAATACTTTAGAAACTGTAAGTATATCCAATTGAGATTTCAGTACCTGGAACAAGACGAGTAAATATTTGCTCTTTTGCTTGATATGCGGTGAAAAAACTTTCTCTAGCATCACCCAAAAGGTTTGCAACTTTTAAGCTTAATGAATGATTGTTTTCTCTACCAAAAGTTTTTCCGGCTGTAATGTTTAAGCTATGAAATAATTCGGTGTAAACATCTGGAAACAATCCACCACCAACTATTTCTAACGTTCTTCCCTTTACATTATAAAAGGCGCCTAAATTCAATTTTCGCTTAGCATTATTATAAGAAAAACCTGCATTTACTATATAGGGCGCTTGGCCTTGCATAGCTCTTGAATTTGTAACTGTTTGACCTATTTTTTCAAAGTTTTTTCTTATATCAAACTCCGTATTTGTCATGGCTATTCTAGAGTAAACGTAAGTGAAATTACCACTAAAGCTTAATTCTTTTAAGCGTTCACTAATGAAGGCAAAACTCTTTATAACTTCAAACTCACCGCCTAACACTTGGCCATTACCAACATTACGCACTTGAAATTCAGAGTTGGTTTGTGCTTCCGGAATACGTACTAATTCCAACGCATTGTTAAATAATTTTACAAAACCACTGAACGAAATAAGACCTCCGGTTTCATCAAAAATTTCCCAACGCACATCAAAATTGTTAATGCGTGTTTCGGTAAGATTACCATCCCAAACAGTGTTTCCGGCCGCATCATTGTATGGCAAAAGTCCACCATTAAATGTTCTATCAGAAATAGGATCTAGGATTTGAGCAAAAGACAATTCTTTAAAGCTTGGACGTGCAATAGATCTGAAGTAAGAAAATCTTAAATTTTGATTTTCGTTAAGTGCATAAATAATGTTTGCGGAAGGGAATAAATCAAGTGAATTTAACACCACTTCATTTTGTAACACGTTTCCAAGATTATCATTTGGATCATTTAAATTTCTTTTTGCTCCTTCTTGATCTCTACCGGTATGTGTTTGAAGATAGTATTCCGCTCGTAAACCTAAAACTACTTTTAAACGCATTGTTGGCTCTATTTCTAATGATCCATAACCTGCAATATTATTTACTGTAGAAGTATATTGGTTGGGGTTGGGTGAACCATTACTACTATTATAATATAATCCAGCTCCGTTTGGAAATATATTTTCAGGGTTTAACACCTCATTTGGATCGCCACCAAAACTAGGGTTTTGCGTTTGAGACTGAACCTCGTACGACAAGATATTGTAATCTCTGTATTTAAAAAGGTGACTTGCACCAAATCCAACCTTGGCCTCTTTGTTAAATAGTATTGCCTTCTTGGTTAAATCAATTTTACTTACGTTGCTAATTTCATCTAAAAAACGCCAAATGCGTTGTGGGTAACCACCGGCACCTGCATTAAAAACTGAATCCCCAGAAGGTTCTATTGTAAACGCAGTGCTACGTAAATCAGGATCGGTAATTCTAGAATACGTTGGCGACACCTTCCAATTGATAGACCATACATCTTCTTTTAAATAGTGGTCTCCTTCAAAAAGAATATTAGTAAGCGCTCGTTGGCTATAATTTAAATTGTTTGAAAAAGCTTGGTAGCCTGATTGACCGATATTTTCACTGTTTTCAATGCTAAATTGCCCTGCAGTGCTTTCGCCATTTTGAAGGTGCATTAAAGTAGCACGCAATTTAGATCTTGCCGTTTTATAAGCAAATCCCGCAAGGCCGCCTGCTAAAATAGTGTTCTCACCTAACGATCCTCGTCTTACGGTATTTGGCAAAAGCTCAGTACTATCAATGGTAGTGGGTACCACGTATTCTCCAAAAGTTACCTCTTCGTAATAGCGTGTTTCATTTTTATACGTACCGGCAAATATGTACCCTAACTTATTACCATTTTTCAATATTTTTTGATTCCCAAAACTCACGCCTAAGCTACCATTAGGTAAACTTAAATTTTTGGTTGCACCAAGTGTTGGGTTGAAGGAATTTACAAATTCGTTTGTCTCAGTAGCTGAAAAACCATTTAGCTGATTTGGAATCGGATTGCTTTCTGCACCCGCAGGTAAGGCGCGTGCTCCATTATCAAAACCTAATGCGTCAGTTGAGCTTCCGCTGTATGAAAGGTAGTCGCCATTAAAGTGCATGGAAGGATTATACCCAATACCTACGGAAATATCTAGAAGAGGGGTTTCAGGAAAATCTTTGGTTTCAATATTTACAATACCACCAGCAAAATCAGCCGGTAAAGATGCTACAGCAGACTTCACCACCGTCATATTGCTAATTAGGTTGGTGGGAAAAATATCAATTTGAACGGCATTTCTGTCAGGGTCAAGCCCAGGAATATCTACCCCATTTAACATTGTTTTAGTATAGCGATCTCCTAAACCTCTAACGTAAACATACTTGCCCCCTTCCACCGTTACACCAGTTACACGTTTTGCAGCATCACCAGCATCTGAATCTCCAGTTAATTTTAGTTTAGAAGCTGAAATACCGTCCATTACAGTTACTGATTTCTTTTTTAAGGTTAGCAAAGCTGTTTCCGTATTTCGCACTGCTTCCGCAGTAATTGTTACTACGTCTAACTCATTGGTACTTGGTTCCAATTTTAAAGTTCCCATTGGTGTAACACCATTTGCTTTTACCACTACTCCGGTGGTAAGTATTGCTTGATAACCAATAAATGAAAACTCAATAGTGTACGTACCAGGAGCTACGGATAGTTCAAACTTTCCATCAAAGTCAGTGGTAGTTCCGTTGGTAGTTCCTTTTACAACAGCATTTGCACTAAAAAGAGGCTCACCTGCCTCGTCAATTATAGTTCCACGGATTTTACCATTCTGTGCAAAAGCACTTAACGTGATACACATTATTAAACTTAACAAAAGCAACGTTTGTCGTGAATTTTTTTTCATCAATAAAAATTATTATGAATCAGAATTTTTTGTGTCGGGATTGGAGTAACTAAAAAATGACAAAGAGCCTACCTTATTTCTAAAGTAGACTCTTAAATTTTATATGGGGTGTTTTACTACAATCCCAATTCACCTAAAGCTCCAGACTGTGCAGCCCAAGTCCAAGTAAAGTCAGAACCAGTTTTTGGCCCAACTGTATTTTGATTTTTATCTACACCAGTAATGATAGAAGCATCAAAACCTACAAACAATGTCAACAAATCAACACCGCTTTTTACCGTGGTAACTTCAATATTAGAAACAACGCCAGACATTGCAGCTAAGTAACCTGAGTAACCTGAAGTTTTTTGTCCATCAACACCAAAGAAATATACTCCATCAATATCAACGTTAGTATTATCATCAAAATCAATTAACTCAGATCCGTCACCCATAAATATGGTACCACCTTGAAATTTGTGATTCAAACCACTATCATCAGATCCTTCAGGACCATCCAGTTCCATAGCACGATCACCTGGATTTACAACGATAAAGTTGCTACAAACGCCTCTCCAATCTTGATCTGTATCCAAACCGTCATCACCGGTATTCCATACCAAAGCATTTGTGATGCTTACAGAACCACCGAACCACTCAATCCCATCATCTTGATTCCCAACAATCTCTACATTATTAATAACAGTTCCACTACCAACACCTCCTAAAGTAAGGCCATTGATTTCGTTACCAGCACCAATGTTAGTACCACCATGGCGTATTGAAACATAGGAGAAGGTACCTGAACTATGCGTTTCTTCAGTACCTCCGTAAAGACCATTTTGATCAGAAGTAGGAATACCTTCAATTTGAACTGATGCTTGAGAAGCAGAGATTGGTGATTTACCTAAAATGATTACACCGCCCCAAAAACCATTGCTTTCAGGGTCTAAGTTTGGACTATTAATTTCACCTGGCTTAATCTTATCAGCAGTACTGGTAAAAATAATTGGTGAAGAAGCAGTTCCTTTCGCCTCGATTCTACCTTCACGAGAAACCAGCAAAGTAGAAGCAGAAGCGCCACCGCCCGGATTAGCCTTAACAATTACGCCCGGTTGAATAGTTAAAGTAGCGCCACCTGCAACAGTTACTCTACCATTAAGGATATAAACTTTTCCAGTTTCCCAAGTTTCATCAGCACTGATAACACCTGACTTTACTGCGGCATTACAATCAGCACCCTCACATGGTGGAGTTGTACTAGTAGGTTCATCCTCGCAAGAGGTAATCGTAAAAGCTGTCATTGCAGCTAGTAATAATAAATTAATTTTTTTCATCGGAACTATTAGTTTTTTATGTTTTTAAACTTGCCGCAAAATAAAGGCGATGCTGTTACGCGTATGTTAAGCCAGTTTAATCTTTGTTCAACGTTGGCTTTTATCTTTTTTAGTGCTAAAAAATGAAGGTAAATATCCAATACCGCGATAGTTGCGGGGTTAACGCATCGTTAATATCCATAATATTGTATTAAAGATTTGTTAAGAAAGAAAGGTGCACGTACTTATATCTATTTTTACACCCGCTGAACACAATATCACAAACAATGAAAGCTAGCGATTATAAAATTTTGATAGTAGATGATGAGCCGGATATTATTGAGTTTGTAGGCTACAACTTAAAGAAAGAAGGTTTTGAAGTGTTTTCTGCAAGCAATGGAGAAGAAGGACTAAAAACCGCGCACAAAGAGTTACCACATTTAGTGTTACTTGATGTAATGATGCCCGGCATGGATGGTATAGAGACATGCGACAAGCTAAGAGCTTCTGCCGATTTGGAGGATGTATTAATTGCGTTTTTAACCGCTCGTGGCGAAGATTACAGTCAAGTAGCTGGTTTTGATGCCGGTGCTGATGATTATATTACCAAACCCATAAAACCCAAAGTATTGGTAAGCCGCATTAAGGCGCTTTTGCGGAGACACGGACAAACGCAAAAAGCCGGTGCGGTGCAAGAGTTTGGAAAGCTTACCATAGATCATGATAAATATCAGGTGCGCTTTAAAGGCGAAAAGCTAGACCTTCCCCGTAAGGAATTTGAATTACTAACCCTGCTTACTTCACGCCCTGGTAAAGTGTTTCACCGCGATGAAATTTTAGATAAAATTTGGGGAAATGATGTGGTGGTTGGCGGACGTACTATAGATGTACATATAAGAAAGCTACGCGAAAAAATTAGCGACAAATACATTAAAACCGTAAAAGGTGTTGGTTATAAATTTGATGGATAGATAACATGCGGTTTGATAGACCCAATATATTAGCCCTTACCGTAGCCCTAAGTTTTGGGGCTATTTTTTTATTGGCACTATTCCTTACCCGCTTTTTTAACCCATTAAGTATTGATACTGCTTCCCTCCTTTTTATTGAAGGTTTAATCATTTTATTGGGTTTTTTAATTACCCGTTTTTGTATAGAGAGTTTTATTTACAGTAAAGTAAAAATCATTTACAAAAATATACATGAGTTAAAAGTTGGTAATGATGAAGATGAGGCCGAAGTTGCCCGCACTACTGATTTAGATATGGTTACGCGTGAGGTTTCTGAATGGGCTGAGCAGCGCAGAAACGAAATTGCCGAGTTACGCGAGCGCGAGGATTTTAGACGCGAATTTATCGGGAACATTAGCCATGAGCTAAACACCCCAATTTTTAATATTCAAGGGTATTTACTTACCCTGCTAGATGGTGGGTTGGAAGACCCTGAAATAAACAAACGCTACCTAAAGCGCGCCAATAAATCGGTAGATCGCATGATAAACATAGTGGATGATTTAGATACCATTAGCAATTTGGAAGCGAACCGTGTAAACCTGCATTTGCGCAATTTTGATATGGTAGAATTGGTGCGTGAAACCTTTGAAATGCTGGAAGATAATGCCAGTGAGCGGGGTGTTACGCTTAAGCTTAAAAAAAATTACGACACCCCTTTTAAAGTAGAAGCCGACCGCGAAAAAATATCGCAAGTAATTACCAACCTTATAATTAACGCTATAAAATACGGTAATGAAGGCGGCTATGTAGAAGTGCGCTTTTACGATATGCACAACCAAATTCTTACCGAAATTGCCGATAATGGGGTAGGCATTCCGCAGCGGGATATTTCACGCATTTTTGAGCGTTTTTACCGGGTAGATAAAAGCAGAAGCCGAGAAGCAGGTGGCACGGGATTAGGTTTGGCCATTGTAAAACACATTTTAGAAGCACATAAGCAAAGCATAAATGCGCGTAGTAGTGAAAATGCGGGTAGTACCTTCTCATTTACCCTCAAAAAGGGCAAATAAAAGCTCCCAACCGGCTGAGGAATTTTCAGTATTTTTTTCAAAACCCTTTTTAGTTTTTGCCTCTTCTATTCCGGCTAGTAAATTAAATTCTTTTTGACTTTGTGTTGCGAAAATTTTGCTATGCCGTTTAGCCAAATATTCCTGTTCACTTTGACCCATTGTAGGCACTAGTAAAGCCTTATTTTGTAAGTAAGCATAATCCATTAAGCTAGAATATCCACTTCTGCTTACCACCACTTCAGCGCTTTTTATACCGGTAAAAACTTCATCAGCCGTAGCTAAATTTAGCAACTTTACGTTAGTAGGCACTTCATGTTTCAATTTGGTTTCGCTTCCGCGGATAATTAAAAAACTGTGCTTTGGCAGCGCTTTTACTTGCTGTATAATTTCACTTTCCCACACGGTGCGTGCAGGTTCGGGGCCACTAAGAATAATGCAGGCAAGGTGTTGTTTATCAGCATTTATTTTTAATTCGTTTTCCACGCTTTCGTTTTTCGGCAAAACAGAAAATCTACTGAGCGGCCCTGTGTAATGTGTAAGTGCTTTTAATTTAAAATCATGGCTTAGGCTTCCCGCTAAGCTTTGGTTTTTCTCTTCAAAATCTGGAATTATGCAAACATGAAACCGCTGTATATACCTCCGATGCGCCCATCTGGCAACAGCCGAAAACACACCCGCTTTAAGGTTTAGTTGATGCGTAATGTAAACGCTCAAAACATGCTCACTCCGTGCTCCTAATCTATTATCTGAAATTACTCCCACGGCTTTATAATGCTCTACCATAAGCTTAATTTCTTTTTTTTCGTAGAAAGCAGCCTTGGCTATTTGTGGCAATTGCAGCAGCATGTTTAGCAAAAAATTACGCCCTTTGTAATTAATTCTATAGCTTGTTAAAGTGTGTGTTTTTAAGTTAGGAAATTGATTTTGTAAATAGTGTAAGGCCATACCATCACTAGCTAATATTGGGGTGAAACCGCCCGCTTGCAACGCTTTAATTAGCGGTACACAACGGGTAGCATGACCCAAACCCCAGTTGAGCACCGCCACAATTACCACCTTTTTAGCCGTTTTATTATTCATCTCTTTTTTCAAACAAAAGCCTAATAAGTGCGTGCACTTATCAGGCTTTTTATACCATCCTATTTATATTTTTTGCCTAAAGTGTTCCGCGTGATTCTTGCTCACGTTCTATAGCTTCAAACAAGGCTTTAAAATTACCTTTTCCAAAACTCTTAGCTCCTTTACGCTGAATAATTTCAAAGAAAAGCGTTGGCCTATCTGCTACTGGTTTAGTAAAAATTTGAAGTAAATATCCCTCATCATCTCTATCAATTAAAATTCCAAGTTGCTTTAAAGACTCAAGGTCTTCATCAATATGCCCAACTCGGTCTAGCAAATCATCATAGTAATTTGATGGAACGAATAAAAATTCCACACCTCGGTTGCGCAATTTTACTACCGTATCTAAAATATTATCTGTAGCAACTGCAATATGCTGCACGCCTGCACCTTGGTAAAAATCAAGATATTCTTCAATTTGCGATTTCTTTTTTCCTTCTGCTGGTTCGTTTATCGGAAATTTTATTCTACCATTTCCGTTGGTCATCACCTTGCTCATTAACGCGGTGTATTCAGTAGAAATATCCTTATCATCAAAAGATACCAATTGAGCAAAACCCATTACGCGGGCGTAAAAATCTACCCATTTGTTCATTTCACCCCAGCCTACGTTACCTACCATGTGATCTACGTATTTTAAGCCAACATCTTCGGGTGTGTAATGACTTTCCCAAGTTCTGTAGCCCGGCAGAAAAGGCCCATTGTATGCGCTGCGTTCTACAAATACATGTACCGTTTCTCCGTACGTTTTTATCGCGCTCAGCTTTACTTTTCCGTTCTTATCTTCAATCTCTTTTAGCTCGTAGGCCGATTCAGCACCTCGTTTGGTAGTTTCTTGCCAGCTTTTCTCCGCATCATCTACCCAAAGTACCACGTTTTTTACACCATCACCATGCTTTTGCAAATGTTCATTTATTTCTCCACCACTGCCCATGGGCGAAGTAAGCACAATTCTAATTTTTCCTTGACCTAAAACATACGAAACTCTGTCTTTAATTCCGGTTTCTAATCCTGCGTACGCTATTCCCTGAAAACCAAAGGCTGTTTTATAAAAGTGCGCTGCTTGCTTGGCATTTCCCACGTAAAGTTCCACATAATCGGTTCCGTTTAGCGGGAGAAAATCTTCGGCTTCGGGAAATTCTTTCTTCAGTTTTAGAGAGGTAGTATCGTAAGTAGTTTCCATAAATTGAGATATTTTACGCGAAGTTAAGGAATTGGTTAAAGGTTTTGAAAAGCACGCTTATATTTGGCCGCAAACACACAACACTTGCACCAAAATTTTTTAACCACCATTGGTAATACGCCTTTAATACGGCTTAATAGTCTTCCGCTTAAAGCGATGATTTACGGAAAATTTGAGAGTTTTAACCCCGGGCATTCTGCAAAAGACAGAATTGCTTTGCACATGGTTGCTAAACTAGAAGAGGAAGGCAAACTAAAAGTTGGCGGCACCGTAGTAGAAGCCAGCAGCGGTAATACGGCACGTAGCTTAGCTATGATTTGTGCCATAAAAAACTACCGATGTGTAATTTTTACTACCACAAAAATCTCAAACGAAAAAAAGAAAATACTAGAGCTTTACGGTGCAGAAGTACACGTATGCCCAAAAGAAGCTAAATACGATGCACCCGAAAGCTATTACGAGCAAGCGGCTGCTTTTGCAGAAAAAACCGAGGGAGCCGTATATATAAATCAATATGTTAATAACGGCAATGCAGAGGCGCATTATTTAAGTACGGGACCGGAAATATGGGAGCAAACAAAAGGGAATATAACACATTTTATATGCTGCGCAGGCACAGGTGGCACCATTAGTGGCGCTGCAAAATATTTAAAAGAACAAAATCCTGCTATACAAATATGGGCGGTAGATGCTGTGGGAAGCTTACTTACTAAGTATTTTAACACAGGCGAAATAGATGAAAAGGAACTAGCACCTTACGCTTTAGAAGGTGTGGGGAAAAATATGATTCCGGGAAGTTTAGATAACACTTATATTGATGCCTATATTCAGGTAAACGACACGGAAAGTTTAGCACGAATAAAACCTTTTGCAACCTCTGAAGGACTTTTAGTTGGCCCTTCAGGTGGTGCTGTTTTACAAGCTTTGCACCAGCAAAAAAAAATGTTAAATCCTTCAAACGTAGTGGTAGCCTTGTTTTCCGACCATGGCGTAAGTTATTTAAGTAAATTGTAAAACTTATTGGCATAGTTTTTAGATTGCAGTACTCAATATTAATAATTTAAAAACCAATCCATGAAAAATCAATTATTCAAACTGATGCTGGTTGCCTTGGCCACCTCACTTTTTACCGCCTGCTCGCAGTCAAAAAGCGTTACGGAAACCCAAACCGACAGGCAAACGCACCGCTACAACAAAACCTATTATGGCAACCGTATAATTTACAGGGAAAACGTAGAAAAAGATATTCCTGCAAAAGAAATTGTAGCAAGCTTTGATAACTCCACTACAACAAAAAGGAAAGATATTATAATTGTAAAAGAGCAAAAAGAACTAGCAGGTAGTGCAAGCAAACCTAATCAACGGGTAAAAGACCTGCGTACTACAACAAGCTCAAATAGTTACGATTATCATTTTAAATCTCAACAATCAAAAAACAATCAAGAAAAAATTCTTGCGTCTCCAGATGCAACTAATGATTCCTCTGATGTATTTGCAATTTTAGGTTTCATTTTAGGTTTGATTGGGTTAATCTTTTTTTGGCTACCCATCCTAAATTTAATCTTTATTATACCCGGTTTGGTGTTCAGTATTTTAGGTTTAGATAGCAGTTCATCTAGAGGCTTAGCCATTGCAGGTGTAGTGCTTAGTGCACTTGCATTGCTGATATTCCTGCTAATACTGATTTAAATTAATAACTTTTTAGAAACACAAATAACAAAGGCTGCCCAACTTTTAGGCAGCCTTTTTTTAATATACCTATTCTATCACTCCACCCAACTTTTCCAATAATCGCCACTATCTAAGCCCAAAGCTTCTTCCGTAACCATTAAGGGTTTAAACGTATCTACCATTACGGCAAGTTCTTCTGTTTTGGTTTGGCCTACGCTTTTTTCATACAACCCTGGGTGTGGCCCATGCGGAATACCGGCCGGATGCAAACTTATAAAGCCTCTATCTACGTGCGCGCGGCTCATAAAATCACCATCTACATAGTATAAAACTTCATCGCTATCTATATTACTATGGTTATACGGTGCGGGTATTGCCTCCGGATGATAATCATACAAACGCGGTACAAAAGAGCAAATTACAAAACCGCCACTTTCAAACGTTTGGTGTACGGGTGGTGGCTGATGCACACGCCCCGTTATCGGTTCAAAATCTTTAATATTAAACGCATACGGATAATTATAACCATCCCAACCTACTACATCAAAAGGATGAGAAGCATACGTTAAATGATGTAGGGCATTTTGCTTTTTCACCTTTATTAAAAATGCTCCTTTTTCATCTATCGGGTTTAAGTTTTGTGGTTTACGTATATCACGTTCGCAAAAGGGCGAATGTTCTAGTAGCTGACCAAAATGATTGCGGTAACGCTTAGGCGTATAAACGGGAGTAAAAGATTCTACAATAAAAAGCCTGTTATCAGCATCCTTAAAATGTATTTGATAAATCATGCCGCGAGGAATAATTAAATAATCTCCGTAGCCAAATTCAATATCACCTAAAAAAGTTTTTAAAATGCCGCTGCCTTTGTGTATAAAAATCACCTCATCGGCATCGGTATTTTTATAAAAATACTCGGTGGTGCTGTTTTGTGGAGCGGCTACACTAATATGGCAATCACTGTTTACCAACATACGCTTGCGGGCTTCTAAGTAATCACCGGTTGGTTTGGCCTGCCAACTATCTAGCATTAAGCTAGTAATGTTATTGCCTACCGCAATTTTTGGCGTTACATCTATTACCGCTCCAATTTTTGCTACCTGTGTAGGGCGGTGTAAATGATATAGTAAACTACTCATACCGGCAAAACCTACAGTACCAAATAGCTGCTCATAGTGCAAGGTTCCATCGGGTTTTTTAAAAGTGGTGTGTCGCTTATGCGGAAATTTTCCTAAAGAATGATAAAAAGGCATGTACAATAATTTTTACTTTGTAAAGATAAAGGATGAAAATTGTTTAATCAACTACCCTAAATCCATCTTCTTATACCTAAAAAACCGCTTTTTCTGCTCCCTTTTTTGGCGCAGCTTTTTTTGATCTTCGGCTGGTAAATGAATAATTTTTTGGCAATCTGCAGAGCAAGTACCTTCCATTTTTTGCGCGCAAGCGGCACATTGTATAAAAAGCAAATTGCAATCTTTATTGGCGCAGTTTACGTGTATATCAGAGGTTTCCCCACATTGGTGGCATTTGGCTATTACTTCGTTGCCTATGGTTTCGCCCAAGCGCTCATCAAACACAAAGTTTTTGCCTTTAAATTTATTAGGCAGCTCGGCTTGTTTTATTTGGCGGGCGTAATCAATAATACCACCGTGCAATTGGTTTACGTTTTTAAAACCATGGTGCTTTAAATAGGCACTAGTTTTTTCGCAACGGATGCCGCCTGTGCAATACAACAATACTTGCTCTTCTTCTTTGCCTCTCAGCATTTCTAGCACTTCGGGTAATTCTTCTTTAAAGGTTTCAGCCTGCGGCAAAAGCGCGCCATCAAAATGGCCAATTTCACTTTCGTAATGGTTGCGAATGTCCACCACAATGGCTTTTCCGCTGTCCATAGCCGCGTTCCATTCTTGGGCGTTTAGGTGCTTACCTACGTTGGTTACATCATAACTATCAGGCGTAAGCCCATCGGCTACAATGTTTTGCCGCACTTTTACGGTAAGTTTTATAAAAGATTTTCCATCATCTTCCACGGCAATTTTAAACGGTACATCTTTAAATTCAGCAAGGGTATAAAGCTGTTCAGCAAATGTTGTCCAATTATGCTCCGGTACATTCATCTGTGCATTTATACCTTCGTGCGAAACATAAATTCTACCCAAGCAATTTAAAGTACGCCACATATCAAACAGCTGGTCGCGCATGGCTTGTGGATTATCCAACAAAACATATTTATAAAAAGAAACTGTTCTACGCGTAAATGTTTCAGCCTCTAAGCGCTGCTTAAGTTCCTCTGGGCTAAGCCTGTTTATTAATTCTTTTTTTCCTGCGTTGGGATCCATCCTTTTGAGTTTACTAAGTGCAAAATTACAAAGTGCAGAAAAAATAAACTACCTACATCAAAACCCTGTAAAAGCAGGATTCGTTAAGCGTGCAAAAGATTATTTATATAGTAGTGCCAGTATTTATAAAGGAAATAAGGGTCTTTTGGAGGTTGTTGTGGTAGAAATGCAGCAATAAATACTAGGCACCACGCAATGTAATGACGCGGCAGCAGGGAAAAAGTTTCCACGTCAAGTCGGTTGCGCAAATCTTCGGGGCTCAACCTTTTAATTACTTCTTTTTTTTCCTGCGTTGGGGTCCATGGCGTACGATTTTCTTAACGCAAAATTACAAAGGCTTTAAAAAGTGATGTCCTACACATTTGAAATTTGACAGAAGTAATATATTTGACTTTTCGTTTTTTATTAAAACCACTCAACCTTGAAATCATTTGCCCTGTTTTTTTTAGTGACACTTTCGAGTATAAGCTATAGTCAAAGTAAATATATTAATATTCAGGCTGGTTATGGACTTGGAACGCCAGGGTTTTCTACAACCGTAAGTAATCCCAACATGTTTGGTGAAGTGATAAGTGTTAAATCTGTTCAATTAGCAGGAGGTTTAAATGCTGGGGTTGGTTTTGGACTAATCAATAAAAAAAACTGGGGTGTAGATTTTAATTTCGCTTATCAAAATCAGCTAGGACAAGAGTTTGTAACTAAGCTAGCCGCTAACAATTCAAGGTTAGCACAAACTATCACCGAAACCTTTTATTCGACCAGTTTCCGTTTTTCACCTGCGTTAAGAATACAAGTTGAAAAAAGTAATTTCACCCCCTTTTTAAGTATTGGCCCTAGCATACTTTATAGTTCATTTCTAGTAGAAACTGAGTTCGAAAATAGTTTTGCCATCTCGCTGATTGAAGAAGAGTTTACAAACGGCTTTTCCTTTGGTGCCGTTGCTTGTATAGGTATTGAAAAACAAATACGCCAAAAGGTATTTATATATGCAGCTGTTCAATATGCTGCCGCCTATATAAGCCCAACAAGATCTGACATTGTAAAATTTGAGGTGGATAATGTTAGCAGACTTGATGATTTAACCTATTCAGAAAAAGAAACGATATATGAAAAATCTTATTCCGTTAGAAATGAGCAATCATCACAAAATCCTTTAGCGTCAACTGTAAGAGCACGTCAAACTTTTTCTTATAGTGCCGTAAATGTAGTTTTTGGAATTCGTAGAATTTTTTAAGCCATATAGTACCAAATAAACTTGTGGCCTATATTATAAATATTGCAACCCCTCTCTATATTTGCGCCTCTCTCAAACAACGCAACTGAATGGCACAACAAAATATTTTAGTATTGGGCGCTGGTGGGCAAATAGGCACCGAACTAGTGGAAGGCTTGCGCAAAATTTATGGTAACGCACATGTTATTTCTAGCGATATTAAGGAAACTCCATCCCAAATTTTATTAGAGGGCCCATTTGAAGTGATTAACGCCATGGATGCCAACCGTATTGAAGCGGTTGTTACAAAATATAAGGTTACCCAAGTGTATCATTTAGTAGCCATGCTTTCGGCTACAGCCGAAAAAATGCCGCGTAAGGGCTGGGATTTGAATATGGAAACGCTTTTTAGCGTTTTAGAAATGGCTAAAGACAAAAAAATTGAAAAAGTGTTTTGGCCCAGTAGCATTGCTTCTTTTGGGCCAACTACGCCAAAAGTTAATGTACCGCAGCACACAGTAATGGATCCTACCACGGTGTACGGTATTAGCAAACTTACCGGTGAACTTTGGTGTGATTATTACCACAAAAAATTTGGTGTGGATGTACGCAGCCTGCGCTATCCGGGGCTTATTAGCTACAAAACCGCTCCGGGCGGAGGTACTACCGATTATGCCGTAGATATTTTTCATCAGGCAAAAGCCAAAGGCAGTTACGAATGCTTTTTAGCAGAAAAAACTGCCTTACCTATGATGTATATGCCGGATGCCATTAAAGCCACCATCGGTATTATGGAAGCACCGGCAGAACAGGTAAAAATTAGAACTTCTTACAATTTAGCTTCTTTTAGTTTTGACCCTAAAACGCTAGCCGAAGCCATTAAAAAACACATTCCAGATTTTAGCATTACCTACGCTCCTGATGAGCGCCAAGTCATTGCACAAAACTGGCCGCAAAGCATTGACGATAGCCCTGCACGAGAAGATTGGAACTGGCAAAATGAATATAGCCTAGAAGATATGGTGAAGGAAATGTTGGAGAACGTATGATAACACACGGATGTAGCCGATTAAACAGATGAGCGGGGATTTTTAAAAGGTTTCTTTTACATATAGAAGAAGCTTTACAGCAATAGCTGATTAAAACTAATAGTTAACCTATACTCCTTTGCGAAACTTCTGTACGCCATAAAAACTCAACACAACTTTAACGATTAAAATGTACTAAAAAATTGGTTGCTAGGCGCACCTACTTTTCAAATACGCTTTATTCTAACCTTAAGCCCGTTTCAACTCCAACACCGTAATTTCCGGCCAAATACCTACCCTTCCCGGGAAAGCTAAAAAGCCAAAACCACGGTTTACGTAAAGCGATTTTCCTTCACTTTGGTAGTGCCCCGCCCATTTTGGATAACGATATTTTACCGGGCTCCATTTAATAAAGCCTGGTATTTCAATTCCAAATTGCATTCCGTGGGTATGGCCACTTAGCGTAAGCTCTATTTCTTGCGGGTGTTTTTTTACAACTGCGTCAAAATGACTTGGATCATGGCTCATCAGCACCTTAAAATCTTTAGGATTTAATCCTGCTGTTGCTTTATTCAAATCTCCGTGCTGAGCAAAACCTTTACCCCAATTTTCTACGCCTACCAAGTCTATGGTTTCGCTACTGCGCGATAACTTAACCGAGCGATTACGCAACAAATCAAACCCTATTTGCTCATGCACGCCATATAATTTTTCCATATTGGCCTGCTTTTCCTGTGGCGATGACCATTCTACATAATCACCATAATCATGATTTCCCAAAATGGAAAATTTGCCCATGGGTGCTTTCAATTGCTTAAAGGTATCAATCCATGGCTCCATTTCATCAGCCTTATTGTTTACCAAATCGCCCGTAAAAAGGATTACATCACTTTTTTGCGCATTAATCAAATCAATACCATATTGTATTTTCTCGGCATTATCAAAGCTCCCCGAGTGCACATCGCTAATTTGAGTAATGGTAAAGCCATCAAAAGCATCCGGTAAATTGGCAAACGTTAGGGTCTTTTTAATTACGTTATAATTATAACGGCCTTTCCAAATACCGTGAATAATTCCCGCAAAGGGTATAGCAGCAAGCGCTAAAGCAGTGGTGCTCACAAATTTTCGTCTATCGGGTAAAAAATCACCTTGGCTATGGCCCGATATTTTTTGCACCGTACCCACTACCAAACGCACTACATCTTCGCCTAACAGCACTACAATTAAAATTAGTTTTGGTACAAAAAACAGAATAAAGGCGCCCATCAAATACGTAAACCTTAAATTGGGTCGGGCAGCACCTCTATCAAAATTTAAAAAAGTGTAAAGCAGCGTCAGCATTAAGGCTACTGATATTCCCCAATATACATATCGCGCTAAGCCGCTGCCCTTAAAGGTAGTTTTAATAGCCTGAAAAGCATAAAAATCTACCAACAACAAAAAGCCGATAAAAAGGGCTAATCTTAAAATCAAAGTTCCTGTACTCATTAATTTTTTATTAAAATAAGGGCGGTAGTTTTAGCCCTTGGTCTTTTGGTTTTACTTTTAACCAAATTTTGCACGAATGTCTGAAAATAGACCCAAACTCTTTCTGCTTGACGCCTATGCGCTTATCTATCGCTCCTATTTTGCGTTTATCAACAACCCTCGGGTTACCTCAAAAGGTTTAGATACCTCTGCCGTTTTTGGTTTTACCACTACGCTTTTAGAAGTTTTAGAAAAGCATAAACCTACGCACATTGCGGTAATTTATGATACGGCTGCCCCCACCGAACGCCATATTGAATACCCTGAATACAAGGCACAGCGTGAGGAAACGCCCGATGGAATAAAAATAGCCATACCGTACATTAAGCGCATGATGGAGGCTTTCAACATTCCTTTTTTAGGTATGGATGGCTATGAAGCTGATGATGTAATTGGCACCTTGGCCAAGCAAGCAGAAAAGGAAGGTTTTGACGTGTTTATGATGACACCCGATAAAGATTTTGCACAATTGGTTAGTGAACACATCAAAATGTATCGCCCGGGCAGAATGGGAAATCCGGCAGAAATTTGGGGTATTGAAGAAGTGCGTAAAAAATTTGGCATTGACCGTGTAGAGCAAGTTATAGATTACTTAGGTATGATGGGTGACGCGGCTGATAATATTCCGGGATTTCCGGGTGTAGGACCCAAAACAGCACAAAAACTTTTGGCAGAATACGGCAGCATGGAAGAAATGCTGAAAAACGCGCATGAGATAAAAGGGAAGCTTGGTGAAAAAATTAGAGATAATGAAGCATTAGGACTCCTTTCTAAAAAACTGGCTACCATATTGTTAGATGCACCAATCACCTTTGATGCAAACGCCTATACACATGATGAACCCGATGATGAAAAGCTAACGGAACTGTTTAGCGAGCTGGAATTTAGAACCTTAATGAAACGCGTAACGGGCGAAGAAATTAAAAGTGCACCAACGGCTGCTGCCAATAATGGGCAAACTGATTTATTTGCGCAAGCGGAATTATTGCAACAAGAAGAACCGCCTAGCGAATTTAAAACCATTGAAAATACGGATCATCTGTATCAACTGATTACCGAGCCAAAAGAACGCGCGTTGCTACTTAACAATCTGCTTAAGCAAACCAGTGTTTGTTTTGATACAGAAACCACCGCTTTGGATGTGCTTGATGCTGAATTGGTGGGCATATCTTTTAGCTACAAACCAGGCATGGCCTATTATGTAGCTGTGGCCGAAGATGCATCAAAAGAAATTGCCCAGTTTTTTAAGCCGTTTTTTGAAAACGATAAAATTGAAAAAATTGCGCAAAATTTAAAGTATGATTTATCCGTACTTAAAAAGTTTGGCGTGGACATTAAAGGGCCAACGTTTGACACCATGCTGGCGCATTATTTATTGCAGCCCGATATGAAGCACAACATGGATATTTTGGCCGAAACGTATTTGTTTTACAAGCCTGTTTCCATAGAAACGCTAATTGGTAAAAAAGGTAAAAACCAAGGCACCATGCGTGATGTAGCGCCTGCTGAAGTAGCCGAGTACGCGGGTGAAGATGCGGATATTACGCTGCAACTAAAACAGATTTTTGAAAAAGAATTGGGTGATAGTAAAACCAATGAAGTACTGCAAAATATTGAAGTTCCCCTAGTGCCAGTATTAGCTGATATGGAATTGGAAGGCATAAATTTAGATATTGAAGCCTTAAAAGCGCTTTCTAAAACTTTAGAGGATGACATTGCACAGTTGGACACCGACATTAAAGAAATAGCAGGAGAAGATTTTAATATTGCTTCGCCAAAACAATTGGGTGAAGTGCTTTTTGGTAAAATGAAATTGGTGGAAAAACCAAAGAAAACCAAAAGTGGACAGTACCAAACAGGGGAAGATATTCTGCAAGAATTGGTGAAAGACCATCCTATTGCTGCTAAAATTATGGATTATCGCCAAATGGTAAAGTTAAAAAGTACTTACGTAGATGCCTTACCCGAAATGGTGCACGCTAAAACTGGGCGTATTCACACTTCTTTTAACCAAGCGGTAGCCGCCACGGGTCGTTTGAGTAGTAATAATCCCAACTTGCAAAACATTCCAATTCGCACAGAGCGCGGACGTGAGGTGCGCAAAGCTTTTATACCGCGTGATGAAAACCATTTGATAATGGCGGCCGATTATTCGCAAATTGAACTTAGGCTAATTGCTGAACTGAGCGGTGATAGCTTTATGAAAGAAGCGTTTATAAACGGAGAAGATATTCACGCGGCTACAGCTGCAAAAGTTTTTGATGTGCCTTTAGCGGAAGTAACGCGCGAACAGCGTAGCAATGCTAAAACCGTAAATTTCGGAATTATCTATGGGGTTTCTTCTTTTGGTTTAAGCCAACAAACAAGCCTAAGTCGCTCTGAAGCAGGCGACATTATCAAGTCTTATTTTCAAACATATCCGGGTATTCGTGATTACATTGAAAAACAAAAAGAACTGGCGCGTAAGCAAGGCTTTGTGGAAACTATTTTTGGGCGCAGACGCTATTTAAAGGACATCAACTCAAGAAATGGTGTGGTGCGTGGCCATGCAGAACGCAACGCGGTAAATGCGCCCATACAAGGTAGCGCGGCTGATATTATTAAAGTGGCGATGATAAAATTACATGCCGATTTGAAAGAAGCTTCGCCTGACACCAAAATGATTTTGCAGGTGCATGATGAATTGGTTTTTGATGTACCTAAAGATGAAGTAGAAACCATTCGCCCGATAATAAAAGCGGCTATGGAAGGCGCAGTAAAAACCGAAGTGCCTCTTTTAGTGGAGTTTGGCGTAGGCAAAAATTGGCTGGAAGCACATTAATTTGTGTATTTTAAATCTTTCTTGAATTTATTTTCGCAGAAATGCTTAAAGGTTCTTCAAAAGACTTTAAAGATGAAGCAGATTGGAGGGGCTTCGACTCCGCTCAGCCCAACTAACCAAGTACATACCCAATCGTTAGTAAACAATCCCTAGCTGCAGTTTCTTCGAGCAGCTTGTCATGAGCCTAATGAAGAAGAGTTGACAAACGCGAGGAGTTTGTAAAAAAAATATACTCCAAAAAAAGCCCGCTACAATATTTTCAGCGGGCTTTTTTTTCCAATTCAAATCAAAATCTTAATTACTCAATCACCAACTTTCTAGTTAGCACTGCACCGTCAATGGTAGCTTTTAAAATATAAATACCCGCTGGTAAGTCTGTATTAAAATCCAAAAACGATTGTTGATTTACGGTAACTCTTCTAGTTTCAATTTTCTTACCATCTAAAGCTAAAAGCTCTAAGGTTAAATCTTCGTTTCCTTGCGTTTCAAAAGCTACTTTAAAGTTTCCTTTTGCAGGATTTGGATATACTTCAAAACGCTTCAACAATTCATTTTCTTCTTGACCAATAGTTCCCGAAAAACGGATATTATCTAAATAGAAATTATTACCACCACCGGCTTCAAATTCAAATTTTATAAAAATAGGATTGTTACTTACAAAGGCATCAAAGGTTATTGTTTGCGTTTTCCATTCATTAGCGGCTGGCACATACGCTGAACCACTTAATAATGCCCCTGTTCGTAATTGTGGACCTCTAAAAAATCTACGAAAAGTCCAAGTGGCACCACAATCATCACTTACATAAATTTCCAATTTATCATCATTATTATTGGCTTTAGCGGCAAACGCATAATCAAAACTCAAACTTAAATTTTGGGTAAAAATGGTAGTAATAGCCGGACTAATAACCGCATCTAATTCACCATCAACCGTAGTGTTAAAATTATCTAGTTTTAAACTTTGTGTACCGCTACTTCCCGCAGATGTAAATAACTCAAACGTTCTTCCATCACCTTCATCTTCAAAACTAATTTCAGGTTTTGGTACAGTTGCACCTTCAAAATCTTGTGACCAAGTAGGATAAAAACCGGCTAAATTTTGTTTTACATTAATCTGCTTTACTATTGTTTTAGTGTCGCTTCCGGCAGAATTGCTTACGGTTAAGCTAACATCAAATACACCTGCAAATGGGTACGTTACGGCTGGGTTTGGTGATGAAGATGCCCCTGGGTTTCCTCCCTGAAATGTCCACTGATACGTATCAGGATCTCCATCTTCGGTTTGATTAGAAAAACTAACCGAACCACCTTCACATATTACCGTTCTATCTGCGCTAAAAAGGGCGGTGGGTGTGCATGCCGGTGGATTTGTAATACCGGTGGCGATTAAATTACTACTAGATTTAATATTTGCGCGAAGAGCCGCATTCGTTAAACTAGCCCGCATAATATTTTTCTGATCAATGGTAAATAGATTGGTGCAATTATCATCTGCATAATCCATGTAATTCTCTATCATATCAGGCAAATCAGGATTATCATTACTACAAGAATTTGCATTTAAATTACAACCAAAATTAGCTTGAGCAACCGGAGGTGTATCCGCAGCACCATCACCAACATTACAGCCCCTGTTAAACGGATGTAGCAAACCTAAATAGTGACCCACTTCATGCGTTAAGGTTCTTCCCAAAGAAACATCTTTTGCCGTTCCTATTGTACCCATTCTATCATGGCGCACTACCAAGCCATCCGTAATTCCTGACTGATTTGGCCTTGGCCGATAAGCATAACCCAACACAATACCGGGTACAGATGAGTTTCCTATATCAATAGTGCGCACCGTCCAAATATTCATGTATTCATCATTGGGCCAAATACTTAAAGATTTTACATTATCGCTGGCATCCACCGTTAAATTACTTTGAATTCTATTTATACCATCGGTACAAGCACCATTCGGGTCTTTCTTTGCCAACTTAAATTCTACTTCTACGTCAGCCGCCACTCCTTGAAAAATACTGCGGGTTTGGTTGGCATCACTATTTAATCTTCTAAAATCCTCGTTTAAAACGCGTAAGGCATCTTCAATTTGCGCTCTACTAATATTATCTCTGTAATTATCATAAATAACATGCACTACCACCGGTACGGTATATACAATACCAGACGTTTTAGTATTACCATTGGTTTGCTTGTTTAAGGCAATTTGTTTTTCAATAAGCGTTTGCGCTTGTTCTAAATTTATTCTAAACGCAGGTTCTTCTAAAGAAAGGCGCTCTTCCAAAATATCGGTACCACATTTTTCAGTAAACTGAGCCTTGGTGCTAATGCTACATAATATAATAAGGGTGCAAATAATGCTTGATATATGCTTCATAATAGGGAGTATCTAAGTTTAAAAACGGTAAATATACTTACTACTATACGTAATTTTTGCCAGCTGGTTTACATTTGCCGCAATCTTTAGTACAAGGCAAAAAGTTATTCTACACTTCCGTAAGATTTTTAGGGAAGCTACCCTTGTGTATTTCAAATATTTACACGTACATTTGCAGCCCTCTTTCAGAAAAAAGGGAATTAGGCACGTAAAAGGTTAAAAACAAAACAGTTGTGAACACAATTAGCTATAAAACTGTATCGGCAAATAAGGAAACCGTTGATAAAAAATGGTTGTTGGTTGATGCGCAAGGTGAAACTTTAGGTCGTTTGGCTTCAAAAGTTGCTTTCTTACTTCGCGGTAAGCATAAAACAAATTTTACTCCACACGTAGATTGTGGTGATAATATCGTAATTATTAATGCTGCACATATTGCATTAAGTGGGTCTAAAGTAGATGAGAAGCAATATATTTCACACACCGGTTACCCGGGAGGTCAGCGCTTTAGCACTCCTAGTGAGTTGTTAAAAAGCCAACCAACCAAAGTTGTAGAAAACGCAGTACGCGGTATGTTGCCTAAAAATAAATTAGGTCGCCAAATGTTTCGCAACCTAAACGTATATGCTGACGCTACGCACAAACAAGAAGCGCAGCAACCTGAAAAAGTTGATTTAAATAACGTAATATAATAATATCTGAAAAATGGCAGTAACGCACACCATTGGAAGACGCAAAACCGCAGTAGCTCGTGTATTCCTTTCTGAAGGAACCGGAACTATTACGATTAACAAAAAGGATTACAAGCAGTACTTCACCACAGGCCCATTGCACTACAAAGTAGAGCAAGCTATGCGCCTAACAGAAACTTTTGGTCAATATGATGTAAAAGTAAATGTTGATGGTGGTGGTATTACAGGACAAGCGGAAGCTGTTCGCCTTGGTATTTCTCGCGCACTAGTTGAACTAAACGCAGACCATAAGCCTACTTTAAAGGCTGATGGACTTATGACACGTGATCCGCGTATGGTGGAACGTAAAAAGTTTGGTCAGAAAAAAGCACGTAAGAAATTCCAGTTTAGTAAACGTTAATCATATTCTGGGTTTAGTATCCAAATTTTGGGGGCACACTATCACGCTAAAGCGCGATTGACCACCTCAAGATTGAATTAGTAGAAAGTAAACAAAATAAAAAAATGGCAGAAGAAAACATTAAATCGATGCTTGACGCAGGTGTACACTTTGGACACCTTACACGCAAGTGGAATCCAAACATGGCTCCTTACATATTTATGGAGCGTAATGGGATTCATATTATTGACCTTTACAAAACAGAAGCTAAACTTGAGCAAGCTAACGATGCGTTGCGTAAGATTGCAGCAAGTGGAAGAAAAATTCTTTTAGTAGCAACTAAGAAACAGGCTAAGGAAATTGTAGCTGAAGCGGCTAAAGGCGCTAACATGCCTTATATTACAGAGCGCTGGCCTGGAGGTATGCTTACCAACTTTATAACCATCCGTAAGGCGGTTAAAAAGATGCAGGGTATTGATAAAATGAAGGAAGATGGAACCTTTAATACGCTTTCAAAAAAAGAACGTCTTCAGGTAAACCGGCAGCGTGAAAAATTAGAATTACAACTTGGTTCTATTGCTGATATGACTCGTTTACCGGCAGCGTTGTTTATCGTTGATATCAACAAAGAACACATTGCAGTAAAAGAAGCTAAGAATTTAGGGATACCTACGTTTGCTATTTCTGATACAAATGCAGATCCTAAATCAGTAGATTACGCTATCCCCGGAAACGATGATGCTACTAAGTCTATCGCTTATTTGGTAAATCGTGCTTGTGAGGCTATGAAAGAAGGTTTGAAAGAGCGTAAGGTTGAAAAATCTAAAGCATCTGACGAAAAAATTAAGAAAGCCGCTCAAAAAACAGAAGCATAGTTCGCTTCTAAAACTTAACATGAATTTGATATAAGAAAGGGGTGAAAAGCGATTTTTATCCCTTTCTTAATTTTTAATAACGCAACAATTTAAAACGTAATAATTATGGCTACAATAACAGCAGCAGACGTAAATAAATTAAGAAAACAAACCGGTGCAGGTATGATGGACTGCAAAAATGCGCTTCAGGAAGCTGAAGGTGATTTTGAGGCAGCTGTGGATATTTTGCGCAAGAAGGGTCAAAAAATTGCCGCTAAGCGCGCAGATCGTGATGCTTCTGAAGGTTGTGTATTGGCCGGTGAAAATGGTGGTTTTGGTGTAGTATTGAGTGTAAACTGCGAAACAGATTTCGTGGCTAAAAACGACAGCTTTGTAGCACTTACGCAATCTATTTTAGACTTAGCCGTAGCACACAAATTTACTACCAAAGAGGAATTGCTTAAAGCAGACTTAAACGGTATGACCGTAGAGGAAAAGCTTACCGAGCAAACCGGTGTAATTGGTGAAAAATTAGAAATTGGCGCTTACGAAACAGTTCAGGCTACGGCTGTAGGATCTTACATTCACGCTGGTAATAAACTTGCGGTAATTGTAGGTTTAAGTGACGAGGCCGGTGAAGCAGGACGCAACGTTGCTATGCAAGCAGCGGCTATGAATCCGGTAGCATTAAACCGAGAATCTGTAACGCAAGATGTGGTAGATCGTGAATTAGAAGTGGGTAGAGATTTAGCACGCCAAGAAGGTAAGCCGGAAGAAATGCTAGATAAAATTGCACAAGGCCGTTTGGGTAAATTCTACAAAGAAAATACCCTAATGGAGCAAGAATATATCCGTGATAACAAACTTACTATTGCTAAATATTTAGATTCTGAAAAGAAAGGACTAACCGTTACTTCTTTTAAAAGAGTAAGTTTAGCCTAAGCTTTTCTAAAAAAATAAGCTTTAAACCCCCATTTTACCAAGCGTAAACTTGGGGGTTTTATTTTTTAAAAAGCTATTTGTAATTACTACAATTAGCCGCTTATATTTGCCCAATCTCAAAAAATACCCAATGAAATACAAGCGCATATTATTAAAACTTAGCGGAGAAGCCTTGATGGGCGATCAACAATATGGTATTAATGGAGATAGGCTTAAAGAATACGCACAAGAAATTAAAGGTGTAGTAGAAATGGGGGCAGAGATAGCCGTGGTAATAGGCGGAGGTAATATTTTTAGAGGATTAAAAGGAGCTAGTGAAGGAATGGACAGAACCCAAGCTGATAATATGGGTATGCTAGCAACGGTAATTAATGGGCTTGCGTTACAATCTGCTTTAGAAGAAGCAGGTGTGCATACACGTTTACAAAGTGCCATTGAAATGGATAAGGTAGCCGAACCTTTTATACGCAGAAAAGCCAATCGACATTTAGAAAAAGGCCGCGTGGTAATTTTTGGTGGCGGCACAGGTAACCCTTATTTTACCACAGATACCGCTGCAACATTGCGCGCCATTGAAATTGATGCGGAAGTTATTTTAAAAGGCACACGGGTAGATGGCATCTACTCTGCCGATCCTGAAAAAGATAAAACCGCAACCAAATTTGATACTCTTTCTTTTAAAGAAGTATATGAAAAAGGCTTAAACGTAATGGACATGACAGCCTTTACTTTAAGCAAAGAGAATAAATTGCCAATTTTAGTTTTTGACATGAATTTACCCGGCAACTTACGCAAAGTAGTTTCTGGAGAAAACGTGGGCACTTTAGTGGCCAATTAATATTTTATAATAAGATGGAAGAAATAGACATGATTTTAGAGGAAGTTCAAGACCACATGAAAGCCTCTATTGATCACTTAGAAAAGCAATTATTAAAAGTTAGAGCCGGTCGTGCAAACCCTAGTATGTTAGAAGGCGTACGCGTGGAATATTATGGCAGCCCTACTCCACTTACACAAGTTGCAAATATTAGCACTCCTGATGCACGTACCCTTGCTGTGCAACCCTGGGAAAAAGGATTAATTTCTGAAATTGAAAAAGGAATTATGAATGCCAACTTGGGTTTAAACCCACAAAATAATGGCGAAATGGTAATTATAAATATACCGGTGCTAACGGAAGAGCGGAGAAAAGATTTGGTAAAGCGCGCCAGAGCAGAAGGTGAAGAAGCTCGTATAGGTATTAGAAACGCCCGTAAAGATGGAAACGATATGCTGAAAAAGCTTGGCGATGATGATTTTTCTGAAGACTTAATAAAGGATGGCGAGGCACGAGTACAAGCACTTACGGATAATTTCAATAAAAAAATTGAAACTATTTTAGATAAAAAGGAAATCGATATTATGCATGTTTAATATACAACTACGTTTTATCTACCTTTTTAAAAAGTGACATAATTCAGCAAATGATTATTTTAGCAAAAACCAATTTTATGAAAAAGTTACTTTTCGCTTTTGCTGTTGTGTTATTATTTGTGTCATGCACAAATACACAACACGCAGAGAAAGAAATACCACTTCAATTTTCTGAAGAAATGCTGTTTGAAGGAGCAAATACCCTTCAAATGCCCGCTAATATGCGTTTGGAAGACTTAGCTGCTTCATTAGATATTCCTGTAGAAAATATTCTATCTATTGGTGTATCAGCCGCTAGCATAAACGTAACCGATGAGCAAAATGCATCCCTTGAAAGTTTATTACTTCAGGTTGTTAGTGATCAGCATGCGTTAATTTCAATAGGAACCTTAAGCCCCGTTGAAAATGCTGGCAGCTTGTCTTTGAGCATAGCAGAGGAAGTAGATTTACTTCCATATCTAAAAGATAATTGTACGTATGTACTAGATGTAAATATTGCAAATGAGGATATTTCAGCATTGATGTTGCAGGGTGAATTAACATTGGATATTCTATATTCTGAAAAATAAAAAAATATGAAAAAGTTACTGATTGTTTTTTGTAGTGTATTAGTTGTCGGTCTATTTAGCTTTAGTCCGTCTCAAGAAACTAGTGAAGCCGATAAGTTAGTGGGTGTTTGGCAGCCAAGTGATGGTAGAAGCTATATTAAAATTGATAAGATTGGAAACAAGTTTTATGGCCGAGTAGTTTGGTTGGAAGAACCAAATGATGAAGCGGGAAAACCTAGAGTAGATGATAATAATCCGGATGAAGCCTTGCGTAAAACGCCTTTAAAAGGATACAGAGTGCTTAAAGATTTTGAATACAATAAAGAGGAAGGTATTTGGAGTGGCGGCACTATTTACGACCCTAAAAACGGCACTACTTATAACTGTAAAATAGAGCTAAAAAGCGACAATAAAATTGAAGTAAGAGGGTATGTTGGTGCTGCGGTATTTGGCCGCACGGATGTATGGACACGCTTGGTAAAAAAGAAATAACCACTATTTCCCTACCATACATTACATGGGAGTGCTATTAAATCAATTTTTTTTTGAGTGAGCCTAGAAAGCTACAACACTAATACCTGTTTTAAAAAGTATCTCTTACTAAGGGCTTACATAACTAATACCTACGGTAAAGTAAACAGGATTGGTTAATTCGTTTTCAATAAAAAATGGATCATCATTACCAAAAAGTCGCGTAAAATCACCGCCTTCATCATTGTTAAAATTATAATTAACTCGGTATCCAGCTTCCACGCTTAGCCAAATAAAGCCAGATAGCGCACGCGTATAATTGATACCCGCTCGTATTTCTGAGCGTCTAAGTTCTACATCATTAGCATTTACCAAACGCATATCTGTACTAGGATTTGCTGCTGCATAATTCCGTGCATTTTGCCCAAAATTGTTTAACCGGTACGTAGCACCTTGCACCGTATATCCGGCAGAAAGCAAACTTGTACTATTAAAGCGATAACGTATTAAAGCTCTTGCAGGCAAAAGTGCCTCTACACCCCATTTCTGATTTAAAAAAGTATGATAATAATAAATTATGGGCACGTAATTTAAACTTCCACCTAAGTATGTACGAGACAACCCAAAAGCGTACATCAATCTATCGGAAGGTTTAAAGCCATATAAAAGCGCAACGGGTAACCTAATAGTGGAGGCGCTTTGAGAAGTATTAAAAGAGTAATCTCCGTTCATTTCTGCACCAAATTGGCCTAATAAAAAGCGTTTGTCGTTTAAAGGTTTAAAAATGGTAAAAATGGCAGCGCTCCGTCTTAAGCCTTCTTCGTTTAAGGTTTTTGTAAGCGGGTGTTCCGGATCTCCAGCCATGTTATAGCGTTGGTCTTGATACACCAAATTCATATTAATTAGAATATTGTTTCTTGAAAGCAAAGGAAAATTACCTACAAATGAAAATCCTTGAGCTGCGTTTACTTCAGTTGTTTCTGAAAGGTTACGTGCAGCAGCATCCATGTTTACCACGTTGCCCGCAGTTAAGGTATGTGGTGCTTGAAAATCATAATAAACACCAATTAAAGAAGTAGGCGACTGCCCTAACACCTTGTTTGTACAAAAGCTTTTAGACGCAGGAGCAGCTAACTCAAACTCCGAGAAATCAAAGTCATCCGTGCTGGTAGTATCTTCTTGTGCCGTAACACTTGCACCCGCTAAGACTAAAATAAAACTACTTACAATATTCTTCCAAACCATGTTATAAATTTTTTTCTAAAATAGACACAAAAAAATGATATTGAGTATTTCTTAAAGTAGTCCCGTTTTTTTATCGCGGGCAAGCGCTAGAAAAACGGCTTAATTAAGAGCTTCAAACATCCGTAAAAGTTGGTGAAAACCTGATTTCGACTATTATACAACTGGAAGTCAGTATCTTAAATATAAAAAGCCACCTAAATCTCCCGAAAGGGGACTTTAGCTGCACGTGTAGCTAAAGTCCCCTTCGGGGGTTTGGAGGCCAGTTTGATATTTTCTAACCAGAATTTACTGATTATTATCCTAATTTATTTTAGCGTTAATCAAACTCAGGTTAAAAACCTTTCAAGCGTTTTGTAGAACAAGCAAAGCCCAAGTTTTACAGGCTTTGAAATAAAAAAAGTCTCGCGGCAAGACGAAACTTTTTTTTTGCAGAATAAGCGGAGAGAGAGGGATTCGAACCCTCGGTACGGTTGCCCGCACACACGCTTTCCAAGCGTGCTCCTTAAGCCACTCGGACACCTCTCCTCATTTTTGGGCTAAAAAAAAATAAACTTTAAAAGAAAAATACGCTCGTAAAAGCAATAAATTTCACTTCCTTAGTTTAAAAAGGAGGGCAAAAGTAATCATTAGGCCGGCAAAAAACATAAAGATTTAACAAAATGACACAGGCAACCAATGGCTATTTTGCTCTCTATCACCCAAAATATCAGCTTAATTTAAATAAATTAACACTTTGTTAAGGTGAAGCATGATAAAGATTAGGATAAAACTTTAGTTTTGTCGTGAGTTTTATATTTTCACCAAAAATTAAACAACAACAAGAACGTAATGAAAAAAGCACTTTCAATTTTTGCTATGATTGCTTTCGTAGCCTTTGGAACTGTAAATTTAGTAGCGCAAGGCGAGACTGAAACAGCAACCGATACTACAGAGCAAACGAATGATTCAGCCGCCCAAGCCGCTGCTGCTACGCCAACAGCCCCTCCCGTTATAGAGGCAGAACCGGAAGTTGAAGCACCGGAAATGTCTTTCCACCAAGTTTTAAAAGAGAAATTTATTGAAGGTGGTCCTGAATTTATGGGTATTGTACTTATCGTACTTATTTTAGGTTTAGCCTTTTGTATTGAGCGTATTATTTACCTTAATATGGCTACTACCAACAATAAAAAGCTTCTTGACCAAATTGAGAGTGCTTTACAAACCGGTGGTGTGGAAGCCGCTAAGGAAGTTTGTAGAAACACACGAGGTCCTGTGGCAAGCATATTTTACCAAGGTTTAGATCGTGCAGATGAAGGTATTGAAGTAGTAGAAAAATCTATTGTTTCTTACGGATCAGTTCAGATGGGACTATTAGAGCGTAACATTTCTTGGATTACTTTATTTATTGCGCTTGCACCAATGCTTGGTTTCATGGGTACAGTAATCGGTATGATTGGTGCTTTTGATGCAATTGAAGCTGCAGGAGATATTTCTCCATCCTTAGTAGCAGGAGGTATTAAAGTAGCACTTCTTACTACAGTATTTGGTCTTATTGTAGCTATCATCTTGCAGATTTTTTACAACTACTTAATCGCAAAAGTGGATAGCATTACTAATAAAATGGAAGATGCTTCTATTTCATTGATTGATTTGCTTGTAAAGCACAACGTTACTAAATAGTAAAAAAACCAATTTAGCATGATAGATTTTGGATTATATGCAACCTATGCCCTAATTGGGATAAGCATTTTAATGATTCTTGTTTTTAGTGTGACAAAAGTAGCGGGAAACCCTGGGGCAGCTAAAACAGGTATTATTGGTGTGGTAGGTTTGGCTGTTTTAATAGGCTTGAGTTTTGCATTTAGCTCTGGAGAAGATGCAAGTACTATTTACGCAGATGAGAATATTTCTGAAGGCACTTCGCATTATGTAGGCGCTGCGCTGGTTAGTTTTTATTTACTAGGCGCGCTTACTATTTTGGCAATACTTTTTGCCGAGGTAACCCGTTTATTTAAATAATATGGCTAAAAATAAAAGAGCATTACCAGAAATTAATGCAGGATCTATGGCGGACATCGCCTTTCTCCTGCTTATCTTCTTCCTTGTAACTACTACAATGGATGTGGATTCTGGTATCAACAGAAAATTGCCACCATGGCAACCGGATCCATCAGATCCGCCTCCTCCCATTAAAAAGAAGAATATTTTTACGGTAGTAGTTAACTCAAACGACCAAATATTGGCCGAAGATGAGTACATGGATATCAAAGATTTACGCACGGCTACCAAAGCTTTTTTAATTAATAATGGTGATGGTACTTGTGATTACTGTATGGGCGGAGCTCAAAATCCTGCTTCATCTGATAATCCGAACAAAGCCATTGTTTCATTAGTAAACGACCGCGGAACCTCGTATGAATTATTTGTTGCCGTGCAGAACGAACTAGCAGCAGCTTATAATGAGTTGCGCGATGAGCTTGCACGAAGAACATATGGTAAAGGGTATGAAGGATTAACAGCGGAACAACAAGAACAAGTTTCGGAACTTTTCCCTCAGAAAATATCTGAAGCAGAACCTGTAAACTTAGGAGGATAGTTATGAGTAAATTTAAAAAGAAAACAGGAGGCGGTACACCCGCCATTTCTACGGCTAGTTTACCTGATATTGTATTTATGCTTTTGTTTTTCTTTATGGTTACTACCGTTATGCGTGAAGTAACGCTTTTAGTGAAAAACACAAAACCTTATGCAACTGAAATTAAAAAACTAGAGAAAAAAGGATTGGTTACCTACATTTATGCCGGCAAGCCGGTAGAACGTTTGCAAGGTGCTTTAGGTACAGAACCAAGAATACAGTTAAATGATGCTTTTGCAAACATTACTGAAATTCAGGATTATGTAATTGAAGAAAGAGAAGCTATCAACGAAGCGGAAAAAGCTTTGATGACGGTTTCTATAAAAGCCGATAAAGAAGTGAAAATGGGTTTAATTAGTGATATTAAACAAGAACTTCGTAAAGCCAATACCTTAAAGATTAATTACTCTACAAGAAAAGGTGAAGTGTTTGGTGATAAATAAAAGAATAGGTTATTTAATTTTTGAAAAGCCCTGCAATATTGCAGGGCTTTTTTATGGCATAATATTCAAATTCTAGCAGTCACTTCAATTGTTTGAATAATAATTTAATGGCTAAAGGTAGTTGTGCTTCTTGCAACATATACCCGGTGTGGTTAAAAATGACGTACTAAAGACGCATCTTAATATGCTGTGCCGAGTGATGCTTTTAAGGGGTATAAGAATGATATTTAAACACCATTTGCTATAAATTGGAGGGGCTTCAACCCCGCTCAGCCCAACGTACGTTAATAATGCTTAAACCTTACTCTTACTAAAACTCTTTTTTATTAAAAACAGCAGTAGTAAAAACCCTGCAATGCTGGCCACGGTAAGCCAAGTGTTGTCAATATCAAAACTGTTTTGATTTAGTTCATCATAGCTGATGCCGCCAAAATACACGGCACACACTATAATACCATTGTTGAATAAATGCAGTAAAATGGATACCCATAGAGAACCGGTCCATTCACGTAAGTAACCTAAAACACCGCCTAAAATAAAAATAGAAAGTAAACCGTAATAGTTAAAGTGAATGATGGAGAAAGTAGCTGCTGTAAGCCACACTGCAACGTGCACATTACGCGTACCTTTTTTAAAAATCGGCTGTAAAATTCCTCTAAACAACGTTTCTTCACAAACAGCAGGCAACACCGCTATTAACACAAATGCTTTTACAAAGGCCAATGTGTTGGGCATTTCTAAAAACAACGCGTAAGCATTTTGCATAATCGCCTCTTGATCAGTAAAGTATGTATATAATGAGGTGGGTAGCGGAATAGCTTTGGTTAATTGATAGAGTGCATCTGAAATACCCAATCCGGCTAACGTTAATAAGCCTAGCAAACCAACCAACAGTAAAAATGGTTTTGGCAAAGTATCTAAAGCCAAATGCTTTTCTGGCGATTCTGAAAATAGCTTAGCCGCAAAAAGAGCAGGAATTAAAAATAAACCGATGCTTAAAATCCCTTGTAAAAATCGCGAAATTTCCCTTCCTAATGCGCTTTCAGGATTGCTTAGTACACCCTGAATATCCTCTTGCTGAACCGGAAAAATTAAAGTGGTAAGTATGCCACCAATTAACAATGCAAGGATAAGCCCGGCCAAACAAAGCCCAACCACAATCAAAAACTGAAAAGAAGCATTTTTATCCTTAAATCCGGCTGTCATTATTGGGTGTTGCTTAGTTTAGTAATTTTGCGCTTCAAAAGTACACTTATATACGTGGTAAAGATTGATGAAATAGAATTAGGTGATTTCCCATTGTTGCTCGCTCCTATGGAAGATGTAAGCGATCCACCTTTTAGAGCTTTATGTAAAAAACATGGTGCTGATTTGATGTACACGGAATTTATTTCTTCTGAAGGCCTAATACGTGATGCCGCTAAAAGTGTACAAAAGTTAGACATTTTTGAATACGAACGCCCGGTAGGTATTCAAATTTTTGGTAGTGATATTGATTCCATGCGCGAAGCAGCTAGCATTACCGAACAAGCAAACCCCGATATTATTGATATTAATTACGGATGCCCCGTAAAAAAGGTTGCCTGTAAAGGAGCCGGTGCGGGTATATTACAAGACATTCCGAAAATGGTAGCGATGACGGCTGAAATAGTAAAGGCTGTAAACAAACCGGTAACGGTAAAAACCCGCCTTGGTTGGGATGAAAACACACAATACATTGTGGAGGTAGCCGAACGCTTGCAAGATGTGGGTATTAAAGCAATAAGCATACACGGAAGAACGCGCAAACAAATGTATAAGGGCGAAGCCGATTGGCGTTTGATTGCTGCGGTAAAAAACAATCCGCGTATGCATATTCCTGTTTTTGGTAATGGCGATGTAGATTCACCGGAAAAAGCGGTGGAAATGCGTAAGCGATATGATGTGGACGGCATTATGATTGGTAGAGCAAGCATTGGGTATCCTTGGATATTTGATGAGATTAAACATTACATGGCCACCGGTGAAAAATTGAAACCACCCACTATTGAGCAACGCGTGGAAGCCGCTACCGCACATTTTGAAATGGCCGTTAAATGGAAAGGCGAGCGCTTAGGCATAAACGAAACCCGCAGACACTACACTAATTATTTTAAAGGTTTGGCACATTTTAAAGAATATAGAATACGCTTAGTAACCAGTGATTACGCTAGTGAAGTGCTAGACTGTTTGGCTGAAATAAAACAACAATTTGCCAATGAGGATTTTATTTACGCAGACGCCTAATGCTTTTGTTGAAATAAGCTGAGCCCTAATCTCCTTGCGCTAATAAATGAGGTAAAAGCACTGAGACCAAGCACGGTAACAGCTACTAAAACAACGTCTGTGCTTTTTAAAGCCACCGGATAATACTCTACTAAGTACCCTTGGCCCACACTTATTAAACCAAAATTTTGCTGCAAAAGAATTAACCCTACGCCTATAAACAACCCGATAACCGCACCGCCACCGCCAATAAATAAACCGAGATTAAAGAATACCTGCCTTAATTTTTGAACCGGCAAACCCATGGCCCAAAGAGTGCGTAAATCATTCTTCTTATCAAGCATGAGCATGGCCAAACTACCCATAATCGTAAAGGTGGCTATGGATAGGATTAGAGCAAAAATTAAATACGCAAACAAGCCTTCGCTTTTCATTACTTTATAAAAAACCGCTTGCTGTTGGTCACGATTTTCAACTTTATAGTCAGAGCCGAGGAGTTCTTCTAATTGTTCTTGTACCGCATCCACTTCTCCATAATTAGTGATACGCATTTCTATTTGCGTTAACGCATTAGGCCGCTGCACCGCTTTTTGTAAATAGTTCAAATTTGCAATGGCATATTTAGCATCAAAATCTGCTTGCACAGAAAAAATACCGGTTGGGCGTAATTGCAACGTGTTAAAGGCATTGCTAAAATTACTGGCGCTGGCATTGGCTTGCAGTACAAATGCCGAAAGCGATTCACCTAAATCAATCCGGCTATAGCCAAGGTAATATCCTACTCCTGTGCCAATAACTATGGAGTTGCTTTGGGCAAAAGTTTCCTTGAAAGTTCCGTGTAAAATGGCTTGCTCAATATTGCTAACCTCGGTAAACAAACTATCTACACCTTTTATGGAAACAATGTGTTCTTTGTCTCTAAAATTTAGGATGCCGCGTTCTTCTAAAACGGCTGAAAGTTGTTGTACTCCCTTTAATTTACGCACCTCTTTAAACGGAAAATCAGATTGATTTAAATACTTACCTTCTGTACGTGTAACTTTAAGATCAGGATCAAACGTATTGTAATTTTCACGCACCAATCCTTCCAAACCATTCATCGCGCTAAGCACAATTACCAAAGCTGCCGTGCCTACTAACAGACCCAAAAGTGAAATAGCGGTAATAATATTAACCGCATTTTTATTTTGGCGCGAAAAAAAATAGCGCTTAGCTATGTACAAACTTGTGTTCAAGAAATAGGACTTTCCCCTCCCCCTTTTAAAAGTCTATCAATTTCAGATTCACGTTCCATTGAATCGTCAATTCTAAATTCTAATTCAGGCATTCTGCGCAAGCTACCTTTCATTTTACGCACTAATAAATCTTTTATATGTGCTTTGTTCTTGTTACTGTATTCCAGCACCGTGTTTGCTTGTTCGGTAGGAAAAACGCTAAAATTTACCCAAGCTATGGACAGATCAGCCGTAATACGCACGTGCGTTACACTAACCAACGTATTTTTAAATTCATTTTTTGCAATAGCTCTAAAAATTTCAGCTAAATCCTGCTGAACAAGTTTAGAAACTTTATTTAATCGTGTAGCATCCATGGCGCAAAAGTAAGCATTGTATAAAGTTGTTTTACGGCAACGGATAAGAGTATCGGCATTTATATGGGATTGCTTAGCACAATTTCCAAAAGGATAATAAACACCTTTTCATTTTGAAATGCACGCATAGTAATTTTATTTGAGATGTATTTTACAAACCATTTATACATCTAAATATCAGCATGTTAAGGCCAATTGTATTACGTTTCAAAACTTTGGAACAATTATACCATACAGCTTAAAACCTTTTCAAGGTACACCAAATAATAAACGTAATAAGATTAAAATATGGATACGGTAACATTAAAAGACGTAGATTTTTCAACTAAACATCGTAAAATTGAATTACATACGGGTTTAGATGAAACTGCTAGAAATAGTGTTTCAAATCATTTAAAAGGAAATTTAGCTGATAGCTATTTGTTGCTACTTAAAACACACTACTATCATTGGAATGTAAAAGGAACTTTATTTAAAGCTTTACACGATATGACCGAAGAACAATACACGGAATTGTTTGAGGCCATTGATGACATTGCCGAACGCTTACGCGCACTAGGGCATGAAGCACCCGGAACTTTTACAGAGTACGCAAAAATGAGCGATGTGAAGGATGCAAAAAAAGGTATTACCGATTTAGAGATGGCTGCCGATCTTTTAGAAACACATGAACACGTGATTGTGCAATTAAGAAATACCCTAAAAGCTGCTAACGAGGTGGAGGATGAAGTAACCGTGGATATGATGGTAGGAAGATTGACAGTGCATGAAAAAAATGCATGGATGCTGAGAAGTTTCATTGAAAGATAAGATGCATTTTTCTATAAAACATATATGGGTAGGTTGTGTATTTGCAGGAGCAACATTGATGTTAGCTGCTTGTAATTTTACAAGTTCAGAAGTTGATAGAAATGAATTAACCACTAATGTGCCCGCAGATAGCCTTCCTGTAGCTGATTTGCAAACAGAAAAAGACTTAGTGGACAGACGCATTAACGATAAAATTGCGGATATTCAGAAATACATGACTAAAATTGACTCCTCGTCAAGTGAAAATGCCATTGAATTAAAAACAGATCTTACCTCTATACAAGTGGAACTTGACCAAATGTTGAAAAACATTAAGAGTGATTCTCTGTTTAAGGATTCAGCTACACGTAATAGATTGCAAATGGTGGAAGACGAATTGATGCAGATTGGCAAGGAAATAGACGAAATAAAGTATAAGCAACATAAAGAATGAAGTTAACCTCACCAAGAGAAAATCCTTATAACGATTTAAATAAAACGAAGGATGCCTACGCTGAAAAAGGTTTTAAAGACGCTTGGACAGTAATTTCTGCAACGGTGGCCACCCTAGGTGACCAAGAAGAGCAGGCCAATGATTTACACATTGCAATGCAACAACGCTTTATTAGTGATAAAAACGAAAGTGACAACAAAGCACTTTATGCAATAGCTTCTAAAACTGGCCGCAAAGGCTACTTAGAAGCACCGTATGGCAAATTTGCCGATGAAACTACAGATGCATTTTTAAGAAATGTGGATGTGTCTGACTCTTTAAATAACATTTCACAATAATTAGGATTTTCTAACACTTATAAATAAATAAAACATGAGTAATCAATCAGGTAACGTAATTTTAGGAACATTAATTGGAGCTGCAATTGGTGTAGCCGCAGGTATTTTATTAGCACCGGCCAAAGGTGAAGACACTAGAGAAATATTAGCTGGCAAAGCCGGTGATGCAAAAAATTCTATTGATGAATTAGCTACAAGCGCATTAAATTCCTTAAAGCGCATTAAGGATTCGGCTGAAAGCAGTTTAAAGTCAACCAAAAAAGTTGCTGAAGCTGAAGCCGGTAAAGTTACAAACGAAGCCAAGCGCAAGCTTGAGCAAGCGTAGTATTTAACCCTTTTAGAGCAGGTATAGCGGAAGTTATACCTGCTTTTTTTTAAACCAACACATGAAAATAACGGAAAAAATTACTTCCTATATTAAAAATTTGAAAGAGTATATCAACAGTGAGCTTGACTTGTTGAAGCTTTCTGCAATGAGAAAAATAGGTAATTTATTAGGCCTTATTTTCAGTGCTATATTTATTATGTTCCTATTTCATATTACCATTGCTTTAATTGGTATATGGGTAGGTTTTTGGCTTTCAGAAATATACGATAGTACTAGTATTGGCTTTGGTATTACCGTACTTATTTATATACTTTGGACTTTTATTAGTATCGTTTTTAGAAACGCGCTATTGGTAAAACCATTTAGCAAATTAATTTTAAAATCTATGCTTGAAATTGAAGAACAGGAACGTTTAGAACAAGTATCAAATGAACCTAACGACAATGAAAAAGCGTAACAAATTAGACTCAAGAATTGATGAATTAAGCAAACGCAGAAATGCGCTTCGTTCTCAATTATTTACTACTTCAGATAGTACGCGAGCTACCGCGAGTAATATGCAAAATGGGTTTTACCTAGCCCAAATGTTACTTGGGTTTTATAAAAACCTTACCAATTATCACCTACCACCAAAAAAAAGGATTCAAAAAGTTGTTTCTACCCTAGCTACCATAGTGGTAATAAACATGATAAGAAAGATATTTATTAAAAAGAAAATAGAAAATAAATGATGGCTGTGGATGTAAACAAAGCGTACGAATTAGTGACAGGAAAATTGGAAGAGTGGTTGGCAATGGCTATAAAAATGCTTCCAAATCTTGTAGTAGCCATTTTAATTTTACTCGCCTTTGTTGGTATAGCCAAGCTTGCCCGAAAGCTTTTAGCTAAAATTTTTAACCGTTTTACGGATAACAACAGCATTCAAAATTTACTGAGTAGCATTGTTTACATAGGCATATTAGCCATAGGTACTTTTATAGCACTTACCGTTTTAAATTTAGATGGTGCGGTTACATCATTACTGGCCGGTGCCGGTGTAATAGGTTTAGCATTAGGTTTTGCGTTTCAAGATATTGCCAGCAACTTTATTGCCGGTACTATGATGGGCATAAAAAAGCCTTTTCAAATTGGTGATTTAATTAAAACTAACGACTATTTCGGAAAAGTTTTAAAAATTGAACTGCGTAGTACGCTTATAGAAACGATGCAAGGGCAGCAAATTATTATACCAAACGCAGAGGTTTTTAAAAATCCTATAATTAACTATACTACCAAAAAGAAACGTAGAATTGACATTGCCGTTGGCGTAACGTACGGGCAAGATTTACCTTTTGCCAAAAAAATTGCCAAGGAAGCCATTGAATCTATAGAAGGAGTAGATACAGATAACGTATCTATATTTTATACCGGTTTTGGTGGTTCGTCTATTGATTTTACCATTAGGTATTGGATGGATTTTAGCAATAAGCAATTTGAATATTTGGATAGGCAAGATGCCGGTATCATTGCAATTAAGCAGGCGTTTGATAAAAATGATATAGGAATTCCTTTCCCAATACGTACGTTGGATTTTGGAGACGTGGACTTCAAATCAATTTTTAGTCAGGCACAAAATAGCTTAGGTTCCACACAGCAGAGTTCCTCCTCCTCTTCTGCTTCAAATTAATTAGTTTACCGTTTTTTATGAAAAAATTTCTTATTGGCTTAGGCATAGTAGTGGTATTGCTTGTAATAGCCAACCTAGTGTTAGAACCTGTAGCTAAATACTATGTAAACAAAGAGTTAGGCAAACTTGAAGGTTATAAAGGTAGTGTAGAAGACATTGGTATTGCCCTGTGGCGCGGTGCATACACTATTGAAGGGTTAGATATTGTAAAAACAGACTCCAAAGCAGCTGAACCTTTTTTTGCTGCAAAAGCCATTGATATTTCCGTGCAGTGGGCAGCGCTTTTTAAAGGTGCCATTGTGGGCGAGGTTATTATTGAGCAGCCTATTTTAAATTTTGCGGTAGAACCTTCTTCCGGAGAAGTGCAAACTGGCGGTGACAATAATTGGGTAGAAACGGTTAAAAACTTAGTGCCTATTCAAATAAACAGATTTGAAATTATTGGAGGTAATATTCACTACAAAGATCCTACGGCTAAACCATTGGTAGATGTGGAGTTGAAAAAATTTAACGTGCTAGCCACCAATTTAGGTAATGCAGATCATAATGATAAATTATTACCATCTCATGTAAGTGCTGATGGTATGATGAGTGGCAACGGAATTTTGGATATCGAAATGGATATCAATCCGCTTAAAGAAACTCCGGATTTTGATTTATCAATGGAATTGAAAGATTTGGAACTTACCTATTTAAAAGATTTTACAGAAGCTTACGCTAATTTCACTTTTAAAGAAGGTCAATTGTTTCTTTCTAGCGAAGTAGCCATGAAAGATGGAAATTTTGAAGGTTACGTAAAGCCAGTTTTGGACAATGTAAAGATTATTGATCTTGACAATGAAGAAAGCAACTTTTGGCGCAAGGCTTGGGAAGTGGTAATTGGTTCTGTTATTGGCGTATTTAAAAATCAACGTACTGATGAGTTTGCTACTAAAGTGCCTTTTTCCGGGTCGGTAAATGATACTGAGGTGGGCATTATTGCTACATTGGCCAATGTTTTACAAAACGCATTTATAGATTCTTTCGGTAAAAATATTCAAGGCTCCGTAGATATAAATGATGTAGATAATAAAGAGGACAAAGGCTTTTTTGAAGAACTGTTTGATGGAGATGGAGAACGTGGAAAAGAAAAAGAAGATAAAAAGTAGGATTAGTTTAGAGAATACAAATTTTTAAAGTTCTTTTACATCCTTACATTAATGGTACTGGTATTAATCAAAGGATACTTGCAGAATATATTGTTTATAATAATGATACAGTACACGATACTATAAATAAACAAAGTCCCTATTTAATTCACCGGTAAATATTATATCCAAAATCTCACGTTCAACTTTAACTGTTGAAGTCAAAAAAAAAAGAGTCATTAATTTTATGAACACCTCTTTTTATTTAACCCATTATCTTTTTTATCACCTTTAAAACAAAGTAATTGTAGGGTGGATATTTTTGTTTCAAATCAAACCATGTTCCGGTTTTCATAATGGCCTTGGTGTGGCTAAAGGCATCAAAACCATATTTACCATGATAATTGCCTAAACCACTACTACCCACTCCGCCAAAAGGCAAATTAGTATTGGTTAAATGGAAAACCGTGTTGTTTATCATACCGCCACCAAAGCTAATTTTTTCGGTAAAGGTTTTCTGAATTTCCGCTTTATCAGAAAATATATACAGCGCTAAAGGAAAAGGACGTTGCTTTATTATATTAATTGCTTCTGCAGTATTGGCGAAGCTAATAATAGGCAAAATTGGCCCGAAAATCTCTTCTTGCATTAAGTCTGAAGCAAGGTCAACTTGATTAATTAACGTGGGCGCAATGCGTAATTTAGCCTCGTTAGTTTCTCCGCCAAAAGCAATTTTTTGGTTTTTTAAATAGCCCGTTAGTTTATCAAACCTATCTTGATTTACAATTTTTCCGTAATCTTCACTTTCTAAAGGTTTGGCTCCGTAAAACTCCTTGATAGTTTCTATCAAAAGTTTTTCAAATTCGGACTGTACTTTTTGGTGTACAAGCAAATAATCAGGAGCAACGCAAGTTTGGCCGGCATTTAGCCACTTACCAAAAGCAATACGCTTGGCCGCCACTTTTAAATTAGCAGATGCATCAACTATGGCCGGACTTTTACCGCCCAATTCAAGCGTGCAAGGCACTAATTTTGGTGCGGCCATCTCCGCAATTTTTTTCCCCACAGGTACACTGCCCGTAAAAAATACATGGTCAAAACGATGGTTGTTCATTAATTCCGGCACTACCTCCTGCCCTTCACCCTGCACCACAGTAAGGTATGCAGCATCAAAATTATCTGTAATCAGTTTTTCAATTAGGTTGGCAACAGCTGGTGTTTGTTCCGGTGGTTTTATTACACACGTGTTGCCCGCAGCCATGCTAGCAACTACGGGTGCAAGCAAAAGCTGAAAGGGATAATTCCAAGGGCCAATAATTAATGTTATGCCTTTTGGCTCTTTGCGCACATAACTTTTTGAGGGAAAACTGAGTAAGCCACTGCTCACCTTTTTTGGCTTCATCCAACGGCTCAGGTTTTTTAAAGCAACGTTTATTTCTTCATACACAAAGCCTACTTCACTTACGTAACCTTCAAAATCTGATTTACCCAAATCTTGATGCAAAGCATTTAAAATCTCTGATTCATGGTTTTTTATTACCTCCTTAAGCTTGGTAAGCTGCTGTTTTCTAAAGGTATAGCTGCGGGTGGAATCTGCATCAAAAAAAGTGCGCTGCTTTTGTACAAGCGCTTGGTAGTTGGTATCCATAAGTAACTATTATGCTTATGGAAACAACACACGCACCAATATAATGTTGAAAATTAGCAAACGTAATAGCACTTATACCACATTAAAGAGCTTAGAGAACTTAGGATAAGTGGTAAAATGTTTAGAAGCATCTTTAGTAGAAAGCACCCTACGAATTTGGCGCTTTTTAAGAAGTAAGTCTGCTTTCTTAATGTAATTTCCTACTAAGTGTAACTCATCCTTTTTAGAATTTAGTTTGAGATTGTAACAGGCTCGGTTTACCAAATCCGCAGCACTTAATGCATCGTCTGCCGTATATATTTTTAAATTTTTGGTGTACACTCCGCAAGCGCTTAGCACAAAATTGGTGCCCTCTAGCCAATAGTCTGATACCAACATAAAATCCCAACCACGCTTTTTTTCTATGGAAGCAAATAAGTGCTGAATTCCTTCCCAGCTATCAAAACTATGTTCGGTTGATTTAAAATATTCTTTTAGGCAAGAAAGAAAAGCAGTTTTGGTATCTGCATACTCTTTTTCAGTAGGAAAGCGCTTCAACACCTTCATATATACGTCAAGCAAAGCACCACTGCAGTTGTTGTTCCAGTTAATTCCATTAAAATTAACCTCTTGACCAAGCGTATTGCAAATAGATTTTTTCAAACATTCACGCAAGGATAAATAATCAAAATCGACAACCGAACGTAAATCAAAAACAACCAGATTCATGTACTTTTTTTTGTAACAATGCTTGGTGCAAAAATAAGACTGAAACAGTTTACTTTACATGTTTTTAATGTTAAGTTAACAACTTGAGGGTAGTCTCCACGGTTACACCTTGCTCTAATGTTTTGTGTACAGGACACTTATCCGCTATTTGTAAAACACGTTTTTGTTCCGCTTCAGTTAAGTTTCCTTTAACCTCAACAATGCGTGCAAACCTTCCAATTTTTCAATCTTCCTCTACACACTTCTCACAATCAGCCAAATAATCGTTATCATAATTTAGGTGCACCCTAATTTCCTCAATATCCATTTTTTTGCGTGTAGCGTACATTTTTAACGTCATGGCGGTGCAAGCACCCAAACCAGCCGAAAGCAGTTCATAGGGTGATGGTCCTAAATCTTCACCACCCACACTTTTGGGTTCATCGGCAAGTAAATGATGATTTCCCGCCAAAATTTCTGTTAAAAAAGGACCTTCTTCAATGCGCGCTACTACTTGGTGTTTACTGTTCAAATCATTTTCAACCTCCGTAGTGGCCGCATACCGCTGTACCCAAGAAGAAATAACCTGACCAACATAAAGACTGTCTTCCGATTTGGAAAGCAAATGGTCGGCACCATCTAAACTTATAAAACTTTTAGGATGATGCGCGGCATTATATATTGCCTTGGCATTATCAATACCCACGGTAGTATCTTGTGGCGCATGTAGCACCAGCAATGCTTTATTGCGCGCTTTATTCAACAACTCCTCAATACCTTGATTTTGCAAATCTTGTATAAACTGACTTTTTATTTTGAACGGACGCCCGGCAATTTCTACGGTAGCTTCGCCTTCCTTTTCAATTTTAGCAATGTCTTTTTTAATAAGCTTAAGCACATGATCTGGCTCAAAAGGCGCTGCTATGGTAGCCACCGCTTTTACACTTTTTAGGTTTACACCCGATAGCACTACTGCGGTGCCGCCTAAAGAATGGCCTACTAGTAATACCGGAGCTTTATAATTTTCCTCTAAAAAATCTGCAGCAGCTTTAATATCATTTACATTAGATGTGAAGCTAGAATCTTCAAATTCTCCCCCCGATTGGCCAAGCCCTGTAAAATCAAAACGCAGTACGCCAAATCCTTTTTGCGCTAATGCTAAGGTTATGTTTTTGGCGGCTTTTAAATCTTTACCGCAGGTAAAGCAATGTGCAAAAATGGCAAAGTGGGCAGGGCTTTTATCAACCGGTAAATCCAATCTACCCGCTAGTTTTACTCCATCTGAATTTAAAAAGGTAACACGTTTAGCCTGCATATTTTTTAGTTTTAGGGAGTAAATTTAAAGTTTGGATACGTTTATATAGCAAAAAACCCAAATGGTAAACGTGTTCAATAGGAGTTAATAGGGCTTGCTATTATTTGCTCTTATTACCGTTTTTACGCCATAATTTTACTGAGTTACTGGAGTAACCTTATAGCCTGCTTCGCGCAATAATGCGAGCAAACCCGCATCTCCTGGCAAATGCAATGCGCCTACCGCTACAAAAGCATTCCCTTTATTAAATACGTTTTTTAGCGTTGGCATCCATTTTACGTTTCTATCGTCTAATAAAGCCGTCATTTCTCCATATTCTTCACTCCATTCTCTACCAAGTTCGCTCATGGCATCCAAATCTTCTTTGATGTAGGCTTCAATAATTTGGGCAGTAACATCCATTGCCTCTGCTGTATCTCTTAGCATATTCACTAAATCTTCTGCTTGTTTTTCCACAGGATCGCTATCATATAAAATACGTGCTTGCTCCATCATGTCTTCTAAGGCCACAATTTCTTTCGCCTTCTTTTTGCCATCTACAGCAAAATATTGATCAATAGGCATACCCTCATATTTAAAATCTACGGGTGTACTTTTTTCAGCTAAGCTGATGGCATAAATAGCGCTTAAAGATGCTGGTTTCAGCATATTAAGAAAGGTCATATCCATACCCATTAAGGACTCAAAGCTACTTTTAATCAAATAATAATCTGCACTATCCACCAAAGTAGTTAAAGAAGTTGGCATTATACCGGCTTGTGCAAATTGCATTAGCTTAGTAGAATCTAGCACCATTTCTACCACTACCGTTTTAGCGCCTTTGTAAGCATTTTGCACCTTTAAATGGCTTTCTAAATAACTAGCGCCTACCAAGTGATACGTGCCAAATAAATAGGATTTTACGTTTGACTTAGGGCTTTTAATCTCCCATAATAATGATTCTTGTGCATGGACTGCATCAGTAAAAAAAAAGGAGAATAAGGCGCTTAGCGCGAAGATTAGTTTTTTCATATTGTTAGTTTTTATTAATAGTTACGTGTGGAATAACGCACGCTTTAAAGTTACAACCACTTGAAATTAAGTTCCTAAGCATCTACTTTTAAGCCGTTTGCTTTACATCCATTTATTCCACTCAGTAATCATTTTATTTTGCGACCAGTTTTTAAACATACCCACGTTGCTAAGCGAAACTACTGAATTAAGCACCGCAGGATATTGCAAACTTTTCTGTAATCGGTAGCCGGTTTTTATTTCGCTTTTATAGTAGCGATACATGTGCGCGTGATAGTCAGATAAATCGAAGTTATTGGAGTTTAGCGCTTTAATGATGTGTTCAGAACAAATGCGCGCGCTCATCATTCCCGGGCCAATACCTTTTCCGGTAAATGGCTCAATCATTCCGGCAGCATCACCAATAAGTGCGTAGCGCTCTCCGGCAATTTCTCTAGCTTGTGTAATTATAGGCAAACCCCACCCCTGCGGACTTTCTAATGGTTCTGCATGGGTAAACATTTCGCTAATTATAGGATGCGTTTCTATTATTTTATCTAATGCTTTTTTTAAGTTTATTTTCCTTTTAGAAATCGCGGTGCTTACCATACCCAAACCTACATTAGCTTCGTTATCACTAAGTGGAAAAGCCCAAAAATAACCTGGCAGCAAATCTTTATCAAAGAAAAACTCAAGGTGATTGCCTTCATTAAAGCCTTTTACGTTTTTATAATATACACGTAAAGCACCTATTAAATGTTGCTTGGCGCGATAATGTGGCAAGCCTAAATGCTTGGTTACAATGGGTTTTTCTCCCTCGGCACCAATTACAATTTTAGCTTGAACTTCCGCTTCACCTTCTACTCCTTCATATTGAATGCGCACACCATCTTTATCTCGCTTTAGCGAAGTTACCTTAGCGTTTGGCATAAATTTTCCGTAACTAATGTTTAGATTTTCAATTAAAAAATTGTCTAAATCTAAACGTCTAGAGGTAAAAAAAGGCGCGTATTTAAAGTCTTCCTTTTTAAAATCATAGCGTAATTCCTTTCCATTACTGCCGTGAAAGCAAAAGCCCCAACTTGGTAGCATTCTGTTTTCTGAAGAAAATTTCTCTAAAAGCTCCGGATTTATGCGCTTTAAAACGTTCAACACATCCACCGTAATACCATCTCCACACACTTTATCGCGCGGAAAACTAGCTTTATCTAAAATTATGTGTTGTATTTTTTCTTTGGAAAGAAAGTGAGACAAAGTTGACCCTGCGGGACCGGCTCCAATAATACAAACGTCTGTGGTTAACATGCCTTATTTTTAAGAGCCGAAAGATAGAAAAGCGAGGCTTAGCGAAGGGTGCTTTATGGGTAAAAAGCTACACCAAATGTGATGCAAGTATTTTCTGCACCTGATAAATATTCACCTTTTTGTCAAATCGTTTGCTAATGCTTGGTTCTTGTTCACTTGAAATCCAAATTTTGAGCTCGGCATCCAACTCAAAGGTACCGGCACTCTCCACACTAAATTTTGAAATTGCTTTGTATAAAATAGTTTTATATTCCACTTTACTGCCGGTTACCCCCTGCTTATCTACCAAAATAATACGCTTGTTAGTAAAAATAAAAGTGTCTCTTATCAGCTTAAAACCTATTTCAATTTCTTCCTTATCTAAAAGCAAACGACTGTAATCGGTTAACAATTTATCGTTTTCTACAACACCCGCATTTCCTAAAAATGAATTGAATAAGCCCATATTTTTTTTCTTTTACAGACAATTGCAAAGCGTAGTTTGTTTCATGTAAAACTATATTTGCCGCCATGTTATACTTCTTTTTTAAGGCATTACACATTATTGGCTTTGTAAGCTGGTTTGCCGGCATTTTTTATATAGTTCGGTTGTTTGTGTATCACCGTGAAGCTTGGGATAAAAATGATGCTGCTTCGCCCATTTTACGCAAGCAGTACACACTTATGGAAGGCCGCTTGTATAGCATTATACAAACCCCGGCTATGCTTATTACTTGGGTGGGTGGCATTGGTATGTTAAGTTTAAATTCTATTTGGTTGCAACAACCGTGGATGCATGTAAAATTAACGTTGGTAGTGTTGCTTACCCTATATCATTTTAGCTGTGCACGGCAATTAAATAAATTAAAAACTTCGCCTAGCGGTATTACTAGTTTTGGTTATCGCCTGTATAATGAACTCCCCACCTTATTGCTTATCGCGATAGTGATGCTGGCCGTTTGGAAAAACCTACAAGGCTTATGGCTAGGTGTAGGCTTGCTTTTAGCTTTGGGTATTTTGTTTTTTGTAGCGGCTAAACTGTACAAAAAAAGCAGGGAAGTGGAGTAACTATTTTGTAAACTTTACGCTATGCAACTAAAATTCTCCGTTGCGTGGTAGAGCGCTTTCTAAAATATAAAATCAATAACTCCCCAAGACAAAGCGAATAATATAGAAAGCCAAAGCGATGGTAAAAAACCTTTAGTGTTAAAGTCTTTGCTAAACCAATCAATTACTTCAATAATTATAGCGTTTGCAACTGTCCGTGTGATAATTCCCAATCCGATAATCCAAAAAATACCTAAGGTTGCCACGTTTAATAGTAATGTAATGAGCCAACCCACTAAAAACCCCACAACGATAATGGCGAGTGAGGTAAAAAAGGCAGCCTTAAAATCTTTAACATATACCCCTTTTACAAATTTGCTAGCTACTAAAAGCACTATAGGAGTAATAATTAATTGTAGTATGAGTTCCATTTGTCTGTTTTAAAAGAATAAGCAGCGAACCCCAAAAAATGTTTTTTTAGGGTGTTTAAAATCTGTTAATCCAAGAGTCCTGCTAGTTTTAAAGCCTGATGCCAGTGAAGGCAATCATAAAAAAACCCAAGGCAAAAGGATGCTTTGGGTTTTTAATATTGTGGGTATGCCTTGGAGCACTCAAACCTGTCCAGCCCACTAAAAATCCCTCATCTACTTGATTTTTGAGCATGAAAAAACCCAAAACAAAAAGATGCTTTGGGTTTTTAATACTGTGGGCCCAGCAGGGCTCGAACCTGCGACCAAAAGATTATGAGTCTTCTACTCTAACCAACTGAGCTATAGGCCCTATTTTAATTTGGGACGGCAAAAATAATAGAAATCTGTAGAACTTTTATGTTTTAAGCATAAAAAAACCCACGTTAAACAAATGACGCGGGTTTTTCTTTATAAATTTAAGCGGTTATTTTTCAATAACAATTCTTCTATTCATTAGTACACCTTCACCTTTTACGCTAATCATATATAAGCCGGCTGCTTCTCCGGTTACATCTATTAGGTGATTCTGTTTTGGCTCTAAATTGGTAGCACGGTAAATTACACGTCCTGATAAATCTAAAATTTCAACATCAAATCGTTTCTTGCTATTTCCTACACTTAAGTTAAACACACCTTTTGATGGGTTTGGAAATAAGGTAAGTACGGTACTAAACGCATTTTCTTCTAAGCTTACGCCTTGCACTATCACTGTGTTACAAATACTATCTACTGAGCCACATGTACCTGTAATAACTAAGCACACAGTATAACTAGAATCTTTAGCATAGGTGGCAGAAGCATTTACACCTGTTCCTGTTTGTCCGTTGCCAAAATCCCAAGCGTATGCTGTGGCACCCACACTTGTACTGGCGTCAAAATCAACCTTAGCACTTGTTAAAGTGGCAGTAGTTTGATTGCTGGTAAACGCGGCTGTAATAGTTGGAGCAACGTCCGTTGTAAAAGCAAACGGTCCTGACCAAGTACTACTGTCTGGTGCAGCACAAACGCTGCGTACGTAAAATTCGTAAGCAGTGGAAGGAGTTAAACTCGTAATGGCAAATGGAGCTGTAGCATTTGCGGTTCTGATTCCAGCGCCTAAAGTAAATCCGGCAGGGCCGTATTCTACAATGGAGCTAAGGGAAGAAGCATTGCTTACCCAAGTTACACTAGCGGCATCACACGCTACGGAAACAGTATCAAGATTTGCCGGGGCAACACATGCTGAACTTTCATATATCTCAATATTATCTACTGCCCAATACCAAGCCCAAGAACCTCCGTCATGATACCTAAACCTTACTTTCATATTACTACTCGTAAAGGCCGAAATATCAATTGAATCATGCGCTGGTAAACCCCAAGCTCCTTGCGTTGAATTATAGCTAACAACCGTATTCCAAGAAGTTCCATTAAACACATCTACGGCCACAGAATCATTTCCAATATTTCTATAATAATGATCAAACTCTAAAATTACTGGCGCAGTTGCTACGGAAGCATCAATAGTTACCGACTCAATAATTTCATTATCTAATAAGGCCGCAGAACCAGCACCATCATCGTCAAGAAGAGCAAAGCCTGGTTGACCATCAACGGTTTGACTTCCCGTAAAATCTACGTAGTTCGATACCCAAGTCCAAGTATCTGGGGTAGCTCCTCCATCAATAGCGGTGAAACAGCCCAAAGAGTTCGTAAATGTCTCTAAATAAGGTAACGTTGTAGGCAAGCATGGTGTACTAAAGCAAATAGGACCTGCAGTATCAGAAATACCATTTATACAGGTTTCTACTAAATATACACAATATGCTGTTGCGTTTGTAAGGTTTGTAAAACTGTAACTTCCACTTGTAGCTACTGTGGTAACCACCCCCGCAGAGGCAGGTTGGCTACCAGACGTTAAAATAATATCCCAAGAAGAAGCTGAAGCAGCACCATTTGTCCAATATACAGATGCAGAAGTTGTGGTAACACCCGCAATAGAATCTAAAGTAGGAGTAGCACATGCTCTTGGAGTGCGCACTTCAAAGTTATCTACTGAAAAATAGTTATCGGCACCAGCACCAACTTTTGATGTACCATAAATACCAAAACGCACATAGCCCGAGTAACCAGTTAGGGGCACTATAATATGCTCACCAGCAACATTGATTGTATCTCCTGCGGTAGCTGTCCAAATAACATTGGTATTACTCCATGTAGCACCGTTATCAGTAGAAATTACAATCGAAAGAGAATCGTCAGCATCGAAATAACCCTGAGCAGAGCCACTGAAGGTCATTACTGCAGCGTCAAATTCCACTTGTAAGTTAGTACTAGTTGGATTAAGATATATTGAAGGACTAATATTCCATTCAAACTGATTTGTTGTCCAAATATTGGCTCGCGTTGCACTAGTGCTGTTTAATGTTCCATCGCCTAAAGGCCCTGGCCCCCAAGATGAAAAAGCACTTGTAAAAGTGGTGTTAGATGTTAGCAATCCTTTCGCTTCAATCCATCCAAAAGGCTGTCCTCCGGCATTAAAATCTTGCAAATAATTAGTATTGAAAGGAGTTACAAAACTAATAGGACCAGCCCAAGTACTTGTATCAGTAGCACTACAGCTATCTCGTACGTAAAATTCATATTCAGTTCCTGAACTTAAACCAGATAGTAAAACAGTATCGTTTGTAACTTGAAGATGATTACCTGTTCCTAATGTAAAACCACTTGCTCCAAATTCTACATTAAAATTAGTAGCTACACCGGGTGTAAAATATATACTTGCTGAATTAATTGTTAAACTAGTTGGATCAACTCCAAGATTTGTAGGTGCCGGACATGTAGGAGGTGTACAAAAATTAAATGGGCCCGCCCAAGAACTTAGTCCGTTTGCTCCACAATCTCGCTGCACGTAATAATCATAGCAAGTATTTTGAGTTAAACTCATTGCTGTGTAAGGATTAGATGTAACAGCCGTAACAGTGCCGGAACCTTGAATAAAACCTGCTGGGCCAATTTCTATATTCCAAGCAGTAGCATTAGGGTTTGTCCATCCTAAATCAGCTTGAAAAGCCGAAATATTAGAAGCTGTTAAAAGACTTGGTGCTGGACATGGAGGCAATGCTTCAACCAACACACTATCTATGTAAATACCGGAGCCACCAACTGTACCTTGAGGAAGTACCCACGCAATGTAAATATCACTGTTAAATAAAGACATGTCAACCGTTTCCCTTTGGTACGTTGTAGAATTATATGTTCTAAGAGGAATGATGGTATCTTGAAAATCAGCAGGATTTACGCCAGTGGTAGAAACCAAAACCATAAATTCACTAGGAGAAAACGAACTTGCCGCACGATAATAATAAGCAAGCTGCTCATTTCCTGTGAAGCTCAGCGCTGGGCTTATCATCCAGTCATTATTATTAGGCGTAAAACCAGCACCAATGTACGCTGTCTGATCACCGTTTAATGTATTGAATGTTCTATCTAAATCCCAAGTTCTACCATCATTATTCACATCCAAAACAGTCCAGCAATTTTCCGTTACGGAAGTACTGTTAAATGTTTCTGTAAAAGGAACAGAAAGTGCATTACATAAGGTTGTAATAATTGCAGGGCCCGTTGGAAGGCTAAGCCCGTTGCCTGAACCACTACAATCACTTATAACATAGAAATCATATGTAGTATTGGGCATTAATCCGCCAATGCCAGCAAAGGTATCAGTAACTGCAACAGTTGTTCCTGTATTAAGCGCGAAGCCGGAGGGTCCATATTCAACGTTATAAGCTGTTGCAATGGAATCCCAACGCACCACGATGCTATCTCGACTAACAAAAGCTCCTGAAATTAGAAGAGGCTCGGTACAAGTTGGAGCTTCGTCTAAACGCACTTGATCTATTGCCATGTCTCCTGTGAAGCTGGTACCTTTTACGCCAAGAAATCTAAATTGTATAGTGTCTGAAGCTAGAGTTAAATTTGAAATATTTACAAATCCTTTTATAAATGGAGCTGCACTACTAGACTGTTGTTGTCCCGAAATATTAAAGATATTGTTCTGCCATCCGGTACCATCATTTATTTCTACATATAAAGTTCCCATTGTAGCTCCATATAAATGGTAATAAAAACTCAAGAAGGGTGTAGTTAAACTACTAATATTAATAAACGGAGAAGTTAAGTAAACTGAATCTCCAGTTGAGCCAGATGATGTTTCAGTAAAAACATAATTACCGCCAACGTTAAAATCATCAGAGGGCCCAGTAGAACCTGAACCTGTGCTACCCGATCGAGTTCCCCAAAAGAATCCACTATTTGCTGAACGAGACCAACAGTTACCAAGCGCATCTCCAGCATTAGTGGATCCTGTACCTGAAACCCAACCTGAACCGTCAAAATTTTCTACAAACGGAGCGTTTAAGGGCACACAATTGGTTGTAAATGCAAAAGGACCAGCCCAACCACTTTGTGAGCCACCACCACAGTCTAACCTCACATATATTTCATAAGTTGTGGCCGCAGCCAACGAATTGATATTCGCAAATGTATCTGTTACTGTTATAAAATTGCTAGAATTAGTTCCTTGAGTAAAGCCGACAGGTCCAAATTCAACTTCAAATGGACCCGCTGATGTACCGCTGAAAAAATTGAATTGAACAGAATCTGTACCAATAAAACTAAAAGTTCCTCCTGCGGGAGCAACGCAACTAGGTGGTAAAAATGAAAATACGCGACCTGTTACTACAGAGTCAATCTGATTAAACTCTGTAAGTTTAGAAACTACGGGTGTTGCAGATGTATCATAAACCGATAAAAATGATCCAACCCCAGAAAGACCAATTGATGCAGAAGGACTATTAATCGATGCTGGACTTACTAAATCATAGTGAAACTCCACTTCATTAGTAGTTTCATAAAGTTTTATTTGAAAGCTTACCACTGCAACGGTAGCCTGCCAATTCCAACTCCAATCTCTATATTCGATGGTAAACACCCTGTTCGGTGATGTACCAGATGTTTCATACAAAGCGCGGGTGGTAGTAACATTTCCTCCGTCCAAGTCATCCCAAAGGGGAGCGATAAGTGGACGAATGGAGTTTGGCCCTCCGCTCAAATTATTTCCTAAATTAGAGCCTGCTCCGGCATTGAATGATAAGAATCCATTAGAGGAAGCAACTGCAGTTGTATAAGGTGCACCTTCAAATTCAAAAGTAAAACCTAATGGCATGGATACAACCTCATCATCCCCTTCTAAAACCGTTAAGCGTGTTGCACCAGTTCCTAATGGTGTAAATGCCGATGTTGAAACAGAAAAGCTATAATCTCCTGCTTGACCAAAAGAATTAAACGTGCAAAAAAGCAAGCATGTGATTAAACTAAGTTTGAGTAATTTCTTGAAAATCATACTATGTAAAATAGGTTTATAAAAACTGCAAAGTAGTTTTTTTTAACTAAAAACTGCAGAGCTTTAGCCTCAATTTAGTTATTAAACATTCTCAATTATTAAAGTGTACGATTACATACTTTAAATTTGCCTTATGATTAACACCCTTATTTTTGATTTTGGAGCAGTTCTACTTCCTATTGATGAGCATAAAACTCATTTGGCTTTTAAAGAGCTAGGTGCTAAGTATGAGCTATTTGAGCAAGATGAAATTTTTCATCAATTGGAAAATGGAACATTAGAAAAAAACGCTTTTTTGGAAAAAATTCAACCGTTTTTTTTTCGTAAAATGTTTAAGCCAGATTTAGTTAGCGCATGGAATGCTATGCTTATATCACCCATAGAAGATGAAATTATTGAGTTTTTAAATACTTTAAAATCAGATTATAAATTGATTTTGCTTAGCAATACCAACGTGCTGCATATTGAGCGCATTAAAAAAATAAGCGGGCCGTTTAAATATACTCAGTTTACCAAGCATTTTAGAGCTATTTATTACAGCAATGAAATAGGTATGCGTAAGCCCGATGAAGAAATTTTTAAGCGCGTGGTGGAAGAACAAAACTTAAAGCCAGAAAATTGTTTTTATATAGATGATAAGGCAGAAAACATTGAAGCTGGAGCACAACTCGGATTTAAAACATGGCACTTTAATCCTAAAGAAAATAATATCATTCGCGATTTTGACAGAGTTCTATCAGCACTCCGTGACTAGATTTAGGGTGTAAAAAAGCGACCCATTTATTGTCAGCTCCTTTTTTTGGCTCGGCATTTAGCAACTGAAAACCGGCTTCTGATAAGCGTTTCATTTCAGCTTTTATATTTATAACTGCGAAGGCAATGTGATGAATTCCTTCTCCTTTTTTTGCAATAAACTTTGAAATAGGGCTTTCAGGATTTGTTCCTTCTAACAGCTCAATTTTATTTGGCCCGCTCATAAAGAAGGATGTGTTTACGCCTTCGCTTTCTACAACCTCTTGTTTATACGCAGGTGCTCCAAAAAGTGCTTCGTAGGTTTTGTTGGCCTCTGCTAAACTTTTTACGGCTATACCAATGTGTTCTATTTTTGTTAATCCGTGTTCCATAATTTCTTAAAAACTCTGTAAGTCAACCAGTTTTTTATAAATACCTTTTTTGGCCAATAACTCCTCATGGGTGCCCTGTTCAGCAATTTCACCTGCATCCATCACCACAATCAAATCAGCATTTTGTATAGTACTTAACCTATGCGCCACCACCAAAGAAGTTCTGTTTTTCATAAGCTTAGCCAAGGCATCTTGCACTAACTTTTCACTCTCGGTATCCAATGCCGAAGTTGCTTCATCTAACAATAAAATAGGCGGATTTTTAAGTACTGCCCGAGCTATACTCAAACGTTGTTTTTGTCCGCCACTAAGCTTACCCCCACCATCACCAATATTGGCATCATAGCCGCCCTGCATTTTTACAATAAATTCATCTGCATTAGCAATTTTTGCTGCTTCAATTACCTCCTCTCTGGTAGCATCAGGTTTACCTAAGGCAATATTGTAATGTATGGTTTCATTAAAAAGCAAACTCTCTTGCGTAACCATGCCCATTTGCGCACGCAATGTTTTTAGTTTTATGTTTTTAGCATCTACACCATCAATTAAAAGTTTTCCCATAAGGGGATCATAAAACCTTGGCACTAGATTAGTAAGTGTGCTTTTTCCGCTACCGCTTTGCCCAACTAGCGCTACTGTTTTTCCTTTAGGTACAGATAAATTTATATTTTTGAGTACGGCAACCGCTTCTTTTTCACCTTTAGCCGCAGCGTAAGAAAAAGACAAATTTTTGAAAGTAATCCCAGTTTTGAATTCTGTGAAAGTGGTGTCTTCTTGGCTAGCAATAGGGTCTTGAATAGGGTTTTTAGCATCTAACACTTCCAGCACGCGCTCGGCACTGGCATTACCTCTTTGAATAAATGTGTTGGCTCTACTCAAACCTTTTGCAGGAGCTAAAATTTGATAGAAAAACAAAATATATGCGATAAACGCTTCGGCTGTAAAGTCGTTGTCCTGTAAAACCAAACGCCCGCCATACCATATAATAATACTCATTACAGCTACCCCCATTGTTTCGCTAAGCGGAGAAGCCAAATCACTTTTACGCATCACCTTATTCATCAATCGGAAATAACTGTCCACCAAATCAGCAAACAATCCTTTTTTTAGGGATTCTGCATTAAATGCCTTGATAACTTTTAGGCCGGTTACGCTTTCTTCCGTTTGGCTCATAAGCTGCCCCATGCGTGCTTGAGCTTTACTATTGTTGAGTTTTAAACTTTTGCCAATGCGTGTAACTATAATGGTAACTACGGGCAGTAAAATAAACACAAAAAGGGTTAACTGAGGACTCATAAACAGCAATATAGCCAACGATGTAAGCACCATCAACGGATTTTTAAACAGCAAATCCACGGTCATAATTATGGCCCATTCTATTTCCTTCAAATCGGTAGTCATGCGGGAAATTATGTCACCTTTGCGCTGCTCATTGAAATAAGCTAAGGGCAGTTCCAAAATCTTATTGTGCATTTCTAGCCGCAAGTCTTTGGTAATACCATTGCGTAACGGGGTAATGGTGTAGGATGCTAAGTATGAAAACAGGTTTTTAAGGAAAAACGCAATCATTACAACGATGCATACAAAAAGTAGGGCATCTGATTGGCCAAGTGTTTCTAGGCGCACACCAATTTCATAGTAGAGTAGGTCTTTTGCAAAACCCACCATGTTACCATCATAGGTTGGTGATACGGTAACGGCCTCCGTTTGCCCAAAAATTAAACCTAAAACAGGAATAACCAAAGAGATACTTATGAGCGAAAATAGTATGGCTAATACGTTGAAAAAAATGTGTAACGCAATGCTGCTGCGATAGGGACGAGCATATTTAAAAATACGCCAAAATGCTTTCATGCCGCAAAGGTATCTATAAGTGTGTAATTGTATTTAGAGTATTGGTACATAGAAGGGCAATTATATAGGCGGGGGGTTGTTTGATGTAATTTTAGGTGTTTATTTTTTTACCACATAGACACATAGAAAGGGCAAGAGAGGAACTACGTGAGTGGGGGTTTGTAATACTTGGTGCGTTTCTAGGTGCTTGAAAATTAGTCGAAAGTTTTTTTACTAAATAGATTAGGCAAAAGAAGGAAAAAACCTTAGGGCTGATAAACCAAGCCTGCGCTTATCCCATACCCCTTATTTACATTCCTACCGGCTAATACGTAGGAACCCCCTACATAAAACCCAAGCTTGCTGCACACATTTTTATATACCGTAGCACCAATTTTGTGATAATCAACACCCAGTTGTCTAAAAGAGGGTGGTGTAGGTGTTCCTTGATAATCAAAACCACCAAAAGTTGTTTGATGATCGTACCACACATCATAATAAATATTGGATGTAGCTCTACCTATTTTTAATCCAAAATTAGCGGCATCCGGCACGGAATCTAGTTTTTCTAAATAGGCGCCTTGCGCTGTGGCAAACCAACCGTTGTTTATTTTGTAGTGCAACACCGGCCTAAAATCAAGCACCTTGGCTTGCTGCCCAATGGCATTAAACTCTTCCGTTTTGTAAGGTGCTAGCGGTGCGGAAAACCCCGTTGCAAAACTTAATGAAAGCGTACCTTTTTTAATTCTGAATTGCGCTAAACGCAACTTCGCGTAAACACTACCATCTTGTATGGACTTCTGCTCGTTTATTATAATGTACGGTGCTGATAAATAAATATCTAAGTAATCTGTAATGCCGGTAGCCACCAAAAAATTTACGTTATAAATATCGCGCGAAAGCGCTTCTATTTCTTCGTTTCCTGCGTAATACAACTGCCCGTATTCTGCGCCTCCACCAACCACCAATTGTGTGTTTCCGGCACCTTTAAAAAATCCATCTACCCTGCTTTGTGCAAAAACGCTTGAAGCAGAAATAAGAACTGTAAATAGGATATATTTCATAAAATTTTATTTGTCAAAATGCTTAGAAAACTTGCTGTGCCGAAATTTACTATAAAGATTACGATTTTTAACACAGTATGGTTTGGAAATATTAGCGGAGCCGCGCGTAAGAGGAAATCCATTCGATTCAACGTCTTGTTCTATACATTCGGTTTCCGATTACTTTTTTAAATACCCAAACAATTAAAATCATGAGAACCAAACACAAAAACGTGTAGAAAACATCCCAAAAGCTAATGATATAGTAGGTATCGTATAGGTTTAGTGTAAAATATGCTTCTTTCATAAAGATTGGGAGATTTTGACTGAAAAATAAGCTCTCCTAAAATAAAAGCCTCAAGCCAATAGACAACTTAGAGTACCCTCCTTCCAAATCTTCAAAAGTATTATCCCTATCCGTAGTGCCCGTAAAAGCGCCTATTCCATATTTTAAAACCAATAGCTCACCAAATTTTAAACTAACATGACCGCCATAGTAAGAGCCATCAACCTCCCAAGTTTCTTCTACTCCTCCTATTTCATCTGAATATTCAATAGAACCTAGGCCATACTCACCACCTATGCTTAATCTAGCGTTATGCTTGCCCTCACCTTGAAAGTTTTCTCCTATTTTAAACAAGTCAAATTCAGCACCAAAATTATACACGCTTCCACTGGCATCGTCATAAATGGAAGCCTCTGCTGGCCCATAACCAATGGAAAAATAACCGTTACGCTTGTCTCCTACCACAATTGCCAACTCATAGGTAGAGTTACCAACCACACCAAAACTTGGAGCATCTTCATTTTCAAGCCTAAAATTATAACTAAACTCTAATCCTGTAAATACACCTGCTTCAGCTCCAGCCGAAATTCCTTCAATTGCTTGCCCTGCCCCTTGAGCAACGGCTTGTTGCCGTGCCGCCTCTCGTTCCCTTTCAATACGTTGCTTTTCTAAGAGCCTTTCCAATTCTTGAGCTTGCTGCTCGGCTCTATTGCTTTCGGGATTATCGGTAGCAGTATTATTTTGACCTTGGCCATTGGATTGATTAAAACCTTCTGACTCTGAACCTTGACTGGAAGAACTAGTTCCATCCATCTTATTTGAAGAATTCCCATCTTGACTCGATGAAGTGGCATCATTGCTGGGAGGAATTGTAATCACTTTTTCTGGAGCATTCTCTTCGTCTAATAGTTTCTGATAGTGCAATATAGATATCTCTGTGCCTTCGGTAGGCTCTCCAAATTCCGCCTGTAGAGCTTTTCTATCTTGAAGAACGTTTATATATGCCTGATAATCTTTGTTTTCTAATGCTACTTGACCACGGGCATAAAGTGCCGCTAGCCTATCTGAATATTCCTTTTCTCGTTGTTCTTTTTCCTGCTGCTTACGTGCTTTACATTTTCTCATACAACAATCCCATTCTGCAAATTTTGCCATAGAATCGTCAGGACCTTCAGGTTGATAAAAGCAGGGATCAACGGTAAGCTCAGGCATTACAGTACCATTCCACTCAGGGCAACCACATTCGCTTTCAGTTTGCGCTTGCAACGTTATAAATGCTCCAAAAAACATAAACACTGTGAATAAATACTTCATCAATTTTTTAGTTTTAATTTAGCTAAATTCATTCGGTAATGTTTTACCGAATCATTATAAATTTTCTTAGACAAATAATGTAAGAGATTATATATCCGTCAAATAAATACTTATGAGAATTTCAAAAATACATGTTTACGTCTAATTTCTAATATTTGCCGCTATTCAACCTTAATTTTTATTGATGCTGGATTGGTTTTACTTCTTTAAACACCCTCCACACTATCCTTAAATAGGCGTTCACAATCTTCTTTTTTGAAAGTATTTACTTACTTCGCGCAAAATATTTTTTCTCTATGAAAAAACGTCAATGGGCTATTATTGCAGGATTGGTTGTGCTTGTTTTAGCTTTTGCAATTAACAAATGGCTTGCCGCTACCAAGCAACCACAAAAACCTACGCAAGAAGCTCCTCTTAAAGGAATTTCTGTAATGCGTGTGCAAAATTCAGCTGTGCCTATTACCATAGATTTTGATGGGAAATTAAGTGCCCTTAAAAAAATTGATTTATATGCCGAAGTAAGTGGCGTACTACAAGGTGGAAACAAACGGTTTGAAGAAGGTATTGCCTACAACAAAGGTGAAATTTTACTTAGGCTAAATGCCGATGAAGCCCAAGCTGCGTACTTAACTGCGCGTGATCAATACGTAAATCAGCTTACACAAAGTTTGCCTGATATTAAGCTAGATTACCCGAAGGAATACCAAACGTGGGCCGATTACCTTAACGCCTTAAACCAGAACAGCAGTACGCCCGCGCCACCCAAAACTAAAAATGACCAACTCAATCTTTTCCTTACGGGAAGAGGTATTTACAGCGCGTATCAAAATTTTAGCAGCAGCAGAACCCGCGTTTCTAAATATAACATTAGCGCACCTTTTGATGGAATTTTAACGGAAGCCATGGTAGAATCAGGTATGCTAGTGCGTGCCGGCCAACCGTTAGGTGAATTTATTGCACCCAACGATTTTGAGTTGGAAGCCACCGTTTCTTTTAACCAATTACAACTTATTGGCATTGGTGACAAAGTGCAACTTACTAGTCAAGATATAGAAGGCAGCTGGACGGGCGAGGTGTTTAGAAAAAACGCAAAAGTTGACCCTGCCACACAGCGTGTAAAACTGTTTGTAAAAGTTAGTGGAGCAAATCTTACCGATGGCATGTTTATGAATGGCACTTTAACCGGAGACAGCATTGCGGATGCCTTTTCTGTAAACCGAAATTTGGTATATAACGAGGAATACACCTTTATTGTAACGCCCGACAGTGCTCTGCAAAAGCAAAACATAAAAGTGTTGCAAAAAGGTGCTGACAATATGGTACTAAGTGGTTTGCCAAACGGTACTATGCTTCCGCAAAAACCTATTGTAGGCGCTTATGAAGGTATGAAAGTAGCCATTATTAAAAACAACTAAACCCTACAACGTGCGTAAGTTTTTAGGCTTTTTTATAAAATACCCTATTACGGTAAACGTAATGTTATTCGCGTTTATCATTTTTGGGGCAGTGGCTTGGAACAGCCTAAACTCCACTTTTTTTCCGCTTATTCCTGAGCGTTTTGTAATTATCACAGCCGTGTATCCCGGTGCTTCGCCCGAAGAAATTGAAGAAGGCGTAGTGCAAAAAATTGAAGAAAATTTAAAAGGCGTTTCGGGGATTGACCGTTTTACCAGCACCAGCACAGAAAATGCCGCCACCATTACCATTGAGGGCGAGCGCAATTACAGTTCTAAAGATTTGTTGGATGACGTGCAAAACGCTGTAAATCAAATTGCCTCCTTTCCTGTGGGGCTAGAACCGGTTACCGTATTTTTAAAAGAAAATGTAACCGAAACCATCAATTTTGCCCTTACGGGAGACTCTGTTTCGCTGCTTTCCTTAAAAACGGTGGCACGCGAATTAGAAGACGGCTTACGCGATATTGAAGGCATTTCTAAAGTAGAGTTGCTCGGTTTCCCTGAGGAAGAAATTGAAATCTCGGTAAACGAAGATGCGCTGCGCGCTTACAATCTAACTTTTACCCAAATTGGTGATGCGGTGGGCAGTTCAAACCTAGATATTACGGGCGGAACCATTAAAACGGAGCGCGAGGAATTACTCATCCGGGCACGGTATAAAAAGTATGCACCCGAAGAACTTTTAGACTTAATTATAAGCGCTGATGAAACGGGAAATATCATCCGCCTAAGCGATGTTGCCACCGTAAAAAAACAGTTTGCCGATAACCCAAACGCCATTACCCTTAACGGAAAAACAGCCGTAGAAGTAAACATATCTAACACCGATAGCGAGGATATTTTAACCACCGCAGATTCCGTAAAAGCCTTTATCTCAAATTTTAATGCCACTAGCCCCATTATAAAAGCACAAGTGGTAAATGACCGTGCTGATGTGCTTAGCCAACGTAAAACCTTACTTATTGAAAACGGAATTATTGGCGTGGTGCTCGTATTGGTGTTACTTTCACTTTTCTTAAATGTACGGGTAGCTTTCTGGGTAGCGGCTGGTTTACCTATTAGCTTTTTTGGTATGTTTATTTTGGCTACTTACTTTGGCGTTACCATTAATGTTATCTCCCTTTTCGGGATGATTGTGGTGGTGGGTATTTTGGTAGATGATGGCATTGTGGTAAGCGAGAATATTTACCATCATTTTGAGATGGGTAAAACCAAAATTCAAGCCGCTATTGATGGTACCATGGAAGTGCTGCCGGCCGTAATTTCTGCGGTGCTTACCACTATGATTGCCTTTAGCGCTTTCTTTTATGTTGATGGCCGCGCGGGTGATTTCTTCTCTGAAATGTCCTTCATTGTAATTGCTACGCTGGGTGTTTCGCTAATAGAGTGCTTGCTTATTTTGCCCTCACACATTGGTCATTCTAAAGCACTTAGTAAAGGATATAAGAAAAACCGATTTGAACGGTGGCTAGACAATGGCATGATGAAAGTGCGCGATAAGGTGTATAAACCGGCTCTTACTTTTTGCCTCCATTACAAGTTTTTAGCGCTATCCATCATCATTGGTTTGTTTCTAATTACGCTTGGCGCCTTGGTAGGAAAAATTATCCGCGTAAGCTATTTTCCTTTTATTGACAGAGATAATTTTGAGGTGAACCTAACCATGCCGGCCGGTACGCGTAGTGAAATAACGGTTTCGTATCTCAATTATATTCGTGAAGCAGCCGGTGAGGTAAACAAAAATTTTACTGATAAAATGCCGGAAGGGCAAAATGTAATTGAAGATGTAGAAATTAAAGTTGGCCCTACCACTAACACAGGCTCGCTAAACATTATTTTACTTAGTAGTGAGGTGCGCGGACTAAGCAGTGCGGTAATTACTAATGCTTTACGCGATGCCGTTGGCCCTATTTATGATGCTGAAAGCTTAACTTTTGGAACCGTTGGTGCTTTTGGAAAACCTGTTTCTATTTCCCTTTTAGGAGAAAATCACGAGGAATTGGAAGCAGTAAAAAATCAGCTTAAAGCTAAAATGCTCACCTTTTCTCAACTACGCGATGTGGTGGATAACGACATTGAAGGCGTAAAAGAAATAACTGTAAAACTTAAAACCAAAGCGTATTTATTAGGCTTAAATCCTGCGCAGGTAATGGCACAGGTGCGCCAAGGGTTTTTTGGGTATGAGGTGCAGCGCCTACAAATTGGTGAAGATGAAGTGAAAGTGTGGGTACGCTATAGTGAAGAAGGGCGATCATCCGTATATAATTTAGAAAATATGTACATCCGTATGCCGAGCGGAGAGCGCTACCCCTTGGCAGAAATTGCCGACTACACCATTGAGCGCGGCTCTTTAAACATTTACCATTTAGATGGAAAACGCGAAATAAAAGTGGAGGCTGATTTAGCCGATGTAAATGGCTCTGCGCCAGATGCTATTTCGGTAATTAGAGACTCTGTAATGCCACCAATTTTAGAGAAATACAGCAGTGTAACACCCTTATATGAGGGTCAAAACCGAGAGGCTCAAAAAACCATTGTTTCCTCTAAAATTGTACTGCCCTTGGTGTTCATTCTCATTATTATGGTCATCACTTTTACCTTCAGAAGTTTTTATCAGGCCCTTGTTATTTTCTTACTTATTCCGCTCAGTTTGGTGGGTGTAGCATGGGGGCATTACATCCACGGCTTGCCGCTTAGTATCTTCTCATTTTTGGGCGTTATCGCGCTTATTGGCGTAATTGTAAACGATAGTTTGGTTTTAGTTAGTAAAATGAATAGCTCCTTAAAAGAAGGAGTACCTTTTGCTGAAGCCGTTTTAAACGCAGGTACATCTCGCTTTCGCGCGATATTTTTAACCTCAGCCACCACCATTGCAGGTTTGGCACCACTTATTTTAGAAACCAGTGTGCAAGCACAGTTTTTAATTCCTATGGCCATATCATTGGCGTATGGTATTGCCATTGCTACCTTTCTTACACTACTAATTTTACCGGTAATGCTTAGTTATTTAAATCATTCTAAAGTATATGGACAGTGGTTTTGGACAGGTAAAAAACCGAGCAATGAAGCGGTAGAACCAGCGGTAATTGAACTTGAAAGTGAACGAAATGAAGATTAAGTTTTTAACCCTCCTCTTTGTGCCTTTTGTGGCATTTGGTCAGCTTCCGCTAGATAGTGCTGTGGCGCTTGCGTTGCAAAAAAACCTGAACATTCAAGTGCAGCGTAAAAACTTAGAAGCCTCAGATGAAAATTACAATCCCGGAGTGGCGGGTTTTTATCCGGTTTTATCGGCTGGTGGCACGTACAGCTATTCACAAGGCGATTTTACTCAGCAATTACAAAACGAAACCCAAGAACGAACTATTAATGGTGCGGTAAGTGAAGGCTACAATGCCGATGTAACGCTTAGCTATACACTTTTTGATGGTTTGGGAAATGTGCATAACTACCGCAAATTGGCGCTCCAGCGTGATTTAACCGCCACACAATTACGCTTTACCATAGAAAATACGTTGCTGCAAGTGTATGCCGCCTATTTTGAAACGGCCAGATTAAAACAACAACTTACCGTGGCAGCCGAGGCTGTGGCGCTTTCGCTTGACCGCTACGCACGAGCGGAAATAAGTATGGAATTGGGTGTAAATACGCGCTTGCAAAATCTTTCGGCCAGGGTAGATTTGAATACCGACAGCCTAAATTTAATGAACGCCCAAGCGGATTACAATAAAAGCGTGCGCAATTTAAATCAGGCACTAAACTTACCTATTGACGGAAATATTGAGGTAGATACGGTAGTTACGCTATCTAAAACCATTGATTATGCTGCTTTAAGACAAAGTGCCTTACGCAACAATGCCGCTTTGGTGCAAGCACAATTTAGCCGAGAAATAGTACAGAAAAATGTGCGCATTGCCTATTCGGCTTTTTCACCGCAGGTTACCGCTCAAGGCGGATATCAATATACCCGACAAGAAAATGAAGGCAGCTTTTTACAGTTTACCCAAAACACGGGTTGGCAAGGCAGCGTAAGTGCACGCTGGACAATTTTTAACGGCAACCGCACCAAAACCAATATAGAAATTGCTAAAATAAATTTAGAAAAAAGTGAGTTGGAATTGGCACAATCTAAACAACAACTAGAGGTTGATTTAGCCAACGCTTATATTGATTATCAGAACAGTAAACGTACGTTAAGTTTAGAAAACCGGAATTTAGAAGTAAGTCAGCTTAATTTTACCCGCACACAAGAAGCCTACAAATTGGGACAAGTAAACAATACTCAATTGCGCGAAGCGCAAATCAATTATATTTCTGCTAAAGCGCGTTATAATAACTTACGTTATAATTTAAAACTAACGGAAGTAGAATTATTAAGAGTTGCTGGTGAGTTGGTGGGAGAATAGGTGGTTTTAAGGTTGCAAAGTGGAAGGACGAATGATGAAGGACGAATGACGAATGACGAATTTAGCTACACTAGCGGGTAAAGCTCAATATAGTGAGTAACTCGCTGAAACTGAGAACAATTTTAGATACATAAGAAAATTTGAATTTAGCTTATCCTCCGCTGGCGGGAGAAGGGGGAGTGAGATTTATGCTTACAAGCAAACCTAAACCAACCTGCTTTAGCGCGCGCGTTACGCTTGAGCCAAGGAACTTAAAATTTTGAAGTACGAACCTAAGAAGGAATACTTAAAGTGGATGGAAATAGTAAAAATCCTCCTCCGCCTTTCAGGCACCTCCTCCAAAGGAGGATAGGTTTACGAGTAGCTTAATATATTAGACAATCTAAAAGCTAGAAAAACAGCCAAATAGTTTAATTTTTCCCTACCCGTACGTATTGACAGCAAAGGCAACATTGGTAAAGGAGCAAAGTGAAGCATACCATAAGTGTTTACAAGCCACTAAAATGGGCTTTTTACACTGTGCCGTGCATCCCGCTTAAGCAACTAAAATACTAAAAAACGTACTGCTAGAAAAATACAAGAATAACTTTTTAGAGGTCAGTAGTTACTTACTCATAATTTGCGATTGATAAACTTTTGGATTACCTACCATCTTTGTTATCAAATTATTGAAAATGGTATGCTTGTTTTGAGAACGATTTATTCTATAACAGAACTCGTTAAAATATCGGTTTAAATGCTTTTCACTTACCCAAGAATAAGTGGTTCTAATCCATGATTTTATTTGATGTATGATGGTATGTAAAGCCTTAAAATTCAAGCCTCCATCACTTGGTATTTGAGTTATCTTAAAAGCTCTGGCTATTGGCTTATATCCTCTCCAATTGTCGGTAAACACATCTGCTTCTCTACTGATGTGGTTGTTGAACACATATTGTAAGGAACGTGCTGAAAAATCTTCTATGCGATTGCTATACACACGTTTAACTTTGCCTTCATCGGTCAGCTGGACAGCAATTGAAGCTTTCTTTTTCTTCATATTGTAGCTGCGCCCTATGTTACCTTTCTCGTGTCCACCTAGCACAAATTCATCTACATGCACAGTGCCATCCATGGGATGCTTTCCACTGCTTTTCATGGCTTCTCTTACTTTATGCATAAATAGCCTAGCCGTTTTCTCTGTAACACCATATCTAACAGACATATAACTAGCTGATAAACTTTTGGTTGTAGTGGCCATTTCAAAGCAGATGAAGAACGCTTTGCGTAAACCAAATTTTACTTTGTGAAAGAGGGTGTTTGCTGGAGCGGATTCTATATGACTGCAAATATTACAAATGCGTGAAAAGTCCTTGCGTTGTTGAGCCAATTTATGGTCACACTTTAAGCATTGATAGCCGTGTTTCCATTTAATTGAAGCCAAATATGCTTTGCAATCTAAGTCCGTTTTAAACCGATCATTAAACTCTAGGAGGTTTTGGCCTTTGAAAATATCCATTTAACCGTTGATTTTATTGAACCTAAATATAGGTAATTATATACTGACCTCTATAACTTTTTACTAAAAGCCATTAAAATATCCGTTCTCCCTTTTGGCAATCATAATGGTTGGGGCAAAATGGACTAAAAAGTGGTGGCAAGTTTTTAGATTGGATAGGTGATAATAAGCGAGAGAAGAAAACTTTGCAGATTAAGATTTTAATTACAAATGCATGGTTATAATCCTCGCTTCAGGAAAGTGCAGATTTTGCTAAAATTTACTCGTCATTACTATTGATACCGAACTACCTTGGCCTTATTTTTGGTATCTCCTCTAAAAAATAGCGTTTTAAAAATAACAGCTTTTGCGCCTAGCCTTCCTTTGTATATTTTCCCTCTTTTTCACCATTCATACGTTTGGTCAAAATAGGCTTAGCGGTAAAGTAATTGACGCCTCTAACGGTGCCCCAATTTCAGACGTCAATGTTTTTATAACACCACAAAACCAAGGCTTTTCCACTAATGCGAAAGGTCAATTCAGTTTTTCGCTAAATGCAGATACGGTGTTCTTTCTAGCTTCATCTATTGGTTACAAAACGTTTAGCACTACCTTCTATTTACACTCAGATACAAATTTTATGGTTGCTCTTTTGATAAATACAGAACTACTTAAAGCGGCTGAAATCTCTGCGAAAGCGATAGATACTTCACCTTTAGGGAACAGTGTTTTACGCTTATCGGCCAAGCAAATTGAAAACATTCCTGCACTATTTGGCGAGCCCGATGTAATAAAGTCTTTGCAACTATTGCCCGGTGTACAAGGTGGAAACGAAGGCACTACGGGATTACATATCCGAGGTGGATCGCCCGATCAGAATTTAATTTTATTAGATGGTGTGCCCGTGTACAATGTGTCGCACCTATTTGGCTTCTTTTCTACCATAAATGCTAAAGTTGTAGAAGATGTTACGCTTTTAAAAGGTGCTTTTCCGGCAAAATACGGTGGTAGGCTTAGTTCTGTTTTAGAAATACGCTTGCGCGAAGGTGATTTACAAAACTACCATGGTGAAGTTACCGCTAGTGTATTAGCACCAAAGTTTATGCTTGAAGGACCTATTAAAAAAGGACAATCTTCTTTTTTAGTTTCGGGCAGACGCAGCTTTTACGATTTAGTGGTAAGTCCTTTTATTGATGCATCTAATCGTGTAAACTATTATTTTGGAGATTTTAATTTAAAATTAAAGCAAAACATAAGTGAAAAGGATGTGCTATTGGCCAGTTACTTTTTCTCGGGAGATAAGTTTAGGTATCAATATGATTCAGAAGAATTTTATGCCGAAGAAAATGCTTTGGGTTGGCAAAACCATACCACCGCACTTACGTGGAAACATCAGTTTAATAACAAACTTTCTAGCAATTTAACCACTTCTTTTAATGCTTATAGGCTCAATACCGTTAGTAATCAGTCGGACAGCGCTTATACCTATGGTTTGGAATATGAAAGTGCCATACGTGATATTTCGGCTAGTTATGCTTTTGCGTATCAAGCTAATAACAAACACTTGGTGGAATTTGGCAGCAGCTACGCCTTACATAAATTTACGCCCGGAGCCATTCAAAGTATTTATACGGTAAATGAACAAACGTCCGCAAGCAGCAGCAATCTTTCCCTACCAATAGCGAGTAAAGAAGCTTCGTTTTACGTTTCTGATCAATGGAAATTAAGCAGTCGCTGGCAAGTAAATGCAGGTTTTCACTATGCACTTTATGATGTGGAAAACACGGTGTATCAATCGCTACAGCCGCGTATGGCGCTAAAATTTAAAGTAAAATCTAATTGGGATATTTACGCTTCTTATTCTAAAATGACACAGTTTTTGCACTTACTAAGCAACACCGGTTTTGGCTTGCCAACTGATTTATGGGTAACGGCAACTGATAAAGTAAAGCCGCAGGAAGCGCAGCAAATTAGTGTAGGAAGCAGTATTCATTTTTTAAACAATACTTGGGAATTTACCAATGAATATTATTTTAAACCTATGGAAAACCTCATAGAATATAAAGCAGGTGCGGGTTACACAAGTGGTGGCGATTGGCAGCAACAAGTAGAAACCAATGGAACAGGCCTTGCTTATGGTGCTGAATTTTTACTGCGAAAAAACAAAGGAAAAACTACGGGCTGGGTGAGTTACACCTTGGCGCGCACAGAACGGACGTTTGAAAATTTAAATAATGGTAATTCTTTTCCTTACCGATTTGATAGACGCCACAACATCGCCTCCACTGTAAACCATACTTTTAGCAGTATCTTTTCTATGAGTGCCACATGGGTGTATAGCACCGGCATTGCCCTTACAGCACCCGTAGCTAACATTTTTGCTCTTGGTTATTATGATATTTTACAAAATGGTGGGTATGCAATTCCAGCGCAGCAATTAGGCGATAGAAATGCCCATAGATATCCTGCCTACCATAGGTTAGATGTGAGTGCAAAATTTACTAAAAACGTAAAACTAGGTTTACAAACATGGAGTTTTGGTATTTATAATGTTTACAATCGTAATAATCCATTTTATATTGATTTAAAAGAAGACAGAAGTGGCAATTTAAAAGTTACCTCCGTAAGTCTCTTCCCTATTTTACCCTCTATAAGTTATACCCTAAACTTCTTATGAAAATATTCTACCGCTCTGCATGTTTCATTTTACTTGCCGGTATGGCGAGTTGCCAAAAAGAAATTGATTTTGAACTAGTCAATGCACCTGAAAAATTGGTGCTTGTAAGCGTGGTGTCATCTAGATCTCCGTTGGACTTTGTTTCGCATATGTATGTAGGTGCTTCTCAAACCTTAGATAAAAAACAACCTATAAATCTTTTAAGTGACAGCGAAGTTTCGCTTAAACTCTATGAGAATAATGTTCTTTTACCTATTGACTTCAGATATGAGCCCACAAGTAATTTTGGAATTGGGGAGGAAGTTAGGAGTAATTTTAGCTTTGGATACACATTTACACCTGAGCAACATTACTGGTTAGAAGCCGAAAACAATACACTTGGTATAGCATACGCAGAAATGACAATGCCAACAAGAACCCCAATCAAGAACGCTATTTTTGACTCTAGTACCAACATTTTAAGTTTTGAAATTACCGATGAACGAGGTGAAGATTTTTACTCCATTTCTGCGGATATAACCATTGATACCTTCCGATTTTCAACTCAAGCATTTTTTAAATCTTTAAATATTGAACTTGACTTTTTCGAAAAATTTCCTTTCGATTCAACCATTGTAATTTCCTCTCCTGTGGGTTATAATACTAATGGCTATTTTACAGATGAAACGTTTGATAACCAAACTAAAACCATTAAACTTCAGTTAGCCGAAATCAGTAACCCAAATCAACGCTACACTACCATTATCTTACAATTAAATCATATTACTAAGAGTGTTTATGCGTATGAAAAAAGCACTTCCGCATACATAAAAAGTGCTGGTAATCCTTTTGCAGAAGGGGTGCAGATTTACACTAACATAGTAAATGGCTATGGTGTTTTTGGAGGCTCCACCAGTGCTTTCCAAGAAGTGACCATTCAATAGAACAAAAAAAAATCCCGAGAAGGTACTTTTCCTTCTCGGGATTTTTTAGTTTTTATACCTCAGCTTAGCCAGTTATTGGCAGTCTAAATTTACATCTAAATCATAATTAATACGGTCATCACCACCGGTAAAACTTGAGCGCCTAGTAATAATAAACTTCATTTTTGAAATAGTTTTTCCCGCTGGTACTTGAAAAAATTCATTTGGTACAATGTACTTTCTAAACGTAGAAGGTCCAACTGAATTTAATTGGAGCTTAGGATTATTACTCACGCGCGTGAATTTTTCAATTTCAATTTCGGTAGAATCATTTAGCGTAGCAATAGCATAGAAAAAAGCATCGTTGCTGCCTATATTTTGCATGGTTGGCTTTGTCTCTCTATCATTTTCGTAATTGATACTTAAAACATCATCTCCACGTGCTTCCGTAGGAAAAACAAACGCAGGGTCTAACGAAACTTTTGGTGGATCTACCAGAATTACTAGGTCATCCGATTTATTGTCTGGCGTTCCAAAACCTCCTCCATTTTTTGTTTTTACTAAAAACTTAATGTCTTTTTCATACACCACGGCAGGCTCTACTTCGTAAAATTCAGTGGGTACCAAAGTATAACTATAAACTCTGTCTGCCTCTTTAGTCATTTTTAGTGTATCGTTGCTATTTTGCCATGGGCGCTCTCCACTGCCATTAACTAAAGGGTGTCCGGCAGGATGATTGGCAGGGGAAAAAGTGTAAAAATATATGGATGCTCCCGCATCTGCGGAGTCCAAAAGATTTAAGACATAATCTTTAGATTGATCTAATTGACTCAGGTTTACTATAATCTTAAGGGTAGATTCTGGGTCAATATCTTTTGGTTCGGTGGTAACTTGTGCAAATAATGAACATGCGCACAAAAGGGCTAATGTAGTATGTAGATATTTCATTATTTATCAGTTCTTAAAAGTACATAGTTATAATTAATATACGCTTTTTCACAAGCTTTACGTACGTGTGAAATATTCATCATGGGGTCTATTTCGCGGGTGGCTTTATTAAACTTCATGGTTATTGTATCTCCTGAAGTAAATAAAAGCAATTGGGTAGGATACGTTTCATCGTCAAAACCATACATTCCTCCCGCACCAAAAAAATGGCGCGCATTTCCTGTATTTTCTACAATATAGCTTCTGTCATCCTCATTAAACGTAATTTGAAATACAGGCGCTTCGGTTTGAAAATAATCTCCAATGCTACGTTTCAATTTTACGGGAAATGCTTCATCTGTAATTAAAACATCGCTAATTGTCCATACTCCGGAAATTCCTTCAGCTGTGCTGTATTGCTGCCCTATTTCTTGCGGGGGTTCTGGCTTGCAGGATACAAAACCAATTAACAGCACTAAAAAGTAAAAAAAGTTTTTCATAAAAATTAAGCTTATATACGTTAAAGTTTAACAGCCACCTTGCGGATTTATTTCAAATAAGCTGGTGCGTTCGGTAGAGGGAAACTGAATAATCATACCAGGGCAGTTCCAAGGGTCGGTTCTTATTTCTATTGGCTCACCCTCAATTGCTCCTCTGCGCTTTAATTGTTGAATTCTATCTCCTTCACCAAACATTTCTATACGTCTTTCAAAGCGAGCTGCGGTAATAATGGCGCTAGCGGAAGCACCTGCATCAAGATTGCGCAGGCTGGATCCATAAGCACGTTCTTTTACATCATTCACATCTTTTATAGCCGTGGCAAGGTCGCCCGCACTTAATGCTAATGCCTCTGCGCGCAGTAATTTCATATCCGTAAGATGTACAATGGGCACATCAAATACTTGCTTATTAAACTTTCTTACGGCCACAAACTGCTCCGGAGTGTTGGCATCTACTATTTCAAAAAAGCGTTTTACTCTAATATCATTTGTATCTCCTGCGTAAGCATCATAAAACTCCTGCGTAGCTCTAAAAAATGGATTCGGAGCATTATTAATTCCGTAATTAGCAGTAAAACCACCATTTCTAAGGTCGTTATTTGCGCCTAACGTGTAACTTCTAGATTTGAAAATTACCTCAGGAGAGGCAGAAGTATCGGCTTGAAAGCGATCTACGTTTGTGCCCAAAGTATAAGTTCCGGCATTTATTATTTCACCCGCAAATTGTGCTGCCTTGGTATAATCTCCTTTTTGAAAATATAGCTTGGCTAAAAAACTTTTAGCTGCATCAACGGAAGCATAATAATTTGAACTTTGTGGTAAAGCATCGGAATTTATAGCTTCAAGCAAATCTTTTTCTACAAAAGTGTACACTTCGGCTACCGAGTTTCTTGGCAATACCTCTACTTGCACATTGGTTTTATACGTAATTCCCGGGTGTTCATTATTTGAAGAAAAGCCAAATGGCTGCGCCCATAATTTCAAAATTTCCCAATGACTAATAGCGCGCAAAAATTTCACTTGGCTCACAATTTCTGCTTTCTCCTGAGCTGTAAAGTCAAAATCTTCAATAAAATCAAGAATTTGATTCGCTCTAAAAACTGTTATATAGGGCTCCCCGTAAGTACCGGAAACCGTGCCATTAAATATAGAAGTATTGTGATTGTACACTTGACCAAAATCTCCTGATACTGCCTGAAGCTCTAAATTATCGCTAAGTAATTCACCTAAATTCTGAATTTGCCCATTGTATAAATTGGCATTTACATCATAGCATGATTGCAACACACGCAATACATCATTCTTACTTTTAATGGCATCTTCTTGCGCCAATTCTGTTCCGGCAATATCCGTTTCTAACAGTTTTGAGCAAGAAGAAATTCCAAACATTGCGATAAGAGCAAGGGTGAACGTATATCTATTTAATTTTTTCATTGTTCTGTAAAGTCTTTAAAAGCTAGCATTCAATCGAACGGAAAATGTTTTTTCTTGTGGAGGCGTTAGGTAGGTAGTATTTACGCTCATGTTTCTATCGGTAATATTTGTAAAATCTCTAGCCACTTCGGGGTCAAGACCTTTAAATTTAGTGAAAGTGAGTAAGTTGGTGCCTATTGCAGACACGCTTAAGCTTTGCAAGCCTAGTTTTTTTACAGCTTCTCGCTTAAAGTTGTAGGTAAATGTAACGTTACGTAGGCGCAAGTAACTAGCATCTTGCACCCATAAGCTTGTATTCCAAAAATCCTCTTCTAAACCCGGATAAGTGCTTGGATTTAAAGTCAACCTAGGTAAAGCTGCTTCATCACCGGGTTTTTGCCAGCGGTCATACACTTCATCGGTATAATTCCAATAGTTACCAAAAGCCGCCCACGCAGTTTGCTGATATTTTCCTGAGTGATCGTACACATCAGCACCAATGCTGTACACAAATAAACTGCTAAGGCTAAATTGCTTGTATCTAAAAGTATTGTTAAAGCCACCAATTGCGTCTGGTATTCCCTTACCTACTGGCACGCGGTTATCCTGAGAATATGTTTTTGTTAAACCTCCTTCTGCATCACGATATACGGGAAGCCCATCTTCTGGGTCTATATAAGCAACCGGCACCATGTAAAATGTACCCACAGATTGCCCGGCAACAACGCGGGTATCATTCGTTCCTCCGCCTACTGCATCTTCTGAATATCCGCCTAAGCTGGTTATTCTATTGCGGTTAAATGCAATGTTGAAATCAGTACGCCAAGAAAAATTATTCCTAGAAATATTTAGGGTAGAAATTTTAATTTCTGTTCCGTAGTTTAAAATCCCTCCTACGTTATCGTAATAATTGGCAAATCCGTTTATTTTCGGAAGTGCTACGTTCATCAACACATCTCTAGTGTTTTTCCTATAGTACGCCACCTCACCCGTAATTCTATCTTGAACAATGCCAAATTCTACACCAAAATCAAAAATTTGAGTGTTTTCCCATTTCAAATCCGGATTAGGCGCGTTTACCGGATAGGTTAAGGGTTGCCCATCATAGTTCCCAACCACTTTATAGCGTGCAAAAAATTCGTTTGCCGTAAGGTTTGCATTGCCAATGTAACCTATGCTTGATTTTAATTTTAAATAATTGATGCGGCTATTCCCTTTTAAGAAGTTTTCATCGCTAATAATCCAGCCTCCGGAAAGGGAAGGAAAAAAACCATAGCGATTGTTGGGGCCAAAGCGCGAGCTACCGTCTGTACGTAAAACTACTTGGGCTAAATATTTGCCCTTATAAGCATAATTAATTCTAGTAAAAATACTGGCAAACTTTGATTCTGCTTCTGGAATAATGCTATCAAAAGGGTATAAATCTACCAAATTATCATCTTCATAAAAAGGAGCCGTTGTATTAAAAACTTCGTTGGTAAGGGTAATGGATGAATCTGGATTTACCCGCGCTATTTGCTTACCAACGCTTTTTGAATATTGATATTCGGTACCTAAAAGAAAGGTGAACGCATTGTTTTCATTCAATTCATAGTTATACGTTCCGGTTAAAAAAGTGCTGAAATTACGCGAGGTACGCGGCCAACGTTTAGAAACTCCGCTTCCCAAAACTTCGTTAGGCCCTATGTACGTGCCTATGCCTGCCGGCTCAAATAAGTCTTCTACAAAATTAGAATAGTCTAAACTGGTGCTACTTGAAAAGGTTAAGTTTTTGGTAGCCACATAATTTAAACGCACGTTATTTATAGAGCGGATTTCCGTATTACGCCATTGTTTTTGCTCTCTGTAACCTTCCGGATTATTGCTTGAGCCGCCTACGAACCAATAATCACCTTTTCTAAATTGTATTATACTGTCGTTTGGGTCAGGAGTGCTAGCATCTGGTTGGTACACATCTTTATCATGAAATTTAGGATAAATAGGCAAAGCCGTACCCATTGCAGCACCAAGCCCACCGCTTGGTCCGTTATCTATACGGTAGTAAATGCCTCGGGTTAAACTGGTACTAATGCTTGCGTTAAACTTTTTACTGAATTTATAATCTCCATTAAACCTTCCGCTTAATCTATCATACTGATCTCCTATTAAATAGCTTTGATTTGCATCATAAGATAAGCCTGCATAAAAGTTGTATTTATCACTTCCTTTTTCCACACTAAAATCATAAAACTGTTTATAGCCGGTTCTTATAACATCATCTACCCAATTGGTATTATTTTTTTGTGCTTCTTCCCAAGTTAGTCCACCGGGAAGCCCCGTTGGAGTGCCTACATTTCCATCGTTAAACCAGGCTTCTTCATACAATTGTAACCACTGCGAGGAGTTTAATGGCTGAGGTCTTTTTGTAGGCATAGAAATACCTTGGGTAGTAGAAAAATTAAACCTTAATTTTTTAGATGACCCGCGCTTGGTAGTAATTAAAATTACGCCATTAGCACCTCTTGAGCCATAAATGGCTGTTGCCGAGGCATCTTTTAAAATTTCAACAGAAGCAATATCATCAGGATTTAAAAAGGCCAAAGGGTTTTGGTTCATCCCACCAGCATCGGGGTTTCTTATACTTCTTCCGGCAAAATAATCTTGATTTAACTGAACACCATCTACAATGTAAAGCGGGTCTCCACCTGCGCCAATACTAGAAATACCTCTAACCCTTACTACAGAAGCGCTTCCGGCCATTCCCCCACCGGTGGTTATTTGCACTCCTGCCGCTTTACCCTGAATGGCTGCTTCAAAACTTGGAGCAGGCATATCATTTAATTCCTTGCCACTTAAGCTTGAAATACTGCCCGTTAATTCTCTCCTACGCTGCACACCATAGCCTACTACCACTGCCTCATCTAACTCATTTGTAGATTCTGTTAAAGTTACATCCACCCTCCTTATTCCTACACTCGGTATTTCTACCTCAACGGTTTTGGTTTCAAAACCAATAAACGAAAACTCAACGGTTACCTTACCAGATTTTAGGGAAAGGAGTTTATAATTTCCATCTAAATCGGCCACCGTACCCACTCCCGGCCGCTCCACAATGCTAACATTAGCTCCTGGCAAACCCAGCCCAGTTTTGTCTTTTACCACACCGCGTATTTCTTGTGCTTGCGCAGATGCAAGGCACAAAATGCTAACGAGCACGCCAATAAATCTAGTTGTAATTTTCCCCATAGTAAGCAACAGTTGCGTTATAATTTTCCAAATGTAAACGAAAATTTGGAGTAAGTGTAAAAAGTACACTTAAATTTTTTAGTATAATGAATTGACCGTAAGCATTTTCTGACTTACTCTAAAATCAGCAACCTTCCTCCTTCGTTTTCGGTAAGATTATTTACTCTGTAATAATATAATCCTGTACCAATACTTTGTCGTGCTGACAAATCTCCAAGATCAATAAGATTTACCCCTTGTTTTAAATTGAAAAACTTTTGGGTGTACACAACAGCACCTTTTGTATTAAATAGGCTGATGGTAAAATCACCGGCTTTTTTCATAGTTACAAAAGCGCGCACGTTTCCTTTGGTGGGATTTGGAAAAAACGAAACTAGCTTTCCCGCTGAAGTACTATCTAACACCATTGGGTTTTCATCAACTGGAGTAGAATCTTGTGGTTTTTCTTCTTCTTTTATTCTAAAATCGGTGAGCAACCAAAATTCCCCAGCTTTTAAATTGGTAGAAAGTGTAGGATGATTAAAATACAAGCTATCTCCTGAAAAATAATTATACCAACTACCGGTTTTTGGTAATGTTAATGTTGCAGTGCGTTCGCTAATTCCAAAATTACCAAGTACCACCATGTTGCTATCTTCGGTATGTAATTGTATTGTTTTAAGCACGTTACCAAGCTCCAAACTCAAACTATCGGTTTGCATTAGGTTGGGAAACCTCCTGCGCAGGGCTAGTAATTTCGCATATACGTTTTGCAGTTTCCTGCGCTCGGGGTTTTCATAATAATCCCATCGAACAGGTTTGTTCCCTACTCTACAACTGTTATTTATGGTGCCATCTTTACAGTAATTAATAGAATAATCATAACCCATTTCACCAAACTGCCACATCATTTTTGGCCCGGGTATAGTAAAGAAAAAAGCTGCCGCTGCTCCTGCTCGTTGCAAAGCGGTATCTAATTCTTTTGTACTGTAATCCGCTGAAGTATTTCCAAAATTCAAATTGCGATACATCAATCTTTCTTCGTCATGACTCTCCATAAACGCAACCAAATTGGCTTGCGAGAAACCTCTATTTTTATGGTAAGCTGAACTTAAATTAGCAGAAAATGCCATGGTCGCTTCGTTGTACTGATGGTTTTCATTTCCCCATAATAAAAACCCATCACGTGCTAATTGCTGCTCTTCGGGGCCATCGGCAAAATGCTCCAATATCATAATGGCATCCGCATCAATTTCTTCTACCTGCCCTTTAATTCTATTCAAAATATCAATGCGCGATTGATCATATTGTCCCCATAAACCTACGTTGCCCAAGCTATTTTTTTGTGTAAACCCTTTGGACAAATCCATGCGGTAGCCATCAATTTTATACTCTTTTACCCAATGTTGTATTACACGCTTGGTGTGGTAAATAGTGGCCGGAGCTTCATGATTAAAATCATAACCCACGTTAAAATCATGCTTGGGCACACTATTAAAATACGGACTATTTGCAGTTGGTTGGCCGTTTTCAAAATACATCCGCACCAACGGGCTTTGTCCGAATGCGTGGTTCAAAGCAATGTCTAAAAGCACGGCAATCCCATGTTTATGACAAGAATCTACCAAAGCTTTGAAATCATTTTTAGTGCCGTAATATTTATCAGGTGCCATAAAAAACATTGGGTTGTACCCCCAACTTTCGTTGCCTTCAAATTCCATTATCGGCATTAATTCAATAGCATTTATTCCCAAGCTATCAAAATAAGGCAAACGCTCAATTACGGATTGATAGGTGCGCTTTGCGTCAAAATCACGAATAAGCATTTCGTAAATGGCTAGGTTTTTTTCTTCCGGACGGTTGTACGTGTAGCTAGAATCCCACGTATAAGTAGGTTGGTTTATTTTAAAAGCAGTTACCGGTAAACTTGCCTTATCAAAAGGAAAAGAAATTAAATTCGGGTACACATCACTGGAAATCCATTGGTCATTCCACGGGTCTAATATTTTCTCACTGTACGGATCCGCAATACGGATACCTTCTTCACCCACATAGTATTGCAATCTGTATTCCACCTCCGGATCCAAGCCCGTTACTTCCAACCAAAAATATTCGCCATCAGGCGTTTGATTCATGTCAAAAGCCGGGCGTAATTCCCAATCGTTAAAATCTCCTAACAGATATACGAAAGCTTTATTGGGCGCACGTAACTTAAAATAAAGTGTACTTTGGTTTAAAACAGTAATACCTTCCTCTGCCACACGTGGTTCCGCAGCAACATTGGTTGTGCCCCGCGCTAAGTATTCAATGGTATCATATAAAGTGACACCATTTTTTTGGGCTTGTAAATGCACGTTGAACTTTCCCGGCCCGTAATTCCCAACATAAAGCTTATAGCTCAATGAAGCATTATTTACATTGGCTACCAATAAGGTGTTCTCGTGGTAAAGGCTAAAGTCAACATTTTGCGAGGCGGAAGCTTCAATAAAAAGAGTGTCTGTAAGTTGATACAAACCAAAATCTTGGCTAGGTTTAGTGAAATTAGCTTGTAGGCCAGCAGTGTATATCGGTGCATAAATATCCCCTCCCGTACTAGTTTTCCCTTCTTTACTACCATCTACATTTCTAAAAACCATGGCTAATTGCTGCACTGTTTCATTAGGTGATAAACTGTAATAAGTAGGAATGTAAAATTTAATTTGATGGAGGTTGTTGCCAAGGTTCGTCATGCGCACCCTTGGATCATCCACACCCCAAGTGCCTTGTACATGTTGCCAATCAGAGGGGCCAGTGCTTAAATTAGTAATTACACCTGTGTGAATGTAGACCGTATTAACTCCCACTAAGCCAGCGTTTCCTTGCGTAGCATCGTAGGTAAGCGTAATGGTATCCGTTTGAGTAGCAAAGGCAGGAGCAAGTGTAACCTGAGCAAAACCCATTGTGCTTAACACCAAAAACAAAGCACTTAGTCCGTTTTGTACTTGTTGTTTCGTCATCATTTATTCCTAATTTTCTTCTACATTAATTTCATACAACATGGCTGGCTTATGCAGCACACCTTTCTGTTTTTGATTGGTTGGGGTTACTAAATTTTCTTTTAAAAGCTTTTTTCTAAAGTTCCGCTTATCTAGTTTTTTACCGAGTATTATTTCGTACAAACGCTGAATTTGACTCAAGGTAAATTTCTCTGGGAGCAACTCAAACCCTGTTTTATGTTGCTCAAATCCTTCCCTTAATTGGGTAAAAGCCGTGTTAAAAATTTCATCATGGTCAAAAGCTAAAGAAGGCACCGCTTCTACATTTTGCCAAAAAACACGGTCGGCAAAAGACGAAGCCGAAGCCTTAAACTCATCCATTTTAACTAAGGCATAATAGGCCACCGTAATTACGCGCGCTTGCGGTTGTTTTCTATAACTCTGCAACCAATCTAAATCCTTAATATCTTTTACCCTGTTGGGATTTCCGAAAGCTTTAAACTGCTTAAGGTAAATACCTTGCAAACCCGTTAGTTCCACTAACACGCGCGAAGCAGCTTGATCTAAACTTTCATCATCGCTAATTAAATCTCCCGGTAAAGCCTGCTGTACTTTGGTACGGTTTTGCATTTTTTGCTCAATAAGCAGTACATTTAATTGCTCATTATCAAAACCAAAAACTACACAATCAACCGATAAGTTTGGATTTAAATTTAAACTACTCATATTCTATTTTGCTAAACATTAAGGTGCAAAAATGTAGAAAACATTATTAGGCGATAAAATTACAACATTTTTTATAAGTGTATTTTTTACACTAAGTTTGCTACAGAATCCGATAGCATCCTATGAATAAACCAATCAACACAATAGGCGTACTCACCTCGGGCGGAGATTCGCCCGGCATGAATGCCGCGATACGCGCTGTGATTAGAACCGCCTCTTTTTACAACAAAAAAGTTTACGGCATTTATGAAGGATATCAAGGGTTTATTGAGGGTAACATTGAAGAGCTAAACGCCCGTTCGGTAAAAAACATTTTAAACCGTGGCGGCACAGTATTAAAGAGCAGCCGTAGTGAAGAATTTAAAACTAAAGAAGGCCGAGCCAAAGCGTATAAAAATCTGCAAAAGCATAACATAGATGCATTGGTTTTAATTGGCGGAAACGGAACCTTTACCGGTGGGCATATTTTTTATGAAGAATACGGTATGCCCGTAATTGGCGTACCCGGCACCATTGATAATGATTTGTTTGGCTCTGATTTTACCATCGGTTTTGATTCAGCCACCAACACCGTAATTGAGTGCATTGATAAAATTAGAGATACTGCAGAATCGCACAATCGACTCTTTTTTGTAGAAGTGATGGGGCGCGACAGTGGGTTTATAGCTTTACGAGCAGCGCTGGCTAGTGGTGCTTTAGATGTGGTTTTACCTGAAGAAAATGCACCACTAGAGGATCTTTTCGGGGAATTGGCTAAAGGAAATGAAAATAAAAAAACCAATAAAATGGTGGTGGTAGCGGAAGGGAATGCTTTGGGTAGCACTTTTGAAATAGCGGAAAAAGTACGTCAGCGCTTTCCTGAATTAGAATCTAAGGTCACCATTTTAGGTCATTTACAGCGAGGCGGTTCACCCAGTTGTCACGACCGGGTTTTGGCCAGCCAATTGGGCGTAGCAGCCGTAGAGGGATTATTAAATGGAAAAACCGATGTGATGGCTGGCGTAGTAAAAGGTAGTATAGAATACACTTTTTTGCTTAAAGCCATTAGCAACAAAGCCGTTTTAGACACGGAGCTACTTAGGATTAGTAAAATACTATCGATTTAAACCGACAGCTTGCACTAAATGAAACAGGTATTGATCATATTAAGCATCTTAACTTTCACTTCTTGTGATTTCAAATCTTCAGCTGATTATAATAATGAAGCGGAGAAATTAGAAAGTGAAGGAAAATATAAAAAAGCCATTCTTTATTTAGACAAAGCTATTGAAAAAGATCCCGAGAACATATATGCCATAATGAATAGAGGTGTTGACAAATCGATTTTGGGAAATTCTGAAGGCGCAATTAACGATTATACTAGAATTATTGAAATTGACGAGGGTAATGCCCTTGCATATTTAAACAGAGGAAAGAATAAAAAACGACTAAAGGATTTCAAAGGAGCAATTGAGGACTTTGAAAAAGCAGTCAAAATCAAAGGGGGTGATTTAATCTATTTGGATAAAGTTGAAAACTCTTACATTGAAACAGGATTTGAATTTGACGTTTCTATGGAAGAGATTCGATTTGAACGAGGAATTTCAAGATATTATATTGATAGTCTTAAACTTGCATTTGACGACTTCACCTTTTGTATCGATAAAAATTTTGAGAAACCTTCAAGTTTATTTTGGCGAGGCATGATTTATTTGGCTTACCAGATGAATTTAGAGGGTTGTTCTGACTTGAAAGAAGCTGATGAATTGGACGATTCAGATGCTCGACAAATGATTGAAAAGTACTGTCAATAATAACAAAAGAAAGGCCACAAAAGCTAGGTATGACAACACTTTTTATAAGGCCACCGCACTTTTAATGAACCCTAAAAACACAACATGATAAAAATTGCAATCAATGGTTTTGGACGTATTGGACGCTTAACCTTTAGAAAATTATTGGACAAACCCAACGTGGAAGTAGTAGCAATAAATGATCTTACCGATACTAAAACACTAGCGCATTTACTTCAGCATGATTCTGTACATGGCATGCTACACGCACAAGTGGAAGCGCAGGACAATGCTATTTTAATTAATGATAAAGTGCTTAAGGTATTTGGAGAGCGTGATCCAAAAAAGCTTCCTTGGGGCGAGTTAGGTATTGATTTGGTGATAGAGTGCACCGGAATTTTTCGCAATAAAGAAAAAATGAACTGGCACGTGGAAGCGGGTGCAAAGCGTGTTTTATTAAGTGCACCTGCTGACGGTGATGTAAAAACTATTGTACTAGGTGTAAATGGTGAACACTTAAGCGAGGGCGATAAGTTTATTTCCAATGCAAGCTGCACTACCAACTGTTTGGCGCCTATGGCCAAGGTGCTCGATGATGTATTTGGCATTGAAAAAGGCTATATGACGACCATCCACTCCTACACAGCCGATCAAAATTTACAGGATGCTCCGCATAAAGATTTACGTAGAGCAAGAGCCGCAGCCATAAACTTAATTCCTACCACCACCGGTGCTGCTAAAGCAGTGAGTTTAGTGTTACCTCAGCTAGAGGGAAAGTTAGATGGATTTGCCGTACGCGTGCCAACACCAACAGGGTCTATCACTGATTTAACCGTTACGCTAAAGCGTGATGCCACCGTAGAAGAAATTAATGAAGCTATGCAAAAAGCAGCTGACGGTGCTATGAAAGGAATTCTAAAATATAGCGCAGCTCCTTTAGTATCAAGTGATATTGTGGGTGATGGACATTCTTGTATTTTAGATAGTGAACTTACCTCAGCTAATGGAAATTTAGTGAAAGTTGTGGGCTGGTATGATAATGAAGCGGGCTACTCCTCACGCTTGGCCGACCTTGCTGAAATGATGGGTAAATTGTAAAAAATACACTTTGGCAAATTTCTTACTTTGCCAATTCTAAATTAAGACCAAATGATTTTTATCGCGGAAAGTGGATCTACTAAGTGCGATGCGGTTTTTCTTCATGAAGATGGCCGTGAAGTTTGCCGTTTACACACCATGGGCTTCAATCCCTATTTTCACACCTCTTCCTTTATAAGCGTAGAACTAAGCAAAGCAAAAGAAGTAGCACAATACGGAAATGCCGTTACCAAAGTGTTTTTTTACGGAGCAGGTTCCAGCAGTCCAACCTTAAACAGCATTGTTGCTGCTGGGCTTAAACAGGTGTTTCCGAACGCTCATATTTTGGTAGATCACGATTTAAAAGCTTGTGCCTACGCTACCTATAAAGGTGAACCTGCTATTAGTTGCATTTTAGGCACCGGCAGTAATTCCGTTTATTTTGATGGAAAAGAAATTAGTGAAGAGGTTCCCGCCCTTGGCTATATTTTAGGTGATGAAGGCTCTGCCAGTTACTTAGGAAAAAAATTAGTAGCGGCTTATTTATACAAACAATTACCGGCACAAATTGCAGCCGATTTTGAAAACACGTATAAGCTAAGTAAAGATGATATAATTCAAAAAGTGTACAAACAACCCAATGCAAACGTAGCACTGGCCAGCTTTGCCCCTTTTGTAAGTAAGCACATAGAGCACCCCATAATTTGGGAAATGGTATTTACCGGATTTAGATTATTTCTGCAAACCCACGCACTTTGTTATGCTAATGCTAGAGAAGTTCCCATCAATTTTGTAGGTAGCATTGCGCATCACTTTAGTGAAATTTTAGAAGATGCTGTAGCCCATTTAGATTTAAAAATGGGCGCCATTATTCAAAAGCCGTTGAATGGACTTATAAACTATCACCTTGCGTATATTCTGTGCACACCTAAATCTGTAAAAACAGCCTAAACTATGATTCGAGCATTTATTTTTGATTTAGATGGCGTGTTGGTGGATACTGCAAAATATCATTTTAAAGCGTGGCAGCGCCTTGCCAATACTTTGGGAATTGATTTTACCGAAGACGAAAACGAGCAGTTAAAAGGAGTAAGTCGTAAAGAATCACTTGAAAAAATTTTAGAATGGGGCGGTAAAAGCCTCCCTGAAGCCAAGTTTAATGAGCTGATGGCCAAAAAGAACGATTGGTATTTGGAGCTTATGCAAAATATGGACGAGGATGAAACGCTGGAAGGTGTTCGTACATTTTTAGAGGAGTGCCAAAGCTTACAACTAAAAATAGCCCTTGGTAGTGCCAGTAAAAATGCACAAGCCATTTTAGAAAAAACCAAATTAACCTCTTTTTTTGAAGCAATTATTGATGGTACCAAAACATCAAAATCTAAACCTGACCCGCAGGTATTTTTAATGGGAGCCGAAGCCTTAGATGTATTGCCTGAAAACACCGTAGTTTTTGAAGATTCTATTGCTGGTGTGGAAGCAGCCAAGCGCGGTGGATTTAAAAGTGTAGGCGTTGGAAGCGAAAACGTGCTAAAAGGCGCTGATTTATTTGTAGCAGGACTGCACGAAAAAACCGCCAGCAGCATCATTAATGAGTTGAATTTTTAGTCCTTATATGCAAGAACAATATATAGTTGCCGATTCATGGAAATTAATTGAAGACAAATGGAACCCGGCTAAGCACCAAGGTTCAGAATCTTTATTTAGCCTCGGCAACGGACACATGGGCCAGCGCGCCAATTTTGAAGAACAATACAGCGGTAAACATTTACAAGGCAGCTACATAGCCGGACTTTATTATCCTGATAAAACCCGTGTGGGTTGGTGGAAAAACGGCTATCCGGAATACTTTGCCAAAGTGCTAAACTCTGTAAATTGGATTGGCATCAACATTTTAGTAGAAGGGGAAATATTGGATTTAGCCAAAGTAGAGGTAAGCGATTTTAAACGTACCCTAAACATGAAGGAAGGTACTTTGAGCCGCAGCTTTGTAGCGCACTTTAGCGCTGATAAAAAGCTAAAGGTAGAAACCCTACGTTTTTTAAGCATGAAGCGTAAAGAAATTGGCGCCATTCGCTACAGCGTAACACCTTTAAATTTTAGTGGTGCCGTTAGTTTTAGTCCATACTTAGATTTTGACGTAATAAACCACGACAGCAATTATGACGAGAAATTTTGGGCAGGTTTAAGTGTACACGTTGGTTCTCAAAAAGCCTTGCTAGTAGCTAAAACTAAAAAATTAAATTTTCACGCAGCGGCAAGTATGCGTTACGAATTTTTTGAAGGAAACAAGCACATTACCCTTTATCCGGAAACGGAAAAAAGAGAAAAATACGCCCAAAATACGTTTGTAGAAACCTTAGAAGAAGGCAAAACGTACCACTTGTTTAAGTACGCAGCGGTGGTTTCTTCGTTAAACCATCCAAAAGATAAACTGGGGGCGGTGGCCGATGGATTGGCTAGCGATGCCATGAACGATGGGTTTGACACATTATTAAATGAACAAATTTCAGATTGGGCAACTCGTTGGGAAAAAAGTGATATTAGTATTGAAGGCGATATTGCTGCCCAACAGGGTATTCGGTTTAATATTTTTCAGCTTACGCAAACCTACACGGGTGAAGATGCGCGCCTAAATATTGGCCCTAAAGGTTTTACTGGAGAAAAATACGGGGGCTCCACTTATTGGGATACCGAAGCCTACTGCCTGCCTTTTTATATGGCAAGTGCCGGACAAGAAGTGGCTAAAAACTTATTGGTATATCGCTACAATCACTTGCCAAAAGCGATAGAAAACGCTGAAAAATTAGGCTTTAAAAATGGTGCTGCCCTCTACCCAATGGTTACAATGAATGGCGAGGAATGTCATAACGAGTGGGAAATCACTTTTGAAGAAATCCACCGAAATGGCGCCATTGCTTTCGCTATTTACAACTACATCCGCTACTTTGGTGATGCAGCTTATTTAGAAACACACGGCCTGGAAGTGCTCATTGGAATTGCGCGTTTTTGGGCGCAACGTGTAAATTGGAGCGAAGCACGCAACAAGTATGTAATGCTGGGCGTAACGGGACCTAATGAATATGAAAACAACGTAAACAACAATTGGTACACTAGCTACATTGCCCGCTGGTGCTTGCAATACACCGCTGAATGCATTTCAACGGTAGCGGAAAATAATGCTGATCGATTAACCCAAATTTTAGCTAAAACCAATTTTGACCGCAGTGCAGAATTGGAAAAATGGCAGCATATTACTAACAACATGCATTTGCCTGAAGATGCTGATTTAGGTATTAAACTGCAACAAGACAATTACTTAGATAAGGAGCAATTAACCGCAGCTGACCTTGACCCAAAAGAACGTCCTATAAACCAACATTGGAGTTGGGATAGAATTTTACGCTCTTGTTTTATTAAGCAAGCCGATGTTTTACAAGGCCTGTATCTCTTTGAAGATCATTTTGATGCAGCGACCATCCGGAAGAACTTTGATTTTTATGAGCCACGCACCCTACATGAAAGCTCGCTTTCTCCTTGTGTTCACGTGGTTACAGCTGCGTACTTAGATAAAATGGAAAAAGCCTACGAATTGTATTTACGTACTAGCCGTTTAGATTTAGATGACTACAATAATGAAGTACACGAAGGCTTGCATATTACCAGTATGGCCGGCACTTGGCTAAGTGTGGTGGAAGGTTTTGGTGGGATGCGCGTTAAAAATGGCGCCTTACATTTTAATCCTAAACTCCCGAAAGGTTGGAACACATTGAGTTTTAAAATAGCCTTTGGCGGTACTACGTTACTGTGCTCTTTCGGGAAAGAAAACCGGATTAAAAATTTAGGAGAAAAACAGGTAGATGTATTTGTGTCAGGAGAAAAAACCAACTTACATTAAGCTTTACAGCATGAATTTGAAATACCTATTCAGTTTGCTTTTAAGTTTATACTTGCTTGCCACCCAAGCACAAACCGCTTTACACGGTTTATTTACGCCTGTGCAATTGCAGCCAAAAGAAACAACTATTTATCTACGCGATTATTTGGTTGATGAAAAGGCGCTTTCCATAAAGCTACCAAGTGGTTTGTATCAAACAAACAAAGGTGTGGATACGCTTGTGCTAGGCGGGAAAATGAAGCAAAAAATGGAGGTGTTAACCATTAATACCAAGACCACCGAATACCATTTGGTGCTGATAAACCCAAGTGCCCGCCAGGTAAACATTACCGTTTCCGCACAGCAACTTTTTGGTAAAGAAGTGCGCATTATTGGTGCTTTTAATAATTGGAATAGAGGGAGCGAAGTGCTTGACCCCGGCAAGGGCGTATATAGCGCTAGTTACACCTTAGAACCCGGCCGGTATGAATACAAATTTTATGTAGATGGTATGGAAATGCTTGACCCAAGTAATCCCGAAAAGGTGACAAACGGCATGGGTGGCTATAATAATATTTTAACGGTAAAGCCAGAAAGTGATGTAGAGGCTGGCCCCTACCAACTCATGAACGCTACTGACACACTTTTTGACCCTGATGATTCATCCGTCATTTTAGGCATTAATAAAAGACTTCAACTAACGACACTACCTATAAAAAAAGGCAACGTCCTTGGTTTAGATACGCTTCGCGACCCAGATGCTCCAAATAGTATCTTAGCTATTGATACTATTTATGAGCAACGAAAAGCTCCAATTTTAAACGGGTACATCGTACTTTGGAACAACCAACAAATCATGCTTCCCTGCACCAGAAGTATGTTTCCTACCTGCAATATTCTGATTCCCGAAGCAGCAAAAAAAGTAAAACGTTCCTACCTTCGTGTTTTTTCCTTTGCGGGAAGCGATAAAGGGCGCGATCAACTTATTCCACTAGAATACGGTGAACCGGTGACGAATATTAATCAGTTGGAGCGCAGTGATTGGCATCAAGCACGCATGTATTTTTTGATGGTCGATCGCTTTTTTAATGGTAATAAGGCTAATGATTTACCAACACCCGATACTTCCATAAAACCGATTGCCAATTATATGGGTGGTGATTTGGACGGTGTGAACAACAAAATACAAGCTGGTTTTTTTAAAGATTTAGGCACCAACACTATTTGGCTTTCGCCCATTACACAGAATCCTTATGATGCTTGGGGCCTATGGAATAAAGGAAAAGTACATAGCACGTTTAGCGGCTACCACGGTTATTGGCCCATTAGCAACAAACAGATTGATACACGTTTTGGCAATCCGGCCACGGTAAAAACTTTGCTTAAGGATGCGCACCAACAAAATCAAAATGTGGTGCTTGATTATGTGGCAAATCATGTACATATTAACCATCCTGTTTATCAAGAACATAAAGATTGGGCTACTAATTTATACCTCCCCGATGGTACAAAAAATACAGAAAAATGGGACGAACACCGCCTTACTACTTGGTTTGATGATCACCTAGCTACCTTAGATTTAAGACGCTACGAAGTAACAGACCCTATGGCGGATAGTGCTTTGTATTGGGTTACTCAATATGATTTTGATGGCTTTCGCCACGATGCCACCAAGCATATTGACGAGTTATACTGGCGTACCCTTACCTATCGTGTAAAGCGAAACACCAACAAACCTATTTACCAAATTGGGGAAACGTATGGTAGTCCGCAATTGATAAATAGCTATTTAAGTACCGGAATGCTAGATGCACAATTTGATTTCAATTTATATGATGCGGCTGTAAATGCTTTTGCTTCGGATAGTGGTGATGTGCAGAATTTGATAGACAAAACACGTCAAGCTCTAGCAGTGTATGGCTATCACCATTTAATGGGAAATATTACCGGAAACCAAGATAGAACAAGGTTTATAACGCTGGCCAACGGAGATGTAAAACCAACGGATGATGCAAAACTAGTTGGTTGGGATACGGAAATTGGCAAGCCATCTGCGGAAGCATATAAGCGATTGGCTTTGATACACGCTTTTAACAATGCCATACCCGGCATACCCTGTATTTACTATGGTGATGAATACGGAATGCCAGGGGCCGGAGACCCGGATAACCGCAGGATGATGCAGTTTGATGGTTACGATACCGATGAGAAAGCCTTACTTACTAATGTGAAAAAACTAAATACCTTGCGCAGTGAAAATTTAGCATTGTTGTATGGAAGCACCGAAATTCAGTTGTTAAACAATGGATTACTGGAAATTATTAGAACCTATTTAAGTGAAGATGTACGCATATATATTAATCCTACACAGAAAAAATTAATGGCGCCTGCACAACCCAAAGGCACATCCTTTACGCCCGTGTTTCACAAAGTATATAAGGCTAAGGACGGTAAAAGTAAAAGCGGGTTTGTAGTACCTGCTATGGGTTTTGAGTATGTGGTGAAAAAAAATAACTAAGGTTGAGATACAACGCATGAAGTAATTACGTAGTAATACTTCGGCTTAATTTTTCTAAGGCTAGAAAAACAAGTAATACGCAGCCTCGAGAAGTCCAGAAGCGATACGCTGTGAGCGGCTTGGGCTTTGAAGGCGAAGTATTAAGTAGTTTTTCAGTCTAAATAATTCAGCCTTGACCTTTTCTTTCGTTTTGGGTCAAGCCAAAATGAAAATAACTAGTGTGATTATAACAGCCGTTGGTGGCTTAGGTATTTGGAAAAGAAGCCCACTTAATCCTCTAAACGGTAACTAGAGCAAGTATTAAACAGACCCGAATTTGAACTTAACAATATCAAACAAAATGAAAACAAAAATCACCGTGCTAAGCGCACTATTAGGCGTAGCACTTATAAGTTGCAGCTCTGCACCAAAAGAAGAAATAAATGAAGCAATAGAAAATAATTTACCTTCTGTAACGCACGTAGATTGGGCTAAAGACGCTTCCATTTATGAAGTAAACATCAGGCAATACACGCCAGAAGGCACCATCAATGCTTTTCGCGAAAAGCTACCGAAATTAAAGGATTTAGGAGTGAAAATATTGTGGCTTATGCCCGTACAGCCCATTGGTGAATTAAACCGTAAAGGAGGCTTGGGCAGCTATTATTCCATTAGAGATTATACTGCTGTAAATCCTGAGTTTGGCACCCTTGAAGATTTTAAAATGCTGGTACAAGAAGCGCATGATATGGGTTTTAAAGTGATACTGGATTGGGTAGCCAATCATACCGCTTGGGATGCCGTATGGATGGAAGAACATAAAGATTGGTACACCCAAAATGATTCCGGAAAAGTAGTTTCACCGGTAGATGATTGGAGTGATGTAGCCGATTTAAACTATGATAATGCAGCTATGCGTACCGCCATGCTTAACGCCCTTAAATTTTGGATTACCGAAACAGATATTGATGGTTACCGCTGTGACGTTGCCATGATGGTGCCAATGGATTTTTGGAACCGTACTCGTGTAGCTTTAGATTCCATAAAACCTGTGTTTATGCTTGCCGAAGCAGAAGGTCCTGAGTTTCATGAAAAGGCTTTTGACATGACCTACGGTTGGGAATTACATCATATTATGAATCAAGTGGCCAAAGGTTTGGAATCGGTTAGTGTTTTTACAAAATATGCTGAAAAACAAGATTCTACCTACCCAAGCAATGCTTTGCGCATGTACTTTACCACCAACCACGATGAAAACAGTTGGAACGGCACCATTGAAGAGCGTATGGGTGTAAACGGCAAAAACTTTTTTGTACTTGCCGCTACGTTTCCCCAGGGAATGCCTTTGGTGTATAGCGGACAAGAAGCTGGTTTAAACAAGCGTCTTGCCTTTTTTGAAAAGGACACCATTGCTTGGGAAAATGAAGCTTTACTACCTTTTTACAGCACCATTTTAAAACTCAAAAAAAACCATCCTGCTTTACAGAATGGTAAGGAAGAAGGAAGCTTTGCCGTGATTGCAGAAAATAATGCTGAACAACTATATGCTTTTGAAAGGACGAAAGATGGAAAGACACTTTTAGTAGCGTTGAACTTTAGTGGCAAGGCGGCTAGTTTTGATTACAAGCGAAAAGTAAGCAACCAAGGTTTTAAAAATGCTATGGCAGATGGTTACATTTTACCGCAAAAGGGAAAGCTGGATGTACCTGCAAATGGATGGTTGGTTTTGGAAGTGGAGTAATAGAATTATAATTTTGGTTGGCCTCGATATTTTAGGCGGTTGATTTATAGCACATTGCATTTTAAAAGCACTTCAAAGTTTTCAATTGGCCATTCTAAAATTCTTTCAAAATCACTGTAAGTGCAGCCCGTTAATCCATCTAAAATCAATCTAATGAACGTCCATTTGACATAAAAAAACGGATGTCAAGTTGAGTGAAATTCTGAAAGAATTTTGTATCGAAACTGGCTTGTTTTGTGTGCCACGCCAAACGTTTTTAGGCGATCAACGTGGCGCTAATTAAAAATCACTCTAGGTATACCACGCCAAACCTTCTAACATCAATCTAATGAACGTCCATTTGACATAAAAAAAAACGGATGTCAAGTTGAGTGAAATTCTGAAAGAATTTTATATCCAAACTGGCTTGTTTTGTGCACAACGCCAAACCTTTTAAGGCGATCAACGTGGCGGTCATTAAAAATCACCGTAGGTGTACCACGCCAATCCTTCTAACATCAATCTAATGAACGTCCATTCGATATAAAAAAACGGATGTCAAGTTGAGTGAAATTCTGAAAGAATTTTGTATCGAAACTGGCGTGGTGTGCATTGTAGCTTGGTTTTTTTCTCAGCCAAACTTAATCAATAGGCCACATTTACTTTCCAATACATTTATTCAAAAAGTATAGCTTGCAATCGCTTATAAAAAAATCTACTTTATGAAAATAGCCCTTATAGCACACGATGGTAAAAAAGCCGAAATGGTTGGTTTTATGCGTGATTTTTTAGATGATTTACAGCGAAAAGATATAGACTTAGTAGCCACAGGAACCACCGGCATGCATGTAGCACAAGCAGGTTTACAAGTAGAAAAAGTATTGAGCGGTCCTTTGGGTGGAGATGCGCAAATAGCCACCATGGTGGCAGAAGGAAAAGTAAAAGCTGTTTTCTTTTTTCGCGATCCGCTAGATAAGCATCCGCATGAACCAGATATTTTAATGCTTATGCGTATTTGTGATGTGCACAACGTGCCGCTAGCTACTAATCCGGCAGCTGCAAAATTGATGTTTGAGAGTTTGTTGAAAGGGTAAGTGTAAACTTTACACTTTTATTTTTTACATTGCTCCCTCTTTCAATACGTTTCACAACATGAGCACCACCAAACCCAAACTCAGTTTTTGGCAAATCTGGAACATGAGCTTCGGCTTTTTAGGCATTCAATTTGGCTTTGCCTTGCAAAATGCTAACACCAGCCGCATTTTTGAAACCTTAGGTGGCGACACAAAAAATTTAGCCTTTTATTGGTTGGCAGCGCCTGTTACCGGCCTGTTGGTGCAACCATTAATCGGTTACTATTCTGATAGAACCTGGCACGCCAAATGGGGCCGCAGACGTCCGTTTTTTGCCGTTGGCGCTATTCTCGCCTCCCTTGCGCTTATTATTATGCCTAATTCTCCTACCCTTTGGATTGCCATTGGAATGCTTTGGATTATGGATGGATCTATCAATATTTCTATGGAACCTTTTCGTGCTTTTGTAGGCGATATGCTCCCTGAAAGTCAGCGTACGAAAGGTTTTGCTATGCAGAGTTTCTTTATTGGTTCTGGTGCCGTTATCGCTTCAGTATTGCCTTGGGTATTTACCAATTGGATAGGTTTAAGCAACACCACGGAAGATGGCACAGGCATACCGGACAGTGTTAAATGGAGTTTTTATGTAGGTGCCGCTGCGTTTTTAACGGCTGTTATGTGGACGGTTTTTACCACCAAAGAATATCCGCCAACGGAAGAACATTTGAAAAGTCAATCGCACTCTGGGCCGCTTAATATTCGATTTACCCCTGCTCATTATCTGATTATTGGCTTACTACTAGTTGCCATTGGTGGCGGTTTAGCACTTTGGTTTTACACCAGTAATTTAGATCCACAACTTTATGTATTGTGCGGTATTTTTGGGTTGTTTGGCTTTAGCTACCTCTTTGCGGCCACCTTTATGTACCGTGATAAATACCGCAACGGCTTTGTGCAAATTGTACGCGATTTTCAAAATATGCCCAAAACCATGGTGCAGTTGGCTTATGTTCAGTTCTTTAGTTGGTTTGCCCTTTTTGCCATGTGGATTTACTCTACCTCCGCCATCACTAGTCATATTTATGATATGAAACTTGGTGAAGCTGATTTTGCTAACCTACAAGAAATAGTGAATGAAACGGACAAAAACACACTGACTGAAAAAGAACAAGTTGCTTTTACCGATATTCAAACAGACCTTAATACCTTTAAAGGCAAATTTGTAAACGGTAACGGTTTGGCGGTGGTAAATGTAAATTTTGCTAAATTTTTCTTGAAAAAAGAACGGATTAATAATTTACCACCTCCGCTTAAAGCGGATTTACAACGCGTGGAAAAAGAATACAATGATGGTGCAGATTGGGTGGGAATTCTTTTTGCCGGCTACAATGGTGTAGCTGCCTTAGCTGCTTTTTTACTAACGTTTGTAGCCAAAGTAGCGGGTAGAAAAGTAACCCATTTACTAGCTCTTACCTTGGGTGGTGTTGGCTTAATCTCTTTCTACTTTATTGAAAACTCTACCTATTTAATTATTTCTATGGTTGGAGTAGGCATTGCTTGGGCTAGCATTCTTTCCATTCCTTACGCCTTGCTTTCTAGCAGCATACCGCAAGAAAAAATGGGCTACTATATGGGTATTTTCAACTTCTTTATTGTGATACCGCAAATTGTAGCCGCCAGTATTTTAGGCTTTATACTTAGTCAATTTTTTGAAGGAGAAGCTATTTATGCTTTGCTTATTGGTGGTGGCAGCATGATTTTAGCTGGATTACTTTGCCTTATGGTAAATGACAAAGCAGAACTAGAAGTCGCAGACCCCAATCAGGCCTAATACTTTTACTTACCACCCTGAAAAGAATTGTCTTAAAAATGCACCCTTATATTCTATGCGAAGGATGTAAGGATTATAACAATGCAAGTCAATGTTTAAAGGTAAGTTCCATATAAAAAACGAATGTCAGGTTGAGTGAAATTCTGTAAGAATTTTGTATCGAAAACTACTATTACATAAATCAAAATTGCATTTAAAACTAACTTAATATTTTAGTTTTTAACTGTTTCCACATCTATTGTCGCTCTAGTATAATGCTAGTTTTGGCAGGTAGCAATATCGTAGCGCCATTCATTTTTTCATTGGTCAGTGCATTAATACCGGTGCTACCCCTTGGCCAAAGTTCTTGGTATCTATCTAAATTATGTACTACTTCTGTATCATTGGTATTGGCAATTACCATTACCGTTTCAGTTTCGCTGTGGCGGAAATACACGTAAATACCTTCCATCGGCACAAACTGGGTTAATTTTCCCGTAGCAATTGCATCAGAGGTGCCGCGCCATTTTAATAAGGTGTGTACATGGTTGTAAATACCATCCTGCCAAGGTGAACGTCCGCTTACAGTAAAGGCATTAGCTGTATCATTAGGCCAACCACCCGGAAAATCCTCACGTAATAAGCCGTGGTTTTCCGTTTTATTCATACCAATTTCACTACCATAATAAATACATGGAATACCGCGCATGGTAAGCAACCAATTGTAACCAAGCATTAGTTTTTTATAATCGTTCTGTACCGTACCAGCAAAACGTGCCAAATCATGATTATCTAAAAACGTAACCAGTTTAGTTGGATCTTCATACAGATAATCAGCCGCCAAGGCATAGTAAATTTTTGCAACACCATCCGTCCAGCCTTGTTTATTGTGCACGGCATCGTTAAAAGCATAATACATCTGAAAATCTGTAACAGCATCCATGTGGGTATTTACAGGATTATACGGCATGTTTTCTACAAAATAACTTTGCACCGGTTGCCCATGTACCCATGTTTCGCCAAAAATGTAAAAACCCGGAAACTCTTTTTTAATTTGCTTGCACAAGCGCGCCATAAAAGGTTGATCTGGATAAATGTACGTATCAATTCTAAACGCATCTACACCATATTCGGCTATCCACCATAGTGAATTTTGAATTAAAAAACGTGCTATGTGCTTATTACGCTGGTTCAAATCAGGCATGTGACTAACAAACCACCCATCTTGAAATTGCGCATAATCATCCGTACTTTTATGTGGATCCATTACCGTGGTGGCGCGATAACTCGTTTGCCTAAATCCTTTTGCAAAACCTTTGTGCCAATTAAAAAAAGAGGAGTCTGGTATATCCTGAAAAAGAAAATGCCCCGTACCCACATGGTTGTACACCATATCTTTTATCATTTTTAAATCGCGCTTGTGCATCTCCTCTACCAAAGTGCTATACAATGCATTGCTACCAAAGCGCGGGTCTATTGCATAATGGTTAGTAATAGCGTAACCGTGGTACGATTCATCGGATTGGTTGTTAGCAAGCAACGGACTAATCCACAAACTGGTAACACCCAAATTTTTTAAATAATCTAAATGATTGATAATGCCTTGAATATCACCTCCATGCCTACCAAATGGTTTGTCTCTACCGTATTTATGCTCGGCAAATCCGGGTAAACTGTCGTTGGACGTATCTCCGTTTGCAAAACGATCGGGCGTTATTAAATACTGCACATCAGCCTGGGTAAAGTTGGCTACTGCTTTGGCTGCCTTGGCTTTAAAGAAATAAGGAGAGCGCTTTCCGTTTACAATGATTGATACATCCTTCAGTGAATTTTTTATCACTAATAAAATACGTGCATAGTGCGGATTAGAAAATATTTTGGTTTCCAAAACCGTAACGTTTGCATTACTTAGCTCAATCTTTTTAATATTCCCATCCGTTTTATGTACCAAAATTTCTAGGGTATCCTGCGCCATTTCGGTAAACCAATGTGGCGGATAAAAATTGGTTTGTGCCTTAGCGGAAAGGCTTAAAACAACAAAAGCAAAGCAGTAGAAAGTGTATAAAACACACTTTTTGTAAGTAAAACCTTTCATGTCAATCTTTTGGAGTTAAATTTTAACGCAATATTAAGTAATGATAAACTTTTTTCTATTACTTTGCGGCAGTTATTGTAAAAGATACACTAAGTAAAAAATAATTTAATTTTAAAACCCTATCGTGATGAGAAAAATTTACGCAATGATGGTGGCTATGTTGATGAGCGGATTTGTTTTCGCACAGAACCGCAACGTAACCATTAGAGTGGACATGACCGGACAAACCGTTGGCGCTAATGGCGTGCACGTTGCTGGTGATTTTCAAGGTGCTGCCGGTGGCACAAACTGGACACCAAGTGGAACAAGTATGACTAAAGTAGGTACTACCAACATTTACTCAGCCGTTGTTTCTATTCCTAATGGAACGTATCAACTTAAGTTTATTAATGGTAATGATTGGCCAGATGCAGAAAATATTCCTGCCCAATGCCAAGTTTCTTTAGGTAAAGGTTTAGATGGTGGTAACAGCAACCGTTGGATGTTGATTAAAAAAGACACTATTTTACCGGCCATTAAATTTGGTGGATGCGCACCGGTAGGTAAAGTTGCGGTAACACTAGCCGTAGATATGAGTTTACAAACTTCTATTGATGACACCGTTTCTGTAGCGGGTAATTTTCAAGGATGGACACCAGGAAAATCAATTATGTATGATGTAACTGCTGGTTCTGATAGCGTTTACCGTCTGATATATTTTGCTAACGCCATGGATACTATTGACTACAAGTTTATAAACGGAACAGATTGGCCTTTTGGTGAAAACGTGCCGAGTGCTTGTGAAGTAGGTGGTAATAGAAGAGCTAGAGTAAGTATGGCCGATACTGTTGCTGGAATTAATTGTTTTTCTGCATGTGGCGTTTGTTTTGTACCTGATACGTTTAACGTAACTATACAGGTGGACATGAACGGGGTTTGTGGTTTTACCGACTCTTTAGACATTGCGGGTCCTTTTAACGGGTTTAGCGGAAACTTTGATCCAACCTATGAAATGACCGATGCTAATAACGATGGTATTTATGAAATTACTATGCGTGCTGCTGCTCCTGAATTTGAGTATAAAACACGTTACCACAATAACGGTACAAATTGGGAAGGTGGAAACAACAAGAAAATTGCCGTAAGCAAAGATACAGTGGTAAGCGTACGTTGCTTTAGCTCCGATGCTTACGGAGCTTGTGCACCAGTGCCTAACCCATCTGACATTACTTTTATGGTAGATGTTACTCAAGATCCTAACTTTATCCCTAGTGGAGATGGTATTTACTTTATGGGTGGTTTTACTAGTCCGGCTTGGCAGGCAGGTGCCACTAAAATGACTGCTGTTGCTGGTATGCCGGGTGTGTTTACTACTACAGTAAACGGTATTTGCCCAGGACGTATCAACTACAAATTTGTAAATGGTGATCCTAATAACGGTGGCGTTGAAGAAACCTTTGCAACGGCTGTTGACTCCTCTTGCTTTGAAGCAAACGGTGTAGGTGGTTTTAACAGATTCCATGTACGTCCGAGTGATCAACCTCAAACCTTGAAATCAATTTACAATACTTGTAAAACAAACATTGGTTTAGAGGAAAGTTTTGCCACGCAAACAATGAGTATCTATCCAAATCCTTTTACAGGAACGGCCACTTTAAGCCTTGATGCTTATGAAACGTTTAACGTAAACGTATTAGACTTAAGTGGGAAAGTAATTTCGCGTATAGTAAGTGTAAGTGGAGATGTTACCATCAACGCGGCTAATCTGGTACCGGGTGTGTACATGGTGCAAGTTATCAACCGTATGGGTGAAAAGAATATTAGTAAAGTGATTGTGCAATAAGCTAACACTTTTAACAGATACAAACCCCCGCTTTTTTTTAAAGCGGGGTTTTTTGTTTTTAGGTATTTTTGGTTGGTATTGTGAAGAAATTAAAGCAAACATTTTCCGTGTCACGCGGCATCACCTTTCAAAGTTTCCCCTCCACCTTGGGCAGTATACTATGCGTTTTATCCTTAATGGCATTTTACTATCTTTCTGGAATAACTCACATGAGCTTAGCGTTTTTGGGCCTTTCGCTTGGTATTTCCTTATTTATTTCGGTGCGTGGTGTAACGATTAATGTACCCACAAACAACATTTACCCCTATTTCATACTGCTAGGAATTAAGCTAAGAACTGGAAAGTATAACTTGAAAGATTTCCATGAAGTACGGCTTCAAAAGTTTGGACAACAACAAAATATGTGGGTACCTGGTTTACCTTCAAAGGTTACTACAAAATCGTTTCAACTGTTTCTTGTAGGTGCTAACACTAGTCTCCTGTTAAAAGAATTTACCAATTTACGTGAGGCGCAAAGCGTACTGGCTAAACTTGCCCTGAACGTAAAATTACCAGCAAAAGATTATTACCAAACCAAGCTGGATAAACGAACGTTTGGAAGAAGATGAGTTTTTAAAAAATCTAGAAATACAGTGCAACTCATTAGTTTCTAAAAAATAATTAAAAGTGCTGAATTGATTTGTGTGTACTTAAAAATACAAACTTAACTTTCAATATAGAGCGCTTCTCGTTATTCAATAAAAGCATCTTTACCATACATTAGCACAAAAGGTATAATCACTTGAAATTGTTTAAAACAATTGCAATCAGATATGACCTTAAAAGCATATGGTTTAACAAATAGATATTTAGTTAAAAAAACGCAATTGCTTTTATATTATGTTGCCATTAATGACTAAAAAAAATATGATAAACATTCAAAAGACATTTTATAAAGTAGCAGATTTTGCTAATTGGCTTAAAAACGGACAATTAGAATTATCTCCAGAATTTCAGAGAAGGTCAGTTTGGAAAAATGGCGCTAAAAGTTATTTAATAGATACTATCGTAAAAGGTATGCCCATACCAATAATTTTTTTGAGAGATAAACGGATTAATATTGATCAGTTTGAACCGATTAGAGAAGTAGTAGATGGACAGCAAAGATTGAGAACTGTTTTGAGTTTTGTTTGCCCTGAATATTTAAAGGACTATAACCCTGAACGAGATGATTTTACCGTAACAAAAAGTCACAATAAAAAGATTGCTGGAAAGACATTTAATGAATTGGATGAGGATGACCGTTACAAAATTCTCAACTACGAATTTGACACTCATATCCTACCCTCAAAAATTGATGACAGAGAAATTATACAAATATTTCGTAGAATGAATTCCACAAGTTTTACTGTTAACAAGCAAGAGTTGCGAAACTCCAACTACTTTGGAGCATTTAAAACTACTGTTTATAATCTTGCAACAGAACAATTGCACAGATGGCGAAAATGGGGAGTTTTCACAGAAGATAATATTTCAAGAATGTCCGAAGTAGAATTGACAACAGAATGTCTTGAATTTATGATTGAGAATGAAATAAGCGGTAAAAGCCCGACAAGATTAGATAAGTTGTATGCGACTTACGATGAAGAATTGGAAAACAAAATAGAAATAGAAAAACGGTTTCAGTTTATTTTTGATTATGTCGATGAGATTTTCGGTAATACCCCAGACGAATGTACTTTTTTAAAGAAATCTTTATTTTACACTTTTTATGCATTTTTATATAGTAATCTCTACGAAAAAAAGGATTTTACTACGTCACCCAATCCTAAAACTTTGAATGTGGATAAATTGGGAAAATTAAAAACTGCTAACGACAGATTGAGAGAAAGAACTGCTCCACAAGACGTTTTAGAGGCTACTGATAGAAGAACGACAAATCCAAAAGAAAGAAAATTACTGTTTGACTATTTAAACCAGCAAATTAGTAATGCCTAGTCATACAATTAGAATTCACGAAAAATTTGAAAGTCGAACAACCTCTATTGAACGAACAAGAGGGAAAATGGAGGTTTTAATTACTCAAGGTCATTTAGATATTGAGGATATCAAGCATCTTTATGCTGGTTTGTATATGGAACTTTTTACAGAATTCGAAAGTCTGTTAGAAGATTTGTTCTTTGGATTATATAATGGCTCATATATTTCTCAAACTAATACAATAACTAGAAAATCTAGAATATCTCCGACCGCAGAGATTCAACCCGTAATTTATGGAGGAAAGTCTTATGTCAATTGGTTACTCTATAAAGAACACACTTTAAAAAGAGCAAAATTGTTTTTTGATTTAGGACAACCATTTCAATTACTTACAACAACAGAAAAAACTAAGATAGAAGAATACCATATAATTCGTAATGCTATTGCTCATAAAAGCCCGAATAGCTTAAACAAATTTAATAATATCATTGCACCTTTAGCACTTTTGCCAAGTGAAAGGACGCCAACTGGTTATTTGCGGAGTAAACCTCACGGAAGTGGTCAGACTCAGTTCGAAATTGCAATAGTCGAATTGAAGATAATGACACGAAAACTTTGCGCATAAGTACCAATGTAAGCTCCCCTTTTTTAGTACGGTTCTAAAGTAGACTATTTTCTTTATTAGTTTCATTAATCAAAATATCCCTTGGTGCAGTGGAGCGTAGCGGAACGGAACCAAGGGATATTTTTCGGTTTTTGTTTCTATAGGCCACAGGGCTTATGCCACCCAGCGCATCGTGTGGTCGTTCATGGTTGTAATCTTCTACCCAAGATTCGGTCACTTCTCTTACTTGATCTATTGAACTAAAGAGATAAGCATCTAAAATATGCCTGCGATAGGTTTTATTAAAACGCTCTATTAGCGCATTTTGAGTAGGCTTACCGGGCTGTATATATTTAAACTCAATACCGTGCATCACGCTCCATTGAGTCGTTAATTTAGCTATAAATTCTGGACCATTATCCATACGTAGTTTTTGCGGCTTTCCGTGTTTGTTTATCAAGTGGTTTAATACCCAAATTACTCTGCTACTTTTTAAAGAATAATCTGTTTCTATAAACAGTACTTCTCGATTGTAGTCATCTATTACATTAAAGCTTCGGAACTTCCTTCCATGCTCTAAAGCATCGCTCATAAAATCAATACTCCACGTATGCGTAAAGCACTCGGGTATTATTATGGGTTCTTTTACCCGCGCTGGTAAACGCTTTTTTACTTTCCTTCTTAATGGCAAGCCCATCTGCTTATATATCCTATGTAGCCGCTTGTGATTGATTAATTCCTCCTTATTACGAAGACGGTAATAACTCTTCCAAAAGCCTTCGCGTGGATGTTTTATACTCAACTGCTTTAATAATAGCTCTACGCTGCTATCATCCTTTATTGATTGATAAGCAATACTACTGCGACTAGTCTTTAATACGCGACACGCCTTGCTTATGCCGCGCGGATAAGTGCTTTTTATGCTTTCCATTATTTCTCTCTTTTGGCAAGGCTTTAAAGCTTTTTTTCAATAATGTGCTTGGCGATATCTAACTCTAAAGCTAAATCGGTGTACATGCGTTTTAGCTTCGCATTTTCTTCTTCTAGCTTCTTTATGCGCTTTAGCTCACTAGCTTCCATGCCGCCATAGCGTTGCCGCCATTTATAAAATGTTGCTTTGCTTACGCCATGCTCTCGGCTAATCGTAGCTACATCTTTGCCTTGTTCAAACTCCTTGAGAATACTGGCAATCTGGTTTGGGGTGAATTTGCTCTTTTTCATATTTACAGTTTAAAATTAAAAATTATATTTTTAAACCGTACTAGTTTTGGGGGAGCTTACACCAATGGCAACTTAGGACGTATATAAAACATAGTGCTAGTCTTTACTAAATCGAAGGTTAGGGCATTTTGCGAGGTCGCCAAATTTAAAAATTTGGCTTGTGCTAATCCGAAACGAAACTGCCTATTTTCTGCACTACGCTTCATACACAAGACCGTTAAATCCCCACAAAAAAACCCGCTAAACATTCATTCAGCGGGTTTTCAGTTATTGACTTTGCCTTTTTAACAATGCTCGTCAAAAGCTTGTGTCAAGTTTTCGGCAATCATTTCAGCCGCACGACCTTCAATATGGTGGCGCTCAATCATGTGCACTAAGTTACCATCTTTAAACAAAGCAATGCTTGGAGACGATGGAGGGAATGGTGCCATTAAGCCACGGGCTTTGTTTACCGCTTCTACATCATTTCCCGCAAAAGCGGTAATACTTTGGCTAGGCACTTTACTGTGTTTCAAAGCCATTTTTATGGCTGGGCGTGCATTGGCAGCCGCACATCCACACACCGAATTAATTACCACTAAAGTGGTACCGGACGTGTTTTTCACATACTTCTCTACATCTTCCGCAGTGCGGGTTTCAGTAACGCCAGCAGCGGTTAAATCGCTACGCATTGGGGCTATTAAATCTTCTGGATACATAATAATTGCAAATTTTATTGAGTGCAAAGGTATAAGATGAACCTTATCAAAATAAAAAACGCGGCTATAATGATATAGCCGCGTTTTATGGTATAAATTAAAACCGCTCAAATAAACATGTGCGTAGGCTCTTTTTTCTTCACCTCAGCACTTACTGTTTTAGCGTATTTCATTAATTTATTTAATTGTGCTTTTGAAAGTAGGCTTATGCTAAACGTTTCTTTACACTCTTCACCATTTTTAAGGTAATGTATGTGTAGTTTTTTTCTAATGCCTGAACTATCTACCTGCATGGTGCTAATGTTATCTCTCACTATAAATACTTCCTTACCTATAAAACTACCAAAAGCCAAATGACTTTTTATATGCAACACTTCGGCCTCGCCATCAAAATAAAATACGGGTAAACCTACCACTGCGTAGGCTATAGCAATAAGCGCAGGGAATATTAAAAATAAGTAACCATTAAAAAGCTCGCTTAAACTTCCATTTAATCGAGAAAAAATAATGTCGCTTACCGCAACCACAACCATACTAATGATGATGATTCGCAAAACGCGCTTTAAATTTTTATTTGAAATTTTCATGTTCTATTCTTTTTCTTACAGGTTCGCACAAAAGTAATATTTGGCTTACACATTATCAATTAACTACTTTAATCTTTAGCAAGTTGCGCACTTCGGCATGTAAATGGTCGTTTCTATCGCTTTGTCGCAAAAAAAGCACGCAGTAATTCGGTACTTTGTGCTGCCATTAACCCTTGCTCTACGCTAGTTTTAGGATGTAACTGCCCGCCAAAATTGCGATATCCACGTTTTTCATCTGCTGCGGCAATTACCAAACGTCCTAATTGCGCCCAATACAAAGCTCCCGCACACATATTACAAGGCTCTAAGGTTACGTACATCGTGCAATCTCTTAAGTACTTGCCTCCTATATACGAACTTGCTGCAGTTATGGCTTGCATTTCTGCGTGAGCTGTTACATCAGTAAGTTTTTCGGTAAGGTTATGCCCACGACCAATCACTTTGTTGTTGATAACCACCACAGCACCCACGGGAATTTCATCTTCAGCAAAGGCCATTTCTGCCTCCATAAAGGCTTGCTTCATAAAATATGTGTCTGAATAAACTTCTATGGCCAAAAGTGCTGATTTAAAGTAGGCTGCAAAGATAGGATTGCCCGCCATTGTTTGTAATTTCGCAGCCCAAAATTTTGATACGCATGTACCGAACGCATACCGCAGGAGAACTAACTATTGGCAACTTAGGACAAACAATAACCCTTTCAGGATGGGTGCAAAAAAGCCGTGCCATGGGCGGCATGATTTTTATTGACTTACGCGATCGCTACGGCATTACGCAACTTACCTTTAATGACGATTGGAACAAGGAATTGGTGCTAGAAGCCGAAAAATTAGGCCGAGAATACGTTATCCAAGTTACCGGTGAGGTACTGGAGCGCAGCAATAAAAATCCAAACATCCCTACCGGAGATATTGAAATAAAAGTAACGGAACTTACCGTATTAAACGCTGCCAAAACACCGCCTTTTACCATAGAAAATGACACAGATGGAGGTGAAGAACTGCGCATGAAATATCGCTATTTAGATATTCGTAGAAACCCTGTTTTAGAAAACTTACAGCTGCGTAATCGCGTAGGTTTAGCGGTGCGCCAATATTTAAATGCAGAAGGCTTTTTGGATGTAGAAACGCCTTTTTTAATAAAATCTACACCAGAAGGCGCGCGTGATTTTGTGGTGCCAAGCCGCATGAATGAAGGCGAATTTTATGCTTTACCACAAAGCCCACAAACCTTTAAGCAATTGCTAATGGTGGGTGGTATTGACAAATACTACCAAATTGTAAAGTGCTTTCGCGATGAAGATTTGCGTGCCGACCGTCAGCCGGAATTTACGCAGATAGATTGTGAGATGAGTTTTGTGGAACGCGAGGATATTTTACAAACGTTTGAGGGCTTATTGAAGCATTTGCTAAAGGAAATTACCGGAACAGAAATAGACGCCATTCCACGTATGAGCTATGATGAAGCCATGCAACAGTATGGATCAGATAAGCCCGATATTCGTTTTGGGATGAAGTTTGCCGAGCTAAACGATGCAACCCAACACAAAGATTTTAAAGTATTTAACGAAGCCGAGTTGGTGGTAGCCATTGCCGCACCCGGCCTTGCTGAATATTCGCGTAAGCAACTTGATGCGTTGGTTGATTTTGTAAAAAAACCACAAATTGGTGCTACGGGTTTGGTTTGGTGTAAATACGCGGCAGATGGCAGCACAAAATCATCGGTAGATAAATTTTACGATGCAGCTGACCACAAAATTTGGATAGAAAAAACGGGTGCAAAACCAGGCGATTTAATTTTACTAATGGCAGGCCCCACTGAAAAAACCCGCAAAGCACTTAGCGAATTGCGCTTGCATTTGGGTAACGAACTTGGCTTGCGCAATCCTAAAGTATTTGCACCACTTTGGGTGTTAGATTTTCCTTTATTAGAATGGGATGAAGATTCTCAACGTTATTATGCCATGCACCATCCGTTTACTTCTCCCTACCCTGCTGATATTCCAAAGTTAGATACCGACCCGGGTAGTATCCGTGCCAACGCTTATGATTTAGTGCTCAACGGAAGTGAAATTGGCGGTGGTTCCATCAGAATTCACAACAAAAAGGTGCAACAAAAAATGTTCAAGATTTTAGGTTTTACCGAGGAAGAAGCAAAAGCACAGTTTGGCTTTTTAATGGATGCTTTTGAATACGGAGCGCCTCCACACGGTGGTATTGCCTTTGGTTTTGATAGACTGGTTGCGCTAATGGGTGGCAAAGAAAGTATTCGTGATTTTATTGCTTTTCCAAAAAATAATGCGGGTAGAGATTTAATGATTGACGCTCCATCGCGGATTAGCCAAGAGCAACTGCAAGAATTGCAACTAGAAAGCAAAGCTTGAAATGGGCAAAAAACCTGATACCCTTTTAGGGCGGTTTTTAGTTTGGCGTGCCAAGCATATTCCCAAGCGTCAGTTTGTACTTATGCTGAGCGTATTGGTTGGTTTTGTAACGGGCTTGGTGGCTACGTTTCTTAAAAATAGCGCACACGCCATCCAGCATTGGGTAAAGTCGGGTATGTTTACCGATTACTTTAACCCCTATTATTTTGTGTTGCCCATTGTAGGTATTGGCATTACCGTACTCATCAAAAAAATGATTAAAGGCAATGTGGGCGAAGGCATCCCGAGCACGCTGTATGCTTTTAGCAGAAAAAATGGATTTTTGGCGCCCTACCGCATGTTTGCTTCGGTGGTTACCAGTATTTTCACGGTTGGTTTTGGTGGTTCGGTAGGTTTAGAAGGCCCTTCGGTAAGCACCGGCTCAGCCATAGGCAGCAATTTGGCGCGCATCCTGCATCTCAATTTTAAATCGAGGGTGTTATTAATGAGTTGTGCATCGGCAGCAGCCATAAGCAGCATTTTTAATGCACCCATTGCCGCCATCATTTTTACCATAGAAATTTTTAGTTTAGACCTCACCTTCGCTTCTCTTATTCCATTATTACTTGCCTCTGTAAGTGGAGCCGTTACCAGTATTTTTTTACAGAGTAATGATTACCTAATCACTTATAAAGCTGCTGCTGCTTTTGAGGTAAGTGAAATTCCGTTGTACCTTTTATTGGGTGTACTTACGGCCTTGGTTTCTGTATATTTTAACAAGGTTTATTTTGCCGTAGAAAAATTTTTCTCTCGCTATAAAAGCAATTTACTTAAGTGGATTTTGGGCGGTACCGCGCTTGGTTTATTAGTATTTATAATTCCACCACTTTATGGTGAAGGCTACGCTACCATTAATAATTTACTAGATGGCCGAGCCGATAAAGTAGTTTCTGAAAGCATACTTTTTGCTAATAATGATAGCCGATGGGTGGTGCTTTTAATGCTGGCAGGTCTCGTGTTTTTTAAAGTGTTTGCTACTTCCTTCACGCTAAGTGCGGGTGGTGTAGGAGGCATTTTTGCGCCTAGTTTATTTATTGGCGCATCGTTGGGTTTTGTGTTTGCACGGTTTGCCACCGAATTGGGTATTGATGTAAGCAACAACGGTTCTTTTATGCTCACCGGCATGGCGGGTTTAATGGCGGGTGTAATGCATGCTCCGCTTACCGCAATATTTATGATTGCCGAAATTACCGGTGGTTATCAACTATTTATACCGCTTATGCTGGTTAGTGCCACTTCCTTTTTGGTAACACGCGCCATTATGCCACACAGCATTTATACCGTACAGTTGGCCGCTCGGGGCGATTTACTCACCCATAATAAAGATCAAGCCATCCTCACCTTACTAAAAATTGAAACGGTTATTGAAAGCAATTTTCAACCTATTCACCCGGAAATGAATTTAGGAGCATTAATAAAAGTGGTAAGTGTAAGTCAGCGCAATTTATACCCGGTGTTAAATGATGATGAAGAATTAGTAGGCGTGCTTACGCTAGATGACATTAGGAGTATGATGTTTGACAATGAGTTGTATAACAATACGTACGTAAAACAATTGATGAGCCCTGCTCCTGCTGAAATTCAGTTGGATGAAAGTATGGAAAGTGTTATGGGTAAATTTCAAGAAACCGGAGCTTGGAACTTGCCGGTGTTAGAAGGCAAGCGCTACATTGGGTTTATCTCAAAATCAAAATTATTTTCGGTATATCGAAGAAAACTGATGGAGTTTAGTGACTAAATTTTCAACCGCTCTAAATTGAATTATTTTTATGTCATGAAATATCTACAACCGCAAACCCAAGTTTTTAAAGAACATGTGAGAAGCAAAGGTGCCGGAGTGCTAAAAAGAGTAAACGTGTTATGAAAATCCTTTTTTGCGGTAAAACCGATTTTAACTACAATCGTGTGCGCGTGTTACGGGCGGGCTTAGCTAAGCTCGAAAATGTAGAAGTGCGTTTGCAACCTATAAAAAAGCGTAAAAATTACTTGGCAGAAGGCTTTACCGAAAATGAACAATGGGCCGATGTGTTATATGTACCTCCTTTCAGACATCGTGATGTAGCCTTTATAAAAAAACTAAGTAAAAAACCGTTAATCTTTGATCCGTTAATTTCCAAGTATTTAACCAAAGCGGTTGATTACGGACATTGGTATAAAGCACCATTTAAGTATTGGTTAGATTACACTCCGTTTAATAAAGCTGATTTATTATTGGCAGACACTCATGCCCACCTAGCTTACTTTAAGCAAAAATTTGCACTAAAAAATGTACGCTGTAATGTGCTGCATATTGGTGCCGATTTAGAGCATTTTAAAAAGCAGGAAACAAGCTTAGCGCACCAAACTTTTACAGTAGGTTTTTACGGCAGCTTTGTACCCTTGCAAGGAGTAGAAATCATTCTAAAAGCTGCGCACATTTTACTTCCTGAAACCACTATTTCCTTTACACTTTTGGGTACTGGTTATCAGTATGAAGCAATGAAAAAATTTGCTGCGGAACAAAGCCTCACTAACGTGCATTTTGCAGGGTGGATTGATTATACCGAACTCCCCAGCCGTATTGCTGCTTTTGATGTGGCGCTTGGCATTTTTGGCAATTCGCTTAAAGCAGATTTAGTTATTCCCAATAAGCTGTTTCATTACGCAGCAATGGGTAAATGCACCATTACCAAAGAAACCGATGCGGTAAAAGAAATTTTTGAAGATGACACTAACATCTGGCTCACCAAAAACACGCCTCAGGCATTAGCGAAAACCATAAAAAAAGCAAGCGTAAATAAAGCTAAAACCGAAACCTTAGGCACAAAAGCATGGCAACTAATGCAAAACAATTTTAGTGAAACTGCGGTGGCTGAAAAATTTATAACCATGGCAAAGGGGTTACTTTAGTCTGTATTCAATACGAAATCCCGCACGGGTATTGACATCTACACAGTATCAATTTTATTTATAACCGTTCCAAACAGGTGTTTACTTCGTATATACATTAACTATATTTAGCCCCCTTGTTAAGAAATAGTTAAATCTCTGCACAAGCACACTAAAAAAACTTATGACGAATATGAAATACTTATCTCTTTTTGCCGGAATACTTACTGTTTTTGCCCTTAGCGCGCAAACACAACCGCAGGCAGATTGGATAGAAATGATGCATGATCCCAACGCTAATTTTTATACAACGCAGCAAACTTTTGAAGAATATTGGGAAAACCGAGAAGTAGAAAAAGGAAAAGGGTTTAAACAATTTAAACGTTGGGAAGCCTTTATGAAACCACGCGTATATCCCACCGGTGAAATGCCAAATCCTGGGGCCTTGTTTCAAGCAAAGCAATACGTGGCAGCTAACTTTTCATCTTCTAGCGCAGATTGGAAACCGCTTGGACCATTTAACGGAAATGCTCTTGATGGCATTGGCCGTGTAAACCGGTTAGTGTTTCATCCTACTAATGCACAAATTATATACGCTTGTACCGCTGCCGGTGGTTTATGGAAAACCACAAATGGCGGCACGCTTTGGACAACCAATACGGATTTGCTTACCAACCTTGGTTCTTCTGATTTACTGATTGACCCTACCAACACCAACATTATGTATTTAGCCACGGGCGACCGAGATGGCGGTGATACCTATAGTTTTGGTGTGCTAAAATCTACCGATAGCGGTGTAACTTGGAATGCCACTGGCTTATCTTTCAACCAATCGCAAGCCGTAAGAGTAAGCGATTTATACATGCACCCACAAAATTCAAGTATCATTATTGCTTCTACGCGCAGCGGTATTTACCGCACTACCAATGCTGGGGTAAATTGGCAAATGGTACAAAATGGTACGTTTAATGAAGTGGTACAAAAACCGGGAAATCCTAATGTATTATACACCTCTACCATTACCAGCGCAGCAAGAATATACCGCTCTACCAATAATGGAGTTAGTTGGAGTTTAATAAATAGTGCCGGCTTACCTAGTAACGGAGTGCGCAGAATTGAAATAGCGGTTACAGATAACGACTCAAATTATGTGTATGCCTTAATGGGCGCTTCTAACAATGGTTTTTATGGTTTATACCGTTCTATTGATGGCGGAAGTAATTGGACACAACGCAGCAACTCACCAAACCTTATGGGATGGAGCACTACTGGAAATGATAACGGTGGACAGGCTTGGTATGATTTAGCGTTAGCGGTAGATCCTACTGATAAAAACAGACTATATACAGGAGGTGTAAATATTTGGACATCTGCTAATGGAGGTACTTCTTGGAACCTTGCGGCACATTGGTATGGTGGTGGCGGAGCGCCTTTTGTACATGCAGATATTCACGATTTAGAATATTCACCAACCGGACAATTATGGAGTGGAAACGATGGTGGTATTTATAGCAAAAGTGAAACGTCAAGTGCTTGGGCAGAACATAATGATGGCCTTAATATTACCCAATATTATAAAATTGGCGCGGCTGCTAATGACACTACCAGAGTAATTGCCGGTGCCCAAGATAATGGTACTCACCTTATGACCAACCCCTTAAGTTGGGACAGAGTGCGCGGTGGCGATGGTATGGACTGTGCCATAAGCAGTTTAAATTCAAATGTGATGTACGCATCCGTTTATTATGGTGATTTTCAAAAATCTACCAACGGTGGTAATCGCTTTAACGCTAATTTTAATCTACCTCCCTCCGGAAACGGAAACTGGGTAACCCCTTTTGCGCTAGATCCTAAGCATCCGGATACTATTTACGCTGGGTTTTCTAGAGTTTGGAGGTCTTATAACGGAGGCGTTAGCTTTTCGGCAGTAAGTCCAAGTAATCTTACCGGTGGAGCAAATATGGATGTACTTACCGTTGCCCCTAATCATACTAATGTGCTATATATTTCAGAAGGAAATAACTTTTGGATAAGTGAAGATAGAGGCGCTACTTGGATTAATCATTCTAGCAAAATACCTGGCAATACTGCCATTACCGGTATTGCCGTGTCACATTTAAACCCTAAGCACGTAGCTATTTCACGCAGTGGTTATGGTACTAGTCAAAAAGTATATACTTCTACTGATGGTGGATTTAGCTGGACAAACCTAAGTGGTAATTTACCAAACATACCGGCAAACTGCCTAACCTATGTAGAAGATAATTCTGGGGGGTTGTATGTAGGAACTGATGCTGGTGTGTTTTACAGAGATAAAAATATGACCGATTGGGTAGCTTTTAATGTTGGCCTACCTAACGTAATCGTAAATGATTTAGAAATAAATTATGTGAATCTCAAAATACGAGCAGGTACTTATGGTCGTGGGGTATGGGAAAGTGATTTGTTTGGATTTGCTCATGAGCCTATTGCAGCCATAAGTGTTGCACCCACAACTTGCTTAAGCGACACGGTTCTATTAAAAGACGTATCATCCTACAAACCTACCGCTTGGCAATGGCATGTTTTACCCAATACTGGTTTTAGCTTTGTAGGGGGTACGAATGCTAATAGTCAGAATCCTAAAATTGTATTTTCACAAATGGGTATTTATAACGTTGCTTTAAGCGTAATAAATGGTGACGGTTCTGATTCAATTTTTAACATTAGCGCCATTAATGTGGGCGGATTAGCACTACCCTACGCACAAAATTTTGAAACACAAGAAGGTTTTGATGAATGGATGAATCCTGTTTCTGCCGGAAACAAAGCTTTTTTTAACGCTTCCGTATCAGGTAACGGTGGAGTTTTTGCCCCAAGTGTTAACTTTAGAAATACTAACAATTTTGGCGATGAAGTAGCCTTTATATCACCTAGTTTTAATTTCTCAGGCCATGATTCTGTGTGGTTAAACTTTGATTACGCCTACACTTCGGCTTCAAATAATAATGATGATAGTGTAAAGGTATATGCAGCGGGGCCCTGCTCAAACAATTGGGTATTAATTGCCAAATATGGTGAAGATGGATCAAACAATTTTGTAACACGTACGGCTAATGCAGGAAACTTTATTCCCCAAAATGCAACAGATTGGTGTGGCAATACTGGTTTCGGAAATTGTAAATCAGTAAACCTGAGCAGCTTTAGCGGAAATGAATCTGTACGCATAAAACTTGTAGCGGTAAGCGGTGGTGGCAATGCTATTTATTTAGATAATATTAATGTTAGCGGAAGGGCAAGTATAGCTCCAACGTCCAACTTTACTGCACCACAGCAAATATGTGCGCAACGTCCACTTTCATTTGTAAATCAAAGTTATGGCTCGCCCACGGCATACACTTGGACGTTTGCCGGAGGAACTCCTGCCACCTCAACAGTAGCAAATCCTACGGTAACTTATACAGCTGCAGGTGTGTACGAGGTAAAACTAAAAACAACCAATGCGTTAGGATCTGATAGTATTACCAAAACAAATTATGTAACTGTAGATGGCGCAAGTTTAGTTTCAGCTACTTTATTGGCACAAAATACAGCGCCACGTTGCGTAGGCGATACCTTAAGCGTAAATGTAACATCAATAAATGAAGGAACTACTCCTCTTTACGATTGGTATGTAAACAGCACCTTGGTAGCTACCACTAGTACACCTCAATACGATTATACTGGATTGGTAAATGGCGATTTACTGTACTGTATTTTAACAAGTTCCGAAGCATGTGCCTTTCCGCAGAATGCCATGTCCGATACCGTAATAGCTAATTATTATGTGCAACCAACGTTGAGCATTACCTCGGCTGCTATTTCTTGTACTAATGAAAGTCCTTTTGCCCTTACTGCAACTCCGGCTGGTGGTGCATTTAGTGGAAATGCAGTATCAAACGGGATGTTTGACCCAAGCATGGCCGGTTCAGGAAATCATTCTGTAATGTACACTTTGGTGGATGCCAATGGTTGCACAACTACCGAGGAAACAATTATCGCGGTAAACGCACCCGCTGTAATCAACTTTACTTTAGGTGATTTTTGTGAAAACCAAGGAGCAGTTTTATTAAATACAGGTTTTCCTGCAGGAGGAAGTTACTCTGGGTCTGCCATTACTTCCAATTATCTTTTCACAGATTCTTTAACGCCCGGCTCATATACAATTACGTACAGCTTTGCTACTATTGGTTGCGCTCCTAGTAGTAAAACATTAACGTACAATTTATTAGCTGCACCATCAAAACCACAGGTTACGCAGCGCAATGACACTTTATTTACCAATCAAGTGGCGGGCATGACGTATCAATGGTATCAAGGAAACAACAGAATAAATGGTGAAACCCAACCATTTTTTGTACCCACTACAAACTCAAATTATACGGTGATAATAACCAATGCAGGAGGGTGCTCAGTGCGTTCTGATGTAGTAAGTTCTACCATTGGTTTAGTAGAACAAATGGAACTTGCAGCATTTGAAATGTTTCCTAATCCGGCAAATAAAACCATGCAGGTAAACTTTCAATTAGCGAAAACGCAAACGGTATCACTTGAAATAAACAACCTAGCGGGGCAATTGGTAAAGGTTTATCAAGTGGAAAATACTGCCGAGGTTAAGCAAAATATTGATTTAGAAAATTTACCAGCGGGTATTTATGTGTTAAACATAATTGTTGATGGAAACATAATTAGCAAGAAGTTTAGTAAAATGTAACCGATGATAATTGAATGAAAAAGGGCTAAAATTTATCTATTGAATTTTAGCCCTTTTTTTATTTTAATACACATATTATAAACGAAATAGAAGCGCAATATTCAACAGCCGTACAATCAATATCCTGTACATTTGTTTTTCTGCTTTTTCACGAAGAAATTAATTTATGAAAAAAATACTACTGCCTTTTATTGTTGTGGTAAGCTTACTTGCTATTTGCTACCAGTATCAAAAACCAACCGAACGTGAAAAATTTGGCGCTTTTTTAGAGCGTCATCCGTATGCTAATGCTGATAGGTTATCTCCGGAAGAAATAAATGCAATGCCTAAAGAAGACAGGCCAAATCTTGGCTGGCAACAAGATTTTTTAAGAACTATGGATCCTGTTTTAGGCCGACCAGCACCGGAAAGACTTGTGCCTTTGTACAATCAAATAATAGCACAACGTAATAGTTTAACGTCAGTACCGGGTGCTCAGTCCTCTCCATGGATAGAAAAAGGTCCTGATAACGTGGGCGGAAGAACGCGCGGCTTAATGTGGGATCCGAATGCTACCTCTGGAAATAAAGTTTGGGCAGGTGGTGTTACAGGCGGCTTGTGGTACAACAATGATATTACCAACGCTGCATCTCAATGGGTAGCCGTTAATGATTTTTGGGATAACATTAGTATTACCTCCATTGCTGCTGACCCTAATAATTCACAAATTTTTTATGTAGGAACTGGTGAAGGCTGGGGAACCGGAGCATCAAGAGGTGCAGGTATATGGAAAACCACTAATGGCGGAACAACATGGTCGCAACTAAGCGCAACTAGTGGTTTTAATTATGTAAATGATATTAAAGTACGTAATGAAAGTGGCACCAGTGCGGTGTACGCAGCTTGCAGAGGTAATTTTTACAAAGGACAATTTCACGGAACAAGTGCTAATGGGTTACAAAGAAGTACCAACGGTGGCACCTCTTGGACACAGGTGTTACCTAATATCCCTGGGCAAACCTCAAATTTTGTAGCCGCAGATATTGAAATAGCAGCTGACAATAGAATTTGGATTGGCACTACCACTACTTCCTTTGGTGGTACGGATAGAGGTGGCGGCCGCGTGCTGTATAGTGATAATGGCACTACGTGGACAATTTCTAGAACCGTAGCAGGAGCAGAACGTGTGGATATAGCCTGCGCACCAAATAATAGCAACTACGTTTACGCCCTAGTAGAAGCAAATAATATGGTAGAGGAAATCTCCAAAACCACCAATAAAGGGGTTAGCTGGAGTACCGTTTCTGAACCCAGTGACGCAGATAATGGCATTCCTAATACAGACTTTTCAAGAGGACAAGCGTGGTACGATTTAATTATTACGGTAGATCCAAATGATGCTAATACCGTAATTACGGGCGGCATTGATTTATTTAGAACCACCAACGGGGGAACCTCATGGACGCAAATATCAAAATGGAGTAATAACAACAACCTGTTCAATTTATCCTGTCCTTTAGTACATGCAGATCAGCACAATATTTTGTTTAAAGCAGGAAGCTCATCTACCGCTCTTTTCGCTAATGATGGAGGCATTTATTACACTTCAAACCTAAGTAGTGCGGCTACAAGTTCAAATGCTATTGCTGCTAGAAACAAGGGTTATAATATTACCCAATTTTACGCGTGTGCCATCCATCCTACAGCCGGTTCAGAATACGCATTGGCCGGCTCTCAAGATAATGGCACACAAAAGTATAGCACTAGCTTCTCGCTTTCTACCACTAGAGCAACCGGTGGTGATGGTGGTTTTTGTTTTATAGATCAAGACAACGCCTCAACGCAAATTACCTCCTTTGTGTACAACAGTTATTGGCAAAGTACAAACGGTGGCGCAAGCTTTGGCTCAAGGTTTCAAAATGATAGAACAACCGGTAGATTTATAAACCCTACTGATTATGATGATAACTTAAATATTCTGTATTCGGCACGCACCAATTCTACTATAAATAGGGTAACCAATATGAATGCCACCCCTAGCATCGGTAATTTTTCCGTTACCGGGATGAATTCTATGGCTTCTCATTTACGCGTAAGTGAATATACCAATACTTCAACCACACTATTTGTAGGCACCGAAGCCGGTGATTTATTTAAAATTACCAATGCAGATGGTAGTAATCCAGTAGCTTCCAATATTGGGTCATCGTCCTTCCCTACCGGCAGCATTTCTTGTGTGGAGTTGGGTGCAAATGAAAATCAAATTATTGTAACCTTTTTTAATTATGGTGTTACATCCGTTTGGTACACCTCAAATGGTGGAACTTCATGGGTAAGTAAAGAAGGTAATCTGCCAGACATGCCGGTACGTTGGGCAATGTTTAATCCAACCAACCGCAGTGAAGTTATCCTGGCAACAGAAATAGGCGTATGGAATACCAACAATTTTGCAACTACCAACCCTACATGGACGGCTAGTAATAGTGGTTTGGCCAACGTAAGGGTAGATATGCTACAATTAAGAGCAAGCGATAATCAAGTACTTGCTGCAACGTACGGTAGAGGATTATTTACTAGCAATGGGTTTACAGTTACCGCACCACCGTTGGCAAACTTTACCCCAAGTAGTGCAAGAGGGTGTATAAATCAAACCATTACATTAAATGATAGTAGCACAGGTGTACCAACTAGTTGGCAATGGAGCATTTCACCCAGTGGTTTTACGTTTGTAAATGGCACAAGTGCAACTAGTCAAAACCCTCAAGTACAATTTGGTTCAACTGGTACTTATACCGTAGCGCTTACCGCTGGTAATGCAAACGGAAGTTCTACCACCACAGAAATAATTGATATTGGCGGATTTCCTTTACCGTTTAGCGAAGATTTTGAAGGCACATCAACCAATTTTACAGCCAGTAATCCTGATGCAGGAATTGGCTGGGCTATTTACAATGTTGCGGGAACAACCCCTGGAGGCAAGGCGGTAGGCATTGATTTTTTCAATTATCAAACTACCGGACAACGAGATGGATTAATCTCTCCTCTTTTAAATTTTAGTGGTTATAGCAATGTTACCTTAACTTTTGATTACGCGTATAAAAGGTATGATAACATCAATCGCGACAGCATGGCCTTATTTATAAGTACCGATTGTGGCGCAACCTTTACACGTATAGCTAGCTACAAATCAGATGTAGGGAACAACTTTGCTACTGGTGCAGATGCTACCTCCGCATTTACTCCGGCTACCAGCAGTGATTGGTGCGGAAATACGGTTATACCCAACTGTCCGTCTATAAATTTAAATGCTTATGCGGGTATGTCTGAGGTACAAATACGCTGGGAAGCTATAAATGGCTATGGTAATAATTTGTATATAGATAACATTAATATAGTAGGAACGGGTGCCGTAGCCGTGGCTCCTGTTACAAACTTTAGCGCTAATAACACTAGCCCATGTGTAAATAGCCCGGTTTCTTTTACTGATTTAAGCACCAATACACCAACTGGGTGGAGCTGGAACATTACGCCAAGTACTTTTACTTATGCTAACGGCACATCGGCTACTAGCCAAAACCCACAAGTAAATTTTTCAGCAGGCGGCACATACCAAGTAAGCCTTACCGCTAGCAATACTGCCGGTAATGATGTAGAAACGAAAGCCGGATACATTACCGTTAACCCATCAGTTACGCCTACTGCTGTAATATCGGCCAATACTGCAAATGCTTGCCAAGGGGAAAGTATTACGTTTAACGCCACCGTTTCAAATGGCGGAAGTAGCCCCGTATATAGATGGAAAGTAAATGGTAACAACATTACAAATGCTACGAATACATACAGTGCAAATAATTTACAGAATAATGATGTAGTTACTATGGAGCTTATCACCAATGTTACATGCGCCACCGCAACTAATGTTACGTCTAATAGTGTAACGGTAACTATTTTGCCAAACCCTGTAAAACCGGCAGTTACGCAAAGCAACGACTCCCTACTCACTGCTCAGTTAGCAGGATTGAGTTACCAATGGTACAATGGTGTTAATACTATTTCTGGCGCTACCCAATTTTATTATGTGCCTATTACCAATGGTAATTATTCCGTAGAAACTACTAATTCAAGCGGCTGTTCAAGCAAATCAGATGGTTTAGCTTCTAACATTGGACTTGCTGAAACGAGTTTGGTTAAAGATTTCGAGTTGTTCCCTAATCCCGCTTCAAATGTTATTACGCTTAACCTTAGCTTGGCAAATGCTAAGGAGATACGCATAAAAGTGTATAACCTTTCGGGCGCTCTAGTTTTAGAGGAAAATATCTCAAACACCAACAAAGTAAACAGCAAGCTAAATATTGAAAATTTGGCAACAGGCGTATATTTAATGAAAATAGAATTAGGCCAAGCGCAAGTAAGCCGAAGGTTTAGTAAATTATAATTAGCACACAAAACAGATTAAAAAGGCATTGGAGAATTTTCTTCAATGCCTTTTTTTAGTATTCCAATAGTCTTTAAATTTCCCCTATGAAAACACCCGTTTTATTCGCTTTGGTTAGTTTGTTTTTAATTACCGGTTGTAAAACGGCTATAAAAACAGTAAGCAATGCCACTTATCGTAAATATGTAACCGGTATAAATGGAACCAAAGGAATGCTATTTTTCTTTAAAGTGCCTAACGGACAATCGGTTGGTGATTTACAATCGGTTTATGTAAATAATTTATTTGTGCCTAATAGCCGAAAATTGGTGGGAGACACACTGGAAATTGAAGCAAACGTTTTATATACAAAGCCCGATAGAGGGTATGACCCCGAGCTTCCACAGGAGCGCGGCACCACTGAAGTGGAAACACCTTTGTTTAACGTAAGCTCTTTTTCGGGTGTTTTGGTATTTCTTAAAGATGACAAGCTAGATAGTATAGCCATAAAAAGTATTGAGCCTTTGAAAACAAATGAAAAGGAATTGCCTCTGTAAAACCTACATCATTTTAACCGATTTTTGAGGCAACGATTGTTAAAACTGCTGTCTAACTGATACTAGCCAATATGTTAGTATTTTTTTACCAAAATTCCTTACCATGCGTTACCTATGCACGTTTCTTATTTGTAGTTTTTTTAGCACAGCTGCTTTAGCTCAAAAAACAGGCGCTGATAAAGTGAGCCCAAATCCTGTGTTTGGATTTTTAGAAAATAAGGGCCAAATTACCGATGAACATGGCAAGGTTAGAAACGATGTGCGTTTTAGTACACACGCTAACAATGTGCACGTATTTGTTTTAGAAGATGGTCTGCAATATCAAATTAGTTCAACCATAGCGCAGGAGCAAATACAAGAGGTTGAGGATAATTTTAAACGTCCACAGCCTAGCACCTTAGCCATACATTCCATTAAACTGCAACTGCTAAATGCCAATACTGATGCTGCCATTTTAAGGGAATTTCCGTTAACCTACATCGAAAACTATTATTTACCACAGTGCCGCGATGGTTTAAAGGGCGTGCAAAGTTTTGAGAAAATTACTTTTCAAAATATCTACCCTAATATTGATTGGGTGTTGTACCGCAGTGAAAACAACATGAAGTATGATTTTGTAGTGCGCCCCGGTGGAGATGTAATGCAAATTAAGTTTAATATTGAAGGCGCCACTGAAACTGAAATAACAAAAGATGGCGGTTTAATTCTAAAAAATAAGTTAGGCGTTATTACAGAAGCTGCACCGGTAAGTTTTAGTCAAGCGGGTGAAACGCTTCAAAGTAAATTTATACTCAAAAACAATCAATTGAGCTTTGAAGTAGCACCCTGCGAAACCACTTTTACCGTTGATCCTTCTGTTTCGTGGATAACCTATTATGGAGGTTCAGATGATGAATTTATGGGAGGCTTGACCTATAATTCAAAACATGAAATGCTTATTACCGGTAGTACATCTAGCACTAATAATATTGCATTTAATGGTTTGGTAGATACCATCACTGGACTACAAGATGCTTTTATTGCAAAATTTGATACTTCGGGAACACGTATAGGTGCAACATACTTTGGAGGTTCAAAAATGGATTATACCAGAAGTATAGCTATAACAAAAAATGACGGATATGTAGTTTATGGACATGCTGATAGTGACAGTTTATTTAAAAACTCCCCTTACCAAAGAGAGAACCAAGGAGCAGGAGATCTTTTTTTGATCAAGTTTGATGCAAACGATAATTTGATTTGGGGCACCTACTATGGTGGTGATAGAACGGAATATAACGGAACAGTAGCGGTAGATGGTAGCAATAATATAGCTGTAACCGGAAGAACCAACTCGCAAATTAAAATTGCAACTTCAAATGCGCATGTAACTCAATTTGGAGGTCTCATGGATGGCTTTATAGCTAAATTTAGCGCTAATGGTAATTTGCTTTGGGCTACCTACACAGGAGGTGATAAATATGAGCAGCTTGACCATGTTGCAACAGATAAACTCGGAAATGTTTTTGTTGTTGGCTACAGCCGAATAAGCGCTGGGCTTGCTACTACCGGGGCATATCAAACTGCAAATGCCGGCATGGACGATGGCCTAATCCAAAAATATAGTCCTATTGGTAGTTTACTTTGGAGTACATACTATGGAGGTGCCAAGTCTGATTTAGCTACCGCTTGTGCAATTAACTCCAAACAAGAATTGGTGGTAACCGGAACAACCAATAGTGCCTCTGGAATATCTTCTAGCAATAGTATTCAACAACCAACCAAAGGTGCTGGTACGGACTGCTTTATTGCAACTTTTGGAAATGGTGGAAATCTACGGTGGGCCTCCTACTTTGGTGGCAATGGAAACGATGCCGCCTATACAAGTATTGCCATTGATGCCGTTGACAATGTTTATTTTAGCGGATTTACGGATAGTGATTATATTGATTACAAAGGTTTTTCTATAAATCCTTGGGATACCTATACTCATTTTGTTGCCAAATTTTTAGATTATGGACTTTTACAATGGTCGTCTAAATTAGATGTTTCGCTTAGGTATCAAAACGCTTCCATAATGGTTTTACCATCGCATAAAATTATGGTGGGTTTAGAGGGGTATTATACTGGTGATACCACCAAATTAGTAGGGCAAAAAACCTTTGGAGGCGGAACGGATTGCTTAATTTTACTAATTGACGACTGCGCAAAAGAACAAATTGACTCCATTGAAGCGTGTAAAGCCTACACGTGGCCGGCAACCGGTAAAAAATATTATACCAGTGGTGAATATCAGCGAAAGCTAGGCGTAACGCCAGATGCTTGCGACTCCTTGGCCATTTTAAGGCTTGTTATAAATCCTGATACTAGCGTAACACGCATTACAGGCGGACTAAAATCTAACGCCAAAAATGCTACGTACCAATGGTTAGATTGCTCCCTGATGCAATCGCCCATTGTAGGAGCTACCGACAGTATTTATAACCCTACCTATAATGGTGTTTTTGCCGTGGTAATTAATAAAAATGGCTGCATTGATACGTCTGCCTGTACAGTTTTTCGCAACATTGGATTAGATGAACACCCTGAGCCTATTTTTAGTGTATTTCCTAATCCCACTAAAAATACCGTGCACGTGCAATTAAAGGAAGGATATACCTCGGCAATTTTAAACTTGTATAATAACATTGGTCAAAAAATTAGTACCGAAACTATTACCACTGCGCAAAGCACTACCATAACTTTAACAGGAAGTGCGGGGGTTTACTTTTTAGAATGCAGCACTTCGCAAGGTGCTAAATATGTTATAAAACTGTTAAAAGAGTAAAACATAAGCAACGTATGTTAAACCTCTAGGTCTTACAAGCATCTTACCACTATACAAATTAAAAAAAATAGATTATGAAAAAGTTAGCAGCGGTAGCATTAGGTCTTTTAATAAGTATAGGCGCTTATGCTCAACATGAAGATAGACCGATGCGCGATGTTTCTCCTGAAACACGTGCAGAAAAAATGACGGAACGGATGGTTGAAAAATTGAAATTAATGGATGATCAAAAAGCAGCTGTTTATGAAGCAAACCTTGTGATGGCAAAAGAGAGCCAAGCCTCTAAAGAGAACCGAAAAGCAATAGTAGCACAGCATGATGCTTCCCTTAAAAAAACCCTCAGCGAAGAGCAGTACGCATCCTATATAAAGGCAAAACAAGAACTTCGCGAAAAGCGTAAAGGCCGTATGCCTAAAAAGTAAGTTTGGTTGGTTGATGAAAATCCCGATTGTTATAACGACAATCGGGATTTTTTTTGCCGCTTGCATCTTTCAAAATAGCTTTTATGCCGAATTGTGTTTTAAATAGTAGATAAATGCTCCTTAAAACATCTATTGGCGTAGCACATTATACATTATTTATGCGACATTTTTTTACCCTAATTGGTATTAATGGTTACTTTGCAGCCTTATAATACTGCCACTAGGCCGAACGGATATACCATGCAAGACAAACTAAAAAAGCTACAAGCCAAAATAGATGAAGCCCAATTGGGTGGAGGAGAAAAACGTATTGAAGCGCAACATGCAAAAGGAAAACTTACCGCCCGCGAGCGGGTGCATTTGCTAATGGATGAAGGTAGCTTTGAAGAAATTGGCATGTTGGTAACCCACCGCAGTGTGGAGTTTGGCTTAGATAAGCAAAAAGTATTAGGCGATGGCGTAGTAACCGGATATGGTACCGTAAACGCCAGACTCACCTACGTTTTTGCACAAGATTTTACCGTTTTAGGTGGTTCCTTAGCCGAAGCCCACGCTGAAAAAATTTGTAAAGTAATGGACTTGGCCATGAAAAACGGAGCGCCTATTATCGGTTTAAATGATTCCGGTGGTGCACGCATTCAAGAAGGTGTAGTTTCTTTAGGCGGCTACGCTGATATTTTTTACCGAAATACATTGGCCAGTGGTGTTATCCCCCAACTCTCAGCTATAATGGGGCCTTGCGCGGGTGGCGCTGTTTATTCTCCTGCACTTACCGATTTTATTAGTATGGTAGAAGGCACTAGCTACATGTTTGTAACGGGACCAAACGTGGTAAAAACCGTAACGCATGAAGAAGTTACTTCCGAAGATTTAGGCGGAGCAAGTGCGCATAGCACTAAAAGTGGCGTTACACATTTTACTTACGCCAATGAAGTAGCGTGCATCAATGGCTTAAAGCAGATGCTTAGTTATATGCCACAGAACTGTGAAGATGATGCACCCGCTCTTGCTTACGAACCTACCGATGAAAAAAGGAGTGGTTTAAACGATATTATTCCTGAAAACCCAAACCAACCGTATGATATACGCGAGGTAATTGAGCACACCGTAGATGGCGACAGCTTTATGGAAGTGCATAAAGATTTTGCAGAGAATATTGTGGTGGGGTTTGCCCGCTTGGGCGGAAAAAGTATTGGTGTAGTAGCTAATCAACCAGCATTTCTTGCGGGCGTGTTGGATATTAACTCCTCCACCAAAGGGGCACGTTTTGTACGCTTTTGCGATTGCTTTAATATTCCTTTATTGGTTTTAGAAGATGTACCGGGTTTCCTTCCGGGAACGGATCAAGAGTGGAACGCCATTATAACCAACGGAGCAAAATTACTGTATGCGTTTAGCGAAGCTACCGTGCCGCGTATAACCGTAATTACCCGTAAAGCGTACGGTGGCGCGTATGATGTAATGAACTCCAAACATATTGGTGCCGATATGAATTACGCATGGCCGAGTGCGGAAATTGCTGTGATGGGCGCCAAGGGTGCGGCTGAAATAATTTTTCGTAAGGAGATAAAAGAAGCGGAAGACCCTGCTGCTAAGCTTGCTGAAAAAGAAGCTGAGTACGCACGCATTTTTGCCAATCCATACCGTGCAGCAGCCAGAGGGTATGTAGATGAAGTGATTCGCCCGGAGCAAACACGTGAAAAATTGATACGCGCCTTTAAGATGTTGGAAAATAAAGTAGCCACCTTACCAAAGAAAAAACACGGGAATATTCCGTTGTAAACGTATTATAAGAGCCGTAAATTAATGGTATGCACAGTAATGTAAAGGGTTAAAGTTTATCGAGGTTTGCACAAAATGCTACGTATGCTTTAGCCCACCTTTAACAAAATAGTGCAACGGAGCAACGCTTGTAGATAATGCTTTAACTCCGCTAAACGAACTTGAGCAAATAGCAACATTGTTCCATATTGTTTCAAAAAGGTTTGAGTTGAGTAAAGAAATAATTGGTGGAATCTACGAACGACTAGTAGCAGACAATATAATAACAGACCATCATAACTAAGCACTCGAGCGGCACGCATTATCAAATTGAAGTTGTTGCTGGCTTTACCGGTAAAGAAAGAGTTCCTTTGAAACTCTATTTGCTAGATTTTAAAACTGCTAATTGATCAATCACTGCCTTATGATTAATACACTTTTGCAGTCCCATGATACACTTACCGCACTTGTGCGTAAGCAGGGTATTGACACATGGCAAGCATTACTTGCTTTTGTTAAAAGGTTGCCTTACGGAAGAAATGCCAATCGCACCAATTTAGCTTTAGTGCTTACCCAACAAAAAGGAAGTTGCAGTTCCAAACATGCACTTTTAAAAAAAGTAGCCGACCTCAACGGGATTCCTAATGTAGCATTGATATTGGGCTTGTATAAAATGAACCAACAGAACACCCCAAGCATTGGAGATGTTTTAAATACCTATAACCTTAACTATATCCCTGAAGCGCATTGCTATTTAAAAATTAGAGGCAAACGCATAGATGTAACCACAGCCGCTAGTGATTTTAAAAAATTGGAAAAAGATATTGTACAAGAACTTGAAATTATACCCGATCAAGTGGCCACTTTTAAAGTAGAGTATCACCGTGCATTTTTAAAACATTGGATTGCTGAAAACGCTTTACCACAAAATTTTGAGGAAATATGGAACATTAGAGAACGATGCATTGCAAATTTAACCCTACATGCAAATGCTTGAATGCTTACAGGCAACATTCATAGTATTATGACCTTTTGGTTAACGCACAGGTAATCTAAAAACTAGCTCAACTTATAGTTACATGAAAAAATACATATTAAGTCTATCGCTCATTATACTATGGAGTTGCAATAGCAAACCCGCTGAAAAGAACGAAGTACATACGCAAATTACTAGCGCAAAAACTTCCTTAGTAATTTTAGGAAACCTACAAGATGCCGGCTCACCACACCTTGGTTGCACAAAAAAATGTTGTAAGGATTTATTTGAGCACCCTGATAAAAACAGACAAGTCATTTCTTTAGGTTTGGTAGATCATCAAAACAACAAACGGTATTTATTCGAAGCCACACCAGATATATCACGCCAACTAAAGGCGCTAAAAAACATTAATCCTAGCACTAAACTTGAATTACCCAACGGTATTTTTCTAACGCACGCTCATATTGGTCATTATACAGGACTAATGTATTTAGGTAAAGAAGCTATAAATGCACCCAAAGTGCCTGTGTATGCGATGCCAAAAATGACAGAGTTTTTACAAACCAACGGCCCTTGGAGTCAATTGGTAATGAATAAAAACATTGAGCTACGTACCATTGAAAATGGCCAAAGTGTTTCCCTAACTTCTAATCTTACGGTTACTCCTATTCTCGTTCCGCATAGAGATGAGTATTCTGAAACGGTAGGTTACAAAATTGAAGGAGCTACTAAGTCAGCCCTGTTTATTCCGGATATTGATAAATGGGAAAAATGGGATCAGTCCATTATTGCCGTCATAGCGCAAGTAGATTACGCCTTTTTAGACGCCACCTTTTTTAGCGGAGCAGAAATTAATAATCGAGACATTTCCGAAATACCGCATCCTTTTATTATTGAAAGTATGGAGAAGTTTAAAAACCTTCCACCGGCAGAAAAATCAAAAATCATCTTTATTCATTTTAATCATACTAATCCGGTAATTGATCCAACTAGCGAAGCTTCTAAAACCGTGTTAAACAAAGGGTTTAAATTAGGAAGGTTGTATGACACTTTTGAGCTATAAAAATGCAGTATTAAACTAATGACTATGCTTCAAGTACATATCAAAAACTAGTTAATACACTATAAGTATTTTACTAAACTTAATTGCGTTTGTGCTTTGTATCGTTTGGTTTCACCAGCGAATAAATAGGCACACCAACCTTTCGGGTAAGTAATCCTAAAAAGCGCTATGGTTTTCAACTGTCCTATCCCCATATAAGGTTTGGCACAGCTAAGGCTACACTAGCGGGTGTAATGTTCTCTTTGCAAGTAAGACTTAAAAAATAAAAATCCGCTTCCTCTAATTTCACTTCGTGCGTGCGGCAGTAGTATTGGTTTAACCATACCTAAACAATCATACTCCTAAACATCCTCGCACTTTTATTCTACTTTTAGGTTTACTTCCAAATTAGTGGATTATGAGCTTTGAAGCCTATGTTACGCTTGGTGTAGTTTTGGTGTCTTTCGTGCTTTTCGCGAAGGAATATTTTTCCATTGACCACATCGCGCTAAGCATAATTGCGGTGTTGGTAATTACGGGCGTGCTTACTGCCGAAGAAGGTGTAAAAGGATTTGCTAACCCTGCTACCATTACGGTTGCGGCCATGTTTGTACTCAGCGATGCACTTTTACGCACTGGTTTGTTAGAAAGACTTGGTCCGCTCTTTATAAAATTTTTGCAAAAAAGCTATCGTGGTGCATTGCTCACAATGATTGCCTCCACAGGTTTAATTTCCGGTTTCATAAACAATACTCCGGTGGTAGCCTCCCTTATTCCGGTAATCAACAATGCAGGTAAAAAAACCAGTATTCCAGCTTCCAAATTACTTATTCCACTTTCTTTTGGCGCAATGTTTGGCGGCTGCATCACGCTTATTGGCACCAGCACCAATCTGTTAATCAATGGTATAGCTGTAAAATCTGGTTTAGATCCCATTGGTATGTTCGACTTTGCCCCTTTGGGTTTAATTTTCTTTGCAGTGGGCACTATGTATTTGCTATTTTTTTCTAATAAACTGTTGCCTTCTACCAGCGGTATGCTTGACGATAGCGGCATACAAGTGAAAAATTACCTTACAGAAATCACCATTTTGTCCAAATTAGAAGCGCCTGCTGCCGAACCGCTTTTATTAAGAAACCTCTTTAAGCAAGATGGATTTGAAGTGGAAGTGCTGCGCGTAAGAAGAGAAACGGAAACCTTTGAAAATCCGGATCAAGATTTTACTTTATTGGAAAATGACCACTTGATTATTAAAGGAGAACGCGAGAAAATTCGGGCACTTTTAAAAAATGAAGCGCTATACATTTCTGAAAATTTGGGTTCGCGCAGTTTTGAAAACGAAGAAACACGTTTGGTAGAAATTGTGGTGTTGCCTACCAGTAATTTGGTAAATACCAAGTTGGATAACATAGACTTTTTAGATCGATACCGTGCAAAAATTTTGGCCATTAGGCAGCGTGGTTCTGAACGATTGGGCGAATTAGGGAAAATTAGATTGAAGGCCGGAGACATGCTGTATTTACAAACTAATGAATTGGGTTTTAAACTGTTGCGCAGGGCAGAACAGCAAGTGCCTGCCCCATTTGTGTCGCTTGGCTCTACGGAAGTGCCCAAAGTAAACAAGTGGAAACTCAGCGCGGTAGTATTCCTTATTGGCATTATTGTTACGCTTGCCGCCATGAATATTATTTCCATAATGGTGGGCGCCTTAGCAGGTATTGCGGTGCTGGTTTTTTTGGGTATTACTAATATGGAAGATGCATACCAAGCGATTGATTGGAAAGTGGTGGTGCTTATTGCGGGTGCTTTATGTTTGGGAGAAGCTATGAGTAAAAGCGGTCTTTCTGAAATGTTGGCCAACTTTTTAGTAACCCATGTAGGCGAAAAAATGGGCCCCGTAGCGGTAATTTCGGTGTTGTATTTAACCACTTCGCTACTCACCGAAATAATGAGCAATAATGCTGCCGCTGCTTTATTGGCGCCCATTGCGCTATCTATTGCCGCTTCCTTTGGTGCAGATCCATTACCCTTTTTAATGGCTATTGCTTTTGCAGCAAGCGCTAGTTTTATGACGCCCATTGGCTACCAAACTAATACCATGGTGTATAGTGCAGGAAATTATGCCTTTAAAGATTTCATTAAAATCGGAACACCGCTAAACGTTTTATTTTGGATTTTGGCCACGCTGCTTATACCGCTATTCTATCCGCTTTAAGCGTTCTCCTCTTCAAAGGCCTGCATACCAATGGTATCGTAAAAATTTTTAAGCTTTCGCTTGAGCATGTAATAGCGCACCACTCCGTAAATAATTACAAATCCGGAAAGACCTAAAGACAAATAACCCACCCATTTTAGTTCTTGAAAATCTTTTAATCCCAACATACCAATACCGCCCAAAATTAAATACAAGCTAGTGCGGATATAAGCAAACAACGTACGTTCATTAGCCAAGGTGGTGCGTTGCATGGCCAAATAATCGCGTAAAATTATGCGCTCTTTTGTATCAAAAGGACGTACAATTTCAGAGGGTTTTAGCTTGCGCAAATTGCGTTTTAGAAATTCTTTAGCCATACTGCCTTAAACGTGAAAACAATAAGTTGGTTCGCGCACTAAAACGCATAACTCAAACCCAATTTACTTCTTATGGCTAAGCCCTCGCCTATTTTTTCATATAAAATGGGCGAAAGTTCAAATACAAAACCTAGTTTAGAAATTGCTTTTATGGGTAGCCAACGGATGCCAACCGGAAAATAATACCCCGCCAAATTAGTGGTTTCTGCAAAGGGATTGAAGCGAAAACCTGCCCCCAAATAAAAATTGTATTGTGCTCCTCTTTTTAAATTTACGGCTCCGCCCAATTCCATGTTTAAGTTGCTAATAAAGCTATTGGTTTCCATTCTAAAATCAGCAAAAAGCAAATATTCTTGCGGACTAGTAAGTTGTACTTCGCCATAATTAAACGGGAAGTAACCTAGCGTAACTTGGCTCCTTCCCGCTAAGGAAAAAACGCAAAACAGACATAGTAAAAATACTCTTTTCATAAGCCAGATAAAAAGGCACAAAAGGCCGGTTTTGATTCGTAATTCTCGTTAAACAAAAGCGGTGCATCGGCTCGGTTAAAAAAACTGGGTATCCAAGAATCAGCATCACCCACGCCCCAAAAGGTAATCCCAAATTGATATTGCTCGGGTATTTGCTTATACACTTCCACAATTTCTGCATATTTATTGGCTTGTGCCTGATAATCTGCATCTGTAAAACTGCTTTTATTCCCTAAAACATTTAGGCTAACATCTACTTCTGAAAAGTGAATTTTAAAACCCGCCCGCCACACTTTTTCTACAGCTCTTGCCAGTTCTATTTTGGTAGGAAAACTTGGCGTGATGTGCAATTGCATACCTATGCCGATGTTAGAAATACCACGTTGGCGCATTTCTGCACACAGTTTTATAGCGGCATCTAGCTTACGCGGATTTAAAGCTAAATTATAGTCGTTGTAAAAGAGTACCGTTTCTTTATCACCAGCCTTTGCAGATTGTGCTGCTTTAAAAGCCAAATAAACATAGTCGTTTCCCAGCTTTTCACGCCAAAGCGAAACGCGCAACTCCCCTTGTTCATTTAAAGCCTCATTTACCACATCCCAACTTTTAATATTACTAGCAAAATGAGTCATTACTATGTTTATATGATTGGTTAACAAGTCTTTATAATTACCGCTGTAAGTGTTAAACCAAGCTGGTAATTGCTGATGCCAAACCAAGGTGTGTCCGTGTACGCGTGCGTTTTGTTGTTTGGCTAGTGCCACTAAAGAATCTGCTTCTAAAAAGTTGTACGGTCCATTTTCAATGGTTCTAATGGTGGTAAATTTCAGTGCGTTTTCTGGCGTAAGGCTATTAAAATGCCTTTTAAAAGTTTCAGCTAAAGCTGGATTGGTTTGGTAATCTACAAAGTTAAAGGCGGTACCAATAGGTAAATTGGCTTTTGTGTAAAGAGCGGTTTCTGTACAACTGGTAGAAGTTGTTTTGCTGCAAGCAGCACAAAAAAGAAGTAGCGGTAAGAGCTTTCGCATGTTTCAAAACTATGTAAATTTTTGAGGCTTATACGCTTTACCAAAACTCTTTTAACCCTTTAACCAAGCGCTACAAATCCTAATTTCCCTACATCTCCTCCAATTCCCCTAAAATAGTAGGTAGCAATTCACTAACGGTAGGATGAATGTGCACCGCATTTTGCATCACGGTATATTCAGCATCGGCATACATTAAATCTAAAACGGTATGAATATATTCATCTGCTCCGGTGCCCAAAAAAGTAGCGCCTAAAAACTTGTTTGTTGATTTATCAACTATCATTTTAAGAAAGCCTTTGGTCTCACCCATTTCTTTGGCACGTGCAATTCGGCTCATGGGTCTTTTGGTCTTTAAGGCCGCTATTCCCTTTTCTTTTACCTCTTTTTCTGATAAGCCCACTTGCGCAAAAGGCGGATCAATAAACGCTGCATAACAGGTAATTCTATCGTTTAGGGTTTTATTACCACCATCAAAAAGATGATTTGCTACTATTTCAAAATCATTATACGTGGTATGTGTAAAAGCACCTTCTCCATTGCAATCGCCCATGGCATAAATATGTGGCACCGTAGTTTGTAAATGATTATTTACCTCAATAAAACCTTTGTCATTCGTTTTTACACCGGCTTTTTCCAAACCTAAATCATCAGTGTTGGGCACTCGGCCAACGGCTACTAACACATGACTTCCGGTTACTTCCTTTTCGGGATTATCGCAATCTAAACCTACCGTTATGCTGCCGTCTTTATTTTGCCTGCCATTAATACATTTTGCGCCTAACCGCAGTTTAATGCCTTCACTTTTCAAAATTTCTGAAATCTCTTCTGCCACATCATCATCGGCTTTTGATAGTAATTTATCCTTCATTTCTACAATAGTTACCTCGCTGCCAAAGCGCCTAAACATTTGCGAAAATTCTAAGCCAATATAGCCACCCCCAATAATTACTAAGTGTTTTGGCACTTCCGTGAGTTCTAAAATACTGCTATTGGTTAGGTAGTTTACATTTTCAAAATTATCTAACAAACGTGCACGTCCACCGGTGTTTATAAAAATCTGATCCGCTTTAAGCTGCTGGCCATCTACCTCCACGGTGTGCCCATCAATAAACCTTCCGTGCCTTGTAAATACAGTTATTTTATCCGCTTCGCGCAAAGAAGCTTCTACGCCTTCGGTAGATTCTTTTACCAATTTATCTTTACGTGCCTTAATTTTCTTTAAATCTATTTGCACCTCTCCCAAAAAGGAAATGCCATGGTCGGCACTATTTTTTGCAATAAATGCTCTACGTGCGCTCGCTACATAAGCTTTGGTGGGCGTACAACCATCGTTTACACAGGTTCCGCCAAACTTGTCTTTTTCAATAATAGCAACGGTTTTTCCTTCGTTTTTTAATCGGTGTGCTAAAGCTGGCCCAGCCTGTCCGGTGCCTATAATTATCGCATCAAATGTGTGCATGAGTTTTTTTTGTTTTTGAGATAAGGAAATAGGCGGGAGGTTTGTTTTAGGAAGAGGATTTAGCGGCATTTCTCGCAAAGCCGCAAAGTTAGAAGCGCAAAGCAGCGGCAATAGAACGCAGATTTTACGGATGAAGCTGATAAATAAGGATTTTCCTCTGTGTTATTCTGCACCTCTGCGGTGGGGAAATATTTAGCGGCATTTCTCGCAAAGACCCAAAGCTAGAAGCGCAAAGCAGCGGCAATAGAACGCGGATTTTACGGATAAACACGGATTTTTCTCTGTGGTGAAAACCCAACCAGTGCCACGAATTGCTAACTTCCCTTATTACCGTTAATTGCCAACCGCCAACTTGCGTTTTTGCCTTTCTCTGCGTTACTCTGCGTGCTCTGCACCTCTGCGGTGAAGAAATATTTAGCGCCATTTCTCGCAAAGACCCAAAGCTAGAAGCGCAAAGCAGCGGCAATAGAACGCGGATTTTACGGATGAAACGGATAAACACGGATTTTTCTCTGTGGTGAAAACCCAACCAGTGCCACGAATTGCTAACTTCCCTTATTACCGTTAATTGCCAACCGCCAACTTGCGTTTTTGCCTTTCTCTGCGTTACTCTGCGTGCTCTGCACCTCTGCGGTGGAGAAATATTTAGCGGCATTTCTCGCAAAGACGCAAAGCTAGAAGTGCAAAGCAGCGGCAATAGAACACGGATTTTACGGATGAAACGGATAAACACGGATTTTTCTCTATGTTACTCTGAACCTCTGCGGTGGGGAAATATTTAGCGCCATTTCTCGCAAAGACGCAAAGTTAGAAGCGCAAAGCAGCGGCAATAGAACACGGATTTTCCTCTGTGGTGAAAACCCAACCAGTGCCACGAATTGCCAACCGCCAATTTGCGTTTTTGCCTTTCTCTGCGTTACTCTGTGTGCTCTGCACCTCTGCGGTGAAGCAAACTCAACGTGTAGCTTTCTTCGGACTTAAAGCTTACGAACTTTTTTAAAAACTCCGCACCACCACCATGCCTAAATCAGCCTTAGGCAACCAACCAATTTTACCATCCGGCAAACGGACTTTCTCCCACTTTTCAAAGGCTTCTATCACCGTTACTTTAGTGCCTTCGTGTAAAATAAATACATCTTCAGCTTGTTTACTTGGGCCACTTTTAGCGTAACTACTCGCTTTCATAACAATGGCGGCTTTGTTTTTCTGTAAATAACTTTTGTGCTGAAACGCCATACTCAACGTAAAACCAAACAACACAAAACCAATGATTGCCATAGTAAAACCAAGCTTTTTGCTATCACTAAAAAAGTATAAGGCAGTAAAAATTAAGCTTACTAATAAAAACACAAAAGCGGTGTAACTCCAATTACTAGGACTAAAGCTTTTGAAAATACTTTGGTACGCTGAACGGATAAGCGGCTGTGGCATCACTTCAAAACGATCAACAGTGCTGAGTCCTGCAATTTCAAGATTTTGCAACGCATCTTCATCGTCCGGGTCTAAAAGTAAAGCACGCTCATAATTTAAAATACTTTTGGCTACTTCGCCATTTTTGTAGTATGCATTTCCTAAATTATAATACAACGCTTCACTTTCAAAACCTTGTTTTAAAATTCCTTGATACATAGAAATCGCCTTAGCAAAATTTCCTTTTTTATACGCAGTATTAGCAGCTGTTAAGCTATCATTTTCAGCTTGCGCCAACGTGCTAACCGAAAGAAAAATACTGAACGTAACGATTAAAAACTGTTTCATAGCTGGGCATCAATTTTAGTAATTAACACTGCGGCTTCCTCGTAATCTTCTTTTGGTTTCAAAGAGGCAGCAGCACTGTAGCGCGCCATTTCTGCCTGACTAAGCATCGCCAGCACTCTATCTACGCTTGCCTCGTCAGCGCCTTTTTGCTTTAGATTTTCGCCAATAAACTCTTTACTTAATTTGCTTGGCGCGATGCTCAACTTATCTCCAAAATATCCCCACAATGCGTTGGCTAATGCTTCATAAAAACCATCCGTATTGTTGGCATCTAATGCTTTTTTGGCTAAAACCAAACGCTTGCGTGCTTTTTTACTGGCTTTGGTTTGGCGCTGCAACGTATAATCTACCGTGCGGTTACTTACATAAATGCCTACTATTATAAGCAACAGCAACAAGCTTATTCCTACAACTAATGCTCCATAAAATAAACCTGAACCAAAAAACGGTTTGCTTTTTTTACTGAGTTCCAAATCTGCTTTAAGCGTTAAAATATCTCTACCTAAAAAGGTAACACCTTCTTTTTCTGCTGTTGGTGAAACGCCCGTAGCATTAGGATTGGCGGCTGCTCCTTCCACCGTTATTTCAAAAGGCTGACTTTTTATGGTTTCATAACGCCCTCTATCTACATTAAAAAATGAAAACTCCATGGCCGGAATTTTATACTTTCCGCCATAACGAGGTACCAACAAATATTCATTGCTCTTGCTACCGCGCATTCCATTAATACTTACCGAAATATTCTCCTTGTATTTTGGGTCATACGCTTCAAAAGCGGCTGGAAATTCCGGTGATGGAAGTGTTATCAATTTAACATTCCCGCTGCCTTTTGCTTCTACCTTAAAGGTGATAGATTCATCTGCCTTAAGCTTAGTTTTACTGCAGGTTACCGAAAAGGAATAATCACCTACGGCACCACTAAAATTGCTTGGTTTACCGTTTTCCGGAAGTGGTTTTACCGTAATAGCGGGATACGATTGTATGGATACTTGATTGACTTGCTGCCTTCTTCTAAATCCGAAAATATCACGTCCACTTGTTTCTACTACAGTAGGAATTATCATTTCTACCTCTCCCGGTTTTAAAACCCCTGTTTTTTGCGGAATAAGCATCAATTGGCGCACAATGCCGGTGCTAAAATTTTCATTTTGATAGCGTTCTGCTTGAGTTGTAATTCTACCTAAATCAATGTCTTCTTTATAAAAACCACTCATGGGCGGTTCCTTGCGCACCTGCGGAGAACTCACGTTTAGCTTGGTGTATAACTTGTAACTAGCAATTAAGGGCTCGCCTCTATATACCGTGCTTTTATTGGTAATAATTCTAAAAAATGCGCCTTCCGCAGCAATTGCCTCCGGATTATTTGGGTCAGCCGGTTGGGCAGCCTGCGCTACCACTTCAATTTTCATTGGTTCCGTGCGGTAAGTGTCTCCCGCAGCGTCAATACTTGCCACGCCTATGGTAAAAGTTCCCTGATTTCTTGGGCGCAACTGATAATTGTACGCTAAAGAAAAAGTACGTCCGCTTACGTTGCTATAACTAGAATACTGGCTAGGATTTGGCCCGCTTAACACCACAAAATCGCTCAAATCAGGCGCTCTAAAATTGCGACCATTTTCATTGATTTTAAACTCAATGGTAAAGTTTTCATTTTGACCAACCACATATTTATTGGCCTTAGCCGTAAACTGAATTTGTGCCTGAGCAACAAAGCTAAAGCACAAAAAAACGCATAAATTTCGCAGGGATTTTAAACTATACATCACCAATCTTTCTCAGTTTTTACGGGAGTACCCTTCATTTTTTCCTTGGTCAATTTTTTCTGAAGCTCTTGTTCTTTCCGATTAATGGCTTGTAATAACCTTTCCGCTTCTTCTTTACTCATCTCCGCTTTAGCTCCTTGTCCTTGTTTTGGATCTCCTTCTTTTTGTTCATCCGGTTTATCGCCTTGCTGATCTTTTTTATCCTCATTCTTCTTCTCGTCCTTGTCTCCTTCTCCGTCCTTCTTATCCTTACTATCGCCTTCTTGCTTCTCCTCGTTTTCTTGCTCTTCCTTATCCTTGTTCTGGTCTTTTTTATCCTTATCCTGATTTTCTTGCTGCTGCTGTTGCTGTATTTGCCTAAGCGCTTTTACCAAATTGGTACGCGTTTCATCATCTTTTGGGTTCAATTTTAAAGATTCCTTGTACTGCTGCACCGCCTTTTCATATTCTTTTTTACCCAAACTTACGTTACCTAAGTTATGATGCGTCTTTGCTTTAAGCTTATCATTTTTAGTCATAGCCAAAGCCTTATCAAAAGCCTCTTTTGCTTCATCTACTCGGCCTTGCTTATAAAGTGCATTGCCTAAATTATACATTGCTTCTGCACCTTTTTCATCCTCCTTTATAGCCATTCTGTAAGCTATTTCGGCTTCGGCATACTGCCCATCTTTGTACAATAAATTTCCTGCTCGGGTGCTATTATTGTAATCTTGCCCCAGCAAAATTTGGGTGCAAATCGCCATAAAAATCAACAGGCTACTTTTCATCTTCTTTTGTTTTAAATAAGCCCAATTTTTTAAACCACTGCGTTTTACGCTCCAACACAAATACATCTATAAGCAAAAATAACAGCGCTATGGCTAAAAACCATTGAAACTGATCTTCGTAATCGGCAAAAACCTGACTTTCAAATTCTTGCTTTTCCATGCTTTGTATTTCGTTTATCAAACCTTCTACCGTGCCACTAACGCTACTGCCCAACACATATTTTCCATTGGTGCTTTGCGCGATGTCTATCAACACGTCTTTTTCAAGTTTACTAATTACCACCTCATTATTTTGGTCGCGCTTAAAACCAACATTTTGTCCGTTTCTAACATCGGGAATAGGCGCTCCTTTTTCCGTGCCAACACCAATGGTAATAATCTTAATTCCTTTAGCTGCCGCCTCTTTTGCCAATGGCTCATAGCCTGCTTCATGGTCTTCACCATCGGTTAAAATTACCAACAAACGATTTTTTTGTTGGTCATCGTCAAAAAAGTCAATAGCCATATCTATAGCATCGGCAATAGCTGTACCCTGCGATGGAATTATATCCGTATTAACGGTGCGTAAAAACAAACGAGCCGCGCCATAGTCAGTGGTAATAGGCAATTGCGGATACGCTTGGCCCGCATAAATAATCATGCCTACCCTATCGCCCACCAAATTATCTAAGCTGCGGCTTATAATTAACTTAGCTTTTTCCAAACGATTAGGGCGCACATCTTCGGTAAGCATACTCTTGCTCACATCTAAGGCAAACACCAAATCAATGCCTTCTCTTTTTATATTTTCTAAACGGCTACCTACCCTAGGGTTTACTAAACCAATGCTTATAAACAGCAAAGCCAAACACCAAAGCAAGAGTTTCAAGCCCCGTTTGGTACGGCTACGTTCCGGAGCCATTTTTTTAAGCAAAGCAAGGTCGCCAAAGTTTTTACGTACCTTTTTTTGCCACAGTTTATGCGCTAAAAAAAGTAGTATTAATACCGGAATTAAAACCAGTAAATAGAAGTAGTATGGATGATCAATTTCGTACATCAGATAAAACTCCTTAAAAGGGTGAAACGTAAAACAAGCTCTAACACAAATAAGCCCAATGCCCACAGCGCAAAGGCTACAAACTTTTCGTCATACGTATAAAACTTTAATTCTTGCAATTTGGTGGTTTCCAATTTTCCAATTTCTTCGTAAATCAATTGCAGTTTTTCATTATCGGTGGCCCGGAAATATTTACCGTTGGTAATTTGTGCAATTTCAGTAAGTAGTTTTTCGTCAATATTTACTTCGATGCGGTCAAATACTAGCTTTCCTCTAAAATCATATCCTACCGGACTCATAGCCGTGCCTTTTGTGCCTACGCCAATGGTGTAGCAGCGTATCCCAAATTGTGAAGCCAAATTTGCAGCCGTTATCGGATCAATTTCGCCACGGTTGTTTTCACCATCGGTAAGCAAAATAATTACCTTGCTTTTGGCTTCACTGTCCTTCAATCTGTTTACGCAAGTACCTAGCCCTAAGCCAATAGCGGTACCATCTTCAATTAAGCCGTTGCTTACATCTTTAATAGAATTCAGCAAAATACGATGGTCGCTGGTTAAAGGTGTTTGTGTGTAACTTTCACCGGCATAAATGACCAAACCAATACGATCATTCACCTGCTTTTGCACAAAATCTGCCGCCACATTTTTGGTAGCTTCCATCCTGTTTGGGCGTAAATCGCGCGAAAGCATACTGGTGCTCACGTCTATGGCCATCATAATATCAATACCTTCGGTGCCCTTGGTGCGGGTAGATTCTTCGCTGGTGCGCGGACGGGCCAAGGCGACTATTAACAAACCCAAAGCTAAAATTCTTAACACATCTGGTAACACACGTAAGCGCGCCAACCAATTGCTGCTGCTTCCGGCTAGTCTTTCGGCTCCGGCATAAAACAATTCTGGGCGATTTTGACCGCGCTTATACCATAGCCAAAAGCCAATAAGGGGCAATAGTAAAAGTGCCCAAAACCATTCAGGATTTTGAAACTGATACTGCATCATGATTGTACCGGTTTTGGTTTGGTAGCTTCTAAAAAGGCATAAATATCAGCCACCGTTTTTTCATGATCGGCTCGTGTGGGTTGCTCTTTGGCAAATTTTACCATCTCACTTAAATACAAAGCCTTGTTTAAATCGTCTTTTACTTGCTCCTTAGCATCCACAACTTTCAATTTTTCTTTAATTTCCAAAGCTGTGCTTTCCATGGCATTTATGGCCAACGCGCGCTCCATATATTGGCGCACTACATCGGTAACTTCGGAGTAAAATAATTTTACTTTACCTGCCTGCCAAAGTTGTTCTTTTTCAATTTCTCTAAGCGATTTTACCGCCCATTCGTAAGGTGGTAAAGCCGGCTCTTTCCGCTTAACAGGAACAATTGGTTTTTTACGCGTTAGCCTAATAATCAATAATATAACGCCCGCAATTACCAAAAGCGTAACTACCGTCCATAAAATAATCCACCACCAATTAAATGGTACATCTTCTACATCCTTAATATCAAAAACTTCTTGATCTTCGGGTAATTCAGGCAACAAAACGGCAATGGGCAGGGCTTCTGAAACATAGCGGCTTGTACCCAATAAAAGTGTTTGTGGCGGAAAAGCAAAATAACCACTATCAAAAGCAGACAGCGTAAGGGTTTGCTGCAATTCCCAACGTTGCTCTATTAACGTGGTATCTAACTTACCAACGGTAATTAATTCCAAGCCTTCTAAGCTATCAGCCAGCGGCCAATTAAAGTCGGTACCTTGCGGGATGATGGCGCTAAGCGTAACGTTATACTGCTCGCCAATTAAAATTTTATTGGTATCGGCCACAGCCTGCAAACGCACCTGACTATGAGCCAAAAGCGCGCAGCAAAAAATGCTAATGCTAAAAAACCACTGCTTCATCGTGCTGCTTTTTCTTTAAAATATCCTAACAATTTTTTAGGGTACGATTCATCAATGCGGATGGAAAGACTACCTGCTCCACCTTTTTGAAAGCTATTTTTAAAATAACTTTCATTCTTTCCAAAGTGTCTGCGCTGCTCATCGCGCAAAGCTTTAGAAGCCGTATTAACCCAACGTACACCGCCACTTTCTAAATCATGCATGGGTACCATTCCCAAATTTGGCAGTTCTCGCTCGCGCGGATCATACACCCTAATACCCGTAACATCATGCCGCTGCGCCATTATTTTTAAAGGATCTTTATACTCCAAATCCATAAAATCTGATAGCACAAAAGCAATGGCTTTTTTCTTTTGAATGCTGGCCAAATACTTCAAAGCCTGTGCTATATTGGTTTTTTTACTCTTAGGTTCAAATTCTATTAACTCCCTAATAATGCGCAGTGTATGCGTTTTACCCTTAGCGGGAGGAATGTATAATTCAATGGCATCGGTAAACAAAAGCAAACCCACTTTATCGTTATTTTGAATAGCAGAAAAGGCGAGTGTTGCGCATATTTCCGTAATCATTTCACGCTTTTGCTGTACACGGCTTCCAAAAAAACCCGAACCACTCACATCCACCATTAACATCAGCGTAAGCTCACGCTCTTCTTCAAAAACTTTTATATACGGTTCATTCAATCTAGCGGTTACATTCCAATCAATCGCACGAATATCATCGCCAATTGCATATTTACGCACCTCACTAAAAGCCATACCACGCCCCTTAAAGGAACTATGGTATTCCCCACTAAATAGGTGATTGCTCAGCCTGCGGGTTTTAATTTCTATTCTCCGTACTTTTTTTAAAAGCTCTTTAGTGTCCATTTTTATTCTAACATATCGAGTAACAGTTGGCAATTACTTAAATACCGTTGAGTTTCAGTTGGCAATGCTCAAAATGCTTTTGAAAGTTGGCAATTATTTAAATACCGTTGAGTTTCGGCTGGCAATGCTTAAAATGCTTTTGAAAGTTGGCAATTCTTCAGTTTGGAAATTACCAACTTATTCTCATTTGCCCTCAATTGCAAACTTGCTTTTTAAATTGCAAACTTGCACGCTATGGTACTTCTACGTGATCTAAAATTTGCGCTATAATATCCTCCGTGCTTATGTTTTCAGCTTCTGCTTCGTAGGTAATTCCAATACGGTGACGCAAAACATCTTCGGCTACAGCGCGTACATCTTCTGGCACTACATAACCTCTACGTTTTATAAAGGCGTGCACTTTTGCCGCTGCGGCCAAATTAATGCTACCACGCGGTGATGCGCCAAAATTTACCAAAGGCTTTAGCGATGGCATTCTATAATCTTCTGGCTTTCTGGTGGCAAATACAATGTCTAAAATGTAGCGTTCTATTTTTTCATCCATATATACCTCCTGTACCATTTTTCTTGCGCGCAGTATGGTTTCAACATCTACCACCGGCTTTATTTCTCCACGCTCACCATTTAGGTTTTGACGCATAATAATTCGCTCGTCTTCTAATTTAGGATAGGTAATTACCGTTTTTAGCATAAAACGATCACTTTGTGCTTCAGCTAAAGGATACGTTCCTTCCTGCTCCACCGGATTTTGAGTGGCCAACACTAAAAATGGTTTTGGTAGCGGAAACGTTTCTCCACCAATGGTAACCTGTCGCTCTTGCATTGCTTCTAACAAAGCACTTTGCACCTTAGCAGGAGCACGGTTTATCTCATCTGCCAACACAAAATTGGAAAAAATGGGACCACGCTTAATAGAGTATTCATTTTCGCGCATATTATAAATCTGGGTACCCACAATATCTGACGGAAGTAAATCCGGTGTAAACTGTATTCTACTAAAATCAGCATTTACAGCTTTGGCTAAAGAGTTGATAGCTAAGGTTTTTGCCAAACCAGGCACACCCTCTAAAAGCACATGGCCATTGCCTAAAAGGCCAATAAGTAAACGCTCTAGCATCTTTTTTTGACCAATAATAGACTTGTTAATTTCCATTAAGAGTAAATCCACAAATGCACTCTCTCTTTCTATTTTTTCGTTTAGTTCTCTAATGTTAGAACTGCTGTTTTCTATTTCCATTTTATGCTATTGTTAAAACGTCAATTATCGTGAACAAGGCAAGTATTTTTTCAGCCTTATTGTTTACGCAAATTTGTTATGCTTATTGGATACAACTCGTTAAAGAGTTGTTAAAAAAATTAACGTTTTCAATAATTTTTAAGCACTATAAATTGCAATTGCTCCCAAATTGATAAATTACTTCCCAAAAGAGGATAAAAGTTAAAAATCTTAATATCTTTAACCCTTGCTAGTCAAAACGCTATAACCTCTGGCAATGGATTTGATTAGATGCCTCTTCCATGAAAAAATATTTTCTCTTATTTGTACTATTTTGCAGCAGCTTACATTCCGTAGCTCAGCCTATTGCATTTAGAGGAGAAATTGATTTTAGACGTTACAATTTTAACGAACAATTTGAAAAATTAGATGGGGAGTGGGCTTTTTACGAGAATCAATTGTACCTATCTGAAGATTTTAACAGCGGTAATACAGAGGATCCTGTTTTTGTAGATTTTCTCACCAAGTGGAATACAGAGGAAGGTAACGCATCTATACTTGACCCCAATTTTGGCTACGGCACCTATCGTTTATTATTAAAAACGGACGAAAAGCATGAAGCGTTAGCTGTATATGTTCCTCACTTTTATTGTGCTTATGCAATGTTTGTTAATGGTGTCGGTTTTTCAAGTAACGGCAAAGTAGGGCGCTCAGAAGCGGAATCACAGCCTTATTGGAGACCGAGCGTCAAAGACTTAAACCTTAAGCCTGGTCAAAATGAAATTATTATTCATGTAAGTAATTTTAGCCATTATAAAGGAGGTGTAAATAAGTCTATTTTAATTGGTACCCCAGAAGTTATAAGTGCTAGACGCAATTTTGGTATTGGCAGCAGCTTTTTCTTAGGTGGCTGTTTGTTAATTTCTGCAGTACTTGGTTTAGCTATGTTTTGGTTTAATCGAAGAGACTTTTCTGCCTTATTTTTCTTTCTATTTTGTTTTAGTAACTTTTACCGAGCAATTGGTACGGATGAATACGTGCTGCATTCGGCCTGGTCTTCCTTACCTTGGGAATTAACCCTTCGTTTGGAATACATTTCACTTTTTGCGAGTGTGGTTTTTTATGTGTGGTTTGTGAAATACCTGATTTCCTTTAAAATACCTTCTTTTGTTTTATATTTAGTTACTATTGTTTCTACCCTAGCGGCTATTAGCACTGTACTACCCTCAGAAATTTTCACAGCTTTTATGACGCCTTATTTATTTTTTATAAGCGCGGGAATGGTATTTTTAGCTATAAATGCTGCGGTAAGAATGAATTTCTCGCACAAAATGAGCTGGCTTACAGTAACTGGAGCTTTGGTTTTGGCGGTGGTGGTGTTTTCTAAAATCGGGGCTTACTTAAAATTTTTACCAGAATCCGTTTGGATTGATTTTGTAGGGTATATCCTTTTCATTTTCACCCAAACGATTGCGTTGAGCATACGCTTTGGTCGCAACTTGCGTGAATCAAACTACGCGGCAGGTGCAGCTACCAAATCAAGAGCTGAATTTTTAAATACCATGAGCCACGAATTGCGAACGCCTATGAACGCGATTTTAGGCATGAGCGAATTTTTATCAAAAACCAAATTAGACAGCACACAAAAAGAAAAAGTTGAAACGATACAAAAAAATGGAGAATCGCTTTTAGCTATTATTTTAGATATTTTAAGTATTTCAGAATTAGAATCGGGTAAAATAAAATTAGAAAAACGGCCACTAAATGTGGAGGAATGTATTAGAGGCGCGGTAAACTTAGCGGTAAAGGAAAAAGGTGTCAAACCAATTGACTTGATTATAAAAATTGATCCTGAAATACCGGATAGATTAATTGGTGATGCCACACGTATCAAGCAAATTTTTATGAACTTAGTAAGTAATGCTTTTAAGTTTACGGAGAAAGGATCGGTGCGCATTGAAGGCAGTTTGAAAGATTCTAGTGGCGAAGAAATTGAGCTTTCATTTAGAGTAATTGATACCGGTATTGGTATGGCTGCATCTAAAATGAAAGGTTTATTTAGCGCTTTTAAACAAGCCGATTCTACTAACACTAGAAAATACGGTGGCACAGGCTTAGGGCTATCTGTTGTAAGGGAATTGTTGGCACACATGAATGGTTCTTTAAACATGCAAAGCCAAAAAGGGAAAGGCACCACAGCGCTACTTACCTTTAAATTAGGAATGCCGAAAATTACTACCGGAACCACGTCTTTGCCAAGCTCTCAGGAAAACAACACGGTAGATACCAGTTTAAAAATATTGTATGCCGAAGACAATCCTGTAAATCAGAAGTTGATGGTAATGATGCTAAAAACATTTGGTTTAGATATTGACGTGGCCGAAAATGGAAACGTAGCTTGGCACAAAGCGCTTGAAAATAGTTACCACATGATTTTGATGGACTTGCAAATGCCCGAAATGGATGGCTTTGAAGCAACCAAGCGCATTGTAAATGATGTACGCTCTAGGCCGGTAATCATTGCTGTAACCGCAAATGCAAGTAGTTCTGATAAGCGAAAGTGCTTTGAAGCGGGTATGAATGATTTCATTAGCAAACCTATAAAAGCTGATGTGCTGAAAGATGCTATTATTAAATGGCAGGGTATGCGTAAATACTTAGATGATGGCAGCGAAGACCGCTCAAAAATATTTGACATTTCTGCTTAAAAACAGTTCGTTTCTGAACGCTGAGGCAATTCCTAATTTAATGCTGACACCCGTTAGCGGTGGAGATATAAATGACGCTTTTCACTTTGATTACAAACAAGCGCGCTACTTTATAAAGTTTAAACATAACGTATTTCCCAATTTTTTTAGTGCTGAGGCTGATGGTTTGAATAAACTCAGAAGCGCTTGTGCGTTTAAAATTCCTGAAGTAATTGAAGTATTTGAAAATGAAGAGGGTGGTTTTATCTTACTTTCCTTTTTAACGCAAAGCGGTGTACTAAACCACGCAGAATTTGGTGAAAAACTAGCTATACTACATAAAAACACCAACATCAAGTTTGGCTTAGATAATGACAATTATATTGGTAACCTTCCACAAATGAATGTTCAACACATTGATTGGCAAGAATTTTTTGCAACGCAAAGAATTTTACCTTTACTAAAGTTAGCCATAGACAAAGACGCCTTAACTTCTACAACAAGCAGAAAAACGGAAAACTTACTGAATAGCTGGAACGACTTAATTCCATTTGAAAAACCAAGCTTTTTACACGGTGATTTGTGGAGTGGCAACACCATGCAAACTACTAAAGGTGCTTCTATTTATGACCCAGCCATGTATTACGGACACCGGGAAATGGATTTGAGCATGATGCGTTTGTTTGGTGGTTTTTCTAAAGAAACTTTTGAAACGTATCACCGTGCTTTTCCCTTAGAAAATGGTTTTGAAGAAAGAATAGATTTGCATAACCTCTATCCATTATTAGTGCACACCGTATTATTTGGTGGCAGTTATGGAAGTCAGGTTAGAGCGATTGTTAAAAAACACAACTAAAAATGAGCAGCTTACCTTCTTTGAAGCCCCCAAATCCCGCCAAGGTAGGACTAGTTACACAAGCCGCTAAAGTACCCTTGGCTATAAGTGCTGCTCTAGCGGCAGTGATTTAGGGGGGCTAGCTTGTCGTTTTAGAACAATTAAACTACTGATTATCAGCGCAAATTATTTCCGTATTCATCCGGCTCTGGTTCTGGTTCTAAATAAACTATAATCCTCAAAAGCTCAATACTTCAGCTCCGCTACACACAAAAATTTTATCTTCTTTTTTAGGCTTTAGTAGATATAATCCGGTAAATGCCCCGAAGGCGGGAAAAATTAATTGGTTTGTGCTCAAATAAAAACAGGGTAAGCGCATGGTTTGCCGCGCACTTCCTACTAAGCGCACGCCTGGGTGCAGGTGCCCACAAAAATTAATAATACCTTCCGGAATATCTTTTTCAATCGGCTCATGAGAAAGTAAAAAGCCTCCTACTAAAATTGGTGTTGTATGTACTTTAAAATTTGCTTTGGCGTAACTACTTTCGTCTAATATATCATGATTTCCTTCTACCAAGTGAAACTGAATTTGTGGAAACTGACTAAGTAATTCCTTAAAACCAAACCATTCGATATTGAGCTCAGAATGAAATAAATCGCCTAAAAAATAGACCTTTTCAGGTAACGTTGTTTCTAAAAGCTGGCGCAGTTTTCTGAAATTTTCAAAAGCCGCTGTATCGGGTAAGGCGATGCCCGCTTTTCTAAAATGCGTGATTTTACCGAAATGCGTATCGGCTATAAAAAGCGTTTTTTGCGCAGGCCAAAAAATTGCTTTTTGTGGTAAAAGCTGAAGTTTTTCTCCATGTAAAATAAGGGTGCAAATTCCTGTCATTTAAAATAGGCTTTGCACCTAAATCCCAAATTATCTTCCGCTTTAAAAAAGAAAACGGTATCCATACAAGCTGCCCCATATCCGGCCATAGCAATACCCTCTAAATTAGTCATTTCCATAGCATTATCACACAAACCAATAAAATCTCCAATTTCAATTTGCGTATTATACAAGCCGGCAACTAACACTTTAGCGTTTTTTGCTGCTCGGGTATATTCAAAAACGGTGGGTAGTGTGTACACAATGGCTTGTCCTCTTTTTTTACTAATATCCTTGCTACGCCATTTACAAAAATCAATTACCTGCGGGTAATTTATACCCACCACCGGGTATTGATCAAACTTATTCGGCCTATCAAAATCTGCAGGATATACCCTGCTCCATAACTCTAAATTTGGATAACTTTGTACAAAGGCATTGGAGTCAAAATTTTCTGGAGTTTTCTTTATTTCCAACATATATTCTCGCCAAAGCGCATTGGTAACCTCCGCTTTATCTAGGTATGCATTATTAATTCCCGGTAAGGGTAAAGTGCCGGCTGGGGCTTTTGATAAAATACCAAGTACCGATAAAACGCTAATTAAATAAGGAAAAATAGTGTGCATGTGCAAAGTTGGCGCTTCAAAAAAAAGAAAAGCTGCTTACGTAAAGGTAACGCAAGCAGCTTTTTATTATTTATCAAATGTACTAAAAGGTTCTTACCTCTTCACTCGTTCTAGCTTCCATTGTGGTAGTAGCTTCATTGTCTTTTACCAAAGTAAGTTCATTAATAATGTTGGTAGCGCCCGCGTACTTATCTACTATAAATAACACGTAGCGAATATCAACTGAAATGGTACGCTGCAATTCTTCCTCAAAGAAAATATCACCACTCATAGCTTCCCAGTTACCGTCAAAAGCACAACCAATTAATTGACCTTTACCATTAATTACAGGACTTCCGGAGTTACCACCGGTAATATCTGTATTATGAATAAAACAAACCGGCAAGTTTCCTTTGGCATTTGCATACTGTCCAAAGTTTTCCGCTTCAATTAACGTGGTAAGCTTATCTGGCACCACAAATTCAAAGTCATCGGGGTTAGATTTTTCTAAAATTCCTTGCGCGGTAGTTTGGTGATTATATTTCACGGCATCTCTCGCTTTATAGCTACCAACGGTTCCATAAGTCATACGCATGGTGCTATTGGCATCTGCACTAAAATTCTTATTGGGTTGCATTTCTCTTAAGCCGGCAGTAAATAAGCGGTAGCCTTTTTCTTGATTATCCTCCGCTTCCTCTAAGGCTTTTAAAGCAGCTTCATCAGTTGTGCCGCCTGCTTGATAAGCCGCATAAAAATCATTACCCATTATTACGGCATAATCTTTACGAATTTTTTTGCTTTTCATTTTTTCAATTGCCTCCATCGCATCTTCCTCATCAGCAAATACAGATTCATCAAAAACCTCAGCTGCATAATTGTAAAAATTACCTTTAAAGTCGTCCGCTACATCTTCAAAAAATGCAGGATGCTGATTTTTAGGCACATTTTTGTAATAAAGTTGCAGAGTATTTGCTAGTAAATCTCTATCTAAATCTGCATTATATTCAGCAAAATGCTCCTTTACTCTAGCTTGTAAGCCTGCTTTTATAGCGGCCAAACGCCCTTCATATACTTTTTCAACAGAATCACGCTTAGGCTTTGCAGCTTCTTTCATAGCTTTTTTCATGGCTACTTCCGTGGCTTCATACTGCTTTATACCACCATTTATACGGTAAGCAAACAGTGGCATTGCCGCGCCAAGCAGTCCCGCTTCCAGCACATAAACTTTTGATTTTATATATGGATCCGTAGTCTTGTAGCTCTCTCTCATCAACTTTATTGCATCACCATACTTGGCGGTACGCGCTGCATCTCCATTTACCCAATTTTGAAAATCTTCTTCAATTACCAATTTTTTAGCATACACATTATTGTTGCGCAGCTGGGCGGTTTGCCCGATGTAATATTTCCAATAATTAGCCACCTGCGCATACTTACTAGCATAAGCAATACGGGTTGCAGGATCTTCATCCATGTATGTTTTCATAACCTTAAGTTTAAGATCACGAATTTTTACCACCGTAGGATTGTATAAATCAATAGCTTGTTTTACTCCGTGACTACTCAAAAAACGATCGGTGCTTCCCGGATAACCCCACACCATAGTAAAGTCACCTTCTTTTACTCCGTTTAAAGAGATAGGTAAATGATATTTCGGTTGCATCGGAATGTTGTCTTCGGAATATGCTGCAGGACTGCCATCAGGTGCCGTATATACTCTAAACATAGAAAAATCTCCGGTATGGCGCGGCCACATCCAGTTATCAGTATCACCACCAAATTTACCTACACTTTCTGGTGGCGCACCTACCAAGCGTATGTCGCGATAGGTGTTATATACAAACAAGTAAAATTCGTTACCGTGATAAAATGCGCGCACGTTGGCGTCATATTTCGTTCCTTCGGTAGCTTCATCAGCTAATTTTTTACCAATTACACGCAATTGTTGTCCGCGCTCGGCTTCCGTCATAGTATCGCTCATGGTAGCGTTTACTTTATCGGTAACATCTTCCATGCGCACTAAGAAGCGTACAAATAAATCAGGATTCGATTTTTCTTCAGCGTAGCTTTTAGCAAAAAAACCGTCTTGTAAAATATTATTTTCTACGGTAGAATGGCTTTGAATAGCACCATATCCGCAGTGGTGATTGGTTAAAACCAAACCGTTTTTAGAAATAATTTCTCCGGTACAAAAACCACCGAAGGAAACAATAGCATCTTTTAAACTAGAATTGTTTACCGAGTATAATTCTTCCGGTGTTAATTGTAAACCGTATTTCTGCATATCTGCATAATTACGATTTAGCAAAAGTGGTAGCCACATACCTTCATTAGCTAAGGCTGGAAGTGCCATACAGAAAGCGATGGCGCATAATAATATCTTCTTCATGTAAATACAAATTTGTGATTGCTGCGAATTTATGGAAATACAAGCAGTTTAAATAGTTTCTGATACAGATTGCCAAAAAAATGACACGCTACTTACTGTATATTGAATTTTTGTGATTGATACGTATTTTATTTAAACCATATTATAAAGTGCTAAATGAATTTTTTAAGGGAATAAAAGCGTTAGTATAAAAACCCAAAAAGCCACAGTGGAATAGCATTTCCGTTGCCGTATTCAATATCATCTAACGCTCTAAAACTGTTTTTGACACCTAGTAATTGCTTGTTGGGTATGTTTTTTCCGCCTACTTCAAAAGTGCTAGTGCCATCTACTAAAAAATCACCTTTTTCGGCAAAATTTACTTTATGCTCAAAGCTTACTTGGTTGGCAAAAAATGTTTCGCGTAAAGCGCCAATGTCTGTTTTGGGTGCCAATAAAAAACTCAAATTGGTATTGTTCAACAATATTTTATTTGGCTTTTGCAATTTGGAAATACCTTCCCCTTGCTTAAAAATATTCTGTATTAAATCTGCCTCCTCTAGGTAATGTACGTATTGTAAAAGCGTAGTGCGGTTAATTCCAATGCGCTCGGCCAGCTTTGTCATGTTGGGGATAAAAGGCACCGACTGTGCCAACACCACCAACAGCTGTTTTAACTTTACCACGTAAGCCACATCTAGCTTACGCAAAAGTGGCAACTCAATATCTAAGATAAGATTAGTAACCTGCTCTAATTTAATATTGTACAGCTCTTTTGATTCTTTAAAAAACGGGTAGTAGCCACTTTTTAAGTAAGTAGCAAAGTGCGCCAAAGGCTTTACTTTTTCTACAATTTCTTGTGAAATTTCTGCGTGGTTCTCCAGTAAATCGGCCCACTCAATTTTAGGAAGTTTTATGTTTTGATCTAGCGCCAAAAATTCTCTAAAAGACAAACCCTGTATAGGAAAAACTAGGGCTCGCCTGCTTAAATCAGCTTGCGCATTTAAAATTTCTAATAACGAGGAACCGGTAAAAACCACCTTAAGCTCTGGAAAATCATCGTACATGTTTTTAAGCTCCTGTGCCCAACGTTCGTACTTATGCACTTCATCTAGCAGCAGTAATTTACCGCCTTGTTTTACAAAAGCATCAGCCAGTTCGTACGGACGGTTTTCTCTAAACCAAAAATTATCTAAAGTGGCGTAAAGTGTTTCTTTTTGCCAATTGGGTTGCTGCTTGGCAAATTGTAAAAGCAACGTTGTTTTACCTGTACCACGTGCACCTTTTAAGCCAAGTAAACGGTGATCTAGCTCCAAAATGCTTAAGCGAGAACGCGTAAATGTAAAAGGCTGTTTGCCAATATGCTGTATAGAAGACTGTACAAGTTCTTGCATAATTGTTTGTTTCAGTAAACAAAAATACTAATAATTGTTTAGTGTGCTATACAAAATTTAGTTTTCCGCTTGTTGAGCTGTACAATTTTAAAGGTGTTTTTTCAAAGGTTCAAGTAAATACTCAAGCCCTTCGGTTTTTATTACAAACATGGTTTCTAGTAAAACACCAATTTTTCCTTTAGGGAAACCTTTACCCGCAAACCACTCTAAATAATACGCGGGTAAATTACAGATAAGCGTGCCTTTGTATTTGCCAAAAGGTATTTCGGTTTTTACTAAGTCGAGGAGAATTGCTTTATTTGGCTGAATTTCTATGGCAACTAGATTTTTGAACTGGAATTATCGAATGATTGAATGAAAATGCAACCAAATATATCTAAAACAAGGAGATATAAAAACATAAGTCAACAAGGACAGGTTATGCTTTTGAAGCTTATTACCATATTCACCATTTTGGCTGCGGGAAGTTTTACAATAGCAGAATACCTTCAAGCCACTATTGGAGTTTTTCATATTGTAACGCTTTTTGGCACTATACTCTTTTCATCTTTAGTTTTTATCTTACTCAAGCGTGAATACCTAAATGCATCTATTCACATATTTATGACGGGTGTATTTGTAGCGGTAACGCTTACTTCTATACTTGGTAACCCAGGTGCGTATGTAGAAACTCAATTTATGGTATTGCCTGTTTTGGGCGTGTTCTTTTACAATAAATACGGGGTGCAAATCATCGTATTTAGCGCTTCTGCTTTTTTATTCTATTTGCCCGCGTATGGCTTACACTTGTATCCACTAAACTATTTTCCTGACTATCAAAGCTTTTTTGTAATGCTAGCCTTATTCCTTTTTGCAGCATTTGCCAAAAATATTATAACAAAAAACGAGCGCCTACTTAAAAAAGCTTTTGAAGATATTGAAGCCCAAAAACAGAATGAACTAGAATTAACACGCTTAAAAGTGGTGCGCGCACAAATGAATCCGCATTTTATTTTCAATGCTTTAAACTCTATTCAAGATGTAGTGCTGCAAGAAAAACCTCTAGTGGCCTATGATACCTTGGTGAAATTTAGTGAGTTGATGCGTAGTAGTTTATTTTTATCCGCAACTAACAAAACTACTTTAGAAGAGGAGCTTAAGTTTTTAACCAATTATGTGGCAATAGAAAATTTAAGGCTTGACAACACCTTACACTTCTCCATTAAAAATAATGTTTCTAAAAGTATTGTAATACCCTCTCAAATAATTCAACCTTTTATAGAAAACAGCATTGTACATGGTTTAGCGAATTCCGAAGGCGTAAAAAAACTGACTTTAGCAATAACTGAACTATCATCTGAACTGAAAATAGTTATTGAAGACAACGGCATTGGCTTGCAAGCCGCTAAAAAGCAAAAAACAACCCAAACCGAAAAGCACCTCAACTTCTCTTTATCTGCTGTAAAACACCGTTTGCAAATACTTAGTAATCAACATGGGCAAGTTTTTACATTCAACTATACCGATTTAAAGGACAAGGAAAACGACATGAACACAAGGTTAACTTTGCACGTTCCATTCGAGTAATTGAATAAAATGCCAATAAAAGCAATTATTATAGATGATGAAGCATCTGCGCAGCGCGTATTAAAAAACCTTTTGGCGTATTGCGAAGTGCCTGTGGAAGTTGTAGAGGTTTTTTCCAGGGTGCCAATACAACCAGAACACATCTCCTCTTTAAATGCTGATGTAGTTTTTTTAGACATTAATATGCCTATTCTTTCGGGTTTTGATTTATTTAAAATTGTAAAAAAACCTACGTTTAAAACCATTTTTACCACTGCATTTGCCGAACATGCGTTAAAAGCTTTTAAAGTGCAAGCCTTTGATTATTTGTTGAAACCTATTAACAGAAATAGTTTAAATGAAACCTTGCTAAGACTACAGGCTCAACTTGAAAAGGAAAACGTTAACCTCCAACTTAGCGAAAATAAAATTTACTTAACCCTCAATCAATCAGGCATTACCAAAAAAATAGATAGCGCTAATATTATATGCATAAAAGGAGAAGGTAGCTACAGCAACATTTTTTTGAGTAATGGGCAAATCATTTTAACCAGTAAACTTATAAAGTTTTATGAAGAGGAGTTAAGCGCAAACTCCAGCTTTATGCGTACTCAAAAATCTTACTTAGTGAATCTAAATTTTGTACTAGGCTTACAAAAAAGCAAAAAGCTTGCTTTGCTAAATATGAATGTTACCGCCAAAATATCTAGCCTAAAAATGACTGAATTTCTTGACAAAACAGGTCTTTCATAAAGAAAAAGGCTTGTTTGGTAAAGTTATGTATAAAGGCAATTAGCTATTGTAATACTCTTGTTGGGTAAACACAATTCTAAATATACTTTATGATAAAATTTTTACTCACTCTACTATCATTTTTAAAATTACATTCTGTATCCAAGGTTCAAACAACCTGTTTTGGAACAGGTAAATATGCTTAATAAGAAAAGTAAAACATTTTAATGCTAGCAAACTGCCTTGCGTAGCGTCCAATATGTATAGCCAAGACATTCGTAGCAGCCTTAAAGGCTATTTGTAACGCAGCTTGCTAAAAAACCCAACACACAACACTCTTCACAATATGAAAAACTCAATCTTACTAATTGTGGCAGCTTTGCTACAAACCGTTCTTTTAAACGGTCAATCGCTTATAAAAGACATCAACATCGGTTCGGGAAGTTCTTTCCCCACAAATTTTGTAGAATTTAACAATGACCTGTATTTTAATGCCCGAGACAGCAGTGGTGCTACATCTATCTATAAATATGATGGTAACCTCGTATCATTAGTGGTTCCTGCTGATACTGCGGCAGGCCTTTTTCCTGTTCCAAAAATAGAGTTTCAGGGTAAGCTTATTTTTATTTATGCCGTTACTAGTGGTAGTTCTGAAGGACTTTGGGAATATGATGGTACTAATGCACCAACTCTAATTGCCAATTTAAACCCAACGGGTATTGACGGGTCTCGCTTTAACAACATGATAATATTTAACAATGTGCTCTACTTTATGGGTAGAGATGGTACTAGTGGAGAAGAATTGTTTAAATATGATGGTATAAACTCGCCAAGTCTAGTGGTTGATTTAAATAGCAGTGCCACAGGAAACTCAAGCCCTAGATCGCTTACCATATTTAAAAATCAGTTATACTTTTCAGCCTTTGATGGCACTAAACCTTCTTTATATGTTACCGATGGCATTGGTACGCCAAATATTGCGGTTGATAATGTATTCGCTGTTAGTTATGATAAGTCTTACCCTATAATAAACGGTAAAATGTATATTTTAGGCTCTGGCGCTACTTTTAACTCAGGTAATGGAGCTATTTATGAGTATGATGGAATTAACAATCCAACTTTAGTTGTAAACGTAAGCAATTTTGGCTCTAATTTTAGAGTGGAATCTATTGAAAAATCTTTTTTTAACACGCTGTATTTTTACGTTATACCGGGCTTTGGGCAACTTCAACAATGGCAACATAACCTAACAACTTCTATTACTAAAACAATAGACTCTACTGTTTTAAGTATTGGTGTTACCGGTGTTGAATATAATGGTGAGGTTTATTTTCCTAAAGATGATCCTACGAAAGGCTGGGAATTAGCCAAATATGATGGTTCTACGGTCAGCATACTCACTGATTTAAATCCTAATGGAGATGCCGTGCGAAACTTTAATGCAATTGTATTTAACAATTCTTTGTTTTTTTCAGGTGACAATGGTGTTACAGGTGTTGAACTTTTTAAATATCCGGGTAACAACGTAGCCTTAAGTGAACGGCATAAAATAAGATTCAGTATTTATCCAAATCCTACTAAAAACGTTTTAAATATTGTGCTTTTGCAAGGCACGCAAAAAGCAAATTACAGTCTACAAGATAATGGAGGACGTGAAGTATTGAAAGGAACTGTTGAAAATGCTAACGCTAAAATTAATGTAGCAAACATTAAAGCGGGTACGTACACATTAAGCGTTGAGTTGACTGGTCAAGTATACACGCAAAAAGTGCTTCTTCAATAACCACTATATTTATAAAAAAACTTTAAAAATCCAAGAACATGAGAACAATCATTTTAGTTGCTGTATTGCTTTTTAGCATTGGAGGTATAATGGCTCAAGAAAAACCTCTTGAGTTTGGAACATGCTTTAGTAAAGGGAATACAAAATCCATTATCAATAAAATGGATAATTTTAAAAGCAGAGTAAGTGAAGAAACTGGTTGCGAAAAGGATGAAATTACGTTTGAGGTAAATGAGTTGTACACCGTTTTTTATACAAAAGAATGCAGGCACTTACCAAAACGAATAACGTTCAACGCCTGTGGAGAAAAAAGGGTGTATAAACACAATGGGCTAAGTGGTGCCATTTTGTATTGGCTTTTAGGAAGCTGGACATTAGTAAAAGATTAGCGCGGTAATTGATTTTCACTAGTATGAGTGAATCAAAAAAAGGGTAGGTAATCTTTGGATTATCTACCCTTTTTTTATCAATTTTCAAGACAATGGAAGGTAAAAAACTTACTTTCACTCCAACCTATAAATCTCCCTAATACCCTCCAACGCTTTATCAAAATCAATATCCAAATCAATTAATTTTCCGGTAGCAATATCAAATACCCAACCGTGTACCGTTAAGCCTCTTTTGCGCACAGCCAATTGTACTACCGCTGTTTTAAGCACATTTATACACTGCTCTTGCACGTTTAACTCTACCAGGCGTTTGTATTTTTCTTCTTCGTTTTCTATTACAACAAGTTCCTCTTTGTGGGCTCTATACACATCACGTATGCTCCGTAACCATGGGTTTAAAACACCCAAATCATTACTATCCATAGCCGCTTTTACACCCCCACAATAATAATGTCCGCACACCACTACGTGCTTTACTTTTAAAAATTTAACGGCATATTCAATCACACCCATGGCGCTTAAATCTAAATTAGAAACCATATTGGCAATGTTTCTGTGCACAAACACATCACCAGGAGCGGCACCCATCATATCTTCTGCCGTTACGCGGCTATCTGAACATCCTATATACAGTGTATCAGGACTTTGCCCCTTGCTTAAATTTTCAAAATAGTTTTTATCTACCTTGAGTTTGTCCTGCACCCAATCCTCATTATTCTCAAATATTTTCTTAATATCCATAGCTACTATTCTCTTTAATTTTAATTTCCCTTTTGATGCGCCAATTTATGCAAATGCCTTGGTTTTTAATACTTCCTAATCCAGTTGAAGTGTATTTTTGTTAAAATATCCCTTTCCGAACGCACATAATTTAAATAGGCATCAGCCACCGGTGAGTGTTTTTTTCCGTTTAGCCATATTAAATTCCAAGTAGTTTCTATAGGTAATTCCTTGGCGGGAAGTATCTCCACTTCGCCAGTAGCCAATTCTTTATTTAAACCAATAATGGGCATTACCGAAACGCCTAAGCCAGCAATTACTGCTTGCTTTACCGCTTCATTACTAGTTAATTGCAGGCGTTTTTGCACTTTAACCTTTCGTAACTCTAAATAACGTTCCATAGCTCTGCGGGTGGCCGAACCTTTTTCTCTAAAAATAAAAGGCAAGGTGTCTAAACTTAAATTAGGATGATTGGCTTCGCGAAAAGCGGCACTACCCATTAAAAACAATTTATTGGGTAAAAGCGAAATACTTTGCACCGCTAATTTTTCCGGTAATACCGAAACCAGTGCAAAATCAACTTCGTTTTTATCCAAGCTTTTAATTACTTCAGATCTATTTGTAACGTCAATTTTTAAATCTACACCGGGATGCTGCTTTACAAAACTTGAAAGGAAAAACGGCATTACATACTTACCGGTAGAAACTACCGAAATTTTAATTTGCCCTACCAACTGCCCCTTATACGCCAGTGATTTATGCTTAATTTCGTCCACCTCATCTAATATCCGCTTGGCCACTTCGGCTATTTCTTGTCCAAATTTGGTAACGTACAATTGCCTACCCACCACTTCGGTAAGCGGTATTTCAAATTGATCTTGAAACTTCTTTAATTGAATAGAAACTCCGGGTTGCGTTAAATGCAAGGCTTCTGAAGCACGCGTTACACTTTTTAGCTGGGTAACTTTTAAAAAAACGCGCAATTGATTGAGGGTATAATCCATAAATCAAACTTATGGATTGTATTTTAAATATTAATGAAAATACATGCATAAAAGATGACAACTTTGCCGTGAATTTAAAACATCAAAATAAAAACATGGCTGACAAATCATTTCAACTTATTGAAGGAACGTTTGACGCACACGATGCGGCAGAAGTATTATTAAGCGTATTATCTGATAAAATAAATTTCCACGAAGTACAAATTATTAGCTGCGAAGAGCGCAACAGTGAAGGTGGAGTTTATTCAAAAAAACGTTTTGATGAACTTAGAAAAGTGCGTGATGAAGTAACCACCATGGTGCAAGATGCCCGTAAAAAAGGGTATCGTTTTGAAATTAGTAGCCGGGTGGACATCAACCTGATTAAGGACTAAAATGGACTTTACCTTTTTGGCGGAAAACCTCACCAATCCGGCATTACTTTTTTTCCTTTTAGGAATATTTGCGGTACAGGTAAAAAGTGATTTACAAATTCCGCCTACTTCGTCAAAGTTTATTTCACTGTATTTGCTTTTCGCGATTGGCTTTAAAGGTGGACAGGAATTAGCACACAGCGATTTAGATTTAGGCATTTTATGGTCGCTGCTATTTGGCGTATTTCTAGCGGTAAGCGTACCCATTTATACTTTTTTTATACTAAAAAAGCGCGTAGGTGTTCAAAATGCCGGTGCTATTGCGGCTGCCTATGGCTCAGTAAGTGCCGTAACTTTTGTTACCGCAATTTCTTTTTTAGATATGCAGGATGCCTATTATGGAGGGCACATGGTAGCCGTAATGGCTTTAATGGAAGCACCTTCAATTATTGTAGGCGTTTTGCTAATGGCATTAATAGGTAAGGCCGCTACCAACGCGGTTCCGTTTAAAAAGGTGTTGCACCATTCGGTAACAAACGGCAGCGTAATGCTGATACTCGGTAGTTTGGTTATCGGCTTTATAGCCAGTGAAAAACAAGCCGAAGGTATTGCTCCTTTTACCACCGATATTTTTAAAGGCTTTTTGGCTGTATTTCTTTTAGATATGGGTATTACCAGCGGTAAAAAACTAAAATCGCTTTTAGAAAATGGTTGGTTTGTGCTAGCTTTTGCCTTAATAATTCCCTTTATAAATGGAGTGGCCGTTGCTTATTTAAGCGCTTTTATTACACCAGAAGTTGGCAATCGCTTTTTATTTGCCATACTTGCCGCAAGCGCCTCTTACATTGCAGTGCCGGCCGCCATGCGCTTGGCTGCACCAGAAGCTAATGAAGGACTTTATTTACCCATGGCTTTGGCCATTACGTTTCCGTTTAACATTACTTTAGGGATGCCTATTTATTGGTATCTCGTAAACTTATAACGCTTATTTTAATTCTCAATAACTATGGAATCTATTTTAAAAAACGCTCAACACGATTTGGCAAACGCCAAACATAACTCAACTAAAACTATGACAAAAGTAACTGTAGCAAAAGGCGATGGTATTGGTCCGGAAATTATGGATGCCACCCTTTCAATTTTAAAAGCCGCCAACGCCCAAATTGAATGGGATGAAATTCAGGTGGGTGAAAAAATGTATTTGGCCGGCAACACTAGCGGCATTGGCGAAGAAGCTTGGGACAGCATTCGCCAAAATAAAGTGTTTTTAAAAGCACCTATTACTACGCCTCGTGGCGATGGCTATAAAAGCTTAAATGTAACCATGCGCAAAAGCCTTGGACTTTTTGCAAACGTGCGTCCTTGTATAAGCTATTCACCATTTGTAAGCACAAAACACCCAAAAATGGATGTGGTAATTGTGCGCGAAAACGAAGAGGATTTATACGCAGGCATTGAGCACCAACAAACGGATGAAGTAGTGCAATGCTTGAAATTGATTACCCGCCCGGGTTGCGAAAAAATTATTCGTTATGCTTTTGAATACGCCAAATTATACAAGCGCAAAAAAGTAAGCTGCTTTGTAAAAGACAACATTATGAAGCATACCGATGGTTTGTTTCATGAAGTGTTTAAAGAAATTGCAGCGGAGTATCCTGAAATTGAAAATGACAACTGGATTATTGACATAGGCGCAGCACGATTGGCCGATACACCTGAAGATTTTGATGTAGTAGTAACCACCAACCTTTACGGAGATATTGTATCCGATATTACGGCACAAATTTCTGGTTCAGTAGGTTTGGCGGGGTCATCTAATATTGGCTCAAGTGTTTCTATGTTTGAGGCTATTCATGGGTCAGCGCCTTTAATTGCAGGAAAAAATATTGCAAATCCTTCTGGATTGTTACGGGCTGCGGTAATGATGCTAAACCATATTGGCCAACCAGAAATTGCGCAAACCATTACCAACGCTTGGTTATGCGCCATTGAAGATGGAATACACACCGAAGATATTTACAAGGAAGGCTTAAGCAAGCAAAAAGTGGGTACCGATGGCTTTGCGGAAGCCGTAATTGCACGTTTAGGAAAAAAGCCAACCGTATTAGCCGAAGCAGAAATAGCAACTGGTGAGGAAATAAAAATGCCGGTTTATACGCGTAAACCCGCCATGGATAAAACGCTACAAGGTGTAGATGTTTTTGTAGATTGGAAGGGCACGGAGGCTTCTAAACTTGGTGATATTCTGCAAAAGTTAGATGGCAAGCTAAAATTAGTATTGATTACCAACCGAGGTGTAAAAGTATGGCCACACGGCTTTGAAGAAACGTTTTGCACCGACCATTGGCGTTGTAGATACCAAGGTGAAAACCTTAAAAATGCAGATGTTTGGCAGCTTTTACAAACCGCACAGCAAGCAGGTGTTGATGTAATTAAAACTGAAAACCTGTATAATTTTGATGGTAAAAGAGGGTATAGTTTAGGGCAAGGGCAGTAGTGCTAGTGCCAGCAGTTGAAGGTTTAAAGTTGTAAAGTTGAAGGTTGTAAAGAATGTTCCGCAGGATTGGGGAGGTTCAAAATCTCTTAGTGTCGCCCAGAGTAGGTGAGGAACGAGCCATACTGAAGGGTGGACACAAATTTGAAAGCTCAAGCCTCTTACGTTGAGAGGGTTGTTATGTAATGCTCAACATTTGAAATAATTTTATAACGGAAAAACCCATTTATCTGAATAAGGTAGGTGGGGTTTTTATTTCAGTTGACTGTGGTACGCTTCTCCAAATTGCGCCATTTGCTTTATTAACGGCAAACAGGTTTTACCGGATTCGGTTAAAGAATATTCCACACGAGGCGGCACTTCTCCAAAGCTTTTACGGTGCACCAAGCCAGCATCTGCCAAGGTTTTTAGTTCTTGAATCAGCATTTTCTCACTAATATCCGCCAAGCGTTTTTTTAAAACCCCAAAGCGCAAAGGTTCATTCTTCAATTCATTTATTAATAGCAATCGCCACTTACCGCCCAGCAACTCTAAGGTGGTGCGGATGGGGCAACGCGGTAATACTTTGGTTTGATTTTTCATACTTACTAAAAGGTAGGTACCCTATTTTATTTACTGCAAAGCAAACCTACTTAATTTTGAACAAAAATTATAATTATGGCACACATTGCACTTTTTGGCGGTACAGGAAAAACCGGCAGTATTTATTTACAAAAAGCATTAGAAGCAGGGCATAGCGTAACCGCCTTGGTGCGCACTCCAGAAAAAGTAAGCATCGGAACGCACCAAAATCTAACACTAATAAAAGGTGATGTATTAAATCAGGATGATGTAGCCAAAACCATTGCTGGTGCAGAGGTGGTAGTAAGCCTTTTTGGACACGTAAAAAACTCACCAGAATTGTTGCAAACCAATGGCACCAAGAACATTATAAGCGCAATGAAGTCAAATAATTTGTCACGCATTATTTCCCTTTCGGGAGGAGGCCTACCCTTCCCTGAAAAGGATGAACCAAAGTTTGCGGACAAACTTATTCGCGGTGTTATGAAAATCTTTGCCAAAAAAATATTAAACGATGCCATTCAGCACTATAAAGTTTTAGAGAAAAGTGGTTTAGATTGGACAATTGTACGCGGCCCGCGCTTAACGGATGATTCTGAAAAGGGAAACTACCGCGTAGGCTGGGTTGGTGTAAATGCTAGCACCAAAATTGGAAGAGCAGATTTGGCCGATTTTATTTTAAAACAAACTGAAAAACAAGAATTTGTAAAGCAAATGCCTTTTGTGAGTTATTAGTAGGTTTGGGGTTAAAAGAATGAAAGTTGAATGACTGCGCGCGGAGAAAAAAGTAAAAAAAGTTGAAGATTTTAATACTGTGCGCACTTCTCGACTACCCCTTCGTCAGGCTCAGGACAAGCTTCTCGAAGGGGCTACTGCTTGGAACTAATGACTAATGTTGGGGTATGCTCATGGGTAGTTGGGCTGAGCGGAGTCGAAGTCCCTCCAATTAAATTCCTATTTGCTTATCTCTCCACCATACATTTGGAACAAAGAAGCAAACTTCCTTTTAAAATCCCACGCACTTCTCGACTACCGCTCGAAGAAACTACCGTTTGGATTAATTTATAAAGCTTGAGTATTCTTAGGGCTAAGTGGACTTTGAGGCGAATTTGGAGGTGTTTAAACTGAAGTGATAAAGAGTAAGGACAGTTTGACTGCTTGCTGATGCCTTATGGAGTTAAAAACTTACACCGAATTGTTTAATCATAGGCTGAAGCTGAATGAAAACCTACCTGTTTTCTTAGAAAAGTAGGTGCGTTTTTTTATTCAATTTTTTGGAAAAATGCTCGTGGCTTAAGAAAGTGAAAGGCATTGTTTTTGAGTTAGTAGATTTAATGTCCCTTGTATCCTTAAACACCCAAATGTGAAAAATCTTATACTAGCTAATTTCTTTTTAATCCTATTTTCAGGTTGTACCAACAACAAATCGATAGAACCAATAGCAACTGAAAAACAAGAAGACCCTCCTATTTTAGAAATAAGTAGCGAAGGCTATGGTTGGTGGGTGACCAACCCAAAGAGAAACGGTTTAGCGAGGGTACATTTTGAAGTGACAAACTTGAGCAATTATTTAATTAGAATTGATCGAGCTTCAAGTAATCGAGATGCTATGATAAGTAACTTATCCAATAGCGATTACGTTCGTCCCAAATCAAAAGCCATCTATCAACTGACTATAGAAGCAGCAAAGTTGCAGGGCATTGCTTATCCCGACAGCTTATATGTAAAGAAAAAAGCACAATACAGAGGAGCCCCAATTTACGTTACGTTTAGCGGCCATATAATTAAACCTAAAGACGACTATGAATATTTCACAAATTATGTTGCTCTTGGTTATGAATTTTCAACTGCAAATTATATAGGTGCGAAATACAGCAACCCCGGATTTTGCGGTAACGTGCAACTTCCAAATAATGATACCCTTTACAGTATTGTTTGGGATTCATTAATTCCTACTGATTATTGAAGATTGGTTGGTTTTATAGCATTCTTTATTAATCACCTGTCTTTTAATGTTAAAAAAGCACCATTGATATTAACCTCTTTAGCGCTATTCCAAAACGTATGCTCACTACTTTTACACGCTTTATATTTTATTAAACCTGTATAATAGTAAACTTCAAATGGCTTTTTGTGGTTGCTGGTTTTTGTAAGTACCGGCCATACAAAGCACAAATGCGCGAGCGAGAAGCTATGTTTAATCAAAATTAATTTTATAAGGCACATCTGCCAAACTATAGCGATTTGTTTCAAAATAACTTGAATATCTCCAGGCGGTACATTGATGCATGTTAGCATCATTTAATACAATTAAAAACTCAACATCACTATCAAATAGCACTACTTCAACAATTCCGTTAGGTTTTGTTACTCCCAATGTATCACAAATTACAAGCGTGTTTTTTTTAATGTGAAGTAACGTTCCCCTTAAAACAGTTAAATCACCAACTCCTCTGCATACCAAAGAATCAGGACTTCCACTTAGAACCTCTAGTGAATTATTTACAACCAACATTTTCCTTATAGTTGGTACTTTATGATTTATATCCTCACCTAAAAAAAACAACAGGTGGCCCGGCTCTTCAGATTGCTGTAAAAGAAGCGTGTTAGAACCCTTCATATTAAGTTGTGTCACTTTATAAAACTCCCTCTTCTGCTCATCCCTAATCTTCATCAAATTTGCTAAACTACAAGCACTTAACATGATAACTAGACACAAAAAAAGCCCAAATTTCTCAATATGTCTAATGTAAAGTTTCTGATAATAACATTTCATGGTGTTATCGAATAATCTAAAATTAAGGTCAACTTTACAAAACTTTTTTAAGAAGATTATTTCTTCGCATTTATCAAGTAAATCAGCGTCATGCTGTCTTTAAAAGTAATGTCTTTAGGGGTAAAAGCTAAATAACTTCGCACGCCAGATGATTTCATTGGAGGAGGAGCCATATCAAACTCGCCTTCCACCAAGCGCATATCGTAATTGTTACCAAAACTTCCGTAAGTAATATCAACTAAAACGCCTAACACTTGCCCGCTAGCCTGTGCTATTAACTTGGCTTTTTTCTTTCCATCAGCCACCGATTTGTTTATTACCTCCGCTTGTACCTCCTGCTTCAAAAGTTCAGAAAGTTTAAAAGAAAAAGTAAAATCTATATCCTCTTTACTTTTAGCCAACATGTTCAATATCGCGGTAAGCTTTTCCTGCGTATAGGTGAATTCTACCAACATATTTTGACTGGCTATATATCCCGTATCTATGTATTTATTATTACTGTAAATTCTGTTCTTTGAAACATCAAAGGCAGTGGTCTTTACCTCTTCCCTTTTGAAATCCAATGTTTGAAAAAGCTCTGTATAACTTGCAGTTTTTTTGCGGAGTCTTTCTAAAGCTGTGCTCATATCAACACCAAACTCTTTGGCTGACAAGGTGAGTACGGCCACATCAGGCGTTACCGAAACGCGGGCTACGCCCACCACATTTAATCGCGCTTCGGTCTCTTGTCCATAACTAAAAGTAGATGCAAAGACAAGTGCCACACAAAAGAGAAATTTAATTTCTAAATACTTTTTCATAGCTATTTTTCCGTTTTTTCAGCATCTTTTTCCTTCCTTCTTTCTTGTTTTAAAATGTAACTATCGCTCCATTTTGCATGGCTGCTTGGTTCTATTTTTAGCCCGTATTTGCGCGCGTACACTTGTGTAAATTGTGCACCAAAAAATAAAATTAAGCAAGTGTAATTTACCCAAAGCATTACTAAAATTACCGTACCCGCTGCGCCAAAGCTACTAGCAGGATCAGCGTACTCAAAATAAATCCCCAAAAGGGTTTTACCAATATCAAATAGCAAAGCGGTTACAAAAGCGCCAACCCAAACCGAGCGCCAACCAATTTCTACATCGGGTAAAACCTTATACATTACAGCAAAGAGCAAGGTTACAATACCTAAGGTAATTGCAAAATTTAAGAGTTGTGCGAGGTATATAAAATATTCTCCAAAAGTGCTGGTAAGCCAATCGCTAACCACCGCCAGCACTGCAGAAAGCACCAAAGTAATTAGTAATAAAAAAGCAATTACCACAATAAGGCTAAGCGATGAAGCCCTGTCTTTTAACAACTTAACAATTCCGTTATCAGGCGCTGCCTCTACTTCCCACACACTATTTAAACTCTTTTGAAGCTGAAAGAATAACGTAGTTGCCCCAAAAATTAGCGTGAGAACGCCAATCGTTTTCATAATCCAGTTATCGTCATTTTGGTTGGCATTTTTCAGTAAATCTTCAATACCCGTGGCAGCTTCTGAGCCCATCATTCCGCTAATTTGACTACTGATTTGCCCTTGTACGGCCTCTTGCCCAAATACGGCTCCTGATATCCAAATAACCATCATCAGTAAACCCGGAATAGAAAATATGGCATAATAAGAAATGGTAGCTCCATGGCGAAAAGGATCTGCTGCATTCCATTCTTTAGCGGTGGCCACCAACATTTTCCAAATGCTTTCTAAATTAATGTGCATGATATATAAAAATTACAAGGTGATGAACGTTAAAAACATGCAAATTGTTGGCTTCGTAGTACTATTTTTTAATAGTCTGCTTTATAACAACCTACGTAAGGCGCACCGCATAACAAATGAATATCCATAAAAAGTAATTTTGTTTCTATCCAACTTCGCATTCTTAAGGAAGCAAGTTCTTTATCTGATGTAGGCGTACGCTTTTTATGATAGTAAAAATTATTAATTGCGGTGTAGGTGTAAATAAACTCCTGCCGATAATTTAAAACAATGGTGTCGTTTTTCAACGCCCACATTCCGTGCAAAACGGATACTTCATAACCCTCCTTACGTGGAGCTACCAAACTATCTGCCTTTAAGAAAGTAGCATCATCTCCCCTGTTCTCGGCAAATATTATTTCACTAAAGGTGCTATCACTAGTAAATTTCAACCTACGCTCAGCATCGGTTTTGCCTATTACCTCCATATTTCCATAATGTTGCATGGGTATGCCTTTCCAAAGATTAAAGGTTCGAGTTAGCAAATAATCTAATACACTATCCGTAGGCTGCGTAATGCTTTTGGTTTGAGCATCAATATTTACAGCCCAAACAGCCAAGCTAAAAAGTAAATAATATTTTAATTTCATAAGGCAATACCTCTGTGTGCAGATAATGTACAATAATAAGGTAACTACATTTGGTATTTTCAGCAACTGATTTTCTAATGTAACAGAAATGTTTTTTTTGAAGGTTTATTGGTTAGTGGTTATTGGTTATTGGTTATTGGTTATTGGTTATTGGTTATTGGTTAAAATAAACTACTTAACGCTAAGTAAAAATAAAAAATGGTGCAAATGCCCTATTTCATACACTGCTTAACACCAATACTTTAGCCGTATAATTATTTAAAACAAATTCACATGAAAAAATTAATTATTTCAGCTTTAATGCTCGGTATGGTAGGCTTAAGCTCCTGCGAAAAAGAAGACACCACAACAGACCCAACAGATCCTGGAAACGGAGGTAGTGGAAATAATGTAACGGTAACAAACAACACGATAGTGGCTGATGGTGTATCGGCTAACTTAAACAAAGGAGGTGCTTATAAAAGTAATGATGCCAATAGCGGTAAAGATTATATAAGTATTTTCTTCTATCAAAATACACCTACTTCGTCAAGCACCTTACTTGTTGTGCTTGATGAAAATTTACCTACCGCAAGCGGCACCCTAAAATGGCAAAATAATGGAGCCGCACCAGGTGATATTGAGAGCGATGAATTTACTGTACAGCCTAAGGTAGAAGGGCAGAATTGGTACGGAATATTCGTCTCAGACGGCTATGAAGCCACTGGAAACATGGAGGTTACCATAGCGGGAGGCAAAATCACCTTCGCATATCAAGATATACAATTAGGGGATGATTTTATTCAAAGCAGGGTAACGAACCGCGTAAAATGTGGTGGTAAAGTAACTATGAACCTTGCTGATTTGCAGGCTTCATTGGCAAATGGCGGAAGTCCTTTTGATTTAGTAGCGGAATAAAGTAGTGTTACAACATATAAGAAAAGCCGGGCAATGCTCGGCTTTTTTAGTTAAAAAAAGAAAGTCGCTGCCATGTCATAAAAAGCCTTTTTTTTACAATTTTAAGAAATAACAGCACTGTACATTGAGCGCTTTAAAACAAAAGCCTCATGAGAATCTTATTAGTTGCCGCCATTATAACTGGTCTCCTACCCCCTACTGCTATTATAGGTCAATATTTCTCTTTAGTTAATGATTCCTCTAATTTAGTAGCTATAGAGCCGGATTGCGGCACTAAAAACAATTGGCAAAACAACTGCTTTCAAGGCGCAGCCTTTGGTAACTTAAATGGCGACCAATGTCTTGATTTATTTTATGCAGGTAATGTTTTTCTAAGTGACTGCAATGGAAACTTTACAAAAGGTGTGGGAATTGACTTAACCGGATTTACCAATAAATCATCAAGCGTAAGCTTAATAGATTTCGATAATGATGATGACCTTGATTTACTTTTTTATAACGAGAATGGTTTTGGAACTAAGGTGTATGAAAATGACGGACAAGGCGTATTTACCCACTACAGAACTGTTCTTGACAGCATAAATTCTACCGTTTGGTCGGTACAATGGTGGGATTATAATTTAGATGCCCACGCTGATATAATACTAACCTTTGCTGATGGGTTTGCTGGTAATTTACATTTTCCTAATCGACTGTTTAAGGGTTCTGTCAACCATCAATTTGAAAAGGTGCAAGATTCTCTTGAATTTCTAACAGACTTACATGCCTATACCGTTTCATATTGGATTGATTACGATGAGGATGGAGACCAAGATTTATTTATAGCATCTGGACCTGCAAGCCAAACAGGCAAAGATTTTCTGTATAAAAACCAAAGTAAGGAAACAGGTAGTGCTAATTTCACAAAATTAACGGCCTTAACCTTTGCCAGTGAACAGCAAAACGGGCAATGCTATAATTTTATTGATATTGATAACGATGGTGATTTAGACGCTTGTCTTACTAATTGGCGCATTGTTCCTAACCGTTTATACCGCAATGACACCGGAGTTTTTACTGCTACAAACCAGCCTTTTACCACAAATCCAAACAGCTTTTCGCTTTCCAATGCATGGGGAGATATTGATAATGATGGAGACTTGGATGTGCTTATCACCTCGAATAACCCAAATGAAGCGCAATATTATCTCAATGACGGTAGTGGAAATTTTACCGTTGGTGGACCAATTGGTACCTTAATCAATGGACCATCTTCAGGTATTAGCCTGGGTGATTATAACAATGATGGGAAGTTAGATTTTTTTATTACGGGAAGAAACAGCGGTCTATTTAAAAACAAGCTTAGCAATGGAAACACCTTTGTTTTATTTGATTTTAAAGGTAAATCTTCCCATAGGTCTAGCGTGGGATTACGCGCACAATTAAAATGTACCATAGATGGTAAAAAAGTATGGTTAAAAAGAGAAGTTTCCGCACAAAACACCTTTATGGGACACAACGCTCAAAGGGTACACTTTGGGTTAGGCAACTCAACCATAATTGATTCTTTGCTTATTTATTGGCCCTCGGGAAGTGTGGATACCGTTGTAAATTTAGCTGCCTCAAATTTATACGTTGTCAATGAAGGTAAATCGCCCGTTAATACGCCCTTAAACACAAAAGGTACGTCCGAGTTAATAAAGAAAACGGGGTTTTATGCTTTTCCTAATCCTTCCAAAAAGTTACTCAACATAAAACTGACTGGTAATGAATTACTTGACTTCTCAATTCACCTTACTACGCTTGCTGGGCAATCCGTTTTAAAAAGAAATTATGTCAATAAAAATGAAATAAGCTTGAGTACGGAGAGCTTTCCTACGGGCAATTATACCCTTGAACTTACAGCCGGTGACCAAGTATTTTCAAAATCGATATTAATCCAGTAATAGTATGAAATACAAAAACACTCTTAAAGCACTATTGTTGCTTAGTTTTCTAATCTTATCTCCCCTCCTATTCGCTCAGCAAAGTAGTGGTTTTGCACCCTCCGAAGGTGTTTCCATTCATTACCAAACGTTTGGCACAGGTTCGCCAATACTTATTATTAATGGTGGGCCAGGATTTAGTTCAGAAGGATTTATTTCTTTAGCAAAGCGGCTTAGCACCAATCACACAACAATTTTATACGACCAACGCGGCACGGGAAAATCCACTATGCTAAATTTAGATAGCAACACCATTACCATGGATTTAATGACCACGGATATTGAACGCTTGAGAACACACTTAGGTTACGAATCTTGGGTAGTTTTAGGCCATTCTTTTGGAGGAATGATGGCAAACTACTATGCATCCAAACACCCCCAAAGAGTAGAGGCAATTATTGCATCTTCTTCAGGAGGAATTGATTTGCACTTATTAGGTAACGCAGGAAGAGGAGTTAGCGACAACTTAAATGCGCAACAAAATGATTCGTTAAACTACTGGCGAGAACAAATTAGATTGGGTGATACTAGTTATACTGCCCGTTTAGGCATGGCGCGAAGTATGGCTCCGGCCTATATTTTTAATGACCAATATGCACCCACGATTGCTAAAAGACTTACACAAGGAAACTTATCGCTCAATAGGTTAGTTTGGAATAATTTAATTGCTATTGAATACGATTGTAAAGAAGTTTTAAAGGCATATCAAAAACCTGTTTTAATACTACAAGGGAAGAATGATATCATCCCAGTTGAGTTGGCACTTCGAGCGGAAGCTGTATTTCCACAAGCGACCCTACTATTATTAGATTCATGTGGACACTATGGCTGGTTAGACAGGCCACGAGCTTATTTCTCAGCTATCGACCCATTTTTAGCACAAATTCCAAAACACTCAAATACGGCACAAGTAACAACAGTGATTAAACGGTATTTGAATGCTATCTATCAGACAGACACTGGTCTTCTAAAAACATTTGTGGATTCTAGTTTACACAAGTCAGGATATTACTTTTCTCCTAAATCAGTAGATTGGTCTTATGCCCCAATGAGCTATGCGGACTTGCACCAAACGATTAAAACGTACAACGCAAAAAAATGGATTCCCCAATGGGCGCCAAAGGAAATTGAGATTTTTGATGTGCAAGAAAAAACAGCTAGTGCTAAACTAAAAGCAATATGGGGGATAGACTATATGCTCCTAAAAAAATCCATTAGCGGTTGGACTATTAGCAACGTGCTTTGGCAGAGTTATGCGCCCAAAGAACGTTCGCTTTACTTTAAGTTATTACAGGCGCAACAAGACAATGACGCAACTGCAAACGTTGACTTAAAACGGCAAGATAGAGCAATGTTTAAAGGAACCTTATCGGCAAACAATCAAATCCTTTATTATAGTGAATTAGTAAGTAAAGGTAAGTACCGCTTGATGGAGCATAGACAGATTGAAGGGCATTGGTCAAGTGGTAAACCCGTTTTTCCTAAGGATACACTTTTTTCAAACTTATATCCGGCTTGTTCGCCAGACGGAAGCACTATGGTTTTTACTTCCTATAGACCTGTTTCTGGTTGGCCAAAGCAAGCATATCTCTGGAAAACAGAAAAAAATAAAAAACAGAAATGGTCTAAACCAGAATTTCTACACAAACTAAACACACCCGGTTTATATCATTCTAATACAGCTTTTAGCAATGATGGGAACCTCATTTTTAGAGTAGATGATTTTGATAAAGGGCTTACCTCAACTATGTGTTTCAACATCAATAATTTAACCGAAAATACTCAAGTTTTTGAACCAATAGAACAATGGAAAGATTCCCTTGATAACCGTTATGTATGGGGTGGCGTTCCTGCTCCAAATAGTGCTTATGTGTTATTAGAAATATCAGAATTAAACACAGACGGAAGCAGAAAGCCCGCTACACTTTGGATTAGTAAAAAGTTAGAAAACAAGTGGACATTTCCAAAGCCTTTAGGCTTAGGTATAAATAATGCGGGCAGTTGGAGCGGAGGGATGTTTTTTGATGCAACAGGTACATGGCTCTATTATATTGAAGACTTTAAAACTCTAAAAAAGATTAGAACCGATGCGTTCAATGTGGGCTAATAAACTTCAATCCAGTTTTAAATTTACGTTTGGACAGATTAAATAGCTAACTTTGAGATTCAAGCTTATATTTTGCATTATCAAGAATTTATACCAAACGCTAGCCTTTTACAGGAATATATAGATTGTTTTTGGACTATATCGTTTTTAAATCAATCTGGTTTCAGAGCTGGCGATTTAGTATTACCAGATGGTGGTATTGAATGGGTTTTTTCTAGAGGAGATGGTTTTTTAAGAAAGCCTATTTGTAAGGAGCAAAAGAGTGTTAGAATAGAACAAGCTACCTTAGTTGGACCACGAACTAAGGCAGTTTATATAGAGCAATCACCAAAAAATATACTCTTTGTTATTCGGTTCAAACCCTATGGCTTGCAGGCACTTGGCGTAGATTTTTGCACTGGTTTAGTGGATAATGTAGTGGATGCAAACTTGGTTTTTGGTTCCATCAACAAAAAATTAACTAGGTTACTTTCATCAAAGGAATCAACCGAAAAACTTCTACCTGAAATAGAACAGCTTTTATTACATCACTTTCAAGTGCGCAAAGTTGCATTGTGTACCAAAAAAATATGGTCGGCAATCATTCAAACAAAAGGTGAATTACATTTACTACAATTTTGCAAGCAGGAAAGTATATCGATGAGTACTGCACAACGCGCATTTTATAAAGCTACGGGATTATCGCCCAAAACCATGGCACAAATTATTCGTATGAATCACATGATTCCAGCGTTTTACACTCAAAAAAGCCTGACGGAAATTTCTTTAGAGCATGGGTTTTACGATCAATCTCACATGATACGAAACCTCAAAAAATACAGTCGATTGTCTCCTCTTGAAATGCGCAAACAGCATTTTGATTTACCTAAACTGCTTGGTGTGACAAATGAGACACGTAAAACACAACAACTAGTAGAAAATTTTTAGTTTAGCTCAGCCACACACCTAAAACCCAACCAGCTGCTAGGCTCTGTGTACGCTTTTGGCATACCTTCACCCTCTTTTCCACCAAAAGCAATACCTACTTTATCCGTCATTTCAGAAACATTGCCCAATACATGATACACCTGCTTTCCACGCGTTTTTTCTTCCGTTGAATAGAGATTAACCTCAGCATTGTGATTTTTAGAATCACCTGCTTTTTCAAGGCTTTTTGCCATTTCAAATTCTTCAGTGGTTGGTAGTCTATACCGCACGGTATGTTTCATATTTCCGAGTTGGTTTACTCTATCACTGCGCCACGCACAATAGGCTACCGCTTGCTTATAACTAATCCCAACAACAGGAAAATTTACATACTTGTTTCTAAAGGTAGAAGGATTAAAATCCTCTTTATACAAAGCACTGTACGCAGCGCTATCGGGCATGGCATTTTGCACTTCCGTGGATGTTTTTCCGTGTGTTTTAGAAAGCCAATTGATGTATTCGATCCATGCTAAATTAGAAACTTCGTTTTGGTCGATGAACGTATTGGAATGTAATGAAATGGTGCCTGAAGGGTTGGATGTTTTTATTGCAAATGTGGATAGCAGTAAAAATAAAACCGAGCTAAGAATATGGAGCATACTACAATAAATTTAGAAGGTAAATCTACGTTTTTTCTAACTCCCATACGCCTCCAACATCCCCACCAAATCTTCATACGTATTAGCTACACTCACCGGTTTGTCTTGTCGCCAGCGTTTCACGCGTGGGAAGCGTAAAGCTACACCGCTTTTGTGGGATTCTTTGTTCCAAGTGTGTGTGTTAACAATCATTTTATTTAAACCCATCTTTCAGCCATTACAGCTATTCAATTACTATTACTCTACTTTCCGATGTAGCGTAATTGGATAAAAGTTGAAAAATGTAGATACCAGCGGGCAGGTGCCCCACCTCTATCTTCAATTTTTGCTGATTAGGTAATGTTTGTTGTTCAATTATTTGCCCTGATAAAGTTATGAATTGCGCTGTGTTAAAGGCATCAGGTCTTTTTAATTCAAGATACAAGAAATCAGTAGATGGGTTAGGATAAAGCTCGAATTGCGGCTTTGTTTCTCTTTCCAAAATACTAATATTTGGTGAAAAAACTCCGCATGCCGAAGTATCGATACAATTTCCTTTCATTACAACTAATGCATAAGAAACGGTAGTATCTGATGTAGGAAAATATACCGAATCCCTGCTTACAATTTGACCCGTTTGGCAATTCACCCAAAATAAACTGTCGGCTTTACTTACATTACTGATAAGGCTTGAACCCTTTATCGAATTTAAAGCTTTAGGCGTATATTCATAAGCACCAATATCTACCTGGTTTCCCGTGATGCGCTCATAGCCTGAAAGGTCTTCAAGTAAGATTTCCAAGGTGTCTAAATCGAAATCCTGATCGGCCCAATCGCTTGCAAGGAGAGTGCTGTCACCTTCATCAATACCAGGAGAGCACTTCCACAATCTATAATCTTTATTTGCTTTAGAAAAATATAATGGCACACCGTCAACATTTCCGCCAGCATCTGTGCCAAGCATTTGCAACCACACTCCATTTGGTTTAGCGTTTGGTATTAAACAGTGGTTATAACTTACTACCGTTTGAGAGTCTAATTCAATTTTCCCATCAATAATAGTATTGTAAATTTCGGTATTGCACGTGCCAAAAGGACTGCTGCTAGCAAAAGCAGCTCCATTGGTGTTTATATTTTGTTGTAATGTGGAATTATATATTTTGACTTCTGTACCAAATGAATTTGACCTTGCAACTAAACCTCCATTGGCATTGCTGTGCATCAATACATTGGATAAATAAAAATAACCAGCTATAGAAATCGCGAAACTACCAGTATTATAACGGCAGGTTATATTTGATAAATAGGCAGGTCGAGCTTGTGCGTAAATACCAGCGCCATTATTTGGAGCCGAATTATTCTCAAATACCACATCATGCATTTTTATAGGAGGCCATGGCCAATTTAGAGCGGAACTTCCTATGTAAATACCGCCCCCATTTGTTTTGCTTTGATTTCCTTTAAAACTACAAGATACCATTTCAAAAAAAGAATCTAAACTAAAAGTACCGCCTCCTGCACTTTCACTGGAATTATTATCAAATTTGCAGTTAATGAATATGTTGCGCGAGTAACTAGTTATTAAACCACCTCCATTATTTGCGCTGTAATTATTTACAAAAGTGCAAAAGATGAACTTAGAGTCAGAGATAGTGCTTATTGCTCCACCGCCACCATTTGCTTTATTAAATCTTATAATAATATCGCTATAAGTTATGGTAGACCTCCGGTCATACAAACCCCCACCACTAGAACCAGCTGAACTTGAAACACCATTTCCATATTCTATTATAAACCCTTGAAATACGATGTCGCCTGTATTGATCATATTATTATACATCACATGATAAGCATTATCAGAATCATTACCATATATTCCAATATCGCCAGAGAGTATGGTATGATTGGTTTGTGGACTAGTAAGTTTAGTCGTCTCAGTTCCTTTAAAGCCTCCAAATACTGAAACTCCGGCTTTAAGCTTAAACGTTTTGCTGCGATTGTCAGTTGGATTGGTATTATCGTTAATGTCAGCACTCGGAAAATATATTCCTTCTGCCACCCAAATTTCCGAACCGGCAATACTACCATTAATTGCGGTTTGAAGATTGAGATAAGCGTTTGACCAAGAAGTGCCATCATTTAGACCACCAGTAGCATTTTGATTTACATAGACAATATTTTGACAAAATACTAAAGAGACAAAAAGTGTTGAGAAAGCCAGAGATAAGAAAAAGCGCATGTTTGAATAATTAGGGTTAAGAGCTATTTTTCAATTTCAAAAATAACACTTTTCATTAATTAATATTGAGCTAATCTTTTTGCCTTGACACCAAAAGAAAACGACCGAATGATTTGAATTCATAACAAATCTAACATAAGGATGCTTTGAACTAACCGTACAGCTTACACTTTATCCCTTACAACCACTACCCATACGCCCTCAACATCGCTACTAAATCTTCATAGGTATTCGCTTCTTTAGCGGGTTTGTCTTGTCGCCAACGTTTCATGCGTGGGAAGCGTAAAGCTACACCACTTTTATGGCGGCTACTTTTTTGAATGCCTTCAAAAGCTAGTTCAAAAACAAGCTCCGGTTTTACAGAACGTACGGGGCCAAATTTTTCCACCGTATTGCGTTTTACAAAAGCATCTACTTTGTTAAATTCGGCATCGGTTAGCCCAGAATATGCTTTGGCAAAAGGCACTAACTCCTCACCTTTCCAAACGGCAAAAGTATAATCGGTATATAAATTGGCTCTTCGTCCGTGGCCGCGCATGGCATAAATCATCACAGCATCTATGGTTAGCGGATCTACCTTCCATTTCCACCAATCGCCTTTTTTACGACCCACTTGATAAGTGCCTTTTTTGCTTTTTAGCATAATCCCCTCGCTGCTTACTTCGCGTGATTTTTCACGGATAGCAGCCAACTCCTCCCAACTGTTGTAGTGGACTAACTCACTTAGTTGAAAAAGTGCATTGCTAGGTAAAGCAGCGTAAAGTTTATCTAAAATTTCTCTTCTTACCTCTTGTGGTTTTTCGCGTAAATCTTCACCATCGTATTCCAGCAGATCGTACAAGCGCATGACCACGGGTGCGTTTTCCAATATTTTTTTTGTGATATTTTTTCGGCCAATGCGGGTTTGCAGTTCTTGAAAGCCTAAAATCTGACCATCTTTAAAGGGTAGTATTTCGCCATCTACAACGGTACCATCGGGCAACAAATCTGTGGCAGCGGCAAATTCCGGAAATTTTTCGGTAATCAATTCCTCGCCTCTACTCCATACGTAATGTTCGCCACCGCGCACAATAAGTTGACCGCGTATGCCATCCCATTTATTTTCGGCAAACCAATCTTCAGGTTTACCAATTTCTTCTGGGCCACCGTCCAGTTGATACGCCAAGTAAAATGGATAGGGTTTGCTTAAATCATCGGCCAGTTTGCTCTCTAAAATCAGGCTGTTAAAATCTTCCGTAAAGGGATCCCAATTGCCCATTAGGCGGTGTGCCAATTCACTTTCTTCTTTGCCCGTGTGTTGCGCTAAGGCACGCGTCATTAGCTTTTGAGAAACACCCACCCTAAAGCTGCCCATCATCAATTTATTAAACACAAAACGCTCAAAATCATTTAACTGCATCCATGATTCTAGTATACGGCTTTTCTTTTCTTCTAGCTCCAAATCGGCCATAGCCGAAATATAGCGCATCCAATAGTCCAAACTAAAATCTGAAGTGCTAGTGGGTGGTGGCAATATTTTGGCAACGGTTTCGCCAAGGTCGCCCACTATGTGGTAGCTTTCCTCAAACAGCCATTTGGGTAATCCGCTAAGTTCGGCACTCCACTGGCGTATGTAATTGCTGTTTACGGTGCGTTTTGGTCTGCGCCCGCTCATTAAAGCAATGGTCCACACTTTGTCTTTATCATCCGCTTGCGCAAAGTATTCTTTTAAAGCCAACACCTTTGCGTTGGTTTTATTGGTTTCATCTAGCTTTCTAAAAAGGGTGGTAAATGCGCGCATAAAAACAGAAGAAATGATTTGGGGATTTTGTTTAAGCAACCTTATAAAGTTTTACAGTGTCTTACAATAAGTATCTGTAATCTACAGTTTTATATAGTCTATCATAATATTATCCATCATGCATAAGCTACTTGTATTCCTGTGCTGCCTTGTATTTAGTATTGGGCTTAAAGCCGAAATTAAAACCTTAAACCTTACACTTCATTTTAAATCGGACGCCTACGTTTTAGAGGATGCTGATTTGGCAAAAATTGAAAAGCTATTGACCTCATTTTCTTTAGAAAGTGATTTTGAAATTTACGTGCAAGGGCACACTGACGCTATTGGAACCGATGGGTATAATGAAACACTTGCTTTAAAAAGAGCCGCTGCGGTGCGTGCCGTTTTCTTGCAAAAAGGGCTGCCGCCAAATTTGGTTTTAACCGAAGCTTTTGGCGAACGGAAACCACATACTAGCAACCGCAATGAAAAATCGCGTAAGCAAAATAGACGGGTTGAAATTGCGGTAAAGCTCTATTACTTTGAAACATTGGAGGAACTGGAAATGGCTTTGACAGCAGATAACAAAACGCGTTTTGCCCTTGATCCTACAGAAGTAAATACGGTGGTGGGCAGGCAAGGCGTTGAATTAACCATTGCACCTAATAGTTTTTTGGATGAAGTTGGAAATCCTGTAAAAGAAACCGTTGAACTAAGCCTTACCGAAGCTTTAAATTATGAAGATTTTGCCGTGCATAATTTGGCCACATTAAGTGGAAACGATTTGTTAGTAAGTGATGGCATGGTGAAAATTGAAGCCAAAACACAATCAGGCAAAGCGATAACGCTAAACCCTACTAAACCTATAGCTACTAAAATACCCACCGAAAATAAAGACAACCGGATGCAACTTTTTAGTTCGGAAACTGGAGGTGATTGGCAACTTAAAGGTGCTTTGGAAGGAGACGAAACGGTAGTTGACTTTGTTTTTGACGAGCCTATTATTGGTGCGGTGAAGTATGTGTTAGAACCTTTGCCGTTATTCATTCCTGATTTTGAAGCAAAACCGAAAGAACCCAAACGAATGGGTAAACCAAAAACGCCCCGTTTGCCGGATGAGCTTGCTTATAAAACACCTTTAAAATGGTATCAAAAACCTTTTGCATCAATAATAGAAAAGCAGCAAAATGATACTTACAAACAGGCCTTGACCAATTATCAAAAGCATCAGCAACTATATCAAAAACGCTATGATATTTACATAGAACACAATGCAGAAATGCCCATAAAACTTAAAAAATATGAGGCTGCAACGCTAGCTTGGAAAAAGAAACGCACTGAAGATAGTATCGCATTTACATCATCTACTGCTTACATTAGCATTGAAGCCAAAAATGCGCGTACATTACAAGTAGCTTCTGAAGCTAACCAGAAAGCTTGGACGGAATGGGATATTGAACGCGCTAAAGCCCTTGAAAAAGTGGGTGCAAAACTCGATTCTATGGGTCAAAGTGATGCCTCTATCGTGAACATGTATTTCACTTCTTTTAATGAACTTAGCTGGATAAACATTGACCGTTTTTATAAACTTCCGGATAATCAAGCACGCATGATTGTGTTGAAGGATGTGGATGACTCTCCCGAAAAGGCATTTATTGTGTTTAAAGAAATAAAAAGTTTGTTGCCCTTAAACCGACAAGAAAACGGTGACTTAAGCAGAGATAGATTTCCGAAAAAAGAGCGAGCAGCCCTTTTGGCTTATAAAGTGGAAGATGGTAAAACTTTGGTTTATTATCAGAACATTTCAGCAGCTAAAACAAATTACACTACGAGCTACAAGCCTTATACTTTTGCAGCATTAAAGCAGTTACTAAAAGAAATTCAGGCTTAAAAAAAAGCGAAAACTTGTAAGTTTAGCACACTTAAAAAAACAAAAGCCCGCCAAAATTGGCGGGCTTTTTATTGCAATCCTAAAAGGTAATTTTTATCTGATTTCCACTCTTCTTCGTAAGAAAGCATTTTGCTCGTTCACATCAATTTTTCCGGTTTCTAAGGAAATATCTCCGGCTGCAAAACCCATTTGATTTATTAAAAAATCTTTAACCGTATTGGCTCTTTTCATTTTTAATTGTTCATTATACTCGTCTGTTCCCACTTGATCGGCATAACCAACAATAGTAAATGGGCCTTTGTTACCTGCCAATTTTTGCAACAGCGTTTGCTGCGCTTCTTTGGTAAGAACAGCTGAATCGAAATTAAAAAAGATAACTGCTTTGTAACCCTCATTTTGAGCTACCACAACTGGATTAGTTGATTCTGTATTATTGTTTTTCAGGTCTCTAATCAATCTATTTTGCTCCTCATCCATAGCGCCAAGGCTTTCTAAGGTTTTTTTCAACTCTTCCATTTCCTCTTCTTGCTTTTTAGTCAAATTTCCAACTTGTGCTTCCAGTTCTGCAAGTCTTTCTTTTTGACTAGCCACATCATAGTAAGGGCTTTCAAAGTAATTGGTAGCATACATAGCCGGTTTCTCAGCACTACCAAACGTATAACTTACACCCAAGCCAACGCTCAAATATGGATCCCAAGCGGTGTTGTAATCAAAACCGTCAAAGCCATCAGAACGAACGATGTTATAATTTACTTCCAAATCTAATCGCCAATTTGAACTTAACTCATACATAACACCTGCACCACCATATACTACGGCATAGGCTTCGTTTAGCCCACCGTTGGGTGAATCATCTGAAATTAAAAAACGCTGTGCATCAAACGTACCAAGACCTCCACCAATAGGTGTATAAAAATTTAGTTTACTACCTACGTTTCTAGGATCCAGATTGTTCCAAATGAGCATGGCCGCCACGCGCGCTGAATAAAACGTGTTTTCGTAATATTCCAAATCATTAGCTCCCGTAAGGCCACCGTAGCGAAAATCGCCCCGCACACCAAAAAATGGTGTAAACTGCTTTTCCACACTTAACTCAACACCAAAATCAAGGCTCGTTTTATCTCCGTTTAACCCTTGCATGTCTCTGCTAATATCAGAATCATACACCGAGGAAAACACGTCATACAGGTAAAGACCTTTTACGCCCACCGTCCAACTGCGTAAGTCTTGCGGGTCTTTTTTCTCCTTTTCCTTGTCCGACTCCTGCGCAAAAGCAGGAACCGAAAACAGGACAACAAAAAAGGCACTTAAAATTACATTACTGATTTTCATAGTCTATAGTTTTATTTGGTGTTCAATTAATTGATTAACAGTTTACGCACCGCCATTTGGTTTTCAGTACGTATTTGCATAAAGTAAGTGGCTGCCGGTAAGTGATTAAGCTCTAGCCTAATATTACCGGTGCTATTGGTTTTTAAGCCGGTTTGCTCAAATACTTTTTTGCCATCAATGCTGAAAAGGGTTACGCTAAGTTCCGTATCAACACCTACTTTCAAATTAATATTTACTATACCGTTTGTTGGATTTGGATAAAGCTCAAGACCCGTTAAAATTTGCTCGTTAAGGCCAATGCCGCCTCCACTTGTTCCTACCACAAATCCATCACTAGTATTAGTACAAGCAAAACTGTTACCCACTACTACTTGGTAATTTCCGCCAACGCTGTACGTAAAATCCTTGCTGGTTGCTCCAGAAATTAAAACACCATCCCTATACCATTGATAAGCGTTATAGTTACCCGTGGTAAGCGTATTACTAGCTATTTTGCTTACAACCGGTTTAACGGGCTGCGGAGTAACGGTAACTTGTATGGTTCCCGTAACCTGACATGCTCTATCATCTGTAAACACATAGCTTAAAGCATGGCGTCCTGCTCCGGCTGCTGCCGGATTAAAAGTGGTTCCATTATTTACAATACCGTTTCCTGTCCACGTGATATTCTGTCCTAAGGTTACGTCAATAGGATTAGCATTTGCACATATTTCTATTAAAGAAGGTAACTGCGGTACACCTTGCGGAATAACTACGATGGTAAAATTCACAAACGTTCTATTACCCGCAGCATCCACTAATTCATACTGATTAATAGTGGCTCCTACCGGGAATACTGTTCCACTAGGCATTCCTGCTGTTTGGCGCACGGTTACCGAAGAGCAATTATCAGTTCCGGTTGGTAATGCATACGTATAAATAGCACCGCATTGACCCACCGTATCACTAGGCGGTACGCTGGTTGCTACCGGAGCTTCCGTGTCTTGCACCGTTACGGTAAAACTGCTAGTACTTGTATTTCCGGCACCATCGGTAGCTGTAAAAGTAACTGTGGTAGAGCCTAATGGAAATAAACTTCCACTTGCATTTGAACTTACAATTGTAGCGCCTGTGCAATTATCACTAACCGAAGGAGCTGCATAGTTTACTACTGCATTACAAGACCCTGCATCATTACTAACAGTTAAGTTAGCCGGCACATTACTAATAGTGGGCGCCACTTGATCTGTAACCGTTACTACAAAAGTTCCGTTTCTGGAATTTCCCGCTGCATCGGTAGCAGTGTAAGTTACTGTGGTACTTCCTACATTAAATACTGAACCGGATGCTCTACTACTGGTGATAGTAGCTGCCGAACAATTATCGTTAGCGCTTGGAGCGGCCCATGTTACTACCGCATCACAGCTATTAGCATTTGGTGTTACCGTAATATTGTTAGGCACCGCAGTAAACACAGGGGCAATGGTATCAATTACTGTTACCATAAAGCTACGCACGCGGTTGTTACCGGAAGCGTCCGTTACCGTAACGTTTACAGTAGTGTTGCCTAAGTTAAAAGCACTTCCTCTAGCTTGTGAGGTAACTACTGTGGTAGATGTACAATTATCATTTCCTGTAATGATAGGCCACGTAACATTTGATGCACAATTTTGCGCATTAGTATAAGCGGTAATGGTAGCCGGCAAATTGTTGATAGATGGTGAAATAGTATCTAATACTAAAACACTAGCTCCGGCTGAAGCCGAATTTCCACTACCATCTGTGGCCGTTAATGTTACTAAATTTTGCCCTCGATCGGCACAGGTAAAAGTAGTTTTGCTTAGCGAAGTTGTTAAAACAGTACAGTTATCTGAACTACCATTATTTACACTTGCCGCAGTAATACTGGCTTGGCCACTGGCATTAAGATATACCGTAGCGTTTTGCGTTATCACCGTTGGTGCCAAGTTATCTGTTACCGTTACACTAGCCGTGGCAGTGCTACTATTTCCATTATTATCCGTTACCGTAAGTATCACTGAATTACTACCAAGGTCAGCACAGCTAAACGTATTTGGAGAAATACTTAAGGTGCTAATGCCACATGCATCAGTGCTTCCATTGTTTACACTAGATGCCGTAATGGTGGCGCTACCGGTAGCACTAAGCTGTACCGTAATGTTTTGCGCTACTGCATTTGGTGCCACATTATCCTGCACGGTAACTATGGCCGTTGCCGTTGCATTATTTCCACTACCATCCGTAGCCGTAAGCGTTACGGTATTGGTGCCAATATCAGCACACGTAAAGTTGCTTACATTAAGGCTATACCCTGTAATACTGCAGTTATCGGTGCTTCCACTATTGATTTGTGATGGCTGAATACTAGCTTGACCACTGGCGTTTAATTGTACGGTAATGTTTTGCGTACTTACCGTTGGTGCTGTATTATCTACCACAGATACAATTGCTGTTCCGCTGGCAGAATTTCCGCTTGCATCTGTAGCCGTAAGCGTTACTGCGTTTTGGCCACGTGCGTTACAGGTAAAGGTAGCTACATCTAAACTTAAAGTTACCGCACCGCAATTATCAGAACTTGCATTATCAACATCAGAGGGCTGAATGGTAGCCTGACCTGAAGCATTTAGCACCGCTGTAAAACTTTTGGTGCGTACAATAGGCGCAAGATTATCATTTACAGTAACCACTGCTGTTCCTGTTGCCGCGTTTCCGTTGGCATCTGTTACCGTAATAGTTACGGTGTTGGCGCCCAAATTAGCGCAGGTAAAGCTAGCCGGAGCTACCGTAACACTTGCAATTCCGCAAGCATCAGCACTACCGTTGTTTACATCAGCAGCTGTAATGCTGGCGTTTCCACTAGCATTTAGATTTACCGATATACTTCTGGTAGCAACGGTTGGCGCTGTATTATCAACTACCGTTACTGTGGTGGTAGTGGTAGCCGTGTTTCCGCTAGCATCACTTATTGTAAGGGTAACCGTATTGGCACCCACGTTTGTACAGCTAAACGTATTTGGGCTCACACTCATTGAAGTTACCGCACAGTTATCGCTACTTCCATTATTTACCGCACTTGCCATAAGGGTAGCGTTACCATTTGCATTAAGCGATAAGCTTACCGGTTGCGCAACTGCAGTTGGTGCAGTATTATCTATTACCGTAACGGTTGCATTGGCTGAAGCTGTATTTCCTGAACCATCGGTTACCATTAAAGCCACCGTTTTTACACCCAAATCTGCACAGCTAAAGCTACTTTGGCTTATGGCCATACTTGCAATAGTGCAATTATCAGTACTGTTATTATTTACCATCATGGCCGTTAAAGTAGCTTGGCCGCTGGCGTTTAGGGTCAGCGTAACGCTCTGCGTATTTACCGTTGGCACCAAATTATCTTCTACCGTTACTATGGCTGTTGCCGAGCTGGTATTACCATGTACATCCGTTCCCGTAAGGGTTACCGTATTGGTACCAAGATTACTACAATTAAACGTGGTTTTACTGGCACTAAAGAAAAGTTGGTTGCTGCAATTATCAGTACTAGCACTATCTAATTGGCTTGCCGCAATAGAAACCTGACCGGTAGCCCCTAGCTGTACTGTAATATCTCTAGTAATAATTGTAGGGCTAACCGTATCAGAAACTGTAATTAAGAAACTGGTACTATCAGCGTTTCCATTTGCATCGGTAATAATAAAGTACTCTAAGTTCAACCCTTCATCTGCGCAAGTAAAAGTAGCTTGACTAAAGCTGAAACTAGAACTAGCCAAACAGTTATCAGCACTTCCATTATTTACCATAGCAGGTGTTATGGAAACCAGCCCGTTTGCATTTAAATAAACCGTTAAATCTCTAGCTCTTGCTTTAGGTTTAATAGTATCTACCACCATTACCATTGCAGAAGCTGTTGAGCTATTTCCACTTTGATCGGTAACAGTAAGTTGCACTGTATTGGCTCCTAAGTTGGTACAGTCAAAACTACTAGTATTTACGCTCAAGCTGCTTACACTACAATTATCGGTGCTGCCTCCATCCACGTTTGCCGGAATAATAGAAGCTTGTCCACCGGCATTTAAATAGGTAGTAAACATTTGAGTAACTACCGTAGGACTTATGGTATCTACCACCGTAACTATGGCTGTAGCCGAGTTAGAAGCTGTACCACCACCGGCTGATGCCGTTACTGTTACCGTATTAGCGCCTAAATCTGCACAAGTGAAAGATGAAATATCTAACGAAACATTATCAATAGAACAAGCATTGGAACTACCACTACTTACATCAAGCACTTGAATGGAAACATTTCCTGAAGCATCAAGATAAGCGGTAAAATTATTGGTAGTGATGGTTGGGCTAATGGTATCAATTACTGTAACATTTGCGTGGGCTGTATCAATATTGCCGTTTATGTCGGTTACTGTAAGCACCACTAGGTTCGCCCCTTGATTTGCGCAGCCAAAGGTATTTAAGTCTATGGATAGTGAAGCAATGCCGCAAGCATCTGCACTACCATTATCTACATCAGCTGCTGCAATTGTAGCAGACCCATTTCCATCAAGATACACATCAATGTCCATCGCATTTGCGTCAGGGTCAATGGTATCTAGGATAGTAATCGAAGCGTTTGCGCTACTGCTGTTTCCGTTTACATCCGTTACGGTTACTAAAATGGTATTTACGCCTACATCTGCACAACCAAAAGCTGTTTGCGCCAACACAATACTTTGAATGCCACACGCATCTGAACTACCATTATTTACATCCGTAGCGCTAACAGTGGCGTTTCCTGTTGCATTTAAGTATGCTGTAAAAGCTTGCACTTGCACCGTAGGATTTATAGTATCAATAACAGTAAGCGTAGCGTTTGCACTGCTTGCATTGCCATTGTTATCCGTTACCGTAAGGCTTACCGTGTTTACACCAACATCGCCACAGTTAAAATTGCTTTTAGATACTGTTACGCTTGCTATTCCGCACGCATCGGTGCTGCTATTATCTACATCACTTGCCGTAATGCTTGCATTGCCAGCGGCATTTAGGTACACCGGAATATTACTTACTAATACTGCCGGGCTAATGGTATCAAGCACCGTTATTTGAGTACTTGCACTTTTGGTGTTGCCATTTGCATCTGTAGCAGTGGCCACAATTGTATTGCTGCCCACATTTGCACAAGTAAAAGCACTTTGGCTTAGCGCGATACTTTGCACTGCGCAATTGTCCGTAGTTCCTGCATCTACATCAGCACCCGTAATATTTGCGTTTCCAAATGCATTTAAGTAAACGGTAATAGGCATTAAGCTCACCGTTGGGTCAATGGTATCTAAAACCGTAACGGCAGCCGAAGCAACGCTTGAGTTTCCGTTATTGTCCGTTACCGTAAGGGTTACGGTATTTACACCCACATTAACACAGGTAAAAGAAGATGTGTTAATGCTTAAACTAGCAATACCACAAGCATCTGTGCTACCAGCATTTATATCTGCTGCCGTAATAGAAGTGTTTCCTGAAGCATCTAAATAAGTGGTTAATGCTTGCGCAGAAGCCATTGGGCTTATAGTATCTAGCACCGTAATGGTACTTGTGCCTGTTGTGCTATTGCCATTTACATCTGTAATGGTAGCTGTTACCGTATTTGCACCCACATTGCTACACGTAAATGTGCTCACATCTAAAGCTATGGTGGCAATTCCGCAAGCATCGGTACTACCATTATTTACATCGCTAGAATCAATGGACGCATTTCCGGAGGCATCTAAATATGCCGTGAAAGGCATAAGATTTACTACCGGAGCGATAGTATCTTCTACTATAATATTAGTGGTATCATTTAAGGAGCAATTATTGGCATCTAATAAGGTAAGTGCATATTGGCCAACACCTAAATTGGTGGTATCGGTGCTCATTATCGTATCACCATTCCAAACATAACGGTACGGTGCAGTACCTCCGCTAGCATTAATTGAAATAGAACCATCTGTATTGGCTAGACAACTTGCGTTAGAAACAGTTTTGCTTATAGCTAAAGGCGTTGGCTCATTTACCGTTACTGAAATATTGCTTACACAGCCGTTTCCATCGGTAGTAGTAAGGGTATAAGTGCCAGCCGTTAACGTATCATTTGTTGCTGTAGTGTCTCCGTTTGACCACACATAATCGGGTTCTCCGGCTCGGTATATAATACTACCGCTAAAAACACGAGGGCTATTTATTGCCGTACCAAATCCATCACCACGTCCTATACCTTCAAATATTTCTAAATCTGAGTTCGAAACCTCCAAAGTACCCACTCCATTTCCATTATAATATCTCCATAAAGAGCTCGAATACAAGAAAAAAGAATGAATCCCATTAGGTAACACTATATTAGTTGGTAAAGTTACTCTAGTCGGTTGACCTGCTCCCGCAGCGGTTACAGGTACACTTCCAGCAAAGATCCAAGCAGATGCATTATTTTCGTCTCCAACGTAAGTTCCTTGTTTATAATATACTTCCACAGAAGTACTTGCAGTGCTATTAATATTCACATCAAACCCTGAGACATCCAAGCTTAATCCTAAAACATTAATGTCAAACATATTACCATTCGCACCATTATCGTCAATAAAACTGGTGGTAAGCGACCCATCAAGCCCCTGTGCATTTTCAAGCGTAACTGATACCATCCCATCCATGCCTCCGTTACAAGAAACATCCGTAATTACCGGAACCACACGGAAGCGTCCACCATTGGCAGTAACCGTGTCGTTTGAGTTATCCTCATCGTTAGCCAATTGTGTATAAGCGGTGATGGTAAAGTTTCCGCCATCTCTTGAATCAAAAACACCCGCCAAAACAGTGTCTGCCGTAAAGGCTGGGATGTTTACCAGTACTGTATTAGTAACTGTATCTTGAATATCTCCAGAAACAATAAACGTTACGGGTAAAGAAGTAATAGCCGTTGCACCTCCATTAAATACACCCAATCTCACGGTATCCGTCATTACAGGACAACCGTTTGGAGCATCAAGAAATACCACTCTTGCTTGTGCATCATTTAGCGCAACATCGTATTCATCAGCACCAATATCTGGAGTTGCAATAGAGCGGGTTTCGCCATCAATATCGGTAGTTACCCCAGCAAGTGAAGTCCCCGCATTGTTAGCTGGCACACCAAATACATGTAAGTCTGTGCTACTAACAAAAAATGGGTTTCCTTCTACGGAGTTTGTATTTCTTGTAAGGTCTCCGGCTTGCCAAGCAGTAAGATCTGCATACGCAGCATTTCCATCATCTGCTAAATCTCCAGCATCACTGCGGTAATACAAATTGTAGTTTAACGTGGTGGTTGCACCAATGGCATCTGTTGATTCAAAAGCAAAATTGCCGTTGGAGGCAAAAATGTTATTGCGGATATCCAGTTCCTCATCATCGTTAATCAATAAACCGATTAAACCTTGTGCTGAGTTGTGGTAAACGTTGATGTAAATAGCATCATTCAGATAAATAGCATCATCTGAACTTGATGTTACCATGTTGTTAATTACCTCTGAATTACTCGTTGGTACTACGCCATCGTTACCATCGGTTATATACAAACCCCAGCCGGTGCTGTTTATGGTATTAGCTAGTACGCTAAAATAATTTACATCTTGAAGGTACATCGCATCTGCTCCTGAATTTTGTAAATCCGCAATATCATTCCCTTCAATCAACAAACTATCTTGCCCATCTACTTCTATGGCATGATCATCTTGCATTCTAAAGGTATTATTCAAAATACGGTGGCCAATATTATGAGAGGCATTGGCGCTACCACCAGTAAGGAGTATGCCTGTTTCACCACCACTGAATAAGGAGTTGCTTACCGTTAAATAATTAGCATTATTTCCGGTACTAGTGGCTGATGACAGGCTATTGGAAGAAACCAAGCCCATTATTTCAAAGGTTGTAGTTACCGGCATTTTTACGTGTACCTGATTAATGGTATTACTATCAGCACCATTTTGGAACATGATACCCCAAGCATCTGAAGTGCTTGTGTTACTTACCGTGATGTTTTGGATGGTAACGTGTTTGGCTCCATTAAAATAAATGGTGGGTTCATCATCTGTGGAAACATGGGTTAATTCCACCATGCTAGAATCTGTTCCATCAAAGGTTATGGTATTTATGGCACTTGCTCCCGGTATTGCGGTTAATTCGGTAGTTCCGCTATACGTACCCATTGCAACATTAAATGTTACCGGCCCAGAAATACCACAAGAACCTAAAGCATTTGCCGCAGCAGCAAAAGAAACAAAATTAGTGCCTCCTGTTGCTAATGCACTATTAATGGTATAAGTACCAGCTAGTGGTGTAGAACAAGGTGTTGTAAACGTAAACGGACCTGCCCACAAACTACTATCACCTGCGCCACAAACAGCACGTACGTAGTAGTCATAATCACTAGCGGGTAAAAGATTTGTAAGCGCATAAGGATTGGTTGAAATAATTCCTGTAGAAATACCTGTACCAAATGTATAGCCGCTAAAGCCATATTCCACTTCCCAAGTAGTTTCGGTGTTTCCAGCCGTCCAGCTTAAATCTGCGCTGTTATCCGTAATATTATTAGCTGCTAAAGCAGAAGGGCGTGGGCAGGATACGCAAGCGTTTATTTCTATTAAATCGATAGACATATCGCCTTCAAAACTGGCTCCATCATGCACCTGAGTAAATCGTAAGTAAATCGTTTGTCCTACAAATGCTGTTATATCAACACCTATATTCTGCCAAGGATCTGTTTCCGAAGTTTGTAGTTCTCCTGAATGTGTAAACACCGTGGTGAAGGTTCCGCTAAGCGAATTACCAACACCCACTTTTAAAGTTCCCATATCAGAGCCATGTGCATGCATCCAAAAAGAAAGCTCAGCATCTAAGGAAGCTGTGGTTAAGTCAATAGCTGGTGAAAAAACGATGGCAGAATCACCAGTTGGTGCGCCACTAGCCTCATAGTTCATATAGCTATCACTAGGGCCACTGTATTCACTTGAAGGGCCTGTTCCGCCTGATGTAGCATTTCCGGGAATTTCCCAGTTATTTCCCGATGAACCCAAATCGCCTGTCCAACCATTTACCGCGTCAAACTCTTCCGTGAAAATCGTAGAGGCCAAAGCAGTACCACATATAATGGGTTGCGCTGTACGGAAATCCGTAGTAAAATTAACAGGGCCAAACCAAGTACTTAAATCTCCTCCCCCGCAATCTGCCTGCACATAAACATCATAGTTGGTTCTAACACTAAGATTGCTAAGCACATAAGCATTATTATTAGTAACACCGTTTACCGCGGTGCCGCTTCCTAAAACAAAGTTTGGTGCTCCATATTCTATATTCCAAGTGGTTTCTGTAAAACCAGCTGTCCAAGAAAGTTCAACAGTAGTTCCGGTAGCATTTGCGGCTGTTAAATCAAACGGATTAGGACAAGTTGGTGGCGTATATTCATCGGCTCCTATATCTGGAGTAGTGGCAGAACGCGTATCACCATCAATATCGGTTGTTACCGCTACGGTGGCGTCTCCAGCATTATTGGCCAACTGGCCAGAAGAATGTAAATCATCCGTACCCACAAAAGCAGGGTTTCCTTCAATAGAATTAACATTTCGGGTAGCATCGCCAGCTTGCCAAGTGGCTAAATCAGTGTAAACGGTGGTTCCATCTTCTACTAAATCTCCTACATCACTGCGGTAATATAAATTGTAGTTCAAAGTGGTGGAAGCGCCCATTGCATCTGTTGATTCAAAAGCGTAATCGCCAGTTGAAGCAAAAATGTTGTTGCGGATATCAAGCTCCTCATCATCATTTATTAATAATCCTATTAAACCTTGTGCTGAATTGTGGTAAACATTGATATAAATAGCGTCATTCAAATAAATGGCGTCATCTGAACCTGAAGTTACCATGTTGTTGATTACCTCTGAATTACTTGTGGGTACTACGCCATCATTACCATCGATTATATATAAACCCCAGCCGGTGCTGTTTACAGTATTAGCTAGTACGCTAAAATAGTTTACATCTTGAAGGTACATCGCATCTGCTCCTGAATTTTGTAAATCCGCAACGTTGTTTCCTTGCACCAATAAACTGTCTTGGCCATCCACTTCTATGGCATGATCGTCTTGCATGCGGAAAGTATTGTTCATAATACGGTTACCCACGTTGTGTGAGGCATTAGCACTTCCTCCGGTAAGATGTATGCCTGTTTCACCACCACTAAATAAGGAATTACTTACCGTTAAATAGTTTACATTATTTCCAGTGCTCGTTTCAAATGACAAACTGTTTGAAGAAACAATACCAATTACATCAGTAGCAGTACCCACCGGCATTTTTACGTGTACCTGATTTATGGTATTGCTATCAGAACTATTTTGAAACATGATACCCCAAGCATCAGTACTACTGTTATTGCTTACCGTTATGTTTTGGATAGTAATGTGCTTAGCTCCATTAAAATAAATTGTGGGTTCATCTGTAGAAGAGGTATGGGTAAATTCTACTAAACTGGAATCGCTACCGTCAAAAGTTATCGTATTGGTTGCGCTAGCACCTGAAATGGCGCTCAGCTCTATACTTCCGTTATACGTTCCGCTGGCTATGGTAAAAGTAACAGAACCAGAAATACCGCATGTACCAAGCGCTTGACGAACAGCCGCAGGAGACGTAAAATTGCTTGTGCTTGCCGCCATACCAGCGTTTATGGTATAGGCTCCATTAAGCGGTGCAGAACAAGTAGTGGTAAAAGTAAAAGGCCCTGCCCACCCACTGCTATCACCCGCTCCACAAACGCCACGCACGTAATAATCGTAATTCCTAGCGGATAAAAGTCCGCTAAGTGCGTAAGAATTTGTAGTAATACTACCCGATGACGTGCCAGTACCTACTGTATATCCGCTAATACCATGCTCAACCTCCCAAGTTGTTTCGGCACCTCCGGCTGTCCAGCTTAGGTCAGCAGAGTTATCAGTAATATTATTAGCCGCTAAAGCAGTTGGTCGTGGGCAAGTTATGCAGGTATATATATTCATTAAATCCACCGCTACATCACCACTAAATGAGTTACCACTTACGTAATTAAAGCGAATATAAATCTGCTGGCCTAAGAAAGCATTTAGGGAAGCTGATTCTAAAGAGTAAGCAGCACTCGTTGATGCTTGTTGTTGTCCAACAAGATTTAAAACACTTGTCCATGGGCCAGTTGGTGAAGCACTTACTCCAACATCTAAAGTACCAACATCGGCACCAAAGGCGTGATAATAAAAAGTTAATACGGCTGCATTAACCCCCACGCTTAAATCAATAAGTGGGGATATTGCATTAGCCGTATAAGGCTGACCAGAACCTGATGTTTCTACATACATATAGTTACTACCACTATGTGAACTAGTAGGCCCATTGCCAGAGCCTGGTGCGCCAGAAAATGGAAACACCCAAAACCCGTCTGAGGGAGAACCAACTATATCACCTGTCCACCCCGCAGCATTATCAAACTCTTCTGTAAAAACAGCTGTTTGGTTACCTGTGGGGCAATTAATACCGAAAGTAGTTGAAAAGGTAAATGGCCCAGCCCAAGCACTTTGGCCTGAACTTCCGCTGGCTCCGCAATCTGCCCTTACGTAAAAATCATAAGCGGTATTGCTTTGTAGAGATGTTGCACTATAAGGGTTGCTAGTAGTGCTCGTAACTATCGTACCTGCACCTTGGGTAAAACCCGAAGTTCCAAATTCTATATCCCATACCGTTGCAGTGCCATTTTCTGTCCAATTTAAATCAGCAGAGTTTGCTGTAATATTGGTGGCCGATAATGCGTTTGGCACAGAGCAAGCTGGTTTCACTTTAACCTCTACATTATCCACAAAAATATCATTGTCTTCCGCATCATCCGTTGCACCTTCAGTAGCCCAAACGGCAAATTTTACGGTAGATCCAGACAATGCCGTAAGATCAAAAACTTCGTGATTACCTCCAGCGGCAGTTACATAGGTGTTATTAAATGTTGCGGCCACCGTCCAAGTTGCCCCTCCATTTGTACTAAATAGCAATTGAATAGTATCATCTGAGCCTAAGGTGCCAGGAGTTGTTGAATTGTAACCAAAAACTCCAAAATCAAATTCAATTTGATAGGGTCCACCTGCCGTTAAATCATAATCTGGTGCAATCAACCAATCGTCCGTTCCAGTATTATATAAATTAATTCTGGCAGCTCCGGTACCTCCGCTCATTCCAAATGCTTCGTCTCCCCATTCACTTGATCCTAACGTGGTAGGCCCTGATACTGGATCACCTCCTGAAGCTTGATTCCAACAAGCTGTAGGAGGCACACCCGTAGAAAAATCTTCTAATTGTGGAGGACTAAGCGCAGCACATAAGGTGGTGAAAGTAAAGGGTCCTACCCATGAACTCACTCCAGCTCCTCCGCAATCTGCCCTTACATAAAAATCGTATGAGGTGTTGTTGCTAAGACCGCTAAGGCTGTATGGATTCAATCCAGTACCAGTTACCATAGAACCCGCTCCTTGTGTAAAACCTGCAACACCATGTTCTATGTCCCATGTAGCAGCGCTTCCATTTTCTACCCAGCCCAAATCAGCCGAAGTGGTAGTAATATTGGTTGCTTCAAGTGTAGTAGGTGCGGGACAAGCAGCTACAAAAAGTGCTGGCCCTGAAACATCATCAATCCCAATGTTATAGGAACCATAGTCCGAAATAGATTCAAAACGGATAATAACTTCATCACCTGTGAAATCTACCGTTTCAAAACTTGATAAATCTATGATAATTTGATTCCAACCGTTACCAGCTTGGCCAGCGATGTAATTAGTGGTACCAGTTGTCCAAGTAGTGCCATCATCATTTGAAACATCTACGTAAAGTTCCGATGCACTGCCAAAGCTGCCGAAAATTAAATAATAGTTAGCCCAAAATGAAAATGTTTTGTCCGTAGCGCTAACTGTTAGCTTAGGTGTTTGTAGGTAAGCTGGTGTAGTCCCATTTATATTATAAACGTCATAGCGTGCAAAACTGCTTGTACCATTCGTATGATCGGCAGTTTCTGAACTTTGATCATAAGAACCAGCACCCGATGTTTGAGTCCAACCTATAGGTAAAAATGCTCCATCAAAGTTTTCCGATAATTGACCAAAAGAGGAAAAACCTAAGCTTATAGTAATAAGTAGAAGTAAGGTAGTTAGCTGCTTCATAAAAAATAAAATTGATTAAAAATTGTTACTTGAGTAGAGTAGTCAAAATTTTCAACGATATTTTTTACCTCACTTTAAGGAGAATAGTTGCAGATTTTCACCTGCTTGAGTTTAAAGTGTCTTTTAGACATTTAAAGGTGGTTTTTGATTATTGATTGATTGAGGCACAAATCAACAAAAAATTGTTAACAATTTTTGTAGGTAAATTCTGAGTGGAGGTATTTTTTTGAAAATAATTCACTATTGCACGTAGATATTAAGAATTTACTACGCTTAATACACTTTAAATAAGCTAATTACACCCATGGTGCGCGCCACAAAAAAAAACCCTATAAACAACTTGTGCTTAAAGGGCTTTTTCACTTGCTTTTCAGCAAACAATTTTAACAGTTTTCTAATTTATAGCGCTGCAAATTTTTCATCAAATAATTTTGCCGCTGCATCTGTAAATGGAAAAGTCTTTTTTATGTATTCCAAGGTTCTGTGTTCTGTTGGTGTAACGCCCTGTCCATCATTTGCTGATTTAAACAAGTCCATAACCTCATCTTTACTCAAATTTCCTTCTCCTTTTCCTGTGGTGTGTTCTTCGGCAAGTTCAAGTAATTCTTTTTCGTACTGAACGCCATCAATGTTCTTGTAAGCCATAATTTAATTTGTTTTAAGCCAAGTTAAACATGAAGATTACTCGCATGAATTATTCTTAGATAAAACGGTTTATAAAGCGGTTCAAATAAAATAACCAACCAGAAAACACTTCCCTACTAAAGCTTTTCAGCGATTATAACACAGGCATATCACTCACCAAAAGCCAATTTCCAGCTTCGGTTTGTGCCAAGAGTATAATAGAATGCATGGTGCTTTTACTGCCTTTCATATCCACGCGTACCATGGCGGTATTTCCGTTAATCATCACCTCTTTAAACGTAAGTGTACGCGGGTCTCCACCAAATTTCTTTGTTCTTATGTTTTCCAAATAAACATCTTTGGGCATTACGGCCACGGCTTTGCCACCAAACAAACGGTTCATTACTATTCGGTAATTATCATCTAAATAAGTGGCTAGCTTTTCCGAATCTTGTGCATCGCCTGCTTTAGCAAAGGCAATAACGGTTTGCTTTACTGCTTTTTCTTCTGTTTTTTGTGCAGAAGCGTTTAGCCCAAGCAGGGCCATCATTCCAATTAAAATGGACTTTTTCATAATCTATTGGTATTAAAAATTAACGTTTAAAGTTTTACGGAAACATTGGTGCGCATCATACTGTGGTGATTAAAATCATCTTCTCTACTATAGGCAATCAACATATTGTAGGTAGCACCTGCGCCCAAAGGTTTGCCATATTTATGTGTAGGTGTAGTGGGTATGGAAAAGGAAATCTCAGTGCTTGCGCTGGTTTCTTTACCGGAAATAACGCTCACCACAGGTATGGCACCTAAACTTTTTATGGAAGCATAATTTCCGGGTGCATGTGTAAAGTGCTCCACAACTTCGGGTTCACCATTTTTTACTCTAGCTAAAAGCAAATATGTACCCGCTAAGCCTGTATTTTCATTAAACCCAATACCCACCCAACCATTAGTGGGTGCTTTAAGTGTAAATTCAATAGTTTTGGAGTGGACGACCCAACACACTTCCATCTTATTTTTTTCTACACAGGTAGGAGTTTTTATGTTGTTTAATTGATTTAGGGCAAACATACTTAGCAAAAATATTATGGTTATTTTCATTGCGGACGTGGATTATTTATTTCTGAAATCAATTCTATTTCCAGCATCAATTCTTCTGTTGCTAAGGCAGAAACGCCTACGAGTGATGAAGCAGGTTTGTACGCATGAGGAAAAAAATCTTGTAGCTTTTGCGAAATTATGTTTCGCTTATCTGCATCTAAATCCACCACGTAAAACCGCAGGAATATGGCTTGACTTAAACTACTGCCACCTTCCATTGCTAAATGCTCTAAATTGATAAAAATCGCATCTAACTGTTGCTGAAAAGAAGCGGGTAAAGGCGTTCTTTTAACATCCCACGCTACCATGCCTGAAGTAAATAACAAATTACCCGATTTAATGGCTTGGGAAAATCCAGCTTGACTAGTAGGGTAAAGCGCAGCACTATACACCGGCTCACTATGGTGTGTACAGCCAATATTAATAGAAAGTGGCAAAAACCCCACCGACATAAACAACCATTTTACTTGTTTTATCATTTCTTGATATATCAATTTATAACGCAAATAAAAAGCTACGTTAAGTTGCTTTGAATTTTTCCGAGAATTACTGTTAACTGTTTTAACTCCTTATCTGTTAATCCCTTACTTCCTTGTGTACGGTGTGCTTTCACCAGCGGTAAATTTTCTTCCACAAAAGCTTTTCCACGTACAGTTAAACTAATGTCATATTGCCTGCGGTTTCCCTCAATAGCATCACGCTGAATAAATCCTTTTTTACTTAATAAATCTAAGGTTCTAGTGATGGAAGCCGGATCACGCAAAGAAAACTCGGCAAGTTCTTTTTGTGCCAAGGGTTCTTTCTCATCCAAAATTTTCATTAAAATCCACTGCTCAACGGTAATACCTAAATTCAGTGCGTCAAACTCTCGCTGCGAATACTGTTTCGCCAATTTACTTGTGCGCTCAATTTGAAAAAAAACAACCTCTTCTATTTTTTGCTCTTTTGTTGACATATCAATTATTGACGGTGCTAATATATAATGTTTTTATGATTTCCCTACTATTTTTTGAAAAATTTATGATACACCCGCTCTAATTGATAGCGCGCATCCCTCCAATTATACGGTGCAGCATCAGAAACAATAAACTTATATTGCCCAGCACGCTTACGTTTTACACTCTTACCGTTGTACGTTCCCCACGTTTGTTTGCCAGTACTAATATTTTCAATTTTCCGTAAAAACCATTCGCCAGCCACTTTATTGCTAAGCTGCGGTGTATAATATAAACAATCTTCAAAGTAGTAGTGTGTAACTTGACTCCAGCGGGTACGTGCTTTATTTTGCATCGGCATTCCTCCGTGCACCAAGTTAGCTGCCCAAATTAATACATCGCCCTTTTTTGCTTCTAATACCGTAGGCTCTACACTATAAGCCTGCATATGTTTACTAATTAAAGGCTCATAAAACTGCACATAATCCGAATGTGCATTGCTAACCATATTGCTGTTAAACTTCTTTTGAAAATCGGTGTAATCAATTTTTGGCAGCCTATGGGATCCTGGGTAATAAAACAAGGTGCCGTTTTCTGTATTCGTGTCTTCTAACGCGGCCCAAGCACCGCACATAAAACCATCCGGCATACTGTCAAAATGTATGGTGTCAGCGTGTGGCTTTTGCCTAGAGCCATACTTAAAGTTGAGTGTTTGAAACGGGATTGGAGCCCTGCCGTAAAGGGTTGTAAGTAATTCAATAATGGTTGGTAGTATTGCCAGCTTTTTTACCGATTGATTTTTTTTCCAAAGATTCTGTTCTCGCGGATCCTCCCAAGAAAAATCTCCACCATCCTTTGCCTCCAAACTCGCTACCAAACCATCCACATCTTCCTCTGAAATAAAATTCTTTAAATGCAAGAAGCCTTGTTGATGATACTGGCGGGCATAGCCTTCGAGCTCAGCACTCAATTTACGTTTTGCTAACTCTTCCTCAAAAAAGGGAGAATGCACCCAAGGAATATTAAGTTCCATTATTTAAATAATTGAAATTGAAAAGTAGTAATTTTTATACTAGGCAAAGAAGCATATACATTTTTATCTTTTTACGTACTGAAGGGTAGATTATTCATAAGCTTCCCACAAATTGTGTGCTGAGCATTTTGCGCATCACTACATCAATTGAGCACAAATCCTAGCCACTGATAAAGAGCTTATTGGTCTCCCACAAAACTATCATACGCGTAGTTATTTGTTTTTACCAAAAACCTTAAAAACCTTGCCAACCATTTGATCAAAATCACGCTTATTAAAACCAGCGGAGGGGGAAATTAGATACCGTTGATCACCAATGTTCTTTTTCACCACCTTATCTCCATTGTAATCACCCCAGCTGGTTTTCCCTGTTTTTATATTGGTTATTTCCTTCAAAAACCACTCTCCACTCACCGTATTTGAAAGCATAGGTACGGTGTATAAACAGTTTTCAAAAAAGTAATGGGTTACCTGACTCCACCTTGTTAATCTTTTGTTTTTTACTGGCATACCACCATGCACAAAGTTGGCCGACCATATTAGCACATCTCCTTTTTTAGCATTTAAATAGGTTGGCTTCAACCCTCTATCCTGCATAAGCTGTTTTACAAACGGCTCGTAAAATTGCGTATAATCTTCTCTATGGTCAAAGTGTTCTTTTGGTTTGAAGCGCTGGTGAAAAATGGAATAATCGAATTCTGGTAAATTTTGAGAGCCTGGATAATACATCAAAGCTCCGTTTTCTTCATTTACATCTTCTAAAGCTACCCAAACGCCACACATAAAATTATTTGGCAATGCATTAAAGTGAATGGAATCAGAATGTGCCTCTTGCTGAGAGCCGTATTTTAAACTAAGTGTTTGAAAAGGTATTGGAACGCGATCATAAAGCTGCTGCAACACTTCCAGTATTTTCTGATTAGCAGCCAAAGCTTTTACGCTTTTTACCTCCTTCCAAATGTCTAGTTTTTTAGGGTTTTCTAGACTGTATTCTTGCCCAAATTTCGTTTCGACCTCTGCTACCAAGGTGTCAATAAACGCGGTATCAATTACGTTTTCAATCTGCACATAACCTTCTTTATGATAGTGCCTTGCATATTGCTGCATTTCATCTGAAAAACCTCTTTTACTAAGCTCCTCTTCAAAAAACGGTGAATGCACCCAAGGCATGTTTAATTCCATAAGTTGATTTTTGAAGCGGAAATTTAATGATTTAAAGCCTAGTATTTAATACGCCCGTACATTCTTACCTTCATGAAAATTTAAAAAAGCTCGGTTTACCACGCGCATACCGCCCGGTGTAGGAAAGTTACCTGTAAAATACCAATCTCCTTGATTATTAGGACAAGCCTCATGTAAATCTTCAATGGTTTGGTAAATAATTTTCACTTCCGCCTTTACTTCCGGTGGGGTAAGCAATTGCGCAATTTTATCCGAAATTTCTTCTGGCGTAAAGGGTTGGTAAATTTCCTTAACAAAATTCTTCACTTCATTATCCGGTAGTTCTGCCTGCGCCACACATTTTTGATAAACCGTTTCTATGGTGGATTCCATGCCTCTTTCCTTAAGTAGAGCAATGGCTGCTCTAAAGGCAATAAAGTCTCCCAAAATTGCCATGTCTATTCCATAACAATCCGGATAACGGATTTGTGGAGCTGAAGAAACCACCACAATTTTTTTAGGATTTAATCTATCTAAAATGCGTAAAATACTTTGCTTTAAAGTAGTGCCTCTTACAATGCTATCGTCAATTACCACAAGATTATCCTCTGGTTTTACGGTTTCGTAGGTAACATCGTACACGTGGCTCACCAAATCATCACGACTGCTATCTTGCGTAATAAACGTACGCATTTTTACGTCCTTCCAAATCGCCTTTTCTACGCGAGGCCTTATGCTTAGTAATTCGTCTAATTTATCTGCATCCAGCTCACCTTCATACTTCAGAATTTTGTCTCGCTTAACTTCGTTCAAATATGCTTCCATTCCCTTTACCATTCCATAAAAAGAAATTTCTGCCGTATTTGGGATAAAGCTAAAAACGGTGTGCCTTAAATCTTTATCTACCTCCTTTAAAATAGCCTTACGCACGCGTCTGCCTAATTCAATGCGCTCTCTATAAATATCGGCATCGTTGCCACGAGAAAAATAAATACGCTCAAAAGAGCAAGCTTTTCGCGGTAAAGGTTTTCTGATTTCCTTTAAACTTGCCTCTCCGTTTTTCTTTATAATAAGGGCGCATCCGGGCGTTACTTCTTTAATACTTTCAAAAGGAACATTAAAAGCAGTTTGTATTACAGGGCGCTCAGAAGCTACTACGGTAACCTCCTCATCATCATAAAAATAAGCCGGACGAATACCGCTTGGATCACGCAGCACAAAGGCATCGCCATGACCGAATAATCCCGCCATAGCGTAACCACCATCCCATTTTTTGGCGCTCTTTTTTAATATTTTTTGAATGTTTAGTTCCTCAATAATTTTGGCTGTAACTTCTTTCTTAGCTAAGCCTTGCTTTTTGTATTTGCGGTACAATTTTTCATTTTGCTCATCTAAAAAATGACCAATCTTCTCCATTATAGTAACGGTGTCTGCACGCTCTTTTGGGTGCTGACCTAAATCGACCAATTGATTAAAAAGCACATCAACATTAGTCATGTTAAAGTTACCGGCTAAAATCAGGTTTCGGGTTACCCAATTATTTTGGCGTAAAAAAGGGTGGCATTGTTCCAACGTGTTTCCACCAAAAGTACCGTAGCGCAAATGACCTAAATACAATTCACCAACGTAGGGTAAGTTGTGTTTTAACCAATCAGGGTTTGAAAGATTTTCCATTTTTCCTTCTAGCCCATCAAACACGCGTTGATTAACGTGCTGAAATAAATCTTGTATGGGTGTTTTATCGTTAGATCGATGCCTGCTAATGTAGCGAGTGCCTGGGGGCATATCTAGTTTTATGGTGGCTAAACCAGCACCATCCTGTCCACGATTGTGCTGTTTTTCCATTAAGAGGTACATTTTATTTATCCCGTAAAGGGCTGTACCATATTTTTCTAAGTAAAAAGAGAGTGGTTTTTTTAATCTTACCAGTGCTATTCCGCACTCGTGTTTTATAGCCTCGCTCATGTACGCTCTTGGATTGTTGTGTTTTTAAGGCGCGAAGTTAGCCGTTTTTCACTTGGGTTTTGGTGGTGGTATTGTCGGTTTCTATCCCAAATCTGCTTTTATCAATATTAAGCCATTCTAGTGTGCTATTACAAAAAATATCTTCCACTACGTTTGGCGATAAATCCATTTCAGTAATAAATTTTCCTATTTCCAAATCGCCCAATGGAAAAGGATAATCTGAACCCAAGGTCACTTTTTTAGAACCTTGCATTTTTAAAATATACTCTAATGCTAAAGGGTCATGCGTAATACAGTCCACCCAAAAATCACCAATGTACGTGCGCGGATTATGATTATTATGAATGGCTACCAAGTCTGGTCGGCAATTAAAACCATGCTCTACCCTACCAATAGTTGGCAAAAAAGAACCACCCGCGTGCGAAAAACATACCCGTAAATCTGGTAATCTTTCAAACACACCACCAAAAATCATGGAACAGGCTGCGCGCGAAGTTTCTGCCGGCATACCCACCAACCAAGGCAACCAATATTTGCGCATACTTTCCATGCCCATCATGTTCCAAGGATGCACCATTATGGCCATATCTAAATCCTGACAAGCCTCAAAAATTGGGAAAAACTCCGGTTCACTTAGGTTTTTATCATTAATGTTAGAACCAATTTGAATACCCAATAAACCAATTTCCTTACAACGCTCCAATTCTTTAATTGCCTCCTCCGTATCCTGCATAGGAATGGTACCCAAGCCTAAATAGTTTTGCGGATAATCATGGCAAAGCTGCGCGATGTGATCATTTAAATACTCTGAAAGTGCGCGACAATCCTTGGCATTAGCCCAATAGCTAAACATTACCGGAATAGTACACACCACCTGCACTTGCGTATCAAACTTTTTATAGTCTTCAATGCGTAATTTAGGATCCCAACAATTAGATTCAATACGCCTAAAAAACTTATCGCCCTGCATCATATTGGCGGTATTATCCGTATTGTGAATCAAATGGATAAATTCTCCATACCCAAACTTCTCCGCAAAATTGGGAAGTTTTTCAGGCAGGATGTGGGTGTGCATGTCTATCTTTAGCATAAATGCGAAGATAGTGAATTACACCTTTTTAAATATTTTACACCCGCTATTCGGCCACTTTTTTATACATCTTAAAAAATGTAAAGGGCAAAAAACCAAAAGTGAAAATCACGAAGCTTAACACAAGTAGGGTGCTGGCACCCATTAAATGAAATATCTTGAATAAAGATGCTAAGGCAAACAACATACCTGCCGTTATACCTAAAATATTTCTTAGCTTTTCACTCATTACTTTTTGGGCACTATTACGAAGCATATAGGTGAGCACCAGCGGTAAAAACACGAAGCCCATACCTAAAATCCCAATCATCAATAACATATTAGCATAAGGCCAGTACATTAATTTGAATAAGCTGCCTAGACTTAACATAATGGCAAAAATTAAACCAGAGGCGAACATTAACTTTCTCATTTTTATAGTATTAGAATTGTTTAATAAAAAAACTGTTTCCTTTTGAATCTCATTAAGGCCATTCGGTGCTATTTCTATTTTTGCTTTTTCAAAGGCATCTTCAAACGAGAATCCCTTTTGCATGAAATGCTCTACCGTGCAACAAAAATGATCCAATAAATCATCTCGTAAGGTGGCGGATGAAATTGTGCTTGAGGCAATTTTATTGGCAAGCCATTCTACCTTTTCTTCTGATAATCTCATAAGGCAGTTTTAAACGTGAAATCAGGAAAAAGCATGGTTTTTAAGGTGGTCATAAATTCTTTTAACTGCTCGGATTCTAATCGTTCCTTTTTTGTGCCTTCAGCTGTTAAGTAATAATATTTTCTAACGCGCTTCCCAATATATTCTTCTTCATATCTCAACAAGCCATCTTTGGTCATTTTATGTAATGCAGGATAAAGCGAACCATCTTTCAATAAGATTTTATCCTGTGAAAGATCCTTCACACGCTGCGCAATTTCATAACCATACATCTTCCCTTGTTTTTCCAACAGCTTTAGCACTATTGTACTTAAAGTACCTTTTAATAATTCCTTATTATACATAGTTCAAATATACATTTTAATTCTATACATCATATATCTATGTATTTTATTTTAAAACGCAAAACTACTCAACGTAAAACACCATCTTATTTATTTGATTTTTAAGTAGTTAAAAACATCCTGCAACATATTCAATCCGGGCTGATATATGTGCAAACCATATTGATTACGGTTAAATTCCGGGTGATCGAAGTGTGTACAGCCGAAAATTACAGTTGAAAAACCTAAAGAAGCTAGTTTCTTGAGTTCATTTTTAATTAGAGCAAGCTGCTCTTGTTCAGAACTCTTTTCAATTTGTTTGATTAGGTTAAGATCAGGAAAAATCTCTACATCTACAGGTAATTGTAAATTATGGATAAGCATATTCAGATTTGTGACCATACTCTCCTCTGCCACCATAATTACAACATTTGTACTACCTAAATTTTTGAAAATGGCTGCGTAATATTCAGTGAGTGTCCAAATTTTACATGGAAAAAGCGCAGGCCAATCTGCCATAAAGGATAAGGAGTTGCAGAAAATTATAATCTGGTCGTCCTCACGCGGATCTACTTTTTCAATAAATCGCTGCACCACTTTATCGGGAAACTGATACAAAGCAGTCTGCTCATCAGGATTATCAGATAAACCAATTGCAATGCTTTCTATTCCTTTAGATTTTAGAAATACTACTCCCCGACCTGCATCAAAGGGAGTACCACCAACTACTTTAATATCCCTTTTTGTCAAACCCATTTACCAAGATCAAGACGTACTAAAATTTAATCTTCACAAAGCGTTCTGTGTAAATTTCCTCTTCGTTTTGATATACTTTTAATACATAAGAACCAGCGCGTAATGGTCCTAAATCAAACTGTAATTCATTTAAGCCTACACCCGCATCTACGTCCAAAAGCTTTTTAACCAAATTGCCGCGCATATCTATAATCAACACCGAAATCTTTCCACTCCTCTCTACTTCAAATTGGCTTATAATGCGGGTTTGAGCAGGATTAGGAAAAACACCACTGGTTTTATTAGCACTTCTTTCGGTAATTATTCTTTTGGTAAACACGCAACCATAACCATCGGTAGCCGTAATGTTTATCGTGTCGCCACTTTTAATTCCTCCATAAGAAAAGCCGCTTACGGTATCTTCATTTACCATAATAGTGTAAGGCTCAATACTGCCGTAAGGGGTAAAATTTAAATAACCATCTCCAAAATCTGAGTTACCAGATTGGGTTATTTCCACCTGAAATTTAAATGTGTCTTGCGCGGTTATTTCGTTTATCCAAGTGGCATTTACCCCTCTATTGTTGCTTAAATGCGTAAAATAACCACTCATCCAAACTTTTCCAGGTTCGTTATACTTACGTTGAATTCCAAAATAATCTCCCCAACGTTCGGCAGTACCGGCTTGTCTATCTGTAAAAGCCTCTCCTTTTTTCACTTTTGTAAATGCACCAAAGCCACCGTGATTTTCCTTATAAATAAATCCGTAACCAGGAAAGTTGGTTGGTGAGGCAAAATTGAAACCGATTACTACCTCATCATCACAAGGCTCATTACCCGTAAAAGCAAGGTTTGGATAACCAAAATCTAAAGAATCATCCCCCAATATAGTCCCATCTGCCACAAAGGTTTTACTAAAATCCGCAGGGTTTTCAATACGCCCATGATATATAGCGGCCAGTCCGGTAGCCGGGTTCATGGTGGTAGAAACGTATTGTATCCAATCACCATTGGTTAAAGCCCCCAACACTCTGCCGTCATTGGTTTGCAATCCGCTAGCTGCATTTGTTGTATCTGTATCCGCCTGACGGGCATTGGGAGGCACACCATAATTTGGAGTAGCTAAACCGTAATTTATCTCCAGTTTTGTATTAGGATCATCAGCAGTTCCGTTAATTTTTAAAAGAAAAACGGTATCATTAGTTACATCAAAATTGCGATTGCTCATAAAATATTGCTCGGCTGTGGCCGATTCTGTACCCGTAACGCAGTGCAAGTTTCTGATGAATTTACCGCCAAAACGAATGTCGGAATACAGCTTGGAGCCTAAATTGGTTTCCCCATTATAGCCGGCATTTTTATCTACCTGCCAAATTACCGAACCATCAAAACCAATTTGCCAGCTTACGCCCGGCACAATTAAATTACCGGTAATAAAAAGCTCGTTGTTTGTAATGTTAATTGCAGGAAAATCTGTCCACCTACCCGAATTTAACGGATTACCGGGCAGCGCATACACATTCCAAGTATCTTTAGGATTATTGGTGCTACTGAAAGCAACAATTATGCGACTGTTAATGGAGTCATTATCTTTTAGAAAAACTAAAATAAACCGATCTGCATCAGCATCATATAATAATTTTGAATCATAAAAATTGCCGGAACCCACGCCTGCTTGTACACCAACGGTTGCTAAAAACAACAAATGATCATCAAAAATAGTGGTATCCGTATTTAAGTCATAAGCAAATAAGGCACTGTTAATTCCGGTTAAAACAATTCCGCCATTGCTTACCGCCAAGGCATCATCATTGGGAATTCCACCCGCAAAGGTGTTTAAAATACGCCCGTTAAATCTTGATTCAGTAATTGGGAAACCCTTACCAATAGCAGGCTGTGCAGCAGTAGTTTTATACAACGCTTTGGTGGAAGCACTTGCTTTACGTGGAAACTGTTTTTTGGCTTCCATTTTTTGTCGTAATAGAAAATCTTTGTAGCGATCTCCATCTGGCTTTGGTGCTTCAATGTTTTTTAAACTTGGGCTAAAGTCTGGTGCTACTTTAGAAGGGTCTGCAGTTCCCGCTTTTTCAATATTAAAAAGTTTGGTTTTATAGGTGGTTTGGCCTTGAACCTGAGTAACAATAAATAAAAAGAATAATGCGCGTATAAATTTTGCCATAAGCTGAGTTTCAAAAAAAATGTATGCTAAAATAACACTTTTGAGGCTTACGAAACTGTAAGGAAAATGCTGCATTTTCAGCCGTGCGGAATAGCTTTAGGCAGACACCAGTTCCGTAACAAATTGCTCTTGAAAAGCTTGTTTTACTAATTTTTTCACTTCATCCATGGGTACTTCCCGTTTCAACTCTTGCTGCAAAGAGGTTACTCCTTTATTGTTTATTCCGCAAGGAATAATTTTGTCAAAATAGCTTAAGTCGGTATTTACATTAAAGCCAAAACCATGCATGGTAACCCATCTGCTGCAGCGTACGCCTAATGCTAAAATTTTTCTTGGGTTAGACGAATCCAAGCCCAGCCACAATCCTGTTTCACCTTTAGAGCGCTCTCCTTTTAAACCGTAGTGCGCTAATACTTTTACAAAAACTTCCTCCAAAAAACGCAGATATTTAATAATATCTGTAAAGTAATGATCTAAATCTAAAATAGGATAACCAATAAGTTGGCCTGGCCCATGATAGGTAATATCACCTCCACGATTAATTTTATAAAAGTCAATTCCGGCTGCATCCAACTGTTGCTCGTTCATTAATAAATGCGCCACTTTTCCACTTTTACCAAGGGTAATTACGTGTGGATGCTCGCAAAACAATAAATAATCCGGTAGTTTTATTTTTTCCTTTTCGGGAAGCGAACGGTTTGCAAATTTTTGAGATACTTTTTCATCGTGCAAGTGTTGTTGATAGTCCCACGCTTTTTTGTAGGGTATATTTCCTAAATCCTGAAAAAGTATTTTTCTGTTTGTCATTGGTTTTGTCTCTCCTAGCCGAAGCCTGAAAACTCAACCTCTCAAAGGTTTGAAACCCCTGAAGGGTTCACAAGATGTAAGTCTCCGTCTTTTGCCGCTCTATTAATAACTATTCAAAAGGAACTTTGCCCAATTCTGATTTTAAGAGGTCAATAGACTTAATGTCGATGATATCTACCTCATTAATTTTAGATAAGTAATAAGAAACCCAATCACCAAAATGGATTAAGTATGCCGCACGGGCTAAGTCAGACTCGCCTTTACTCCAAAGCTCCAACACCGTATCGGTTTTACCGGCAATAATATCTTTCACAATTTCCATACGCTTTTGATTACGTTTGAAATCATTGTTGTTTCTCAAAAATACTGCTGCAAATCTGTTGTCGCCACCTTCCCAACCTACCAATTCATTGTGGTTCATTTCAGGTATTTCAGCTTCCCACGACAGCATTTTAGCATTTTCATTTAGCTGCTGGCGAAAACGTGCAGCCACACCAACGGTAGTATCAACAGCCAATAATTGCACAATTCTACCTTTTAGCAACTCCGCCATTTTAGAAGCCTGCTTTTTTATATCTTCTTCTTCCGTATTCAGCAAATCAATTGCTTCGGTAATATCCGCTTGGTAATCAAACTTAGCTACCTTATAAAAATCTAAAATAAACGGTAAATAGGCAAAAGGATAGGCAAACATGCTGCGCGGGGGGTTACCACCTTGCATGCTAATGCAATTCAATTTATTTCTGCGGGCAATTTCTTTTAATTCTCCACCAGATGTAACGCACACCACCATGGCATCTTTCTCTAAAGCACTAATTACGGCAGTTAAGGTTTCTTCGGTATTTCCGCTGTAAGAGCAAGCAATTACCAGCGTGTTTTCATTTACAAAGCCCGGTATATTGTAGTTTTTGCTTAGCGCGATGGGTACGTTGGCATGTGGCTTAGCCATGCCGGCAATGGTACTTCCGCCAATACCAGAACCACCTAATCCTAAAATTAAAACATTATATATTGGATTTTGGGCCGGTGTAAAAGAAGCGTTTTCAATATTAGCAAGGGCATCTTTTAAGTGCGTGGTGAAGTCGGCAATAAGTTGTTTCATTGGAAAAAATTAAGTACGCTAAGATAATCTAAGAATCAGAAACCTCAGGAAACCGATTCAGTAGTTGTTTCCGTGGTGGGATGCTCACCAAAAACAGATTTTTGAAATAGAATTAACAAACCAACCCCTACTGAAATAGCAAAGTCAGCAAGATTAAACACTGGCCTAAAGAACACGAAATAATCGCCACCTTTAAAGGGAACCCAATCGGGCAAGTAGCCTTTAAACAGCGGGAAGTAAAACATATCTACCACGCAGCCTTGTAAAAAACCGGCATAACCCTCAAAGTTTGGTTTGGAAACACCACGGTATAAATCCCAGTTTTGTTGCTCGGCATTCCAAGTGGTGCCGCTGTCAAAAATAAACCCATACACGGCAGAGTCTAAAATGTTACCCATGGCACCGGCAAATATTAACGCTACGGCCGTAATAGCTCCTGCACGCACTTCTTTTTTTACCAACGTAACGAGCCAATAAAAAATAAAGCCAACGGTTATTAGACGAAAAACGCTGAGCAAAATTTTACCAATATTTCCGCCAAATTCAAGGCCAAAAGCCATACCCGGATTTTCGGTAAAATGGAGTTTTGCCCATTCGGCAAACACAATATTATCGCCTAAAGCCATATTGGTTTTTACCCAAAATTTTAAGGCTTGGTCGGCAACAAGAATAATAAGAATTAAAACTAAAGGACGCTTCAAATCAGCTTATTGTAGGTTTTTTGCTTCTATGCTTAACGTAGCGTGTGGCACTAAACGCAATCTATCTTTATTAATTAATTTACCGGTAACGCGGCAAATTCCGTACGTTTTGTTTTCAATGCGCAACAAAGCATTTTTGAGGTCGCGAATAAATTTTTCTTGACGAGAAGCAAGTTGGCTATTCGCCTCTTTGCTCATGGTATCACTACCCTCTTCAAAAGCTTTAAAGGTTGGTGATGTATCATCCGTACCATTATTTCGGTCGTTGGCAAAGTTTTCCTTTAACAACTCCAAATCGGCAAGGGCACTATTCAACTTACCTTGTATAAGCTCTTTAAATTCCGATAATTCTTGATCGGAAAATCTAACTCTATCTTTTTGTTCTGGCATAATTCAGAAATTTAATAGGCAAAACGTATGCTTATCAATTAATAGTATAAGCTACTTTTAACCATACGCAAACTAAACGAAAATTTTTGTTTCATTTACAATACTGTTCGGATAATTGTACACCACCCTTTTTACGCCTTTCGTAAATTTAAAGTGGCATTAATTCCCTCAAAATCAAGATTAACTCCATCGTTATCTGCATCAACCCAAGTAATTGCGTTCGCCAAAGTTTCACTTAAAATATATGGCTCATGTAGTTTTACGGCTTCTTGCAATGCATCATCTTTAGAAATTGTGAGCGCAATTCTATCGGTTACCTCCAAATCGCTATCCTTACGGAGATTTTGGATACGGTTGATTAATTCGCGCGCCAATCCTTCATTTTGCAACGCTTCTGTAATAGTTACATCTAGTGCTACGGTAATACCACCCTCACTCATTACCAACCATCCGGGTATATCTTCCGTACTAATTTCTACATCTTCCAAACTGATTTCTACCGTTTCGCCATCCAACGTAAGTGTATAAACACCTTTGGTTTCTATGGTCTCAATATCTGTTTGCCCAAACTGATTTACGGCAGCCGCAATTTGCTTCATTAGCTTACCATATTTGGGACCCAGCGTTTTAAAATTAGGTTTAATATTTTTCACCAAAACACCGCTCACATCCTTTAAAATCTCCAGTTCCTTAACATTTACTTCGCCCAGTACAATGTCTTTGATACTGTCAATTAAAACTTCGGTTTCAGGCTTCAAAGCAGGCACCATCATTTTGCCTAGCGGTTGGCGCACCCGTATATTTTCACGCTTACGGATACTAAACACCATACTGCTCAACTGCTGTGCTAGTTGCATACGGTCATTTAAATGGGCATCAATTTGGTTTTCCTTGGCGGGAGATAAATACGTAAGATGTACGGACTTTTCCTTTTCACCTTCCGGCAGATGTGCGGTTAAATCCTGATACAATCTATCGGCAAAAAATGGCGCTATTGGACTCATAAGCTGACTTAACGAGAACAAACATTCATACAACGTTTCGTACGCCATTTGCTTGTCCGTATTCATATCGCCTTTCCAAAAACGTCTTCTGCACAAACGAACGTACCAATTACTTAATTCTTCATCTACAAACTCTTGTATGGCACGCCCCGCACGGGTTGGTTCATATTCCTCAAAACTGGTTCGTACACTTTGCTTTAACACTTGTAAGCGCGATAAAATCCAACGATCCAGCTCTGGTCTTTCCTCCACTTTCGTGAGATTGGCAGCATCAAATTCAAAACCATCAATATTGGCGTAAAGTGCAAAAAAGCTATACGTATTGTATAAGGTTCCGAAAAATTTACGCTGCACCTCAGCAATACCTTCAAAATCAAATTTCAGGTTATCCCAAGGTTGCGCGTTCGTAATCATATACCAGCGTACGGCATCCGAACCATATTTCTCAATAGTTTCAAAGGGATCAGCCGCATTACCTAAACGCTTGGACATTTTCTGCCCGTTTTTATCTAGCACCAACCCGTTGCTCACCACATTTTTATAGGCTACTTGGTCAAAAACCAAAGTGGCTATTGCGTGAAGCGTATAAAACCATCCACGCGTTTGATCTACACCTTCAGCAATAAAATCTGCGGGGAAATTTGGTATTGGGGCATTTTTCCCTGTTAGCGCATTACCGCCCACAGAGTAGGAACTAGGGGCACTTGGCGTGTTAGCCCCCCCGCCCCCGAAGGGGGAGTTAGCGGCACTTGGCGCATCGTGTCCTGTTCCCCCTTCGGGGGTTAGGGGGCTCTGTAATGCATCTAAAATATCTTTTTTCGCTTTTTCTATATTGGAGAGCACCTCTTTATTTGTGAACCTTAAAATGCTAAAACCAAGTTGTGCTAAACGTTCTTCTCTAGCTTTATCCTTTTCTTTTTGTTCAGCTTTGAGGTGGTATCCTCCATCAATCTCAATAATGAGTTTTTCTTTTAAGCATACAAAATCAACAATAAAAGCATCAATAATATGTTGCCTTCTAAACTTATAACCATCTAATTTTTTTCCACTCAATTGCTCCCATAAAACTTTTTCCTCATCAGTTTCGGTTAATCGCAAATCTTTTGCCCTCTTGCTTAATTCTTCATACAATTTAGGATTAGAAGTTTGATAAGCATAACCGTTAGCCCCCCCGCCCCCAAAGGGGGAGCTAGCGGCACTTGGCGCATCGTGTTTTGTTCCCCCTTCGGGGGTTAGGGGGCTATCGTTTTGAGCCTCAATTCTTCCACTATTCAAAGAAAAGTCAGCGGCACTGGGAGCATCAGCCCCCTCGCCCCCAAAGGGGGAGCTAGCGGCACTTGGCGCATTTTGTCCTGTTCCCCCTTCGGGGGTTAGGGGGCTATCAAAAGCAAACGGGTAATGTAGCTGCGCATAAGGCATAGCGCCACTATCAAACCATACGTCAATTAAATCAGATTCACGCTTCATAGGTGCACCTGTACTTGATTTCAAGATGATCTTATCCACCACGTTTCGGTGTAAATCTATCAAATCATAATTTTCATCGGATAGATTGCCCGCTTCAAAAGCTTCAAAAGGATGAGAAGCCATTAAACCTGCGGCCATAGCTTCGTCACATGCTTCTTTAAGTTCAGCCACGCTACCAAATATTTTGCGCTCCGTTCCTTCTTCATTACTCCAAATAGGCAATGGAATTCCCCAATAGCGCGAACGGCTTAAATTCCAGTCGTTGGCATTTTCTAGCCAATTTCCAAAACGGCCTTCACCCGTTGCTTTGGGTTTCCAATTTATTGTTTTGTTTAAACCTACTAACTGCTCTTTTTTGGCCGTTACTTTTACAAACCAACTGTCTAATGGGTAATACAACACAGGTTTATCCGTGCGCCAGCAATGTGGGTAGCTGTGCAGGTATTTTTCTACTTTAAAGGCTTTGTTTTGCTCTTTAAGCTTAATCGAAATTTCTACATCCGCAGATTTTTGTGGCGCTTCGCCATCTGCATAGTATTCATTCTTTACATACTTACCCGCCAAATCGCCCATTTGGGTAACAAAACGGCCTTGTAAATCTACCAGCGGCACAGGATTGTCATTCTCATCTAATACCAACATAGGCGGCACAGCAGGGCTCGCCTCTTTTGCAACTTTGGCATCATCGGCACCAAAGGTTGGCGCAGTGTGCACTATACCCGTACCATCTTCGGTGGTAACAAAATCTCCGGCAATTACTCTAAAGGCATTTTCTGCATTTTCATAAGGAAGCGCGTAATCTAATAATTGCTCATAGCGGAGTTCTAACAAATCGCTACCAAGGCCTTCCCAAACCTTTGTCCAAGGAATGTTTTTACCGTCATTTTTATACTCGGCAAACTCCGCATTTTCCGTTTCTTTCTTGAAATACTTACCAATAAGCTTTTGCGCTAGCACTACTTTTTGGCGTTGGTGCGTATATTGATTAAAAGTTTCAACCATCACGTACACAATACTTTTCTCCACTGTTAAAGCGGTGTTACTTGGCAGCGTCCAAGGCGTGGTTGTCCAAGCAATAAAATACACTTTGTCATTATCAGTAACCGCATCGCCAAACACCTTTGCGGCTCTTTCATCGCGCACCAGCGGAAACTGTGCTATGGCTGAAGTGTCCGTTACATCTTTATAACAGCCGGGCATATTTAATTCATGAGAACTCAAACCTGTGCCCGCTTTTGGTGAATATGGCTGAATAGTGTAGCCTTTATAAATCAAATCTTTGTCCCACAATTGCTTTAAAAGCCACCAAACCGTTTCCATGTATTTTGGCTTGTAGGTTACATAAGGATCCTCCATATCTACCCAATAACCCATTTTTTCGGTAAGGTCATTCCAAACATCCGTATAACGCATTACTGCTTTTTTACAGGCTTCATTATACTCCTCTACACTTATGCTTTTCCCAATATCTTCTTTGGTAATGCCCAATTCTTTTTCCACGCCAAGTTCTACGGGTAATCCGTGTGTATCCCAACCGGCTTTACGGTTTACTTGGTAGCCATCTAAGGTTTTATATCGGCAAAAAATATCTTTAATAGCGCGCGCCATTACGTGGTGTATGCCCGGCATACCGTTGGCACTGGGTGGCCCTTCATAAAAAGTAAAGCTCGGTTTGCCTTGGCGGGATGTAATACTCTCTTGGAAGATGTTGTTTTCCTTCCAGTAGTTTAATATTTCGGTGCCAATTACGGATAGTTGTAATTGCTTGTATTCAGGGTATTTACGGGCCATAGCGCTGCGTTTTTCAAAAATGAGTGCAAAGGTAGGGAGTTTGAGGGAATGAAGAATTGCAAATGACGAAGGACGGATGACGAAGGACGAATGTTGAATGACTGAATGACTGAATGTTGAATGAAGGCACACGCACGCACGGATAACGACTAACGAATGTTGAATGATGAAGGACGAATGTTGAATGAAGACACACGTACGCACGGATAACGAGTAACAGCCAACGAATCTCGGAGAACGACTAACGAATGTTGAATGACGAATGACGAATGACGAATGTTGAATGAAGGCACACGTATGCGCGGTCAACGACTAACAGTTAACGCATCTCGGATAACGACTAACGAATGTTGAATGAAGGCACACGCACGCACGGATAACGACTAACAGCCAACGAATCTCGGATAACGACTAACGAATGTTGAATGTTGAATGACGAAGGACGAATGTTGAATGAAGGCACACCTATGCATGGATAACGACTAACAGCTAACGAATCTCGGATAACGACTAGCGAATGTTGAATGACGAAGGACGAATGTTGAATGACGAATGTTGAATGAAGGCACACCTATGCATGGATAACGACTAACAGCTAACGAATCTCGGATAACGACTAGCGAATGTTGAATGACGAAGGACGAATGTTGAATGACGAATGTTGAATGAAGGCACACGCACGCACGGATAACGACTAACAGTTAACGAATCTCGGATAACGACTAGCGAATGTTGAATGACGAAGGACGAATGTTGAATGACGAATGTTGAATGAAGGCACACGTACGCACGGATAACGACTAACAGTCAACGAATCTCGGATAACGACTAGCGAATGTTGAATGACGAAGGACGAAGGACGAATGTTGAATGACGAATGTTGAATGAAGGCACACGCACGCACGGATAACGACTAACAGTTAACGAATCTCGGATAACGACTAACGAATGTTGAATGATGAAGGACGAATGATGAATGAAGGCACACGTACGCACGGATAACGAGTAACAGTTAACGAATCTCGGATAACGACTAACGAATGTTGAATGAAGGCACACGTATGCCCCGTCAACGACTAACAGCTAACGAATCTCGGATAACGACTAACAGTTTGCACTAAAACTCGACCTTATGCAATACTAATCCTGAAGAAGGAGCAATATGTTTTATTTGAGCACCATTGTACTCCTTTAATGATTTATGCAAGTCATTCACCGACCAGGTTTCCCTTCCTACTTCTACCAAAGCACCCATCATTAAGCGAACTTGATAACGCATAAACCCTTTCGCTTTTACTTTAAAAACAAAAGCATTTTTTGGAAAAAATTGTCCTATAAACTTGGTATTGGTTTCTATGGCAGCCGAAAAAATTTCTCGTTCCAATTTAGTATTTAGAGCAGGCTTGCTAGCATACCGCTTAAAATTATGAATGCCTTCAAAGCATTTTACTGCTTCTTCCATCTTTTCCATATTAAGTTGTTTTCCAAAATCTCTAATAAACGGTGCATTATATGGATGAGATTTCTCTCCCGATGAAAAGTAATAGTGATATTCTTTGGCACGCACACTATGGATTATATTGAAGTCAGCGTGCACAGGCTGGACAGATTTAGCCCTTATATCTGAGGGAAGATTACTATTTAGATTTTTTAATAGTTGCTCAGGTAGCTCCTCGCGATGGGTGAATAACTCCAAAGCATAATCATCAGCTGAGACTTTAGCATCCGTTCTTCCACAGCCCAAGGTTCTATAATCCGAATGCCCAAAAATGAAATCAAGTGTTTTATCAAGCATCCCGTGTACCGATTTATGATTGGCTTGTTTTTGCCAACCATGGTATCTAAAACCTAAAAACTCAATGTGAATAAGATAGAAGTACTTCCAGTTTGCCAAAGATTTGTTTTTGAAATTTATTCGCTTTACGCCAAAATTAGGAGATAAATAGTTGCCATTATGCTTTAATCACTTTCTATACCACATCATATCCTTTACTTCGGACTTTCTCTTTGAGCACATTAGCTCCGCATGGCGCAGATTTACAATCTGTGGCCACCCATTTTTCTGTTTTTCCATAACAAATTACTATTTGCGGTTGGTTAAGATTAAAAGAAGTAGGCAAAATTCAATTGTTTAATGTAGAACAATGCGCTATATATTTTATTAAAAAGAGGCACGCTTTACAAAAGCGCCAGCGGGGGGAACCTAGCCTATTGACATTTATATTTTCTCAGAAGATCAAACAAAACTTCTTGATTTTCTGAGTTTTTCTGACTAGAAAGCTTAAGACCAGTGTTTAAATAACTACAAGCCTTGTCTTGCTTCTTTAAATCCCAATAGCATTGACTCAGATAAATATAGATTAATGGCTCTTCCTGATACCATTTTCTTTTTGCTTTCTTTAAGTCTTTCAACGCTTCCTTGATGTTTCCTAATTCGAACTGACAAATTCCACGATGTAGCGTGGCATAGGGTGTGTTTTCTTTATTCCGATTTTCAATAATTTCAGAAAAGTGCATTGAAGCTTGCTCAAATGATTTTAAATACTCATAACTTCTACCCAAAAAATACTGAACATCATTCCAATTTTGCGGAGCAGTGTGTTTAGATAAATAATCAATTGCTTTGGAATATTCTTTATTAAAAAAATAAGATTCGCCAATACCATAATATAGGTTCATAGGCTCAATTAAACTATCTTGATTCTCGTAAATATCTAAAAAGCAAACTAAGGCAGAATCCCATTGCTCATTGCGGTAAAATAGAAGACCCAGTTGATATAAAGAGAGAGCCTTCAGCTTTTCTGGATTCTCAGCATATTCTTTTAATTTCAGTGCTTTTTTTAGGTTGTAAGAAACCAAGGAATTCAACTCTTTTTGGGCTAAAAGTGAGGCTCCTTTGTAATAAAATACTTTAGGGTTTTTTTTGTCAATTTTCAAATAGGCATTAGCGTATCTTATACATTCATCATAGTCCTTAATGAGGTATGCAAGTTCTAGAATTTCATAAAGGTTATGAGGCTTATTATTTATTTCTAAAGCAACTAAAGCCTCTGGAAGAACCTTATCATAATCGCCAATACTTAGATACAGTTCCGCTCGAAAAAGATGAAGCGTATCATTGGGATTTTGCACTCTTAATTCGATAGCTTTATTAAGGTCTTTTAGCGATTTTTTATACTGGTCTTTTTTAGCTAAAAAATACGCTCTTGAAACATAGTCATTTGAAGTTGCTAGTCCTTTGGAAATTCTTTGATTCACATGAATAAATAAGGTGTCATTCATGTCTTTTTGAGATAAAGCAGAACCACACACGATGATATTCAGAATTAAGAAAAGCAGTACGGTTTTTCTCATGGTTGTAAATAATATTTAGTTGAAATTTTCATAGCCTACGTGTGGCTTTACCTTCTTTCATAATTTTATTGGCTCCCCCAGCTAGCTCAGATTTACAATCTATGGCCATCCATTTTTATGTTTTCCATAACAATATTACTACTTACCGTTAGTGAAGCTTAAAAAAGCAGGCAAAATTCAAGTGTTTAGTGTAAAACAATGCATTATATGCTAACTAACAAAAGGCACGCTTTACAAAAGCGCCAGCGGGTAGAATAACTCCCAAGTTGAGACAGCACCGATAATCTGGAAAATTACCTGCCCCCAGCCCGGTTAATTATAAACAGTTGAGTGTTCTAAGATATACTTATTCACTACTTCATTGTCATATATACAATTAAAAACAACGAGTTGATGTATTGAAATCAAATGCCATGTACGTATGTCATCAATTACCGTACTATCTGCTGGTTCTTTTAATTTTCTAATAGCTGTTTTATAATCGACTAGATTTTCTAAGGGAAAGACTTTTTTATAATTATTGCTAGAACAAGGGTTTCCAATCATTAAAACAACCATACTGTCGTATAAGCTATAGCCAAGTAACTGGTCTTTTTTCATATCAAAAATCATTGTCGTCAATAGTCTTTTGTCTAACAAAGCTGCTTGAACTCTAGTGGTATCATTATAAGAGTCTGTCTTAATAACGATAAAGCTTTCAGCATGATTTGGTTTATCAGTCTCACTAACTAATAGATCATCAAAAAGATTTGATTGAAATTGGTGCCAATAATCAGAAACTTTATCATTAATGTCCACTTGTCCAAAGACGCACCCATTGATAAAAACACACATCATTAGAAAACCCACCTTTATCCTCATACCCACTTTTTATTTCTTAATTGATCCTTTGATACTGTAAGGAATAATCCTTCCTGTTTTAATATCATATACATTAAACATCAAATTTGGCATAAAAGACTCTAAAGTAGTCGCAGATCTGATATCCCCCAGATGGCGCAGATTTACAATCTGTGGCCAACCATTTTTCTGTTTTCCCATAGCAAATTACTACTTACCGTTAGTGAAGATTAAAAAAGCAGGCACAATTCAAGTGTTTAGTGCAAAACAATGCGTTATATGCTTACTAAAAAAAGGCACGCTGTACAAAAGCGTGCCAGCGGGAGATTCTGCTTTTCATTTTTGCTTTTAAAGCACAATAACCAACTCACCCACAATTAATACCATCAAATGTATAAAATCCATACACGTTTTTTTGATATGTATAGAGAAAAGCGATTTTCTATACACATCAATTCGGATATGTTTACTTTTGAAGGAGATCTATATATGAAAGACTTGCCTTTTAATATTCCAATAGAGCTTGTAGAAACTAGAGCGGTTTTAAAAAAACTAGCCTCAACCCGCTCTGCTTTAGCTGAGTTAAAAGGAGTTGCGGGTTCTATACCCAATGAAAATATTCTTATTGATACATTGGTTTTACAAGAAGCAAAGGACAGTTCAGAAATAGAAAGCATCATAACCACGCATGATGAAATTTACAGCGAGTTTAGCGAAAATGATTCGTTTGCCAGCCCAGCCGCAAAGGAGGTTCGCAAATATGCAGATGCTTTAAAACTTAGTTTTAGCCATGTAAGAGACAATGGCTTTATTCACAACAACTTGATCTTTAAAATTCAAGAAAAAATTGAAGGTAACAACGCAGGTTTTAGAAAACAGGCAGGCACAAAACTTATAAATGACCAAACAGGTGAGGTGGTTTATACACCTCCACAAAATTATCAACAGATTTTAGAGCTGATGGCTAATTTGGAAGATTACATAAACAAGGATGAAAGTGGTTTAGATCCACTTATAAAAATGGCAATTATTCACCATCAGTTTGAAAGTATTCATCCGTTTTATGATGGCAATGGGCGTACCGGCAGAATCTTAAATATCCTCTATCTTATTCAAGAGCAACTTCTTAACCTACCAATTTTATACATTAGTAAATACATAAATAAACACCGCCAGCAATATTACCAGCTTTTGCAGCAAACGAGAGCTAATGAAAATTGGGAGCCGTGGCTTTTATATATGTTAGAGGCAGTAGAACAAACCTCGCTTAAAACGATAGAAATAGTTAAAAGCATTAAAGTGCAAATGCTGCAAACAAAAAATGTAATAAGGCAAAATGAACCAAAAATTTACAGTCAGGATTTAATAAATACCATTTTTAGGCACCCATACTCCAAAATAAATCAGCTGGAAAAAGACCTACAAATTTCTAGAATTACAGCAACACGATATCTTGAAGTGTTAGTGAAACTAAACGTATTGAACAAAATAAAAAAGGGACGAACAAACTTCTACATCAATCACGCGCTTTTTGATTTGTTAAAAAAGGTGTAAATAAAGACTTTCATTTAAAAAAGCCGCTCTGAAAACAGAACGGCTTTAATGTGGAGAATATCGGATTCGAACCGATGACCCCTTGCCTGCCAGGCAAGTACTCTAGCCAACTGAGCTAATCCCCCTTTTTTTAAGGATGGCAAATATAAGGTAGTTTTTGATTTTTAATCTATCCATAAAACAGAATTTCCAGTATCGTATTCATTTTGCTCAAAGAGTGCGTTAGTGGGATCTAGCATCCATTGACCATTAACTATATATTTATACAAATGCTTCCCAGATGACATGTGCAAACTCAACGACCACTCATCACCTTGTTTAATTAACGGGTAGCTCCCTTGCTCCCAATTTGTAAAGGTTCCAACTAGCGTAACTTCCGTTATCTTTGGCTGATGTGGAAAGGAAAAAGTGTGATTGGGCTTGATTACTAGGAGCGAATTTTTATTACCTCCATCATAGGCGGTTTTAACATTGGCTGGGTCATTCATCCACTTATTATCCACAATAAAACGATATTGATAATTTCCTCCTCCAAGCACATACGGTAGGCGCCAACCTTTACCCGTTTTGCGCATCAATAATTCTCTTTCTTGCCACCCATTAAACGAACCAGTTACATATACCGACTGAGCATTTAAAAATCCATTTAATTCAAAATGAAAGGTATCTCCAATAGCTAAGAAAGAATTTTCTATGCCGTTAGCATCCTTTCTAGTTGTTGGGTTTTTAGGATCCAACAACCAATTCCCATCTACTATAAATTTGTAAGCGTGTGTTCCTTCTGGAATATATACAGCTTTCTGCCAACCTGTTCCTACTCTTTCTAAGCGGATTTCTTTTTCATACCAATTATTAAAACTAGTGGCTACATATACTTTACGGGCTTTCTTGAAACCCTCTAAACTAAAAACCTTATTGGTAATGTAAATACCATTGTTTTCGTTACCCATATAATCGCCTATCACCTCTTCATTCAGCGGGTCAAGTTGCCACTGCCCGTCTACCACAAATTTGTATAAATACAAACCCGGTTTAAAGCCGAAGCTTGCCACCCAGCCACTATCTGTTTTTTGCATTGGTAACTTCTCATAATTCCAATTATTAAAACCACCTCCCAAATACACTTCTTTCGCTTCAAGATTATTGGGCAAATAGAAAAATGCAGTAGCGCCATCTTCACGATTAGGGTACTTTTTAAAACGATTAAAACCAAATTGATTTTCCCCGCTAGGTTTAAATTTTTGTGGGGAAAAAACATTTTCTACCATAAATACATCAAAACGTGGTTGACGCGGTGGTGGTGGAGGTGGTGTGAATTTATTTAGTGGCATTTTTAGCACAACGTATTTTCCATCAACACTATTCACCACCCACTTTTTAGTAGAAACCCCTTGCTTGGCCAAACCGCTGCGCACACTATCTGCAAACCCTTGTCCTACATTAACGCTTTTAAACAAACTGTCTATATTAGCTTGCTTCTCACTCATACCAATGGTTACGTACACTAAACCTTTTTCCATGCGGTATTCTACAGACTGTGCAAAAAGCAATGCAGGCATATAAAATAGAAGTATATAAAGTGCTTTCTTCATGATTTTACATTTGTATAGAACCGCATTTGTTTTGACTGAAAATTTAAGCAAATAATACCTCTACTTAGCAAGGGATATCCAACTAAGCCATCCAGATTATTTCCGTACGCTTGCCGCATTGCACTAAAATCCGTTACTATTGTTTGCATATTTGCTATCCTAAAACCTGCTATTTCCAAAATATCGGTAGATCCAGCAAGCACCTCACTGCTACCTCCTGAAGAGCCATACAACTGCATCTTTCTAATAATTCTGACGCCATCTAGCGCTTTAGTTGATATGTCATTACTAAGAATATTATACTCAGCACCAGTGTCAAAACCTAACCGCAATTTTTTGCCATTTAAAAGCGCTTGAAACGAAACCACATCTCGTCTTAAATGTACATCTATTTGCATATCTGGCTGTTTGCAACGTGATAATGCACTATAGCTTAAACACTCGTTATTCTCATTTAATTTATTCAAATAGAGCACGTTATTAGCTAAGTCAATTTCTAGCTCAAAGCCTAAAAATAAATTTACCCCTAACAATCCTAAAATTTTAATCCCCTTTTTATTCTCAATTTGGGCTAGGTTGGTAGCATCGGCAATAATCTCCGTAAAGGAAATCCCCTTTATCAATAAACTGTCTATTTCTACTATTTTTTGATTTTGTTGGTCTCCATTAACGTCTGTAATAAATTCATTTGGATTATTTCGGTAGTTTCTAAAAAATGTTTCATTCAACACTAAATATGGCGCTCCAGTGTCTAAAATAAAATTACCTTCTAACGTATCGGCCTTAGCTCTTATCAAAATTAAATTACCCGCTCTCCTTATCGGGATAGCTAGTCTATTTTCATCAATTTTAAATTGAGGTAGTTTTCGAAAAACATCTATATCATCTGTGGGTGTAGTTGCTTTACTTGGCCAAGTAAAGCAAAGTATTAAAAATGAAGTTATTATTAGCTTCATTATTCCTTGGCAAATGGTGTTGCTCTTGAAGCACTTTCCTTCTCCTCTTTCCTCATCTCTTCCACCGTTTTTCTACTTCCATCATGACTCCAACCTGGCCGACCAAAGGCATAGCCTAAAAAATGAGCGGGGTTTCGTTTAACATCCAAAATCATATCACGCCATTCATGTGTAGCTATGATTAATGGGTTAAACGTATTAATATTTTTCGTTAAACCATACGTGGGTTTCTCCTCCTCCGCTTTAAACGTACCAAAAAGTCTATCCCAAATAATTAACACGCCTGCGTGGTTTTTATCTAAATATTTTAAATCACTTGCGTGATGTACCCGATGATGCGAAGGTGTATTGAAAATAAACTCAAACCATTTTGGTAATTTTTTTACCACCTCTGTGTGAATCCAAAATTGATACAGCAAGCTGATACTTTGTAAAAATAAAATCATAATTGGCTCAAAGCCGATAAGCGGTAACCAAAGCCAAAAAACAAAGCTTCCGCTAAAAATGCCTGTCCACGTTTGGCGCAAAGCCGTGCTTAAATTATACCGCTGCGAAGAGTGATGAATTACATGACTTGCCCAAAAATATCGAATGTTGTGTGCATTGCGATGGTATAAATAATAGGTAAAGTCTTCTGCAAAAAAAGCCAAAATCCAAACCCACCAAACATAGTGTAAATTGAAAATAGCAAACTGATGCACAAACACATACGCACCTAACACCAATACTTTACCTACAATATTTAAACCTACATTACCTAAGCCCATAGCTATGCTGGTAAAGGCATCTTTAATTTCGTAAGCTTTTGTTTTAAGATAGGCTGAAATAGCAATTTCTACTAAAATGAGCACCACAAAAAATGGAATAGCGTAATGTATAAGATTTGGAAATTGCATACTGAAATTGACGATGTGCCTTTCACAAAAATACCCAAAACTTTATTACTAATCCGCGTACTTTTAATTCTTAGCTTCATAGTAATTTTATCACCTTTGCAGCATGCAAGAATTTACCTCTTTCCTTACTAAAACGCTGGGAGATACCATCACCATATTTACCATTATGAATCCGCTTTCTGCGGGTGTGGTAATGCTTTCTTTATTAGACGATGATGTGAGTAAAAAAGCCATCAACTTTGTAGCTTGGAAAAACACCAAAGCCATTTTTGTTACAATGTTAGTCCTGTTTTTAAGTGGCATTTACATTTTTGAGTTTTTTGGTATTTCACCACATGGATTGCGTGTATTTGGTGGACTTATTCTTTTGGTAATGGGTTTTAATATGGTGCAGGGTCACGGAAAAAAGGTAAATCATAATGCTAAAGATCAATCGGCTGCCAAGGAGCGGGAGGACATTAGCGTGGTGCCGTTAGCCATTCCTATTATGGCCGGACCAGGTATGGCCACCACTCTAATTAACCTTAGTACTAAAGCTACTGATTGGCTAGATTATGCCTCCGCTTGTTTGGCCATTTTTATATGCTGCGCAGCTAGTTTATTAATTTTACAACGCATGCCTTTTATAAAAAGGAATTTGGGTCTTAACGGGCTAAAAGTGGTAAACCGGTTGATGGGTTTAATTGTAGGTTCATTAGCGGCACAAATGATCTTCAACGGAGTTATAGGGCTGTACGAATTGTTTAGCAAATAAGCCTGTGCCCACACTCTACTACCTACTTATTAGTGTTAGTGCGCTTTTGCTTGGTTATTTATTGGCCTATGCCATGCAGCAAAAAAAAGTAAGTGCCGCTAAAGATGCTGCTCAGCAGGAAGTACAAGCATTGCAAAATCAAGTAGAGATTTATACGCGTGAAGCAAACAAGTTACAAAACCAATGGGCTGTTGCGGAGGAAAAACTAGATACCGCGCGCCAGCAAACCCTTACCCTTACGGGAGATGTAAATCGCCAACAGGCAGAAAATAAAAATTTACAGGAGCGCATGGAGCGTGAACAGGCTGAATTAGAAAAGCGTGAAGAACAATTACGCCAACGTTTTGAAAATTTGGCAAATGAAATTTTAGACAAAAAGAGCGAAAAGTTTACCCTGCAAAATAAAGAGAACTTAGGTGCATTACTGTTGCCCTTTAGAGATCGAATTTTAGAGTTTCAAAAGCGCGTAGAAGAAACCAACGTACAAGATGAAAAGCGAGGAGCAGCGCTGGTAGAGCAGATTAAAGGACTGAAAGAACTAAATCAACAAATTACACAAGAAGCAAAAAGCCTTACGCTCGCTTTGCGCGGAGACAGCAAAACGCAAGGAAATTGGGGTGAATTGCAATTGGAAAACATCCTTTCTAAAGCCGGTTTGCAAAAAGGCATTCATTATGAAAAAGAACAGAGTTTTAAGAATGAAGCGGGGCAAAATCAACGGTTAGATTTCATCTTAAACATGCCGGATGGCAAACATTTAATTTTAGATTCTAAGGTTTCGTTAAGTGCTTACAGCCGTTATTTTGACACTGACGATAAAGCGGAGCAAAAACTTGCGCTTAAAGAACATGTGAACAGCATGCACACACATATAAAAGGTTTGGGTGATCGTAATTACCAAAACCTTTACGGGATAAATCCACCGGATTATGTGCTGATGTTTGTAGCCAACGAACCCGCGCTGACAGCTGCCTTAAATGAAGACCCAAATTTGTATGAAAAAGCTTTAGATAAAAACGTAGCCTTAGTAACCACCGCTACCTTACTAGCCACACTTCGTACCATTTCCTACATTTGGAAACAAGATGATTCCAATAAAAATGCCGATGAAATTGCACGGCAAGCAGCAGCACTTTATGATAAGTTTGTAGGATTTACAGAGGATTTACAAAAACTGGGTAGCCAAATGGGAACCGCCCAAAAAACGTATGACGATGCCATGAAAAAACTGACCGATGGCAGCGGAAACTTGGTACGCAGAACAGAGAATTTACGCAAGTTAGGCGTAAATCCTACCAAAGAAATACAAGCCAAGCTTTTAAATAAATCAGAAGACTAAATTTACTGTTTTACAAAGGTTTCTGAGAAATTTCCAGACTGCAAAACATAGATTCCTGCAGAAAGTGTTGATACATCAATTAAAGGTTTTTCACTCTCTAACATAAACTCTCCATTTGCATTGTAAATTTTTACTTTTTGGCCAGCTATACTAGTTACGTGCAAGGTATTTGCAACCGGATTAGGATAGATATGCAAACCTTTTTCCGTGCTAGATTCATCCAAACTTATAGTAGTGCAAATTAGGTTTGAAAGCAAATTCCATAATTCTGTGTCAAAGCCGGAAATAGCTAAAAGCGATTGATTAGCAGCATCTCCTTGCCGCACCACTATAACATCTAAAGACGGAACTATATAAATACGCTGATCATTTTTACCGGCAGCCATATACATATCCGCTGGAGCGGAAGGAACTATTGCTCCTTGAAAAGTATTTGGTAAACCGGGCTGTATAAAATCATTTTTACCATTCAGCCACCATAAGTAGCCATACGCAGGATTTAAATTTTGTGAAGAATTTTTCATAGCACTTAGGTATGCCTGATCTCCCAACAAAGTAGTACCATTCCAAACGCCATTATTCAAATTTAATAAACCAAAACGCGCCATACTTCTAGCGGTACTAAAAAAGAATTTATTTAACCATACACCCTGCATACCAATGGGTTGCAACACATTTTGAAAGGTAAAAGCATTAATAGTTTTACCGCTAGCATTTTCTAAAACATCTGTTAAAAGGATATAAGGTGCATTGTGATAATACCATTGCGTGCCGGCATCAGCTTTGTATTTTAGGCAAGTATCCTCGGTACAATCTAAATTAGGAACTTGATAATCTAAACCAGTACTCATACTCAACTGAGTTTTAACTGTAATCAAATCTTCCTTGGCAGCCGCACTAATAGTCCACCCTGCGCCTAAATAATCTGAAGTTTTATCGTTGATATTTAACAGGCCATCTTCTTGCAATTGGCCTATCATAAAAGCTTTTAAAGATTTGGCCGCAGAAGCCCAATACCAAGCCGAATCTTGGGAGAAACCTGCATAGTACCATTCAACAGCTATTTTACCTTTATGCAGAATAACAAAACTTTTGGTGTTGGCCTGAGCTAAATAATCGTCTAACGTATCAAGCTCTGTAGCGCACCAATTAAGCTGAGCGGGAGAAACAGTATCCCAAATACCTGTGTTTTGAGCCGGTGGAAAATAATATTGGGCAGGTAGTGTAAAGCATGAAAAAGCAAGCATGACAACAATGACATACTTGCTTTTTAAGCTTACTAAAAAAGGCTGTTTCATATTTACCTAGACTTGTAAACAAAGAAAAGGTTTAAAACAACATTTAGACCCCTCTACCACTTATTAGTCTGAAAATTACAGCTATAAGGGCAAATACCAATAAAATGTGAATTAATCCTCCTACGCTGAAAAAGAAGAAGCCCAAAAGCCATCCTATAACTAAAATGATTGCGATTAAATACAGTAAGTTGCTCATAATATGATATTTATTTGATTATAAATTAATTCCTAAAGATCCAAAAATGGTGAACGCTCTGTTTTTATAGTCTTGTGAGTTTCCATTGAAATTCCATACTTCGGTCATACCCACATCATAGCGCGCATCAATACCAATAAAAAGTGAATTTACTTGAAAGTCAATTCCGGCTCCTACCACCACTCCGTAGTCAAAATCATTTACATCAGCATCATCAGTAAAACTTAAAACGCCATTAAAACCTGTGGCGGTAAACTCGTTGTTTAATTCAAAAGCTCCATAAGGCCCTGCATAAAAAAATGGAAACACCGTTTCGGCCACCGGTATTTGCGCTTTTATTAAAATAGGTACTTGTAAATAGTCTATAGCTAACGTTGCTCCATCGGGTTCGTTATCCGGCTTTGTGGTTCCCCCTCTTTGGGCATATAAAATTTCGGGTTGAAAACTTACTATCTCTCCGGCTGCTGCTTTAAAAAATATACCCGCTGTAATGTTGTTTAAAGTGTTTGCATCATTTGGCACATCATTACCCACAAATGTGGTGTTTGAGTAGCCAATTTTTGGCCCAAAAGATAAACTTTGACTTTTGGCAGTAAAGGCGCATATACTCAATGCTGACGAAAGCAAAAGTGTGTAAAGCGGAGTTTTTGAGTAAAGTGAATTTTTCATGTTTATATATTTAAGTGTTAGTGATTTCGTTCTTCCATTAAAATAACAAACGGTTTTAAGGTTTCAGAATGGCTAAGCATAACCTTTACAATGCCAACAGCAGGTATGGCGAGAATTAGTCCGGCCACTCCTAAAATTTGACCACCAGCAATAAGTGCCAGTAAAGCTATAAGCGGATTTATACTTACGCGGCTACTCATAATGTTGGGCGTAATAAAATTACCTTCCATAAACTGCACAAAAGCATATACCGCAATAACGCCCACCGCGTACCACATACTATCTTTTGTAACCAAGGCTACTAAAAAAGGGAAAAAGCCACCAATAAAATTTCCTATGTACGGAATTACCGTAAGTACTGCGGAGAACACGCCAAAGAAAATAGCGTAATCAATGCCTAAAATTAGTAAGCCAATAGAGTTTAAAACGGCCAAAACGCAGATTACTAAAAACATGCCGAACACGTATCCCTGCACCACGTCTTTTACTTCTGAAATACTAGTTTCAGATGCTGATTTTTTTCCTTTATATAATGCTTCTAAAAATTGTCGGAATTTATCTTTATACAGTAAAATTAAAAAGATATAAATAGGTATTTGTACTACTACGGTAAGTACTGACGATGTAGTTTGTAAAAATCCTGTTAAGAATGACCCTGTATTTTTACCTAAATCTTTAATGTAACTCTGTTGTGATTCCACCGTTACGCCAAAGCCATCTTCAATTCGGCTGGTAGCACGTTCTAACATGGTCATTGCCTTACTTTGAATATTCGGTAAATCAGCAATTAAGCCACTTATTTGATAGGTACTAAAAGCAAAAAAGCCAAGCAATACAGCAATAAATGTGAGCATTACTACACATATAGCTAAAATTCTAGATAAACCAATGCGTTCTAAACGTTTTAAAAAAGGATTTAAAACGATGGCAAATAAAACAGAAATGGCTAGTGGAATGAAAATTACTTTTCCGGCAATTAAAAGCACTAGTGTAAAGGCAAGAATTATAGACATTCTACTCAATACTTTTATTTTCTCCTGAAATTGCTTCGTCACGTTTAGTTGATTTTAAAAAGAGATTAGCATAACTATGCCATCCACACGTGTTACTACATCTATTTAAAAATCAATAATATAGAGCTGAAATTAGGAATAGTAGTTTACTGTAACTTTCATTTTGATAGGCTTAGGGTTGCTAATTTGGCGTGGCTTGGTAACAAAGCTAATGAGGGTAACAAATCTTACTGCCACATTATGGAATTCGTATTTGCTAAAACTGCATCCGGTAATTGAAATAATTGCTAAACATTTTGATACAGCCTTCTAAAAAAGGCAGGTTCTGAATACCAAAATTATGGTCTCTTATTCAAAGGTAGCTTTATCTTCTTCACGCTCCTCAATAATGCGGTCGGCATTTTCAATGGCGGTTTTCAACTTGTAATCGCTCCATGTGTTTTTGTAAAATTTATTGATGAATTCATCTAATTTTCTAACAACCAACACATTGTAAGCTCCTTGCAATTTACCTAAGCTGGTAGGGTTTAAAGTGCGCAAGCTTAGGCTGAAGCTTCCTTCCAAATATTCCATGTAGTGCCAAATTCCGCTGGGCATAAATAGTGTATCACCTTCTTCCAAAACACAACGCTGGCCTTCTGCATACTTTAAAGTAGGATATTTTACCTCATCAATATTGCGTAATTCCGCTGCGCTGTGGGTGGTAAAAGGTAATTTATATAAATACTTACTTTGGTTTTGATCGAAAAGTGTAACACGCTTTTTACCGCCAAACTGGGTAATAAAAACATTGCTCATATCTATATCATAATGCAAACGCACATCACTACCCGCACAGCCAAAAAATAAGTATGGAAAGTCTTTTAAATAACCATCCATTATAGGTGGAAAGTCAAAATCATTTTTGAGTTCAGGAACTTCTTTAAAAAGATTGAAAAGAAAGATGCGCAAATCAGAATACTTATTGTTTTCTAGCATATCCAAATACTCACTAAAACGCATTTCTTTTACCGGCTTCATTTCAATTACCGTAGGGTCGTTATCCTGCCATGCACCGTGCAGTTTAACCATTTGATTGCCCGCCATTTCACGTAAATATTGAAAGCTCCACTTTTGAGTGGCAGGCCAATGCTTAGCGTAATTTTTAAGCACTACGGGCCTTCCGGTTTTCACGTATTTTTCGTGAAATTCATCCGGACTAATATCTTGTACTATATCAACTGGCGATAATTTCATGGCAATAATAACTTGAAATAATGAAAAAAGTTTTTTACCACCACAAAGTTAAAAATGCAAGCATACATTTTTAGGTTCGGTAAAAAAATGCAGTGCTTCCAAACCACCTTCGCGCCCTACACCACTAGCTTTCATGCCGCCAAAAGGCGTACGTAAATCGCGCACTAGCCAACAATTTATCCAAACAATACCTGCATGAATAGTACCGGCCACGCGGTGTGCTTTATTCAAATCTTTGGTAAAAATGGTAGATGATAATCCGTAAACCGTGCTATTGGCCATCATCAAAGCCTCTTCTTCCGTTTTAAAAGGCGTTAAGGTTACCACCGGCCCAAAAATTTCTTCTTGATTGGTACGGCAATCATACGGCAAGCCTTCAATAACTGTGGGTGCTAAATAATAGCCCTTGGCATGTTTACCCTCTAGCTTTACGCGATGCCCTCCATGTAAAATTGTGCCGCCTTCCTCTTTAGCTAAGCTGATGTATTCCAACACTTTATTCATGTGTGCTTCGCTAACTACTGCACCCATTCTTGAGTTTTCTTCTTCTGGCGGGCCCACAGTAAGCCTTTCAATTTTTTCTAAAAAGGCGGCTTTAAATTTCTCGTAAATATTGGCTTCTACAAAAATGCGGCTGCCACACAAGCAAATTTGCCCTTGGTTAGTAAAGGCCGCTCTTGCGGAAGTGCTTACGGCTAAATCAAAATCCGCATCGGCAAAAACGATATTTGGGTTTTTACCACCTAATTCTAACGAAAGCTTTTTAAACATTGGCGCTGCTATGCGCGCAATACTTTCGCCCGTTTTTGTACCTCCCGTAAAGGAAATAGCTTTAATTTTTTTATGCTCTACAATGGCTTGTCCGCAAGATGGCCCGGTACCATGCAAAATATTCAACACGCCAGCCGGCATACCTGCTTCTATACAAAGCTTGCTAAAAAGGTAGGCGCTATAAGGCGTAACTTCACTAGGTTTAGCAATTACACAATTGCCGCTGGCTAAGGCCGGAGCAATTTTCCACGTAAATAAATACAGCGGTAAATTCCAGGGCGAAATACAACCCACTACGCCAATGGGTTCGCGCAAGGTGTAATTAAAACCGCTGGTGCCCATGTTATGAAAAGCATCTTCTTGATGCAAAATAGCGGTGGCAAAAAAGGCAAAATTGTCGCGGGCCCGTGGAATATCTACCGTTTGTGCCAATTTTAAAGGCTTACCATTGTCTTGACTTTCAGCAGCTGCCAGTTCGTTTAAATTTTTCTCAACCAAATCGGCCACACGCAACATAATTTCTGAACGCTGCTTGGCCGTCATACCACTCCAAATAGGGAACGCTTTTTCAGCCGCCTCCACAGCCGCTTCTACATCTTGCGCATTAGAGTTTGGAATTTTTCCGTACACCTCCCCAATAGAGGGATCTATATTATCAATATAATTTCCCGAAAGGGGTGCTTGTAAGGTGCCGTTTATGTAGTTTTCTAAAGTAATCATGGGTTGTGTTTGAGAAACTGTATTTCTTAGTTTTCAAATTTACATGAAATGAATACGCATTAAAAAAAGAAAATTTGATTTATAAGCGTTTCCCGATGAATTGCGTAACCGTCTGGACGCAATTTTACCTAATACCGTCAATGAGTTGACAGTATTAAGGGTTTTTCAGCATTGAACTAGTTTATACCAAATGACTTACGCCAATTTTAAGCAACTTTATTAACTCCGCATTTATGTGCTTAGATGCATCTGGTATTTCTAAAACGAATACTTGCATGGCGGCCACTTCCGTGGGATATGTTTGGCATAAATAAAGGATATGCTTCTGTTCCATTACAGACTACACAATGGTGAAAAATAGAAAGACATTTAGCCAGAAAAGCGCTCCATTACGTTCAACACTGCATTCTCGCTGGGTATTACGTGCCGCTCGAAGCTTAGTTATTAGCGTTAGTTTTTCTTTTATTCTTCACTAAATTCGATTTTTCTTTTTGTTGATTTGTCTTCTCCGATAAGGTTTGAATTTTGTAACGTTAATTTTCCATAGTCATCCAAACCATTTATAGTTATTGTATCGTTACTCGCAGTCCATTTGTATGTTTCAGTTAAGTTGTCATACAAATGAGCATAGTTGTTCTCTAATTCTTTTTGCGAACAATAGGCCATAACTTGATAAGAAACAATTACAGAATCAGTTTGAAAATTTAAGATTCGATAGGTATAAATCATGCAACCACCATTAGTCATCTCCTTACAACTTTCCCCAACAAGAGCCTTGTAACTTTTTCCTGTCAGGTCATTTTGAACATTTATTCCCAACATGGATTGTACAAAACCTAAAAATATTAAAATTTTTATTGTCATGATTTTCGTTTTTTAGTTATTCGCATTGGTAACAGTAGTATGCTTTTCAAAAAATTTACCGCTAACGATAACTAAGCATTCACGCTAGGTCTTACAGACCGCTTGAATGCTTAGTTATTTTGGGTAGTGTTTATTTCAGTTAATTCTTTCTTTTGAAACTTTGTATGCTTTCTCAAAATGACTAATTAACCAATCCATTTTGATAAATGAATCACAACATGTATGATAGCAAGTGTTTGTTGCTTTTTCAATTAGATTATCTTCAAAGTAATAAAAGCTATTTTTCTTATCAATTTTTCCACATAGTCCAGTTTTACTATTATCTGTAAATGTTTCGTTTAAGAAAATCAATTTATTATTATCCAAAAAATAATCAATACTTGAACTTGATATACTATAATTTATTGCTAAATATGGCGCACAAGGACGAAGAGAAATTCTTGCTATTTCATTCTTTATCAGATAGATGTAAATTTTGTAAAATTCTTTCGTATCGTCAAATTTGTTAGGAAATGAAATGCTATCGACTAGTGTTTTTTGTAGAGCTTTTTCAACTTGAATAGAATCAACTATATTGTCAATAACCTTAATTTCAAGAGAATCAATAACCCTTCCTTGTTCTGACACAAGAATTTCATTCTGTCCAATAATGAATCCTGAAATTAGAATGATAAACATGAGTGTCCAAGTTTTAATTTTCATTTTTTTATGATTTCAGGTTGTTTTGCCATTACCCACAACGGTTTTATAAAAGGCCGTTTTAATGCCTTTTATGTGGCGTTATATTACGTTATTCTCTTTTGTAAGTTTTTGTTTTGTTGTCATATTTGTACATTCCCATTTCGAGTTCCATAGCGATGTTACCTGAAGGATTGAACAAGTTAAAATTTCCTTTTTCATCTATATTTACTTCAAATTGGAAACCATAAAACCGCACTACAGATATTGAGGTTGAAATTTGACTTTCAGCCCTGTTATTGACTTCCAGTATTTTACTTTTCGCTTGAACGTCCCAGACTTCATATTTGGAATAATACTGTTGCTGTCCTCCCGTGCCATAACCTCCTGTGATATGATAGTCAATTAAAGGATGTGCCGGAATAACAGAACAGTACCATTCACGAAAAATAAATAGTTCTTTAAGACCATCTTTGTTGATGTCAATCGAATCAATCACCAACACATCTTTTCTATTACAAAAAATACAGAATTTAGAAGTGTTCTCTTGGTTATTCATCACAGAGTTTGGGCCCTTATTTAATGTTAAATTCTCATTGTATAGCGAGTCAAGAAAAAGTGTGTCTTTCCCATTATTGAAAATATAAATGGGTCTATTGAGAGTTGAGTCCATTACATTCATTGCAGAATCAACAAATACTATCCTGTTATAATCGCATTGACAATACCCACTTATTAATATGCACATTAAGAATGCTATTGTAAAAATCTTTATCATTTCATATTAAGCCTAACGGTTTTAATAAAGCTATTGCGGTTTTCCGAGGTTTTGAAAGCACCAAAAAATTCCTTCTTCAGATATTCTTGGTTCAGTCGGGTCATTTTAAATTCTGACTAACGTAAACATTTGTTTCTGGTAATCAATTAATTGTAATTCCAAGCTCTTCATTAGTCAAACCAAATTTATCGATTTGATTTTTTATTCTTTTAACAATTCCGAGCTTTCTTTTCTGATCAAGGAATAAATAGCCGGATGGATTATTATAAGGCACCCCTTTTGCCACCATATTCCAGATTATAACCGCTAATTTGCGGGCCGTGGCACTTATGGCTGATGTCCTTCCTTTACGGAAGTTGATTCGCATAAAGAAGTCTCTTAACGGTGTAGATTCTTTGAGATTCCCTATTGCATTGGCTGCTTGCCGTAGAGCAATTTTCAAGCGGTTACTTCCTTTGGGAACTTTACTAGATAAGATTTTCCCTCCACTTACTTTATTATTAGGTGCAAGCCTGAGCCAACTTGTAAAATGCTTGGCAGAGGGAAACGACCGTATACCTTTTACACCTACTTCGCTGATTAGGGAAAGTACTGTAGCATGGCTCATGCCTTCGATCGCCAACATATCTGTTCCTTCCAGCATCTGATATCCTTTTAAGTTTAGGTCAATATTCTTTGGTGTGTTTTTATTGATCCGCTTATGAGGCTTAGGGTCAGTATAGTGTTGTTTTTTATTTTCATCATTTTCGATAATGTTCTCCAGTAATTCAGCTATTTCCTTATCACATTCCTGTATTTTTAGCTGTAGGTATTGATAGGTTTCCAGTTCCTGCTTTAAGGCAAACAAAAAATCTTTACGGGCATTAGACTGTAGGGCGCGGGCAATCTCCGCTTCACTTTTACGGCAGTTTCCATGTCTCAGGGCAGCCAGTTTTTGAGGATTGGATTCACCTTCACAAACAGCATGGATAATGGCAAGCCCGGTAAGTCCACAAATATCTTTTACCACTACATCTAACCTCAGGTTTAACAAACGCAGGTATTTCTGCATTTTTTTAGAGGTAGAGGCAGCCGAATAAATTAAATTGGCTCGGTGCCTGCAATAAGTCCGCAACTGCTCGGTTTCTTCATCCGGTAAAAAGCTGCTGCTGAGCAGCCCCAGGCTATGCAGTTTTTGAATCCATTGGCAGTCCTTCACATCGGTCTTTTTACCTTGTATGTTTTTGGTGAACTTGCCATTGCAGAGGATTACTTTAAATCCTTTCGACAATAAAACGGCATAAAGATTTTGCCAATAAGTACCTGTACTTTCCATGGCCAGAGTCGTCACTTTTCGCTGTGCCAGCCAATCGGCCATGTCAAAAAGGTCATCATTAAAAACTCCGAATTCACGGATATCTTCTTCTTTCTGACCCACAGCTACCCAGTGAGAGCGGCTACCTACATCAATACCTCCTGCATGAGGATTTACAATCTCCATGCTAATAGACTGTTGTTCCATTTTTTTTTAGAATTAAGTGAAAAGCTCTAAGGAGATGCGCTTTTAGCTTGATAAATATTCTGAACGGGGTCCACACCAAGGCGTGGCCGCCACTGTAGTCATCGCAAACATCTCAACCAGGATTGTGACCGTGCTATTATGCAACAGTTTAAAAAACGGCCTTGCATAGAGCTACACGAAAATACAATTTGTAAGTATTGGTTCTACTCGTTAGCGGAGGTAGTCAGTGGCCTGCTACATGGGGGATTGTGCCCAACGGTAAAACTACCAAATCGTAAATTATTGTATATGAGTATTTTTCAATTTTATCGTTAGCTGGAGAAATTAATTAGCTCTGGTAGAAATTGATATTTTTTCTTTATCATTTTCGGACGGGCTAATGTGGAGAATGCCCGCAACTTAAAATAAACACCCACATACGTTTATCCAGTTTTAGGGTTATTGTTTTAATTTATTATTATTCAAAGGATTACCTACATAAATTAAGACGAAAAAGCCACGCGCTCTGCGCAGAGTTTTCTGACTTTTTTTAAAGCGTATATCTACAAATTAGGTGTCCTTCCACCATCTACAGGAATGTTAATTCCGTTTATATAACTAGCTGCGGGGCTAGCCAAAAAAGCAATGGCATTGGCTACTTCTTCTGGTTTGGCAAAACGTTTCATCGGTACTTCTGCCGTCATGTGGGCGCTTACTTCCGCTTCGCTTTGGTTGGTTTTGGTGGCTTTGTTACTGATAATATTTGTTAGCCGCCCAGTTTCGGTAGCACCCGGTAATACATTGTTTACAGTTATGTTAAACTGGCCCAGTTCATTAGCCAAGGTTTTACTCCAATTACCTACCGCTCCACGTACGGTATTGCTAACGCCCAAGTTGGGTAACGGCACTTTTACAGAGGTACTAATCACGTTTATAATACGCCCAAATTCAACATCCTTCATGCCAGGCAATACTAATTTAACCAACACTTGGTTGCAAATTAAGTGCTGACGAAACGCTGTAATGTACGCATCAATTTCTGCGGTATGTGCAGGCCCTGCGGGCGGGCCTCCGGTGTTGTTGATTAAAATATCAAATACGTTTCCTTTCTGTAAATAATCGCGCACCACACTTTCCAGCATAATAGGGTCATCAAAATCAGCCACCAAAAAATCATGCTGTTGGTTGTGGGCTGTGCTTAATCCTGTAGCTACTTTTTGCAGCTTCTCGCCATTGCGTGCCAGCAAAATAATGGTAGCACCCATGCGCGCCAATTCTTCGGCTGCCGCTTTACCAATGCCATCGCTGCCACCGCAGACTAAAGCTTTTTTATTTGTAAGATTTAAGTTCATTTTTAATTTTTATATGAAAACTGTGAAGGTGAAAATTGCGAAGGTGAAAAATAAAAATAAAGCGATTGTAAAGGAATCACAGTCATTAACAAACCAACAATTCAACTACTTATCCAGCAACTATCTGCTCTTTTACAGCCTCATCACTTTCAATAACGCCATCGCGCAAGCGAATGATGCGTTTGGCGTGAAGGGCAATTTCCTCTTCATGCGTTACTAATATTACGGTGTTACCAAGCGCTTGTATGTCAGCAAAAAGTCTCATTATTTCTACTGAGGTTTTACTATCTAAATTACCCGTAGGTTCATCAGCTAAAATAATGGAAGGCTTGTTTACCAGCGCTCTTGCAATCGCTACCCGTTGTCTCTGTCCACCGCTCAATTGGTTGGGTCGATGATCCATTCTATCGGCTAAGCCTACTTGATGCAATACTTCTTCACCTCTTTCTTTACGTTCTTTAGTACCCATACCTGCATATATAAGCGGAAGCACTACATTTTCTAATGCTGTAGAGCGTGGCAATAAATTAAACGTTTGAAATACAAAGCCAATTTCTTTATTCCGGATTTCTGCAAGTTGATTATCGGTCATTTGACTTACATCATGATTGTTTAGCCAATAAGAACCAGCCGTAGGGGTATCTAAGCAGCCCAACAAATTCATTAACGTAGATTTACCACTACCCGAAGGCCCCATTAATGCAACATATTCATTGGGCTGAACATTTAAGTCGATTCCTTTAAGCACCTTAACCACCTGATTGCCAAGCGGAAAATCGCGGGTGATGCCTTGTAGTTTAATAATTTCTTGCATAGGCGTGAAGGTAAGAAAGAAATTTAATGGAAAAGCTTACGTCAGTCATCAATGCATTAGAGGTTATGTATGATTTTTAGTGCCAATTTCACGGAAAGCTGCCTTCACAAACTTCAAATAACTACTCAAAGCTTTTTGCGATATAACTTAAACCGACTGAAATCTCCATCATCACGATCTAAAAAATAAACTACTCCATTTCGCACCTTTAAGCTTGTAGGAAAATCATGATTTTTAATACTTATTTCCTTTTCTATGCTGAAATCTACATTAGAAAGTAAACCTAAACGGTGCTGCCCACCCTTTGCAAAAACCGCATAATAATTGCTGCTAAAGGCATCTTTGAGAATTAGTTTTTTAAAATCGGCAAGGTGATGATAATGTATGTGAAAAGACTGAACAACAGCTCCTTCCAGATTTAAGCGTTGTACTGAATCCTGTAAATGATTGAACAATAAAGCACCATCTGCAGAAGCGAATAATGGATTGTAAATAGGCGTTGCCATAGTATGTTTGAACCACGCCATCCGCTCAAAACCATCTTTAAAACGATCCATTTGAACTAAACTAGAAGTCATAGGACCGTTTTCTTCTAAAAGTTGTTGTGCTAGCTGACCATATTCGTTTATTGATGCTGCATCCTCATAATCAACTAATTGCTTTATTTTTTTACTTGCTCCTCCATTTTTAGAACTTTGATATATTTCTAGTAATTGGTTGTTGTATTTATAAAAATTATAATATAACGCATGGGTGTTTGATGCAATGCAGGGCGTTATGCTTTGATTATAAAAAGCAGCGTTAAGTGCGCCAATAATTTGTATTTGACCATTAGCAAAACTGAGGGCAAAAACACTGTCTTTAGTAAGCATATAATGCTGATTAAGGCAATCTGTAGTTAAGCCCTCGCTATTTTGAGTAAGCACTAATTGGGCAAGTGAATCCTGCGCGCTATTCATTAAAACTAACTTGTGTGTTTGCTTATTTTTTAAAAGCAGAAGTATGTGTTCATTCACAAAAGTAAAGTCGAGCACTGAAAAACCGGGATGGATAAAAAAGTCTTCAAACGCCTTGCCTACAACTGTTACGGTTTCAAGCTGTGCCTTTTGTACGCTTAATTTTACGTTTCTTACAATAGATTTTTGCTTATTGAAATCTGCTTCGTTTATTATAAAGTAATAGGTTTTGTACCCAATAAAACTTACTTCTAGGTAGGCTGGAAAATTAGTAATGGGTAAGGTGAAATTTCCACGTGCATCAGCCGTAGTGCCGCTAGAATTGTTTTGATACAAAATGCTAGCGCCCGGCATAGGCGCGCCATTTTCATCTTGTATTTGTCCACTAACCGTAAATGTATTTTGACACCACAACGCGTTGCAGCACAACATACTTATAATTAACGTAGCAAACAGTTTCACAATAAATTGCAATTTTATATTAGAAGCGTAAAGTAGTAAAAGGTTGCTTGTTTTCTTGGGTTTTTATTTGGTGGGTTTAGCGAAGATAAACTGTTGGTTTTAGGGATGAAGCGGATAATCAAGGATTTTAACAGCAGGTTCAAGCAAAGTCGTGAAGATTTAAAGCCCAAAAGAAGCGGCAAAAGACATTTAATCTTTAACTTTTGTAACCTAAAAATTGCAAACTGTATTTTCTCTCTGTGCAACCTCTGAGTTCTCTGTGCAATAACTTCAAAAGCAGTCTCTGAGCTGAAACCCGCCCAGTGTAGCTAATTGCCAACTGCCAACTTGCATTTTTTTGCCTTTCTCTGCACTTCTGCGCTAAAGCCTATTCTAATTCACTCAACTCCAACCACCTTAATTCAGCTTCTTCTAACTCATTTTGCAACTTTTCGCTTTCGCTTGATAGTTCCATTAGCTTTTCAGCATCATCGGCAGCAGCCGTAAATGCAGCAGCAAACGCTTCTTTTTTGGCTTCTAGTTCGGGTAATTTTTTGTTGAGTTCGTCTAACTCCAAGCGTTCAGCATAGGTTAGTTTCTTCTTAATCTCTTCCTTTTTTGCTTCCTCTTTTGGTTTTTGCGCAGTAGGTTTTACCAAGCTTTTTTCACGCAGCTTTTCGGTGGCTTCTTCGTTCGCTTTCGCGATACGGTATTCCGTATAATTTCCATTAAAATCACGTAAGTGGCCATTGCCTTCAAACACAAAAAGATGTTGTGTTAGCTTATCCATAAAATAACGATCATGCGTTACAATAAGCAAGCAGCCACCAAACTCCATCAGAAAATCTTCCAATACATTTAGAGTAAGAATATCCAAATCATTGGTAGGCTCATCTAAAATTAAAAAGTTGGGGTTTTCCATTAAAATGGTACACAAATACAACCTGCGTTTTTCGCCACCACTCAGCTTTCTTACAAAGCTATATTGCTGATCGCCTGTAAACATAAACCTCTCTAACATTTGGCTAGCAGTAATATTGCGCCCTTTTTTACCAACGGGAATGTATTCAGCAATGTCTTTAATTACATCAATTACACGTTTATCATCAGCCAACTGAATACCGCTTTGTGTATAAAAACCAAACTTTACCGTTTCACCAGTTATAATTTTGCCTCCTGTGGGTTCTTCACTACCAGTTATAAGCTTCAAAAAAGTAGATTTCCCTGCTCCATTGGCGCCAACTATACCAATGCGCTCGCCTCGTTTAAACGTGTAATCAAAACCATCTAAAATTACTTTATCGCCAAAGCTTTTCTTTACGCGGTGTAGCTCTAAGATTTTGCTCCCTAAGCGCTCCATTTTTATGTCAAGCGCAAGCTCATCTTGACGTAAATCTTTACCGGCTTCTTTCTTTAAATCGTGAAAAGCATCTACCCTAGCCTTACTTTTAGTGCCGCGCGCTTTTGGCTGGCGTCTTATCCATTCTAATTCCTTACGCATAAGGTTTTTAGCCTTGCCTACGTTAGTGCCTTCTACTTCTTGGCGCTCTGCTTTTCGATTTAAAAAATCAGAATAATTACCCGGATGTTGGTATAATTTTTCGTCTTCCAACTCTAAAATGGTATCGCAAATATTTTCTAAAAAATAACGGTCGTGCGTAATCATGAGCAATGTAAGGCCTTGGCGGGAAAGAAATTCCTCTAACCACTCAATCATATCTAAATCAAGGTGGTTGGTAGGCTCATCTAAAATCAATAAATCTGGTGTGGCAAGCAGTGTTTTGGCCAAAGCCACACGCTTTTTTTGTCCACCGCTAAGCGTTCCCGTTTTCACGGAAGTGTCCTGCAAACCCAACTTACCCAAAACCTGTTTTATGGTAGCTTCAAAATCCCATGCCAGCAACCTGTCCATTTCATCAAACGCACGTTGGTAAGCATCCGCATCTTCCATATTTTCTAAAGCGCGCTCGTAGTTTTCCACGGCCGCTGTAGCGGGATGATCTAAGGCCAAGGTGCTTTGTAAAATACTGAGTTCAGGGTCAAGCTGCGGGTCTTGTGTCAAGTACGCCACTTTTATTCCTTTTCGGAATACCACATTGCCACTATCGGGCATATCATCTCCACTAAGGATGCGCAAAATGGAGGTTTTACCGCTGCCATTTTTAGCCACAATAGCCACTTTTTGACCTTCCTGAATGCCAAAAGATATATCTTTAAAAAGGGTACGCGCTCCGTACGATTTGGTTATGTTTTCTACCGAAAGGTAATTCACTTTAATGCTTGCTTTGGCGCGAAGGTAAGGGTTGTAATACTGAAAATATGATGTTAAAAATGTGGTTCAATTCAACCCACTATTGCTCAAAAAAGCAACTAAGCGCTTGTAATTATCTACCAGAATACTAGGTGTGTGGCGCTGCTCAAACATTTTTAAATAGGCTTGATGAATGTTACTCCACTCTGAGTTTTGCATTAATGAGGCTATAGTTATCCCTCTAAAACCGCGCAACTCATGGTTAAAAGCTACACTACTTGTTTTGTGTGGGCTTTTGTTAAATAAGGTATCTAAACCCTCTATTTTTTCTAAGGTTTTTAAATACTCAAAGCCTTCTTGCTGAAAAAATTGCTGTATCTCATTCATCACACTACTTAGCTGCTTTATACTCTGCGCTTTTAGGCGTACATGTGGATTGCCGTGATACTTTCCATAAGACGTAATGGCGGTATTTCTATCGTCCTTGTAACCCTTTAACCCTCTTATATACGGTTCTATGGTACTTTCCACAAGATTAATTCTACTACCAAATGTTATTTCAAAATAAATAACATCGCTATATAGCGCGGGCGTAATTATAATGTTAGTAAAACCAGATTCAGTATTTCGCCTAAACTGATTTAACATAGGCGTCAATTGATACCCTTGCGCATTGAAATTAGGAGCAAGACTTTCAAAGAAAGTAATTTCGTTAAACTCAGTTATCAGGTCCATCGCTCAGTTTGCTATTACTACGTATGCCGTTTGGTTCTATGTAGCGCTTTGCTGCACGTTCTTCTTCGCGGGGCTCGCGGATGTATAATATCTGCCCGCTAAAATGTAAATCTTTTCCCGCCAAGGCGTGATTGAAATCTACCAATACCGAGTTTTCCAGCACTTCACTCACGGTGCCCAACTGTTCGTTTCCATCACCCATGTTAAACACCAATCGATCACCAGCTTCAAAATCTTTATTTGGAAATTGCTCACTACCCGGTATTTCGCCAAAGGGCACTTCCTTAATATTATTGGGTTCTAACTTTCCGTAGGCGTCCTTGGCGGGAAGCAAAAACTCAAAATGCGCCCCTTCGTGCAAATCTTTCAAATGATTTTCAAATTCAGGAATCATAGCACCAGCACCAAAATAAAATTTCAACGGCCAATGTTCGTCCATTATTTCTATCACTTCGCCATTACTGCCGCCTTCCCGCAACGTGTATTTTAACTCTACTATTTTTTCTGCCTGTATCTTCTTCATATGAATGCAACCGCTGGATGGTATATATGGTTTACACCGGATGGAAATTAATGACATGTTACAACAATAGAATAAAACGCCTCTATGAGATACGAATATTACGCCCTCATGGGCTATGGATATAACGCCCCTAATGAGGCTCAACGCAACGAAAATTGGGGGCGTACGAAATATAAATATTGGACAAATCGCCCCCTTGGGCTATGGATATAACGCCCCTAATGGGGCTCAACGCAACGAAAATTGGGGGCGTACGAAACATGAATATGGGACAAATCGCCCTATGGGCTATGGATATAACGCCCCGAATGGGGCTCAACGCAACGAAAATTGGGGGCGTACGAAACATGAATATGGGACAAATCGCCCTATGGGCTATGGATATAACACCCCGAATGGGGCTCAACGCAACAAAAATTGGGGACGCGTACGAAACATGAATATGGGACAAATCGCCCCATGGGGCTCAACACAACGTGCATTGGGCGTGTACGAAATGTGAATGTTGGACAGATGATATGCCTATAACGCCCCGATTTTTGAGATTAGCTCTAGAAGAGCGATTTACTCATAACCGCTTGTAAAGATGCAAATAGAAAAGCTCCAGAGGAGCGGCATGTCAATAACAACACACGCTTCCTGTTGCATACAACTGAGCTCCAGAGGAGCGGCACATCTCTGATTGTAGAAAGGTTATGCGATAGGAAACAACTTAATTCTCATCAAACAAATATTTCTCGCTAAACTCAACCTCATACAACCTTAAAAACTCAATATATTCCTGTATAAACGTTTTTTTACTATGATGTTCCTCTTGGTTTTCAATATATTTAGCCACCTTAGAAACTTGAGATTTACTCACAGAAAATGCGCCAAATCCATGTTGCCAAGCAAACTTCAATTTGCTAAAACGTTTTTCATTCACCCACCTAGATGAATTGGCTTTAATATCTCGCACCAAATCTGACAATTTACAATCCGGATTGATGCTTAATAGCAAATGAATGTGGTCTGGCATACCATTAACACTCATTAACTTTTGATTTTTATTGGTTACCACGCCCGTTATGTATTTGTATAATTCTTCTGTCCAGCTTTTGCTAATGGCATTTTTTCTGCCTTTTACGGCAAAAACCACGTGCATATAAATTTGTGAATAGGTATTGGCCATGGCTTTGATTAATTGTAGGATTGATGCTGCAAAATATGAAATAATTGCATTGCACATACTATACGCTCCTACGGAGCTATTGATATGACGCTCCTACGGGGCTATTGATATGACGCTCCTACGGAGCTCAATTAAAATGCGCTATTGATGTGCCGCTCCGCTGGGGCTAGCGGATGTGTTAACCAAAAAGCTGCTGAAAAACCTCTTCGATTCTGCCACATTCTACCACCCTGATAGCGTGCTTACCAGCCACTACTTTATTATGACTACTCACAAAAATAGCATCAAATCCCATTTTCTCGGCTTCGCTAATGCGCTGCTCTATACGGGCTACAGGGCGTATTTCTCCACTCAAACCCACCTCCGCTGCAAAGCAACTTTTTTCCGTTAAAGGCATATCCTGATTTGAAGATAATATGGCTGCTACTACCGCTAGGTCTAAGGCAGGGTCATCTACTTTTATTCCACCCGTTATATTTAAAAACACGTCTTTACTACCTAAATGAAACCCACAACGCTTCTCTAAAACCGCCAATAGCATGTTCAATCTACGGGCATCAAAACCTGTGGTACTCCGCTGTGGCGTGCCATACACAGCACTACTTACCAAGGCTTGAATTTCTATTAACATTGGACGTATGCCTTCTAGGGTAGCTGCAACGGCATTCCCGCTAAGGGTTTCATCGCGTTTAGAGATTAACAACTCTGACGGATTGCTTACCTCGCGCAAGCCCTCCCCAAACATTTCATAAATGCCAATTTCGGCTGTAGAACCAAACCTATTTTTGTGTGCACGCAAAATACGATACACATGGTGGCGGTCGCCCTCAAATTGCAACACTGTATCTACCATGTGTTCCAAAATTTTGGGGCCAGCCAACTGTCCATCTTTGGTAATATGCCCAATTAAAATAATAGGCGTGTCGGTTTCTTTGGCAAATTGAATTAGCTCGCTAGCACATTGCCGTATTTGTGAAACAGAGCCGGGCGTGCTATCAATTAGCTCACTATGCAAGGTTTGGATGGAATCTATCACCACCAAGTCTGGCTCTACCGTTTGTACTTCCTTAAAAATTTGTTGCGTTTGGGTAGCCGAGAGCAAAAAGCAATGTTGGTTTTTTATACCAATGCGCTGCGCGCGCAATTGCACTTGTTGTTCACTTTCTTCTCCAGACACGTACAATATCTTAACACCTAATTTTAACGCTATTTGCAGCATTAACGTAGATTTACCAATACCCGGTTCTCCACCCATGAGTACAACGGAACCCTGCACTATACCTCCACCAATTACACGGTCAAATTCAGCATCTTGGCTACTAAAGCGTTGGTTTTTATCGGCTACAAAATGTTGTATTGGTTTTGCCTTGGCGGCAGATGGTGCAGCCGAAGGTGTGTTTTGCCAAGCCGGTGTTTTAGTGCTGCTTACTACCTCTTCCACTATGCTATTCCACTCATTACAGCGGTTGCATTGCCCCATCCACTTATTGTGTTGCGCACCACAATTTTGGCAAAAAAAAGAAGTTTTCGATTTTTTCTGTAACGCCATAATTTAAGCGTTTTCCGCAGCTGCTTCACGCTTGTTGCGTATGCGATGCCTTCCCATTAATACAAAAGCAACAGCTCCTGCAATGGCAGTCATAATTAACTGACCTTCATGCACCAGCGTTGCAAAACTTAAGCCTACCGTAGCAGAAATACCTAACGCAACCATAGCCATTTTAACTAAAATATGGTAGCTACCGGCACCTGCCGGAGTAGGCACAACCATGCCTAAACCAGCTACAATCATTACAAAGAGGCCGCTGCTTGGGTCAATATTTTCTGTTTCTGGCAATGCAAAAACGCAGATATACACCATTAAATAATACATAGCCCAAATAAACAAAGTATGTAAAATGAACGGCCACTTTTTTTCTAGCTTCAAAATAGATTTTAAGCCATCCTTTATGCCCGCCCAAAAGTCTTTAACCTTAGTATATAAAGGTAAATGTCTAAAACGATGTCTTAAAAAGTAAAAAGCTAGCGCTCCGGAAACAACTACAATAGCGCCAATAATTTTTAATAAATTGTTATTTTGTGGAGAGTTGTTTTCAGAAGCAGCCGCAAATAAATCTTGTAATCGATCAAACTCTAATATAAAGGTGAGTATCACTAATAAAATTAGCACTATAAAATCTATTACACGTTCTAAAATTACGGTGCCAAAAAGCTTGTTAACTGGCACTCTATCTGCTTGATAAAGGGCTGTGCAACGCGCTAATTCACCGGCACGCGGCACAAACATGTTTACAAAATACCCAATGGTAACTGCATGTATTGCACGCCAAGTATGCGCGCTTTCCCCAATTGGTTTTAGCAGTAAAACCCAACGCATACCTCGGCTTACAAAAGCTAAATAGCCCATTATCATTGATAGAAGTACGTACTCATAGCGAGCATTTTCCAAATCATTTACAAAACCTTCAAAGTTTATATCTTTAAAAGCAAAGTAAAAAGATGCTACGGCTATGCCTATAAAAAGGCTGTACTTGAGTACGTTTTTTAGCGTTTTGCTCAAATTAATTCAGGCTATTGTCAGTTTCATTCGGAAAAATAATGGTTGGTTTAAAAGCTTTGGCTTTTTCAAACTCCATAATTCCGTAACTAATAATTATAACTATATCTCCCGGTTGCACCTTACGCGCTGCCGGGCCGTTCATGGTAATTTCTCCGCTACCGCGTTTTCCTGTAATCACATACGTTTCTAAACGTTCACCATTATTTACGTTTACAATGGCTACTTTTTCCCCTTCAATAAGGTTAGCCGCATCCATTAACGTTGCATCAATACTTATTGATCCGATGTAATTTAGGTCTGCCCCCGTAATTTTTACGCGGTGTATTTTAGATTTCAGCACTTCAATTTGCATGGGCCAAAAATACTTAATTTAATGGTAAATTATCAATCAAGCGCACCTCTCCTGCAAAGGCTGCAATAAATATTCTAGCTTTCTTTTCCGCGCTATCATTCATAGCCACTAAGTTCTCAGCATCTGCTATTTGCGCATATTGCAATTGCATACCGCTTTTGCTAAACTGTTTTTCAATCTCCATGAGTATAGCTTTTGGCGTTAACGTATAAAATTGTTCTTGCGCCCATCGCATACTTTTAATAATGGTGAGCGCCTGTGTTTTTTGTGCATCAGATAAACGTTCATTTCTACTACTTAAGGCTAAGCCTTCAGTTGCACGTAAGGTAGGCACCGGAACGATTTCTATTGGTAAATTAAGTTGCTTTACCAAGCTTTTGATTATTAACAGTTGTTGGAAATCTTTTTCTCCAAAATATGCTTTTTGTGGTTTTACAATATCAAAAAGCCTTTTTACCACCGTAGCTACTCCATTAAAATGCCCTGGCCTATGTGCACCTTCCATCTTAGTATCAAGGCCATTAAAATTAAACTGTTCGGTACTGGTTTTCACCGGATAAATTTCTGCTTCCGTAGGCAAAAAAGCGTAAGTAACTTGTTCCTTTTCCAATAACTTTACATCGGTTTGCGGTATGCGCGGATAATTCTCTAAGTCGCTACTATTATTGAATTGCGTGGGATTTACAAAAATGCTCACCACCACTATATCATTCTCATTTTGCGCCTGCCTTACCAAATTTAAATGACCCTCATGCAAGGCGCCCATGGTTGGTACAAAACCAACATTTTTGCCCGCCTTTCTTTCTGCAAAAAGTGCGTTTTGAAGCGAATTTACCGTATGAAATACCTGCATGAAGTTTACGTTTACAGTGCGCAAAGCTATTATTATATGTTGAAAAGTTCGTTAAAAAGTAGTACTTTCGCGCTTCCTTCAAGAAAAGCAGTACTTAATGGAGTCCAAAAGAATTCTTTACGTGAGTCAAGAGATTCACCCTTACCTACCGGAAAACGAAATTTCAAAACCCAGTCTTTATCTTCCCAAGAAGATGAACCAACTAGGGCATCAAGTGCGGATTTTTATGCCGCGCTATGGTTTGATAAACGAACGTAGGCATCAGTTACACGAAGTTATCCGCCTAAGCGGTATAAATGTGATTGTAAATGACATGGATCAACCCTTAATTATAAAGGTTGCATCAGTGCCTTCCGCGCGTTTACAAGTTTACTTTATTGATAATGAGGAGTTTTTTAAGAGAAAAGCTACTTTTAGTGATGAAGATGATGTGTTTTACAAAGACAATGATCAACGCGCAATTTTCTTTTGCCGTGGTGTTATAGAAACCGTGCGTAAGCTTGGTTGGGCACCTGATATTATTCATTGTCATGGCTGGTTGGCAAGTTTCCTACCGCTATACATCAAGAAGTTTTATGATGATGATCCACTTTTTGCAGATAGCAAAATTGTATTTTCTGCCTATAAACATCAGGATAGAAAAATGCCGGAAACACTTATTGAAAATTTAACTTTTGATGGTGTAGAAGGAGACGATTTGGCTAGATATAAGAACGCAGATTTAAACACATTGTACAAGGCTGCATCTCATTATGCAGATGCCGTAGTGTTTGGAAGTAAAGATATTTCTGATGAAGTAAAAGATTACATCACAAATAACGTTACTAACTTCCTACCTTATAGTGATGCAGATGACCTTCCCACGAAAGTGGCGGAGCTTTATGCACAAATTACCATAGAAGAAGAGGTAGCTTAGTTTTATGACAAAGCAAATTTCAATAGTAAAGCGAGCCATTTTTTTAATGGCTCTCTTCATTTTCTCAAGTTGTGAAAAACCAAACGAAGGTTTAGGTTTTGATAGTTTAATTGGGGAGATACCGGGGGTAGGTAGAGCAGAGTTTCCGATTACTACCCAAACCCGCATTCAGGATAGTATTTTAGTAGCTATTAATTATGATGCTCAACTACAATTAGCGCAAGGTTACTTGCAGCCAAAATTGTTAGGTACTTATGTAGATCCACTATTCGGGTTGTCTAAAGCAGAATTTATTAGCGAAATGTTGCTTGAAGATTTGAACCCACAGTTTGGAAGTGCGCCTATTATAGATTCTGTAAACCTCTATTTACGCACTACGGATTATTATGGGGATACTACACGCCCCATAAACTTAACGGTGCATCAATTATCAGAATCGCTTTCGCGCGATAGTGCTTTTTATAGTTCTTTTAGTCCAGCTTTAGGATTGAAGTTAGGAGAACTGACCAGTTTTACACCTAAACCTAACGCTCGTTTTAAATTTAAAGGAGAGGCCGTATTGCCCTCTTTTAAAATACCCTTAGATAAAGGATTTTTTAAGCAACAAATTTTAGATCAGGGTAATGCGTTTGATGCATTTACAACAAATGAAAAATTTAGAACTTATTTTAAAGGAATAAAAGTAAGTGTAGAGGCCGGTGAAGGAAGTATCTTAACCCTAAATACCAACAGCGTAAATAGTAAAATCTTAATCTTTTTCCGAACCGAAGATACCGCAACTACTAGTAGCCAAATAGAGTTAAACTTTGCACAGAATAAAACGACTAAGCCCATTGGCTTTAGTACTTTTAAGCAAGATTATGTAAACTACCCAGTAGCTTTTGATACTACTGATACGGATAGTGAAGCCCTTTATGTGCAGCCTATGGGTGGTGTTTTTGGCGCGTTAGATTTTGAAATGTTAGACACGCTACAGGAAAAAGGGTATGCAATTAACCGTGCCTATTTAGAGCTGCCCATAAAAAGAACAACTACTAGAGGTTTGCTAGCTGCCACTGCTTTAGAGGTTAGAGAATTAGACGAAACAAAACAAATAGGCCCTTTATCAGAAGATTTTAGAAGAAGCCAAGGAGGAGGCACGTTACTTTTAGGGGAATTACGCGATAATCAATACCGTTTAGAATTTACACGCGCACTTTTTAAGCTTTTAAATAACGTAGAAAGCGGCACTCCTTTACCCACCTTTGCCATTGTTCCGGTAAATAAATCTACCTCAGCAAGACGCACCGTTTTAAACGGTGGAAACAATACATTTGAAGCTCCAAGATTAGTTGTGTTTTACACCAAACCAAAATAAAATTATGTGTGGAATTGTAGGTTATTTAGGGCATAGAAATGCCGTACCTGTTGTAATTAACGGGTTAAGAAGATTAGAGTACCGGGGCTATGATAGTGCTGGTATTGCTGTTTTAAACAAGCACGGTTTACAAGTAGCCAAGTGCAAAGGAAAGGTTGCCGATTTAGAAGAGCACCTTTCAACAATTGATGAATCGTTCATAGGGATTGGACACACCCGCTGGGCAACTCACGGACAACCAAACGATGTAAATGCACATCCGCATAAGAGTAACAGCGGGAAAATTGTGTTGATTCACAATGGTATTATTGAAAATTATTCTTCCGTAAAAGAAGCCTTAGTAAAACGTGGTTTCTCCTTTCATAGTGATACCGATACAGAAGTATTGGTGAACCTGATTGAAGATATAAAAGACGCAGAAAACGTAAGCCTTGAAAAAGCCGTACGCATTGCTTTAAACCAAGTGGTAGGTGCGTATGCTATTGCGGTAATGGACATTAGCAATAATCAAGAAATTGTAGTTGCCCGTAAAGGCAGCCCTTTGGTAATAGGTGTTGGCGATGATGAATTTTTTATTGCCAGTGATGCTACACCTTTTTTGGAGTACACTAAAGATGCCATTTACCTAGAGGATGATGAAATGGCCGTGGTACGTAGGGGTAAAGAAATAGAAGTAAAAACTATTACCAACAACAAAGCCGTTCGCCCTTACATTCATAAACTTCAAATGGATTTAGAAGCCATTGAAAAAGGTGGTTATGAGCATTTTATGCTTAAAGAAATTTATGAGCAGCCAAAATCAATTGGTGATACGCTTAGAGGACGATTATTACCCGACCAGGGTGTAATTAGATTAGGAGGTGTATTTGAATACCGAGAAAAGTTTTTAAATGCCGACCGTATTATTATTATTGGCTGCGGTACTTCTTGGCACGCAGGCTTAGTAGCCGAGTATTTATTTGAAGATTTAGCACGTATTCCTGTTGAAGTAGAATATGCTTCAGAATTTAGATACCGCAACCCGGTGATTACCGAGCGTGATGTAATTATCGCGATAAGCCAAAGTGGTGAAACGGCTGATACGCTTGCTGCCATTAAATTGGCAAAATCTAAAGGTGCATTTATTTTTGGAGTATGTAACGTAGTAGGTAGTAGTATTGCCCGCGAAACACACGCAGGTGCTTATACACACGCGGGGCCAGAAATTGGTGTTGCCTCTACAAAAGCATTTACCGCTCAAGTTACCGTGTTAAGTATGATGGCCATTAGCTTGGCGCATGATAAGGGTTTGCTTAAAACTTCTTATTACCATGAATTACTTACGGAGCTGCACGCTATCCCAAATAAAATTGAGGATATGCTTAAGAGCGATGCACAAACCCGCGCTATTGCACAGATATTTAAAGATGCCCAAAACTTCCTTTATTTAGGCAGAGGCTATGATTTTCCGGTAGCGTTAGAAGGCGCCTTAAAACTTAAAGAGATTAGCTACATACACGCAGAAGGTTATCCGGCTGCTGAAATGAAACATGGCCCAATTGCTTTAATTGATGAGAATATGCCGGTGGTGGTAATTGCGCCACAAAACCAGCAGTATGAAAAAATTGTAAGCAACGTACAAGAGGTAAAAGCCCGCAACGGTAAAATTATCGCTATTGTAGTAAAAGGCGACAAGGAAATTTCAGCGATTGCTGATCACGTAATTGAAGTGGTAGATACGCACGAAGCGTTTACCCCTTTAATTAACACTATTCCTTTACAGTTATTGAGTTATCATATTGCTGTATTACGCGGCTGTAACGTAGATCAGCCAAGGAACTTGGCTAAATCTGTTACGGTAGAGTAATAGCTAATAGCTAGTTTAACAAACACAAAGAGAAGCCGCTTACATTTATTTTGAGCGGCTTCTTTTTTAAGTTAAAACCCTTCAAAAGTTGCAATCGCTAAAAGGGTTAAAGGCTTTTATTAATTTCTTGGTTGATTAAATGTCTTACAATCAACAAACTCTTATACCTTATTAACTCCGTGAGTTGACTTAAAGTCTTTTGTGATTGTCATAAAATCACTAAAATTTACTTTTCAAGCACTTTTACTTGCTCATTATGAAGCAATGAATCCAAACCAAGTAACTCATGTGATTCTATAAAATAGAAGGTATGCGGCTTAGTCAAGTGCTTAAAGTTATCGTAGTTCCAACGCAAGTTGGCATTTGGATAAGGCCGCACCATTTTCCAATTTGTAATAGTATTTTTGTTTTTTACTATCCCCTGAAAATAAGCTTCATGTAAGTTTTGAGTACCTCCGGCTCCTTTTAAAATAATGATAGTTTTCGCAAAAATTGTATCATTTTTTATTATATACCTTCCGAGCCCATCTCTGTAATCCACCCTGTAGGATTTATAGTGGTTTAGACTTAGGGCTCTATAATCAGTATAACCACTAAAATTTTCACAATGAATTAATGAGTCATTCACAATGTTCAGTAGCTTATTCACCTTATAGTGTTCGTTCACCCTTTCTCCATTCTGCAATACCGAAGTATCGTAAACGCTGTACAATCCGTCCCTTCTAAGCTTAACAGCTGGAATATTATCAGTCTTTGGCAATGAACCTCCTTCAATTCGGTAAACCTTGTACGGTGAGGCACATCCGGCTAGTCCTGCTGAAATTACAACTATAAATAGTAGTTTGAGAGCAAAGCGCATTTTAACATTTTTAGGCTAGTTAACAAAACCATTTGTACTATCTGGTTTTTCTACGAGTGGACGAAAGAAATAGGTACTATTTGGTGTTTCAGTAAACTCCACTTTTCCATCATCTCTAATTTGCCTAAGGGTTAATATAAAGGTACTATCATTTACTAGCACGCCTTTTTCGTAAATTGTTTTGAAGCACCCTCTTAATGATGGGTACCAGTGTTCAATTTCAATAATATTACCCGTTAAATTCCAAACTCCCCATAAATCCTTAAATGCTTTACTGGAATTATTCTCAATATCAACTTCTATGGTATTATTTTCAGCCGCATCCAAAGGTTGACTATCATCATGAAAGAATACTCCATTTCTATAAAAATAATAAATTCGTACCTCATTATCATCGTAGGGCTCACCAAAAAAATAGCCTTGTGTCTTCATTTGGTTTCCGGTAAAGTTTGTTCTGTCAATGCTGAAGCTATCATCACAATTGTCTGACTTTCCACAGCCTAGAAATAATAAGGAGATTAAACCGAGTGAAATATTTTTTGAAATCATGCTTTTACTTAATAAACGCATTAGTGCTATCTGGCTTTGGGCTAAAGGCTTTAAAATGATACGTTTCATTTTCTTCGCTCACCTCCGTTTTTTTACCGTTTTTCGTTCGATAACTTTGAGTAATTCTAAAAGTCGTATCGTTTAAAATTTCTCCTTCATTTACATAAGCTCTATAAGGCTTTTCTGATGGATACCATCGCTCAAATTTTATGTTAGAACCTTCAATTTGATAAACTCCCCATAAAAATTTAATGCTATTCGCTTTATTATCAAACGTGCCATTCCTGAACCCTTCTTCCTTCTCAGGTAATTCTCTTTGTAAACCTGAGCCTCCCGATAAAATTACACCATTTTTGTAAAAAAAATAGATGCTTACATAATCCTCTTCGTTGGTATAATTGAAAGAATAATAACCATCAACTTTTAATTGATTTCCTGTGTAATCCTGTCTTGACAAGGACAATTCATCATCTTGAAAAAGACCCGTTTTTCTACAGCTAGGCATAGCAATTGACAAAAAAAGTGTTAGTAATACTGTTTTCATGTTTGTTTAATTAAACTCGTACCATATTGAATACCTACTTACTCCTTGTTTTTTTAATTCAAATGGCTCAATATAAGCACCCTTATCGTTTAAAACACTTCCAAATTTTTCAGTTTCGATGTTGCTGTAGGTTACACTCATGAAATTCATCGCTCTTTCCAACAACAAAACACTTTCAGGCGGTAGCATAATTTCAAAGGCATTACTGTCTATAGGTTTAGCCTCTAAGTTTTTAGAGAACCGCTCAAAAGCATCAAACTTCATTTTACCTAATGTATCATCGTACTTATAAATTGGATTGCTTTTAGGGCTTTTTCTAAATGTAACCTGAATATTTTTAAAATCACCGGATTGGTTCATCAAATAAACTTGAACAGGTACGGTACATCCGGCTAGTCCTGCTGAAATTACAACTATAAATAGTAGTTTGAGAGCGAAGCGCATTTTAAAGTTTTTAGGTTACTTAATAAACGCATTAGTGCTATCTGGTTTAGGGCTAAATTCCTTAAAATGATACGTTTCATTTTTTTCTCTCACCTCTGTTTTTTGTCCATCTTGCATACGATAGCTTTCAGTAATATGAAACGTAGTGTCATTTAGAGTATCGCCCGCCCTAATGTATGCCTTTAAAGGACCTCCAGAGCTTGGGTACCAACGTTCAAACTTTATATTTTTACCATCAATTTGAAATACTCCCCAAATCACTTTAGATTGATTTAAATGAAAATTTTTTTCCTGCAAGGATTCCGAGCCACCTAAATACCTGATTATTCCATTTCTGTAAAAAGCGTATCTATCGAAGATAATACCTTCAAAGGTTTCAACTTCGGTATAATAATAACCATTTAGTGCTAAATCGTTACCAACAAAAGCCTGTCGGTCTAGAGTTAAAACATCATCCTCATCAATAATTTTATCGCAGCTAACGCCACATAGCACAATGAAAATCAAAACCAGGGATTTACTTCTCATATTGTTTGCTTTTAACTTCAGCTCGATTACTATATAATCGGCAGCCAAAATAATTTGATTTCTAATCGAACTCAAGGTTTTACCTTAAATAGTCTCGCAGGGTTGGAACATTGTTATGCAAAAATGCGCAACAAAATATTACTCCTCCTTCCTTACCACAATATTTTTAAAATCTCCCCCCGTAGGGTCTTGAAAAATGCGCAAGCCAAATTTTGAGGCTGCAGCTATAAGATGATCAAATAAATCGGCTTGAATGCCTTCGTAATTGGCCCATGCAATATCGCTGCTAAAGCAATAAATTTCTAAAGGCACTCCTGTTTCAGTGGGTTGTAACTGACGCACCATCAAGCTTTCCTTTTGGTCAATTTTTGGGTGCTCTTCTAAGTAGGCTACGGCATAGCGCCTAAAAACACCAAGGTTGGTCATGTGCCTACCGTTTATCAATACGTTTTTATCTACGTTGCGCTCTTGGTTAAACGTATCTATTTCCGCTTGACGTTTTTTTACAAAGCCCTTTACTCTATCAAAGGTTAAAAACTCCTGCATCATAGTATCATCAACAAAACGCACGGTACTAATGTCGATATTCAAAGAACGTTTTATACGCCTTACGCCCATGGTTTGCATACCGCGCCAGTTTTTAAAACTATCAGAAATAAAGGCATACGTAGGAACGGTGGTAATGGTTTTATCAAAATTGCGCACTTTTACGGTGGTAAGGTTTATTTCAATAACATCACCATCGGCACCATATTTTTCCATGGTTACCCAATCGCCCAAGCGCACCATATCGTTTGCTGAAATTTGAATGCTGGCCACTAAACCTAAAATGGTATCTCTAAAAATTAAAAGAATTACTGCCGTAGCTGCACCAAAAGCAGTAATAATGGTAAGCGGAGATTTACCCACCAACATAGAAATGATAAATACACCCCCTATGATATAGGAAACTAAAATAAATACTTGAATGTAGCTGCTAATAGGTTTCCCTTCAAAGCGCGTGGTGCGCAACCCGATGTATTCTAAGGCGCGTAAAAAGCGCGCAATTACCAGCAACACCATAATAATGATGTAGATGATAATGGTTTTTTGCCAAAAAATTATGGATATGCCAAGGTTGTCAATCACGTAAGGGAGCGCGTAATACACAATTACGGCCGGCACTATATGCGCTAATCCCACAAAAACTTTCTTATCTAAAAATACATCGTCATAATCGCTTTTAGATTTGCGTACGTATTTTTTTACGAAGCCAAGTATTACGCGTCTGCCAATAAAATCTACCACAAAGGCAATTAAAAACAGCAACACCAAATCAAGCGCTGCGGTAAAATAGGTGGCCGCTGTTTCTGATGCGCCCAACTCTATAAACCAGTCGTAGGCCCAATGCTCTATATTAATATGTTCTACTAACTTCTGTTTTACTTCTTGTTTTATTTCTAGGGCGTCTTCTTCCATTTCCTAATTTTACGGTTTGTAGGTAACTCCACCGCGTGAAATAGCAGAGACATTAAAATATCCAAAACCTATTTCTTCGGGTTTGTCCACATTGTATATATTACCAATTACAGCTGCGGGCGGTGCAGCAAAAGGCCCGCCCACCTGAAAAGATTGTTCGTTTATTAAAGCTAAAAAATCACTATACGCCTTACTGATAGATGAAAACTCAATGCCTGCGCTATCGCCAAAATCTACGTCTTCATCGAAGGGTCCGTAAAAATCAAAATAATTAAGTAAAGTATCCTTTCCAATAACGGTGTCTCTAAAATATAATCCGTCAAAAAAATCATCATCAAAAGTTGTAATACTTCTTATAAGTAACGAATCATTTTTCCAACGCCTAAAACGAAAATTATCTCCTTTTCCAATTGGTTCTTGAAAATAGCAAACTGCATATAAGCCTGTTGTAAAAACTCTCGGTCGTTTTATCTTAACTATCTTGAAAGAGTCCACCTCAAAAATTCTATTCATTTCCTCGGGCATAGAGCGCCATGTACTAGCTTTAAAACCCGAACTACTGTTATTAGGCACTTCAATTTCTACTTCATATTTATTACCCACGCGGCCATTAAAGGCACTTAGGTATCCTCCATCAATAGTATCGCGCGTAAGCGTAGCCGCCAATATTCCATTTTCATAAAGCCTTACCACCGCATCGTTTACTACGGGTGTAGCGCCTTGCTCAAAATATCCGGCTGTAAGCGAAACTTTTACGGAGGTACCCAGCGTATCTGTTACACGGCCTTGTACTACCAAAGTTGTGGGGCGCGTATTTGTGTCTAACTCAATTACATCTTGGCAACTTATTAATAGGCTAAAAAGCCCCACTATGGTTAGTAGTTTTTTCATACTTGTAATCACTTAAAAATTAAAATTCCAGGTAACGGAAGGCACTATTGTTCCGAAAATGGAAAGCCTTACCGCTTGGGTATTAAACAAACTCGCTTCCTGTGCTCTAGTAGCATCAGGATCTAAAGAGGCATCCTGAACAAAAATACTGTACGGATTTCTGCGTGCTAAAACATTGTATAAGCCAAAAGACCAGCTGCTTGAAATAAAGCGATTTGCTTTTTTAGGAATGGTATAAGTTGCGCTTAAATCTAACCGGAAATAATCCGGTATTCTATCGCTATTGCGGAGTTCGTAAATAGGCACAACGGTACCTTCATAAATATAACGCCCTTCGGGTGGAGTAAAAGGACGACCGGTTTGGTACACGAATAAACCTGCAACATCCCACTTTTTAGTTAGCGCGTAATTAGCCACCACCGAAATATCATGCGGTTTATCATAATTACTTAAATAATACGCACCTAAATTAATACTGGTTTCGCGCGTGCCTCCATCTAATTTACGCTCAGTGCGCGATAATGTATAGCCAATCCAGCCGGTTAATTTTCCGGTTTTCTTTCTCAGTAAAAATTCTAAACCGTATGCTCTACCTATGCCGCCACGTAAAATTTCGGTTTCAATGTTTTGATTAAAAATCAAATCGGCTCCATCGCGGTAATCAATCAAATTTTGAAAATCTTTATAATAAGCTTCCAAAGAGGCTTCATACATATTATTGTTAAAATTTTGAAAATACCCCACCGCTATTTGGTTTACGGTGGCGGGTTGTATATAATCACTTACCGAGCGGTATAAATCTACCGGAGTGGGCGTGGTGGTGTTGCTAATTAGTTGAATGTATTGGCGGGTACGGTTGTAGCTAGCTTTTAAACTTATATCTTCATTTAGTAAATAATTGGCAGATAAGCGTGGCTCCAAACCGGCTAAACCTCCATAACCCACAATTAACTCGTTGGTTTCATACACTTTACTACCCGTTACTTCGTCTATTTTCGGTAAATCCGGATTTTGGTATTCCAACACCGTATCTGGTCCGGTTTTATAAAATCCGCTATAACGTAAACCGTACTGTAATGTTAATCGTGTATTTACCTTTACTTCATGGCTTACAAATAGCGATGGCTCAAAGCCAAACTCTTTGTTTAACTCTACAAAACCCGGTTCTTGTAAAAAGGAGGCTTCAATCCTGCCCGGACTAAAACGGTAATAAATAGCTTCAAATCCAAAGTCAAGTTTACTGTCTGGATTTATGTAGTAATTAAACTCGCTTTTTAAGTGATAATCTTGAATGCGGGAAGTAAGCTTAAAGTTGTTTTCATCTCCATCGCTATCCGAACCTATAGCATAGGTATAATCTGCATAAATAGCGGTGAAATTGGCAAACAGTTTTTTACTAAACAGGTGATTCCAGCGCAAACTTCCTGTGCCGTTTCCCCAATCAAAACCAAAGAGGTTTTCTAAGCCAAATACATCTCTGCCAAAATATCCCGAAAGGTATAAGCGGTCATTTTCTCCTACCTGCCAATTTACTTTAGCGTTTAAATCGTAGAAATACAAAATTGCGTTGCTTATATCTTCATCATCGCTTAAACCTAAAAATATGTCGGCATAACTTCTACGTGCAGCCACCATTACAGAAGCTTTATCTTGTACTAAGGGGCCTTCAATAAGCAAGCGGCTACTAAGCAAACCTATACCACCTTGGCCGGCAAAGCGTTTAGAGTTTCCATCCTTTTGGCGTACATCTACTACAGAACTCAAGCGGCCACCATACTGCGCAGGAATACCGCCTTTGTATAGTTTTACGTCTTTTACAGCATCTGAATTAAAAATGGAAAAGAAACCAAAAAGGTGGCTAGAATTATACACTGGCGCTTCATCTAATAAAATTAAATTTTGATCGGCTCCACCGCCACGCACGTTAAAGCCACTGCTACCCTCCCCTATGGTGCTTACGCCCGGTAGTAATGTTAAAGTTCTTATCACATCGGTTTCTCCCAATAACTGTGGCACTTTTTCAATGTCTTTCACACTTAATTTTGCCACACTCATTTCTATACTTTTCACATTAGCATCTACTCTTTCAGCCGTTACTTCGGCTTCCTCCAATTGGGTGCTAGAAGAATTTAAGTTTATGTTTAGAGATACATCCTTTGTTAAAACCACCGTTTTGGTTTTGCCTACATAGCCAATGTATTGAAAGGTAACTTCATAGGTGCCGGGAGGTAAGGAAAGGGAGTAAAAACCGTAGGTGTTGGTAACTGCTCCGGTAGCCGGATTATCTATAATAATGCTGGCGCCTATTAAATCTTCTCCTGAACTAGCATCTTTAAGGTAGCCACTTAAAGTTGCTTTTGGCTGGGCTACTAAGCATAGGGGTAATAATAGCAGCCACAAAAACGAATATCGCATATTTTATTTATTTGCTTGCCAATTTATCTTACAATTAGCCAGGAAAATCATTTGAAATTTTTCGGTGGCAAATATCTGTAAAAATGACCGCCTTGCCGCTGATATTTAGCATTAAAAAGGTTTTAAGAAAACATTAACAAAAACCACTGGTTCATTTGGTAATTTAACTTTACTACTAAGCGTTATCTTAGCAACATATTTATAGAATTAATGAAGATTATAGAAGGATTTAACCGTTTTAGATATTTGTTTTTAGGCGCCATGATTGCCTTTGCCTTTGGGTTTTATGAAGCGCAACCAGATACTGCCAGTAAAAAAGACCAAGTGATACTAAATATGGTGTATAATGTACTGAACACCAATCACTACGCACCAGCAAAAATTGATGATGACTTTTCAGAAAAGGTGTATAATTCCTTTTTAGAGAACCTAGATTACAACAAACGCTTTTTTATAAAAGATGATGTTGCTAAGCTAAATCAATATAAAAATCAGCTAGATGATGAATTAAAAAATACCAATTTTGATTTTTTTGAAGAAGCTTATCCGCTTTATCAGAAACGCTTGCGCGAATCTCAAAAATATTATCAAAGCATTTTAGAGCAGCCTTTTGAATTTACTGTGGATGAAGAATTGGAGCGCGATGATGAAAAACTTGAATTTGCCAAGGATGAAAAGGATTTGCAAGACCGCTGGAGAAAGTATTTGAAAAGCCGTGTGTTAATGCGTATTGAAGATAAAATGCATATCCAAGAAACGGCACAAACCGAGAACGATACTACCGTAGATATAAAAACTTTTGCCGATTTAGAAATTGACGCACGCGAAAAAGAACTTGAATTACACAACGATTATTTTACAACCTTAGAAGATTTAGACCGGGAAGATTGGATTGGTTTTTATGTAAATGCCATTACCAATGTATATGACCCGCACACGCAGTATTTTCCACCAGAAAGACAGGAGGATTTTGAAATTGGCATGAGCGGACAGCTGCAAGGAATAGGTGCGCAATTGCAGCAAAAAGGAGATTACATTACAGTAAGCGAAATAATTACGGGTAGCCCCTGCTGGAAACAAGGCGACTTGGAGGTAGGCGATAAAATTATTAAAGTAGAGCAAGGCGATAAAAAAGATGAGGATGAGGCGGTGGATCTTGTAGGAATGTCTGTGCGGAAAGCTGTTAAATACATTAGAGGACCAAAGGGTACGGAGGTGATCTTAACCGTGCAAAAAGTAAATGGCAGTAAGCAAATTATTCCTATTGAAAGAGATGTAATAGAGCTAGAAGCCACCTTTGCCAAGTCAGCTGTTTTAGGGGAAGGCGCAGATAAAGTGGGCTACATTAAACTCCCAAAATTTTACGTAAACTTTAATGATAAAGACGGTAGAGACTGTGCTGATGATGTACGTAAAGAACTTGAAAAGCTTAAAAAAGAAAATGTAAGCGGAGTAATTTTAGATTTACGAAACAACGGTGGTGGCTCGCTGCAAGGAGTAATTGATATGGTAGGGTTGTTTATTGATAAAGGCCCGGTGGTGCAAGTGGTAACTCCGGGCAGGTCTCCGCAAGTGCTTTCTGATAGAAAAAGTGGCTCTACTTACGATGGTCCATTGGTGGTAATGGTAAATCAATTTAGCGCTTCCGCTTCTGAAATTTTTGCAGCCGCTATTCAAGATTACGAGCGTGGACTTATTATAGGCAGTAAATCTACTTTTGGTAAAGGCACGGTGCAAAATATTTATGATATGGATCGTAGCTTAAAATTTGTGGACAATGACCTAAAGCCTTTAGGTGCATTAAAACTCACCATTCAAAAATATTACCGTATAAACGGTGGCACACCACAACTGCGCGGTGTACAGAGCGACATTGTGTTGCCCGATAATTACGCCTACATTGATTTTGGTGAAAAAGAGCAAAAATTTGCGTTGCCGTATGATGAAATAAAAGCAGCCAACTATGAAGTGTTTGGCGCAAACAAAAGCAAGTTTGAAGCAGTGATTGCCAGCACTAAAAAAAGCGTAGAAAAAAACGAAAAGTTTAAGTTGATTGATGAATACGCTAAGTGGTTAAAAAGCGAGCAGGAAAACACGGTTGTATCCTTAAACTATGAAAAGTACCACAAGGAGCAGGAAGAATTAAGAATGCGCAACGAGCGATTTAAGGACATCCGCAAGAGCGATGAAACTATGCCGCTGAGTAATACTAGCCCAGATGCAAAGGAAATGGAAGGCGATGAAGATGCTGCTAAAAAGAATACCGCTTGGTTTAAAGGGTTGCAGAATGACCTTTATTTACATGAAGCACTAAAAGTGGTAACCGGTATAAAAAGTTAGCCTTTGGCAAGTACGTTTCATAAACTTTTAAAAAATCCGTTAGGAGCAGGGGGAATTTTAGTAATTCTCCTTGCTTTTTTTATGGCCATTTTTGCCTATTTATTTATGCCAGATAATTCGCCAAATGCCAATACCATGCATTTGGCTTTGGCCGGAAAAAAACCTGGCTTTACGGTTGAAACCATTCATATTCCTATTAAACCCGCCTATGATGGTTCTTTATTTCAAGCGTGGTTTAGCGGAAAACCGAATACCAATCAAACCGTGCCCTTACATACGTATAGGATAGGTGCCGATTCCATTTACTACCGAGAATTTTTATCTGAAACTCAGGGAAGTGAAGAAAAAGCTATGGCATTGCAACAAGAATTTGGTTTAGTAACGGTGCAGGAACAAACTTTTTTACTTGGCACCGATAAATACGGACGTGATTTACTGAGCCGTATTATTTTAGGCACGCGCGTTTCCTTTTCCGTAGGTTTTATCTCTGTGTTTATTAGTTTACTTATAGGCGTTCCACTTGGCGCTATGGCGGGATATTACGGTGGCTTTTTAGACAAGCTCATTATGTGGTTTATAAACGTAATTTGGTCTATCCCTACCCTTTTAATGGTAATTGCACTTACACTAGCTTTGGGTAAGGGTTTTTGGCAAGTATTTGTAGCCGTGGGCTTTACCATGTGGGTAGAAGTAGCCCGTGTAGTACGTGGTCAGTTTTTAAGCTTGCGCGAAAAGGAGTATGTGCAAGCGGCACAGGTACTTGGCTTTAGCGAAATACGCATAATTCTAAAACACATTTTACCTAACGCCTTGGCACCCATTATTGTGATTTCTGCGGCCAATTTTGCTGCAGCTATTTTAATAGAAAGTGGCCTTTCCTTTTTAGGCATTGGCGCACAGCCACCCATGCCCAGTTGGGGTAGTATGATTAAAGATCATTACGCTTATTTAATTGTAGATAAAGCCTATTTGGCCTTAGCGCCCGGCATTGCCATTATGTTTTTAGTACTCGCCTTTATGATGTTGGGCAATGCTTTGCGCGATGCGTTGGATGTGCGGATTAAGTAGCTTGTAGTAGGTAGATGGTGCTAGGCATTAGGCTGGCTAAAGGTGGTGTTTTTGCGCTGTAGGCTGGTGCTTATAGGGGGCGTTTATTTTGTACGTTGTATGCTGTACATTGATGCTTTGTGATTAATAGGTATGACGCATCCTTTTCGTCCGGCAACGGAACCTACAGAACAGTCTCACCTCCTGTCGTTAGGTTTCAATACGGCTTTTTATTTCGATGATATGAGATATTTTCTGGTAGTATTTACAATGGTGTTACATTTTTATAGCGCAGGTCAAAAAGATTCGCTTATTTCAACAAATCCAAGTCTAAACACATATACTGTAATTTTTATAAATGGAGTATTATTTTACCCGCATGACTCCATTAGCGTAGTCCATGATTTTGACCTATGTGAACGAACAGATTCGATATTTTATGTAAACAACCTGCTTTTGAGCCGGTCCCAATACCTCGGTCTTCGATTAAGAAAGTCTGATTTAAAATGTTCAAACCTCTATACTCTAAATGATAGGTGTAATGATGGTGACTTTGCAAAATTTAAATTATCCTTCCTTAAGAGTGTGTCTTGTGTAAAAGCAATTCAGTTTCGAATCAGTATTAAGTTAAACTTTGTTGTAAACGGAATAAATTATGGTAATAAACTGCCTGAAGAAATAAGAAAAAATTGGGTCAATGCTGATGAGCAAAATGTTGAAATTCGGAGATTTTTATTTAAACGAGATCAAGTTATTATAAATTTTAACTAAATGTTGAAGCTGTATGTATGCTTTACGTTGATATTTGTAATTTAGAAAAAAACTGACAACGCAATGCTTTAGCTAAACTGCCATTAAATTATCTTAATAAACCAAATATACGTACTTGTATATTTACAACAATCCATTCATACTTTGATTAATACCTTAACTAATGCAAAATTTTTTAATTCTTCCAAAAAAATATTGTTGACGTTTAACAAAATACTTTTTTCCGCTTTTGTTTTTATGGGTTGCCATTTAGCGGCTCAACAAACGCATGTGGTAACTAACCTGAATGATAGTGGCGCTGGTAGCTTAAGGCAAACAATTAGTAATAGTGCACACGGAGATATAGTTACTTTCAGCCCTAGTTTATTAGCCAATGGCAGCGCTACCATTACGCTAAATTCTGTGATTAGTTTTAACCGTAGCCTTACCATAAAAGGAATTTTTACTGGTACCGATAGTTTATTCATTAGCGGAGGTGATTCCACTTCTATATTTTCCATTGATGGAAGTAGCTACGCTCTTCCTATAAGTGTTTATTTAGAAGATTTGGTTTTAGAAAATGCTAGAAAAACTTCTGCCGATTATAACCAATTAAACACTAACGGAGGCGCAATTTTCGCCACAGAATTAGAGCGCTTAAGTTTAAAAAACGTTGTAATGCGGAATAATAAAGCCCTCAATCAGGCGAACGGTGGGGCTGTATTTGTCCAAGAAATTGACACAGTATCTTTTATTAAATGTGTTTTTTATGAAAACAGTAATGATACTTTACACAATTACATTGGGCTAGGAGGAGCAATTCGAGCAAGATATTGTAATCTTATCATTGATAGTTGTTCTTTCCAAAGGAATAAAAGTAACTATTTGGGAGGCGCGTTAAGCGCTATATTTGGGAGTTTGTATATTCATTCCTCTTTATTTGAGCATAATTTAGTGGGACGCCTAAATCAGCCCAGCAATTTTCGGAGCAAAGGAGGAGCCGTAAGCGCATATGCTATGGATACTGTATTTATATTTAACTCCAGTTTTATCTCAAATAGTACCTTAGCTATTGGTGGAGAAGGTGGGGCGCTATATATAGATGGATCTCAAACCTTCATAGATCAATCAATTTTCAAACAAAATAGGGCTTTGCGTGGCAAAGGTGGAGCAATTAGAATAGAAACTTATTTTGAAGACACATCGGACACCTTTGTAATGCTTAATTGCCTGTTAGATTCAAATCAGGCTGAAAGAGGCGGAGCACTTGACTTTCTTAATAAAAATGTCTCGGTTCGCCAAAGTTTATTTAAGAACAATACAGCCATAGAGGGTGGTGGTATTTATGGATACTTAGGAACTGTCGTTTTAGAAACGTCTTCTCTAGTGAATAATGTAGCGTCCTCTAAAGGTTCTGCTTGCTACTTTAGTGTTGCTAAAACTGGCATTACCTGTTTAATAAATAAAAGTAGCATCCTCGATAGTTTAAACGATGCATCAATATTTTTCGCCCCACGAACAGCCAGTTGGCAAGTTCAAGGTAACGGAGTGTTTACCAGTTCTATAATTGTAAGTGGTGGAAGTAATGCAATCAATGACAACTCAGTTGTTGTCTCAGGCGGGTATAATATTTTTTCTGGCAACCCCTCATTTAGCATAACATCTGACAAAAAAAATATTGATAGGGACTCTTTGCAACTAAAGCCCTTGGCAAATTATGGCGGCTTTACAGATTGTCAGCCACCAGCACTTGGAAGTCCAGCTTTAAATTTTGGTGATCCTTTAGATTTTAGTTCAGCACAGAACGGTGCTGTGTTTGGCAGGCGTGATTGTGGTGCTGCTGAAGCCAGTGTGGCAAGATTTGATACAGCAATACTGTGTGGGACTTACCAATGGCGAGGGCAAACATATAGTAATCCCGGTTTTTATGCTGACACCGTTTATAATTTGAATTCGATTGACTCGGTAGGTTTTCTGATATTGGAGAAACAAGATTCTTTAGTTAACATTAAAAACGGTTCGTTGATAGCTCCGATTCGGTTAAACAATACGCTTTTTCAATGGATTCGCTGCGATAGTTCCAAAGTAGAAGTAAATGGAGCGACCGACTCTACTTTTAAACCAAAGGTTAACGGTATGTATGCCGTGATTATGATCAATCCTGATTGTACAGATACCAGTAATTGCGTAACCTACCAACAAGTAGGAATAAATGAATTAACGCGACAATCAATCTTCATTACCTTTTACCCAAACCCAAGTTCTGGTAAAATAAAAATCAAAGTTGCTGAACATACTAAAGCTATAGAATTGAGAGTGCTTGATCTTCAAGGGAGATTAGTAGCGCAGCAAAAAGTAAATCAAGATGAGATAAATTTGGAATCCTTATCAGCAGGAATATTTATTCTTGAATGGCGTTCCGCCCGTGGTGATGTTCAAAGAGATAGAATAGTAATTGAATAGTCTGGCTTTATATAAATTTAACCCAAAGTACCAATAAAACCGTCAATCTGCATTGTACAAAAATCAATGTACAATGCGCTCACTACCCATTAAACTGATTCATAGTATTAGCAGCACCTTGCAGCGCAAAGCTCACCGCAGCGTCTGCTGAGCGCTTGATAAATTCGGGTAGCTCCTTTTCTTCTTGTTTATTCCATTCGCCCAGCACATAATCAATTTGTTGGCCCTTGGCAAAATCGCCACTTATACCGCAGCGCAGGCGCGCATAGTCTTGCCTTCCTAAAACTTGCTGAATGTTTTTTAAGCCATTGTGGCCGCCATCACTGCCTTTGGTTTTTAAGCGAAGCGCTCCAAAATCTAAGGCAATATCATCTACAATTACCAATAAATTTTGCAGGGGAATTTTCTCGTATTGCAGCCAAAAGTTAATGGCTTTTCCGCTAAGGTTCATGTAGGTATTTGGCTTAATTAAAATGAGCGAGCGCCCTTTTGTTTTTAATTCAGCCTTATCCGCATAGCGTTCGCTAGAAAAAGAAATGCCGGATTCCCCCGCAAGTGAATCCAGCACTTTAAAGCCTATATTATGCCGCGTGTTTGCATACTCAGCTCCAATATTACCAAGGCCGGCTATCAGATACTTTTTCACAAACAGTAGTTCTATCTATGCTTCTGCGGTGGCAGCTTCTTCGCCTTCACCCTCAGCACCTTCTACTCCTTCTGCACCTTCTTCAGTTTCTTCATCCTCTACATCTTCAACGGCAAGACGAGAAGTTTGAATAATTAAGATGGTACGGGTAGGTTCGTGTAAAATTTCAAAGCCATCTGCTTTAATATCAGAAACACGCACAGATTGCCCAATACGTACATTTTCTATGTTATGCACTATATGACCAGGAAGATTTGCTTCTTCACCTTTTACTTTAAGCTTACGCAAGTTTACTTTTAAACGACCACCGTTACGTACACCGCGCGCATTACCTTCTAACTTAATTGGCACTTCAATGGTTACCGGCTTGCCTTTTACCAATTCAAAGAAATCAACGTGCTCAACAATGTCAGAAACAGGGTGAAACTGTGCGTCTCTAATTACCGCACGATAGGTTGTATCGCCAAGCTCAATTAGCACAAGGTGTGCTTCAGGAGTATAAAGTAATGTTCTGAAGCTAGACTCATGTGTGTAAAAGTGTACGTTTTTATCGCCACCATAAATTACACATGGTACATTGCCTTCTCTTCTTAAAACCTTTGCGCTTTTGGTTCCTACCTCTTCTCTAAGCGTTCCAGTAATGGTTATTGATTCCATTTCGTTTCCTTGTTCTAGTTTTTATTTTACTCTAAAAAATGTGAACTGATTGATTCATGTTCATGCACCTTGCGCATTACATTTCCAAACAATTCTGCTACGGATAATACCGTAATTTTATTACTCAATTTGGCATGAGGAATGGTATCTGTAATCACCAATTCATCTAACCTTGATTTCTCTATTCTTTCCATGGCCTTGCCACTAAGCACACCATGCGTACAATAAGCGCGTACACTTAAAGCACCTTGATCCATAAGCATATCAGCAGCTTTAGTAAGCGTACCTGCCGTATCAATCATATCATCAATTAATACCACATTGCGCCCTTCTACATTACCAATTACGGTCATTTTATCAATAACATTGGCTTTTTTACGCTGCTTGTAGCAAATAACCATCTCACTTTCTAGCCACTTTGCATAACTATTGGCTCTTTTACTACCACCCATATCTGGTGAGGCGATGGTTAAGTTTTCCATTTGCAACTTTTTAAGATGCGGTACAAATAAAGCTGAAGCAAAAATATGATCTACCGGCACTTCAAAAAACCCTTGTATTTGATCTGCGTGTAAGTCCATTGTCATGATACGTGTAGCACCCGCAGCAGTAAGTAAGTTGGCCACCATTTTCGCGCCTATTGGCACCCGTGGCTTATCTTTTCTATCCTGCCTTGCCCAACCAAAATACGGCATTACGGCTGTAATGTGTTTGGCTGATGCACGTTTTGCCGCATCAATCATTAATAAAAGCTCCATTAAATTTTGCGTAGGCTGCATGGTGCTGCCCACTAAAAATACACGCCCACCACGCACCGTTTCTTCAAACGATGGTTGAAATTCCCCATCACTAAACTCTGTAAATTCTACTTTACCCAAGTCCTGACCGTAAGATTTTGCAATCTTTTTAGCCAACTCTTGCGAGCTACGTGTAGCGAAAATTTTAGCCTTTGGTATCACCGTGCTTAATTCTTTGGAAATGTTGCTTTTATACCCCCTTAAAAAAGGGCTGCAAATGTAACTAATTATTTGCGAAGAAATAAAATAATGAACAGTCCCTTTTAATATTTTTTAAAGTGCTTTGGAGAATACCAAAACTAAAGTTTACTTTTGCCGACTGTTTTGAAATCCGCCTAGTTCAAAACTACGTTGTAAATTACGCATTAAGTATCTTTTACACGTGTTGCGCCCAGGTGGCGGAATTGGTAGACGCGTTGGTCTCAAACACCAATATCTTCGGATGTGCCGGTTCGAGCCCGGCCCTGGGTACATAATAAGCCTTAGTAGAAATGCTAAGGCTTTTTTATTGCAATCCTATCTTAAAAAACAAAATAGGGCGAGAAGTTTATCCTTAGATTTTTTAGAAACGCGATACAATCGCGCACCAGCGCTTAGCGTGGCGAGGTAGAAGGGTAAAGAAAATAAAAACGCTTGAAAAAGTAAAAACGCTCTTTTCAATCTATAATTAGTCAGAACGTTATCTCCCTTTGGAGGGAGTGGCGAGGAACGAGACGAGGGAGGATTTAACTAATTAGAAACGCGATACAATCGCGCACCAGCGTTTAACGTGGTGAGGTAGAAGGGTAAAGAAAATAAAAACGCTTGAAAAAGTAAAAACTTTCTTTTCAATCTATAATTAGTCAGAACGGTATCTCCCTTTGGAGGGAGTGGCGAGGAACTAAACGAGGGAGGATTTAACTAATTAGAAACGCGATACAATTGCACACCAGCGCTTAGCGTGGCGAGGTAGAAGGGTAAAGAAAATAAAAACGCTTGAAAAAGTAAAAACGCTCTTTTCAATCTATAATTAGTCAGAACGGTATCTCCCTTTGGAGGGAGTGGCGAGGAACTAAACGAGGGAGGATTTAACTAATTAGAAACGCGATACAATTGCACACCAGCGCTTAGCGTGGCGAGGTAGAAGGGTAAAGAAAATAAAAACGCTTGAAAAAGTAAAAACTTTCTTTTCAATCTATAATTAGTCAGAACGTTATCTCCCTTTGGAGGGAGTGGCGAGGAACTAAACGAGGGAGGATTTAACTAATTAGAAACGCGATACAATTGCACACCAGCGCTTAGCGTGGCGAGGTAGAGGGGTAAAAAAAATAAAAACGCTTGAAAAAGTAAAAACGCTCTTTTCAATCTATAATTAGTCAGAACGGTATCTCCCTTTGGAGGGAGTGGCGAGGAACTAAACGAGGGAGGATTTAACTAATTAGAAACGCGATACAATCGCACACCAGCGCTTAGCGTGGCGAGGTAGAAGGGTAAAGAAAATAAAAACGCTTGAAAAAGTAAAAACTTTCTTTTCAATCTATAATTAGTCAGAACGTTATCTCCCTTTGGAGGGAGTGGCGAGGAACGAGACGAGGGAGGATTAAGAACGTGCATGTTAAAAATCCTTCTCCGTCCTACGGACATCCCGCTTAAGCAGGAATAAGCAAGCGATAAGCTTTTCTGGCAGCAAAATCATTTTGGAAATAATTATCTTCATAAGGAATGCGATGCAATCGCGCACCAGCGAGGTGAATAAAATAAAAGTTCTAATTCTTAGACTCACTCTTGTATAAACCCCAAGAGTTCCTGCAACTCTTTATCAGTAAGGGTTTCTCTATTAGCTTTATCATAAATAGTTAGCAAATAAATTCTTTCTTCGCTTATTATCAGGTTGGTAATTATACGAGCTCCTCCACTTTTACCTTTACCTTTTGACTTTATGGCCATTCTGATTTTACGGCAGTTTTTACCTAAGGGTACGCCTTGCTCTGGATTATCTATTAAATTAGAGATTAAAGCGGTAAAATCATCCTTTAGCGATGGATATTTTTTAGCGAGTCGCTTTAGTTGTTTGTCAAAGGGAGGTATAGTAAAAACACTATAACTCATCCAACAATTCTTGAACGGGTCTTGCTTTAATTTTCCCTTGCTTTACCAAATTAAGATTTTCAACCGCATCTCTTATTTCCGACATTAATTCAGCCTTGGATTCGGTTAATTTTCTAGTCTTTACATATGGTAAGCTTTTTAAAACCTCAAGCAGATGTATCGCTTTTTCATCTTTTATGTCTAATAAAACTTTCATGTATTTTTCTATTTATGCCTCGCTAACAAAGATACATTATGTCCATTAATACTATAAAAGCATAACAAGTGCTTTAAAACCAAACGAGCTTGAGTGGCGGAATTGGTAGACGCGTTGGTCTCAAACACCACGATCTTCGGATGTGCCGGTTTAGCATGGCTCTGGATACCAGTAAAAGCTTTAGCAGAAGTGTTGTGGTTTTTTTTTATTTCTAACATCTAGAAACGCGATATAATCGAGCACCAGCGCTTGCGTGGCGAGGTAGAGGGGTGAAGAAAATAAAAACGCTCTTTTCAATCTATAATTAGTCAGAACGGTATCTCCCTTTGGAGGGAGTGGCGAGGAACGAGACGAGGGAGGATTTAACTAATTAGAAACGCGATACAATCGCGCACCAGCGCTTAGCGTGGCGAGGTAGAAGGGTAAAGAAAATAAAAACGCTTGAAAAAGTAAAAACGCTCTTTTCAATCTATAATTAGTCAGAACGTTATCTCCCTTTGGAGGGAGTGGCGAGGAACGAGACGAGGGAGGATTTAACTAATTAGAAACGCGATACAATCGCGCACCAGCGCTTAGCGTGGCGAGGTAGAGGGGTAAAGAAAATAAAAACGCTTGAAAAAGTAAAAACGCTCTTTTCAATCTATAATTAGTCAGAACGTTATCTCCCTTTGGAGGGAGTGGCGAGGAACGAGACGAGGGAGGGTTTAACTAATTAGAGACGCAATATAATCGCGTAAGAGCGCAAAGCAGGGCAGGAAAAGTGGTGAGGAATGAAGACGAACGGAGATTTAAAACCATCCTAAAACCGCTCAATTTTCACATTAAATTAACACCGCTTCGTCAGAACCTAAAGCTTAGTTTTGCGCCTGAATTAGCAAAATGTGCAAACTTTGAATAGCAAGCAACTTAGATACGATCTCGCATACTTACGCATGGCCACTGAATGGGCCAAACTCTCTCATTGCAAACGCAAACAAGTAGGTGCACTTATTGTAAAAGACCGCATGATTATTTCTGACGGGTATAACGGTACACCAAGCGGTTTTGATAATTGTTGTGAAAATGAAGCAGGCGACACGCATTGGTATGTGCTTCATGCTGAGGCGAATGCTATTTTAAAAGTTGCCGGAAGCACTCATGGTTGTCAGGCTGCTACTTTGTATTTAACCCTAAGCCCGTGTAAAGAATGCGCTAAATTAATTTTACAAGCAGGCATTAAACGCTTGGTTTACGTAGGTGGATATAAAGATAATAGCGGATTAGATTTTTTAGAAAAAGCAGGCATCGAAATCGTTCAAATAGAAGACATTTATAGTGAAGCGTAATTCCATTCTCCTACCCATATTTTTATCATTTGCGGTGGTAATCGGTATCCTTATTGGTATGTTTTTAAACTTTCCGGGGCGCACTCCAGGTTTTGGTGATGGCGACCCACGAGAAGAAAAAGTAAAGCAAATTATTAATTACATAGATTTTGAATATTTAGATGCCGTTAATACGGATAGCCTTTTAGACATTACCATTACCGATTTACTGCGCAAGTTAGATCCGCATTCCACCTACATTCCCTCTGGCGATGTGGCTACTGCTAGTGAAGGCATCAACGGAAGTTTTCAAGGCATTGGTATTGAGTTTAAATTGTATAACGATACTCTTACTGTAATACGTGCTTTGGAAGGAGGACCATCGCAAAAAGCGGGTATTGAAGCTGGCAACCGAATTTTAAGTGCTAATGATGAAGCCCTTTATGGCCCTGATGTGAAGATTGAAAACATCACCGGAAGGTTAAAAGGAGAAGCCGGTACCAAAGTGGTTTTGCAGGTTTATAACCGATATACTAAAAAGTACACACCGATAACCGTGGAGCGTGGCGAAGTGCCTATAAACAGCGTGCAAAGCAGTTTTATGCTAAATGACAATACCGGAATTATAAAATTAGTACGCTTTGCAAGCACCACCGGTAAAGAGGTAAAATTGGCCATTACCAGCCTAAAAGCCAAAGGTGCTACCAAGTTGGTTTTAGATTTACGCGACAATCCCGGAGGCTTATTACAAGCGGCCAAAGCGGTGGGCGATGAATTTTTAGACAATGGTAAATTAATTGTTTTTACCCGCGATAGAAATGGAGAAGGTAATGAAATATATGCTTCGCGGAAAGGAGAATTTCAAAAAGGAGATTTAATTGTATTGATAAACGAAGGTTCTGCCAGCGCCAGTGAAATTATTGCCGGTGCTATTCAAGACAATGACCGTGGTTTAATTTTAGGTCGCAGATCATTCGGAAAAGGCTTGGTGCAAGAGGAAATGACTTTGGGTGATGGCTCTAAAATAAGACTGACTACCCAACGCTATTATACACCGAGCGGGCGGAGCATTCAAAAACCTTATGGTGATTATGACCGAGGCTATTTGGAGCAAAAAGGGTACACCAAAAAAATGCCCGTGCAGGATAGTACTTCCATAGCGGTGCAGGAATATCAAACCCTTAGCGGGAGATCTGTGTACGGTGGTGGCGGTATTGAGCCAGATATTGAAATTCCGTTTGATACCAGCAAGGCCGCTACCTTAGTATATCATTTAGGCATGGTGATAAGTTTTGATGAAAAGGCGTTTACTTACGTAGATACGCATCGCCAAACGCTACAACAACTTAGCCGTAAGCAGTTTATGCAATCTTTTGAAGTGGACAGCACGGTGCTGCTAAACTTTTTTGATGAACGTCCTGAATATTTAGAGAGCCTGCCGGAAGCTTCTGAGCGCTTATTAAAAACCAGAATTAAGGCTTACATAGCATATAGTTTATATGGAAATGGAGGTTTTCAAGAAGCTTTTTCTTCCTCGGACCCTGCTATATTGGAAGCGTTGAGGTTGTTTGAAATGGGTTATAATTTGGAGAAAGTGGATTAGTGGATTAGTGGATTAGTGGATTAGTGGATTAGTGGATTAGTGGATTAGTGGATTAGTGGATTAGTGGATTAGTGGATTAGTGGAAATTGGGGCTCGCAAAGACGCGAAGACGCAAAGGAGCGGCAAAAAACCGCACTTAATTTAGTGGATGGACTAGTGAATTGTGAATTTGTGGATAGCAATTGGGGCTCGCAAAGACGCGAAGGCGCAAAGGAGCGGCAAAACACCGCACTTAATTTAGTGGATGGACTAGTGAATAGTGGAATTTGTGGATGGAATTTAGGTCTCGCAAAGACGCCAAGGCGCAAAGGAGCGGCATTAAGTTGGGGAAGGTGGATTAGTGGAAATTAGGTCTCGCAAAGACGCGGAGACGCAAAGGAGCGGGAAAAAATTGTGAATAAGGAGTGGTAGTATTGTAATAAATCAGGGACTTTGCTAAAGGGTGAACGGTACGTCTTAAATCTCTGTACAGCATTTTTGAAATCTTTGCCCTTTGCATAGATTGCTTATAACCTTAGCAAATTTCAACAATAATCTGAATACCTGTTTTTCTCGAAAAAGCGCAAAAAAAATCCCTTTGGCAAGCCAAAGGGATTTTAAAATTAATACGATGTAAGAATTACATAGCAGCTTCTGGAGCAACTTCTTCCGTAGAAGCTTCTGCACCACCATCACCTTCCATAGTTTCTTCCATCTCATCGCCAGCTTCTTCAGCAGCGTCACCCATTTCGTCAGCAGCATCTTCCATGCCGTCTTCAGCATCGTCAGCCATTTGCTCCATGTCATCGCCAGCTTCTTCAGCAGCAGTTTCATTGTTAGCACAAGATACAGCACCTACAAATAAAAGTGCCATTGCGAATAGATTTAACTTTTTCATTTCTCTAAATTTGGTTATTCAATTATGCGGCAAATGTAATTTAAATTACTAATCCTAATATGTTTGCTGAAATTTATTTTTTTTGAAGTAATGTTTTCAGGCTCAATTGTTTACTAATAAGCATTTGCAAATCGGCTATTAAAACACGGCTTTGCTCCATCGTGTCGCGGTTTCTTATCGTAACCATTTGGTCTTCTTTTGTTTGATGGTCAATTGTAATGCATAAAGCGGTACCTATTGCATCATGCCTTCTGTAACGCTTACCAATGGCGTCTTTTTCATCATATTGGCAATTGAAATCAAGTTGTAAGTCGGCTAAAATTTCGCGCGCTATTTCGGGTAACCCATCCTTCTTTAAAAGTGGTAACACCGCCACCTTTACAGGAGCCAATGCCATGGGTATTTTCAATACCGTACGTTGCGAGCCATCTTCCAATGTTTCTTCTGTATAAGCTGCAGAAAGGATAGCTAAGAACAACCTATCTAAACCTACGGAGGTTTCTACCACATACGGAACGTAGTTTTTATTTATCTCAGGATCAAAATATTGCAGCTTTTTGCCGGAATGCGTTTCGTGCGCTTTTAAATCAAAATCGGTACGGCTGTGGATGCCTTCCAACTCTTTAAAACCAAATGGGAAATCAAACTCAATATCTGCGGCAGCATTTGCATAATGCGCTAATTTATCATGATTGTGAAAACGGTATTTTTCATCGCCTAAGCCAAGTGCTTTGTGCCAAGCCATACGCTCTGCTTTCCACTGCTCATAAAATTGCATTTCTTCACCCGGGCGTACAAAATATTGCATTTCCATTTGCTCAAACTCCCGCATACGGAAAATAAATTGGCGTGCCACAATTTCGTTTCTAAACGCTTTTCCGGTTTGCGCTATGCCAAAAGGAATTTTCATTCTACCGGTTTTCTGCACGTTTAAAAAGTTTACAAAAATACCTTGGGCCGTTTCCGGACGTAAATACACTTCGCTGGCACCATCGGCCACCGAGCCCATTTGTGTGCCAAACATGAGATTGAATTGACGCACGTCTGTCCAGTTTTTGGAGCCAGAAACAGGGTCTGCAATTCCTTTTTCTTCTATTAAAGCTTTTACATCGGCAAGGTCTCCGCTTTCTAAACCCTTGGCCATGCGTGCCATAGTTTCAGCGGCTTCATCTAAATAGCCTTTTACACGAGGATTGGTTTCGCGGTACATGGCTTCATCAAAGCTTTCACCAAAGCGCTTGGCTGCTTTTTCGCATTCTTTATTAGCCTTTTGGCGCAATTTTTCCGCATAATCCTCCAATAGCACATCCGCACGGTAGCGCTTTTTGCTGTCTTTGTTGTCAATCATTGGGTCGTTAAACGCATCTACGTGGCCACTAGCTTTCCATACGCTTGGGTGCATAAAAATGGCACTGTCAATACCCACAATATTTTCATGCATTTGCACCATAGCCTTCCACCAATATTCGCGGATGTTTTTCTTTAACTCGGCACCGTTTTGGCCATAATCGTAAATGGCTTGCATACCATCGTAAATTTCACTACTCTGAAATATAAAACCGTACTCCTTGGCGTGGGAGATTACGTTTTGAAAAAGTTTGTCTTCACTCATGCTGCGAAAGTAAAAAGGTTTTAGAAAGCAGTTGTTGGTTATTTGTTTAAAGTTGAAAGAATGAAGGCTTGCTTGCCGGAAGTAAGTTGAAAAGTTAATTTGTAAAGATGTCGCGTTTATCCCAATTAACATCTAGTAACCTGAGTTCAATTTTTATATAACTGAATATGAGCATCTAAACTTCTTAAAGCCCCCCAAACCCTACTGCTAAAGCAGCATTTTCAACGAAGGGGGAGTAGCGACACGTGCAGCTAAACTCCCCCACCAAGGGGGAGGGTTCTTGTTTTAGAAGCTATTAAACTACTAATTATCAGATTAATTTATTTTAGTATTAATCGAACTTAGGCTTAAAGTAAATTAGTTTGTAATGCTTAATACCTCTTAAATCCTCATCTTATTTATTGTAATGGTTTGGTTGCCCAAAGCATGGTGTACGTTTATGATGCCAATTTACTAGAAAAGGAGCCTTAGATGCACTGAGTATGTAATCTTTGAGTTTCTACTGGAAATGCACCTTAAATTCTCCTAAATTGATGCGCTGGTATAAAATCAAAGCCATAATTTCAAGTACATTTGCGGCTTAAAATGTAGCGATTATGAAGTTTTTAAAATGGTTTTTAATCATTGTATTGGTGTTGGGCGCTTTGGCTTTTGGCGGCTATCAAATTATGAAAAGCCAAACTAAAAAAGCTAGTCCTGAAAACACGGAAATGGTGCAAATGGGTGATACTAAAATTGAAATTTTTTACAACCGCCCGAGTAAACGCGGCCGTAGAATTTTTGGTGATTTAGTTCCTTATGGCGAAGTATGGCGCACCGGGGCAAACGAGGCTACTACCTTTACTACCAATGTAGATTTGGAAATTATGGGTCAAAAACTCCCAAAAGGAAACTATACGCTATGGACTATTCCCGGAAAAATAAGTTGGAAAGTTATTTGGAACAATAAAATGTACCCGTGGGGTATCAATTGGGAATCGCAAGCCTCTCGTGAAGGGGAGTTTGACGAACTTAGCTTGGACGTACCTACGTACAAACCAAACAATGAGGTGGAAACTTTTAGTATAAGTTTAGATAGTAGCGACCCTATTATAATGCGCGTAGAGTGGGAAGAAACCGGTTTGGTTATTCCGATTAAAGCGTTGAATTGATTAAAGTGGTGCTATTTTTATAGGCTGGTTACACACGCGAGGGGGTTTACGCGGCAGCGGGTGAGATATTGAAAAAAGCGAAAACTATTTGTTTCAACATAAAGATTTAATTTACTTCTTCTGGAATTTTTATTGGAAAAACTATGGATCTTAAGCCCTTTGGATCCATAAACTTAAAATATACAGTATCTGCTTCTAAGTCAATAGAATCTGGGTTATATACTATTTTGTGCATCCCTTTGGTTTTAAAAATTCTAATGTGTTCATTTGAAGATTCAACTTTTAGGTTAACCAATACTCCATTAATCAATAACCCATCAGCTGCCAAAAATGCATTCAACGTTTTAAAATCACGTTCTAAATTACTCTCTACAGGACTAGAATAGATGATTGGTTTGATTTTGCGAAAATGGCTAAAACCTTTCAATTGAGTAATTGAGTCTTTTAAACTTTTTACTTCTTTCTGTAAAGCTTCATATTCAGATACATTGATTCCTCCGTTTTTGCAACAAACAATTACGGTTATTAAACAACATGAGATAATTACGTTTTTCATTTGTTATACGGCACATTAATAGATACTTCTGGTTTCTTTCTCTTCAAAAATTCCTTAGCTTCACTCTTATTCATTGTGATTTAAGCATTTTTACCCTAAACGAAATTGATAATCCAAAAACGTAAACTTAAAACTCACTCTATAATTTATTTTCCGTAAAACCATCCTTCAAAAATAAACTCACGCCCATTGTCCCAAATTCTACCTTTATATATATTTTTTCCTTTACTAACACTAGAAATTTCAATTGGGAAACAACCACATTCCTTATTAAAAGATATGGTGTCTATACCGTCATTACTAGATATAGTTGCTAAAGGTAAAGAAGTTGGCTTATAAGCAGCCATAGCCCAACCAGTTGTAAATATTGAATCAGTAGAAATGGTATCTTGACTGAACAGCATGACTGGAAATTTAGTCAAAAACCCTTGTGTTTTAACTACTCTTTCAATCTCTTTGAGTCGTTCACCTTCATTCTTCGAGTGCTCACTTGAAATTTGCAAATACTCTTCTAAAGAGCTAATTACCTCCAAGGATTTTTCGTTTGATTTGTTTGGAGAATAGCATGAAACACTTAACAAAACTATTACTATAAATTTACCTATTTTCATTACTCAATACTTATCGTATTCTACATTATTAGGGTTGGTTTTAATCCATGTCGCAGCTGAATCCTTATTTATTCTAATCCCTTCCCCTGACTTTGCTCCCCCAGCTAGCTCAGATTTACAATCTGTGGCCACCCATTTTTCTGTTTTTCCCATAACAAAATTAGTACTTACCGTTGGTGAAGATTAAAAAGTTAGGCAAAATTCAAGTGTTTAGTGCACAACAATGCGTTATATGCTTACTAAAAAGAGGCACGCTTTATAAAAGCCCCAGCGGGGGGATATAAAATGTGATAATTTGAACAAATGTAAGCACCCAAGCATAAGATTCTAACGGATTCCTGCCTCGGTAGCTATCTGAACCAGTGAAGGTGCGTCCTGGCATTTGCATGCCAAATGGATAACAGCCTATGCAGTTTTGGGAGTTACTTAATTTGTAAGTTTGAACAGCCATCTATTTCCAAAGAAACAAAAAAATAGAACATAAAAATCATTCTTTTTTTCGACTTCCCTTTTCTGGCTAATCTTTTCCGAGCAAGGCACTTCGAAAATTCGAAGTGCGTTTTCTAGAGTGAAGTACTAATGAAAAACCTCGTATAGTTAAATACGAGGTTTTTATTCTTAGATTGTTTTTTAAATTCTTTTAAAAGGAGAAAAAGAAAAGAGGTTTTTGGGTTTTAATTTCGGTCTTTTCCTTATTTACAACCCATAATGCACTGGTAGTTGCGATTGATATCCACACGATGCTTCCGAACCTTATTAAGTTCTGGCTTACAATCCTTTAATTTTTGATTGCTATGGATTTCATTCGGAGTAAAAATTTCGTGTTCGTAATGGGGTCTAATTTCATTGTAATCTGTTACAAAGAAATCGACTTCTGGTAATATCTTATCCGAAAGAATGTCCCTGTATTGGAAGTAACCTTGTTTCATGATTTTGAAGGTAACTTCGGCAATGCTGTTTGAAAAACGAACTTCTTTCAAGGCGACTTTCATGGTGATATCTACCTGAGCTTTTTGAATAAATTCCTTGATGATGTGGTTATTATTCTCACTTCCCCCGTCCACTATGAGGTCTACTGATTGGTTGCTGAGGCTAATGTTAAATTCTTGCTCAACGGCTCGCCTGAGGCTCATGAGGCGTATCTCTGCCGATAGGGTTTCAGAAACATCATAGGCGATTATCTTTCGTGAGAAATTATCTACCACAGTATAGATGTAGTAGGTAATACGGTCGAGTGTTTTAAAAACCGAAACGTCCATGTGCCATATTTCATTTACCTGTCCTGCTCTTACTGAAATCCCATGACTAGGCTTTTTGCGGGCTTTATGTTCTTGAGATAAATTCAACATACGGCAGTACTTATACCATGTACTTCTGGACATGCTTACCAACCCTTGTTTGAGCATATATCCCCACACTGACGATATTGGCCAGTGGGTATAACGTGTATCACGCATAGCCCTTTTCATTATAGCAATCTCAGACAAAGAGACTTGATTAGGAATACGTTTAAAGCACAGTTCGGTTAGTGAAGAAGGGCAATAGTGTTGTTGTATGCGTTTCCAGTTTTGGTAGGTGGCATCTTTAATGCGTAAAGCTTTGCATACTATGGATGTTCCACCGAGGGCTTCAGAGGTGCGTTCAATGAGGTTAATAACGGTTTCCTTGTTCTTTGTAATAGCTTTTTTGAAGTTAGATATTCCAAAGATTGAAATAAGCGTGAGTTGAATACGGCAAACAGCTACAAATCCTTTTTTGAGGTATCTCACCCGCTTATCGAACATCAGCTTAAGGTCTTCTGACTTGTTCGCCACGAGTTCTGAAAACTCTTGTCCGAGGTACTTTTCACTATTGCCATTCCTCCAGTAACTAGCAGTGGAGTGCGGTATGGAGGTGATGAAGTCTGCCGGAAGCATATCTTTTTCAATCCCCATAGAGTAGCACAGCTTTACACAAGTATGGTAGCGGTTGTTTTTCACAGAGAAACCAAATTATTTATATTGTTACGTTGACTTAGGAGTTTCAAAAATATTCAAATCATATTTAAGCTGGTATCTAGACAGTCGTGAAAGGCGTTGAACTCCGTTAAAGTGTGAAGTGCATTTTTTGAACTTTTCATTTCCGCAAAGGCAAGGGTCATTTCGGCCTGGAATGTTATTACTAATAATAGCATTAAGAAACTTTACTGCTGTCTTAGAGTCATGAATGTCCATTTCCTCACGATAGAATTGGACTATACCTTCATTTCCGTGATTCCATTCACCATTAGCATAGTTACCATCCAGTTTTTTATAAAGTTGGTTTGCAAAATAGGGGTAAATGAAATCACTAATAAAGTCTCTAAAATGTATTCCTCTTTTAGTTACCTCGTAAAGCCGGTGAGGCATATCCAAACAGCATAATCCTTGAGAACTAATATGCCAATCAATGTTTCGTTCTATTTTCTCACTTAACTCGTAGACTTCTGGAACAGTGAAAGGGTATTTTTTTGATACCACTATTCCAACCTCAAAAGAGCCTCGATACTCTCCTTGCTCGCCACGGATATCAAGAGTGCCGACAACGGCCCAAGCATCCCTTGACTTCATCCTTCTAAGCTGCAATTTTGGAAAACAGTCTTGTACCTGCTCAAAGTGCTTATAGAAAATATGGGTACTAGGCACTTGGATAGAAAGGTTTGTTTTTCGAGGCAATAGCACCAAGACTGCTTAAGTTGTCTGTGCTGTAATCAGGCTTGCCTTTTATTTCCAATTTTTCTCCAGAAGTATCGGTGATAATGAATGACTGTCTTTTGAGAAACTTAAGCCATTCAAAATCGTACTGGGCATAGTTTATACCAGCTGATTGATTCTGAAAGATATATTGATTATTTTCATCTCCTGTACGCTTGCTGACAGGCGCCATTAGTAATTGATCCGAGTATTCCGCATACCCTTTAACATTATCACCGACCACAATTCCATTGCTTTCAGCATGAGATTGCATTTTCGGTGCAAGGCTTGTATGCAGGCTAGAAGTAGTTACCTCACTGATTTCTCCTATTCCCGCATCAAACCATGCAACATCTTCGTCTTCTCCCAAGTCAATCCCAATGCGGGTAAAAATCTTATCAATCCCCTGTTTCAGAAATAGCTCTTTCAAGTCATTTTTAATGAAGTAAGTAAATAGGCTTGTTGCTTGAAGGGCTTTTAATACGCTGGTATTTTTAGATACATTCTTGCCTCCGAAATAAGCGAATAAACCATCACCCTGTAGGCGGTGAACATACCCTCCAAATAATAAAGTCAAGTGAATTCCAGCCTGTTGAATGGTGTTCACTATTATTGAAACAACATCTGGGCTATACTTGGCAAAAAGGCTTGTTGAACCCTTAACGTCAATAAATATAGAAGTAATGTAATGGTATTCAATATTATTTGTGCCCTTTAATTGAACAAAGTCAGGGTGTGCGCCTGTAGGTTGATTGAAATCTACTGTTACTCCTAATTCCTCTGCCAAAACATTGAGGCTAGATAGAATTTCTTTCTTGTGGCTTAGAGCCAGGATATCCGACCTGTTTAAACCAACATGATCCATTCCCTTGGAAATAGATTCATTTAGACTCTGATTTGGGATATTACTAAACATCCGCTTACGTTTTAAATCCGCCTCCATAGCTGCGCGGATGGTGTTTTTATAATCTTTAAAGATTTCCATTTTTTTATTTTAAATGTTATACGCAATTAATATTGCAGTAATGGTAAGTAGAGCAAATTGGATTAGGAAAAGTCTAAAGGCGTAATGCATGAGTTTAAACTTCCTTCTCAAACCCGTAGCGAGTTCATGTATTTGGCTTCTTAAGTCTCCAAGTTTGGAAGAATCAGCATTTTCAGAGTCTTGACAAAATACACCTAAAGATCTTCCTGCTATGGCGTTAAAGTAGTAGTTCGAGTTTGTTTCCTTAGTCAAGTAAGGAGCAATTGCAATAAGCGTAACTACCAGACAACCCAAGCCAATTAGGAAAGAGCATATATACATAAAATGTAATGCCAAAGATTCATCCAGCACGTTTTTGACGTGCGGAATAAAACCAATGAGTCCAGCTAGAATAAAGGTTCCCAATGCGAGATACACCGCACCTTTGTTGTTGATAGAGTCGTTATAGCTATCAAATCGTTGCATACACAGCAGAAGTCGATCTTTTTCTTTCATAGAATTTGGTTTTAAAGTTCCAACACCCACAGGTGTTGGAACAGGATTAATCTAGCTTACCAGCTTAACAACTTTCCCAGCCGCATAAACAAGTGCAATTGCGACCAAGGCTGCTGCAAGTAGTTCAGCGTTTTTGCCTTTGGCTTCTGCACATATTTCTTGCCAGCATACCTTCAAGTTATTCGCTGATCCAATAGAATTTTTCATGTTTTAAATTCTTAAAATTAATAGTATGGCTCTCACATATACCCGAGAACCTTAGGTTAAGGTTATTTTTAAGAGAACCCCTATTTCTCTTTACGCACTCCTTTAAATGGAGTTCCGTCACTTTTGACATCTATAAACCTTCCAGTTTCAGAGTTTCTCTTTACCCAGTTTCCTGAACCTGTTTGTGTCTGGGAGCGTTGTTTCACAGCCCCGTGCCTGCGGTTATCACCGCTTTTTCCATTTGTTGCCATTGATAGTAATTTTGGCCTGAACTCGCTTCTTTAAAATAGCTTGAGTTTACTATTTAGGTAGGAATTGTGCAGAGAATGAACAATCAGTCCGATTTTTCGTACTATTGCACAACACAAAAGGGGTTGCATAAGGTGATAAGCCTTACGAATAGTGTCCCAACACTTCACAACGTCCCATATTTATATTCCAATTTGCTGTTACCAGCAGCAAATTGGATTTTTTGTTTCTTATCAGCTTATTTCTTTTAAATTAAACGCATATTTATAATCAATTAGGCTCTTTCCGTTGTGATAATTATCTATCCAAGCTTCCTCAGAATGACTATAATCAACAACCTGTCTTGTGCTCATCTTATCAAACTTGGTTTTTACTTTATCTAAAATTTCTAATTCTAGATTCGTAAAAAGACTTTTATCAAAATCCCGGATAGCAACAAATTTTTTGCTGTACCCCCAGTCATATTCCTTTTCAATTATATCAATACTCTCATTAGATTTCATAAAATCATAGATACTATTGTAGTTATTAGGCACAGGTCCTTTATCTATGGCTCTATACCGAGTACCACTGATTGATTCTGCTTCGTACTTGTAATGCAGGAAGTCCGTGTAAAAAAGTAATTTATTAAGCTTCGTTACAAAAGGCTCTACAAACGAAGCAAAGAAAACCACCATTTCTGACAACTTTTCAATATTAGGTTTGACGAAACCAGAATAATTATCGGGCAATTTGTCTCCTAACAGGAAGTCATCAACTTCAAAGGCGAAAATTTTATCCCGCTTTTTTTGTGTTAAATTATCCACCCTTGCCAGTAAATCTTTTTTATCAGCAGAGTTATCTTCATAAGCAGTGCTAATTCTAACGAGCTCCTTAAATTTATATGGGTCATTTGCCAGCTGTATTAAATTAGCATTAGACTGACTAGGCACTTCTCCATTTTCATAATTACGATAACCATTTACACCAAACCCCAAAATTTCAGACATCTTTACCGCAGACAACTTGTACTTGGCACGTATATCTTTTATCTCTTGGGGAAAAGGCAAGTTATACTTATCTCTATACTGATTATAAACCTGCTTCATCTTGATGTTGTCGAACTCTGTTGTAGTAAAATACTCACCACTATCTGAACAATAATAGCTGGGATAGCTTACATCAAAACTTTCTTTTCTGAAATTTAACTTCATTTCCCTTACGACCACGCTCATTTCTTTTCCTGTAATTGGGCTTTGCATAACTATTTAAATTGATAGTTCATCTTATATTCTGCGATATGAAATGAAATACACAGTGCATTAGCATTGGTTCGTCCCAATGATATTTTAATATATATTTCCTTTCCGCGTATGGTTTTACCAAAAACCCACATTTCGGAACCACCGTATTGCGTTTCCTCTAGTGGACCTTCACAAAAATCATCTACCTCAAGCTTTTCAATAACTTTTATTCGTTCATTAGGCATAAGCTCGAGATCAGCAAGTGTTTGAGAATTCTTCTCTCTGCTATCCAAGAATAGAACTCCCCAATGGTTTATCTTGATTAGCAGCTCCTTAAGAAATTCTTTCACCTGTTGTTTTGTACTCATACATAATTCACATGGGACAAATATAATTATTTTTTTTACACAACACACTTTAAAGTTGTTTTTAAAGTGATGAAACCACTTAAAAACACCTTAAAGTAAACAGGATGGTTAATAAAAAAGTCTATATAGCATTTAGAATTTTCAAGCTGGGTTGCCTAAAAAGTAATACAATTAAACATCATTATTAATAATTTTATAACAAGTATCATATTCTAGAAGTTATTAATCATGCGGTTTTAGATTGTCAGCAAATGACATTATTATTTTCCTGATATGCCCCAGCTAAACAATAACCTTAGAAGTATTTAAATGCTGTCTCCATTTCTTCTTTCCATATCATTTATTTTACTCCCAACCTTTCCATCGGATGCACCACCGCAAGCTTCTTCTTCAACTGCTCAATATCCTGCGTTTTATACCGCAACATAGAAGAGGTGTATTTAATACCCGCGAAGTATTGTGCCTTTCTAATGCCATGCTCTTTGACCCATAAGGACATCCGCGACTCTCGTATTTGTATCAAGGTCAACAACGCAGGATGCCAGCGCTTTAGGTTCTGCATCTTTCGTTGAATGGAGTTGTTTAATCGATTCCCTTTACCCATGGAAAAGAACAAGCGACTGGTATTTTCTTTTAAAGATTCTCGTAGGAGTACAGGACGGTAGTCATATACATAGGCAAGTAGGTCTTTCATCTGCATGGGATGCAAAGCTACACTTCGGCTGTTAGTTCGGGCGGTGGAAGGGATGTAGATACATGCCCTATCGAGGTCAACATAGTCCAGTTCCAATAGAGCCAGTTCTTCTCGTTTCACTCCTTGGAATATCGTTATTCCAAGCATCGCTTTATCTCTACGTTGTACCATCGTATCTGCTGAAAGACTTCGATACAGTTCGGTTAACTCTTCCTCACTCAATAGTTTTTCAGGCAAGGTTTGTTCTCGCTTGGTATGTTTGACCAGTAGCCCCGGATTATCCTCTCTGCCAATGCTCACGTAGTAATGTTTGAGTATGGATAGGTGTTGTTGTACGGTTTGGGTTTTTAAGTTTCTTGCGATGAGGTCTTTTTTGTAACTGTAAAGGTCATCTAAACTGGCTTTACTTGGCTTACGCTTTTTGATGTTACACCAGTCAAAAAAGCGTCCCAACAGTGTTACATAGCTATAAACTGTTTGTGGACGAAAACCTCTTGTTTGAAGGAAGGTGGTGAATGCTTTAGTTTCGTTTTTCATGGTTTGGGGTATTTGGTGTATTTCACATGGGTATAGATTTGGCTTGAGTCCACACTGCTGTGTCCTAAAAAAGTAGCAATCTCCTCAATACTAAAATCTCCCAGTAAATGGGTGGCTATGGCATGACGTAACCGGTGGGCGGTAACTTTACTGTGTAATCCTGACTGCTTGCCTATCGCATTAACTTTATATTGGATACCGCCTAGGGACATGCGTCTGCCTAAGTTATTGAGTAACAAAGCGGGTTCTGTGTTTCCTTCGGGTAATATCAGTTCGCGTACTTCAAAAAGATATTCTTCTAAGTAGTGAATGATACGCGATGACATGGGTACATCGCGTTGCGTGGAGGTTTTGCTTTTGCGTACGCGTAAGGTGGAAGCTACGAGGTTTAGGTCGTTAACATTTAAACGGTGTAATTCTCCTTTTCGTAGTCCACAGCCATACAGGAGTGACAGCATGGCTTTGTTACGAATACCATCTATGGTGGGTGCGCATTGTTCAAATAATAGGGCTACTTCTTCTTCGGTGAGGACATCTTTCGGCACACCGTCTTTGGGTGGAGAAAGAATGAAAAAGCCACTTTGTCCTACATCCACGCCTTTTATAAATTCCATAAAGCGCAATACCGCTTCTCTATGTTTGCTGATATAGGCATTGGAGAGTCCCCCACCTTGGCGATGGTTGGGACGCTTTTTTAAGAAATCAAAATAGCGGTCAATATGAAGTTGGCTTACTTGCTTGAGGTTGCTTATTCCTTCTGCTTCCAGAAAGGATAGAAATTCTTTACTGTGCGAAGAAGTGCTTTGAATATTAGAGGCTGACTTCCCTTCGTTGTGCTTACGCTCACAAAAAGCGTTATGGGCAGTAACGAAGTGCAGGTTGTGTAATTGAGTACTTTTCATGGATTTGTATTACTATCGTTTAACGTGGGTGGACGATGCCTCGGCATCATGATGCCGAGTTCTAGTCCCCTATGGGTGTTTTGTTTTTCATTTTTCGGGCTATGGCCACATGGGTGGCGGGATTGCGGGGTGAAAAGCTGATGTTGTTTTTCATAATTCCTTGAGGTTTTTGATGAGTGCTTCATAGGCGGTAAGCGTGCCACTATCCTCGTCCCATTCGGATATGAGGTAGCGGTAACCATTGCGGTTGTTGCCTCCTGTGCGCTGTATCTTGCCGTAGTCCTCTAAAGTATGCAGGTGACGTTGCAGGGTTACGGGTGAGCGTTTGAGTGCTTTACGGATTTCTTTGAGGGTAAATTCACTATCACTTTGTGTGGCTCCGTAATGCCTGTGTAGATATTCCTTTATTTGCTTAAAGGTAGCACGGACGTTGAAGTACAGTTCATCATCTTTTTTGAGCCACACTTCCCGAAACAGTTCCAAGGCTTCAATCATGTACACGGCTTTTACTTCTACTACTTTGGAAGTTTTGGTAAGGATTACCGTGTCCCGATGCTGATGGATCAGGGTGATGAGGTTTACGATACGCAAGTACACCGCAAGGTTTTTTAGGTCACTACCAAAAAAGCCCGATAAGTCTACTTCTTCAATCAACGGGTTACGGACGTGGTAGGGTTGTAATTCCCGCTGGATTTGTTGCAAGCGTTCTTGGGCTTGGTGTTCGTGGGTGGGGTCATCATACCCCGCCAAACAGCGTACTTCTCGTTCGTAGCGTTGGTCGCTTAGTATCTTGGTATTGGATAGTGGCAGACATACCGTATTACGGCTGTTTTGCATGGGGTGATAATCGTTATGGGTATAGGTAAGTAATGAAATACTTGAATTCAGTTCTTTATGAATACTCTCATACTTCCCAGTTTGACGGTTGCTTTGGGTAACTAAGCGGTGGCTTCTTCCGTGTAAGAGGTAATCGTACAGGCTATTGTCCCCCGCTTTAAGGCAATTGGATTGATGGAGTACTAAAATACTTTCATCCCAATAATCCAAGGTGGGTGGATAAGAGAGTGCGTGTTTGGATATGGTGGTGGCTTCTCTTCTTTTTTCTTTGGGTAGGCATTGGCTCAATGCGCTTACTAGGTCATGGGCTAATAACCGTGGTGCTTGGATTAAACCGTGTAAGGGTTGTGCGGTAATACGCGAAAGGCTTAAAATATACAGTTGCAAGGCGAGGCGTGGGTCGGTATTGCCGGCTTGTTTTAATTCGTCTTGTAAAGCACTTAATGGGTTTATGCTTTTGAGTATGGCTAAAGCTGTATCGCGCTGATGGCTCGGTGCGGTTGGCTTAGGCGTGGTGGTTTTGCCTCGATTTCTGCGGTGGTTTTCTAGGCGCTCAATTAAATCGTACAACGCGTTTTTGACGGTGAGCGTTTCTATCTTGAGTCGTTCGGCAATTTTTCCCGTGATATGGCTCACCTGATGGTCATCAAACAGGTTAACTTGTGAGGAGCGATAGATGTCTACCGCTGAACGACTGCCTTTCACAAAGGCTTTGATGGTAACGCGTAAACTAGAAGGAGCGATGTCCCGTATGCCACCGATGACTTCAATACAAATAGCTCCGTAGGTGTAGGAGATATAGTCGGGATGGCTGGTATCCAAATGCGCATCCATGTGCATAGGCACAGCTTGTGTGAAGTCCATGCCATTTGATAGTGGGTCAATATGTGGGGCTGTAGCCATTTTTTTTGGGTATTGAAATTTTTAGTATTGCACTCGTAATTTCCTGTATATCAAGTCTAAACACGCTGTTATCCGTCAAACACGCAAGTGGTGGGGCATTATTTTTTATGCGTGGCACACGGGGCTGTTTCCCGCCCCGTGTGGGGCTTTAGCGTTCATGGTCGGGTTCTTTTTCCTTGTGTTCGCGGGCTTTCACCAGCTGGGCTTCCCTGATTGTTGGCTTTAGTTCGGGAACGGCTTCGCTAACGGGCTGCTCTTTGAAATAGATGTCTCGTTCAATAGCAGTGGCATAAGGACGTTTAATGGCTTCTAGCTCCTTCAATGAAAAGCTTCCCCATTCATCATAGGCAAGGCCAGTAACATAACCGTAGAAAATGAAATTTTCTGAGTCGTATTCTGTGGCGTACCATGTGGCTGAGCCAACAGGATCGAAGAATTTGGCAAGCACCAGAGGGTCTGGCGTTTCATTTTGAGGGCCTACTTTTTCAAAGCGTTTTTCAAGGGTTCGGGTAAGTAGTTTCATAGAGTGTGGTTTTAAAGATGAATGTTCAGCGTTCGAGTTCCAAACTCTTGCTTTGGTTTCTTTTCTTTTCGTACTCCTTCTGTATCCGCTTATGGTAACGTGCCATAGCTATGGAATTCTTGGTTTCAGGAACGAGTTGAGAGATTCGGGGTGCTTCTTTTAGCAGGGCATATCTGCGTGCTTTGGCTGGCATCTCATCAAGTTTGGTGATGGCTTCCGTGGCAAGAAAAACCCAGTCAGCTATTCCCTCGCCCTTCATGTAGCCTGAGAACTGCTCCTTTTCTGTACTGTATTCTGTAATATAAAAAGTCAGTTCTTTTGAAGGAGATTCAATTACGGCTACCACTTTGGGATCATCAGCCAAACCCTGTGCACCAATTTCTTGAAGACGCTGTTGTAATTCTTTGGAAAAAGAGCTCATAGATAGGTAGCTTTAATGGTCAATAGTTTTGTCGTGTTGTTTGCCATTGCGGGCTTGTTCCAGCTTTTGTAAACGTTCATCAATGCGATGCAATCGCGCCTTATGATCAAGAGCATGGAAGTCAGCAGGGCTGATACCAAGTTTTTTCCATGAATATTTTTGCCCGTTGGTGTCCTCAATGCCGGTGGGTACGCCTCTGTCATACTTGATGTGCATGCCGTTGTCCTGTATCAGTTTAATGAAATGCGGTACAGAATGGGCTTTGTGCAATAAATGGTCTTTTATAAATTTCATAAGGTGCGGTGTTTGAGATTGTGGGATAGTGCTACGCTACGTATGTTTTTCAGGGTTTTGACTCGGGAGTCGCCCTTGAGTTCTGGTATCAGGGATTGGATGCGGGTTGGTTTACTCTGTTTATAGACGTGTACTTTCCTCAATTCCTCCTCGTTGAAGGCATTGAAGGAAAAAGACTGATACCCATCACATGCACTTCCGCGTATATAACCGTAGAACTGACGGTGTTCAGGGTCGTATTCGGTGGCGTAATAGAAGATGCCTTCACTTGGGAGGGAGAAGCTGGCAATCACCTTGGGGTTATCGGTATCTCGTTGTGTTCCGATTTTTTGAAAACGCAAGTATGTTTCTGACGCTAAAAAATGCATAATGAATTATTTTTCACGGGTTTTGAAATTATGTTGACGAATATTTTTGAGTTGTTCAAGAAGATTTTGCTCTTGTGTTTTTTCTTGTTGGTTTTCTAAGTCCATGATGTTTTCAGGAAGTAAGCCCAACGTTTTAAATCTGTATTTTCTGCCACTTTCAGAGATAACTCCCGTGGGAACCCCATCTGTATTGCGTTCGTAATGCACATAGCCTTTATCTAAAAGCATATCTAAAAACTGATGTTTGGAAGTGGCTTTTTGAAACGCATGGTGGACTAACTTTTTCAAGGTTTCGCGTTCGCTAGTGCCTGTGCGTTTTTGAAGCTGGTATTCTGCTTCTTTGGTATATGCCTTCCCCGCTCCGTGTAGTACCCTTGAATTTTCCAATTCAGGAAAACGTTCTTCGACAAAAAATTCCAATTCCGTTTTTATCCTTTGAAGTTCATTTTTACGTACACTACTGGAGCGGTCTTCACGGTAATACGTGGCAGACTCTAAAATATGGATGTGATGCGAGTCGGTATCAAAATGAGGAACAGCGTAGGCAAGAATATCACCACGCAGTTCTAAAAATTTCTGGGCAATGGATTGCAGGGTTTTCGGAGTTGTATTTTCCTTGTCACCTTCACCTAGACTTAAAATTGTGTGAAAGCAGTACAGCCTATTGCTGGTAACTTTGCGATATGCCTCATTGGTTAAAAATTCCTGAGCAATAGCTTCGTGATCATCCGCTTCACTGCGTAGATTGTGCAGAATTGGAGAAACTTCCCCATTGTCATGTTCACGAGTAATGTAGCTAAGCGTGTGGGCAATAGCAGAGGGTTTTCTACGTGATAGCACTTTTAATACCGGCATAGCGTCTATGGTTTTAAATAGTTAAGCAGTATTGCTTCTGCCGATAGGAGTTTGGTGATAATAGTATCTGTATTACCACCACCAGATAGTTGATTTATGGAAAGCCCAAGCTGTTTTGCAATAGCCAACAGCTGTTCCCTGTTCGGTAGAAAGGGCTGTTCCCTGCCGTGGCTCAATACTAATTCCTTAGCTAATTCAGTAGGAGTGGTGGACTGGTTCTGGCAGTAATTTTTTATCTCTCCGTATTCATCTTTTGTTAAAAAAAAGCGCACTTCATGCTGCTTTTTTCTCTGCTGGCGTTGCCATTGGTTTTGATATTGTCTGCGGTACTCCCTTTTTAGCTTTTTAAGCTGATGCGGGTTTTTAAAACCTCCATTTTCCTTAAGATAGCGGTACAGTTTTTTTGATTTAATCCTGCTCATCGGTAATGGGATTTTGGATAGGGTTTTGAATGCTTTTTAAATACTCTGAAATGTTTAGTAATTGCGGAGTAGTGTCTTCTTCATCGTTGGTGCCGTAATTAATCAATGGAGTGGGTATTTCCTTCATCTTTAATAATTTAGGGTCTTTGTAATATGGTTTTAGTTTTGCCAAAATGGGGCGTTGATTGACCACCGTTATGAGCGCCTTTTCAGATGGTAAAGACATGATTTCGTCTGCCGTCATCAGTTCCCTACGTTTGGTTTGACCGGACTTTTTGTCTTTATACTCGTAGGTGCCAAACTCTTTAGATAGCTTAGTGGCGATATCTAACGATGCTGATAGGTATAATTTCACACGCATGTTGTTTATAATTGCTGTGGCTTTTTCCCTGCCGTATTTGGTCGTTAATTGATTTTCTGCGTCTTGTGTAACTCCTAATATTGCCCCGCGATATTTACGTATATTGCTGATTATCAGATCTAAATTGTTAATTGACAGTACTGGTAGTTCTTCTAAATGGAAATAGCAATCCAGCTCCTCCGGTTCAGGGATACGTTCAAAAAAGGACTCAAAAAACTGCGTTAAGAACATACTGCTGATGTTGGCAAGGTATTCGGCTTTGGCAATTGAGCTATGTAGAAAAATCGCGGTCTTCTCTTTACGGATGTTCATAAAGTCGCCAATGGTATCTCTACTTGTAGTTTCCGCTATGCACTCATCTAATAAGAAGGTCTTGGTAGCCGCTTCTGCACTTGAGATTATTCCAGAAAGTGTATTGGCACTGGTGCTGTTTATGGCCAAATATTTTTCAAACAGCTTTGAATTATCTTCACATAGCGTGGCAACTAATATGTCTAGATTCTCACGACCTGATTCGGATTGCCATTGGGTTAGTAGATACGCTAGGTTATACAGGTTCTGGTATTGTAGCGGTAATAGGCGTAGTATTTCCATTCCGCACACCAATAGATTGACGGCTGAATTTGACCAAAAATCCTTCTTACCTTTTTCCATACTGTTTGACATGAGTTGCGTAGCCAAAAGGTTGAGCTGGCTAGGCGTTTTTGCCCTGTGCATGGGATTATAGAAATGGGAGCGTTTTGGGTTGGTCAAATCCAACTGCACAATACGGTAGCCTTTCTGCGCTAGGGCTCCACTGCATTTGGAATAGATTTCAAACGAAGGGTCGTGTATGGTTTGACTACCCTCAACGGATAATACAGATTTTATTAAACAGACGCTGGTTTTACCAGATCCGCTGTTTCCAGTTACTAAAATATTGGTTTGGCTAAGGCTTGGAGTAAGTCCTTTTCCTGTTAGGTTAAAGCCTGTAAATCTCGTTTGAAGCAGCGTAGATTCTGGTGCAAATTTGGCGTTAAGTGAATGATCCTTTCCAGACAGCTCCAAAAACCCTTTGTTCATAAGGTCATCACCTTCTTCCGCTACCCAGCGGATAAAGTTTTTAAAATAAAGCCATAGCTTTTGCAAAAGTATTTCAAGTACTTTTTTCATGGTATTAATTTTTAGGATTTAAATGATTTGAAAGCGTTTCGTTGAAGGCATTTAAAATTTCTGCCGTCAGCTTGGTTATAAAGAAGAGTGCTAGCATCAAGGCTTTGATTAGTAATTGGCAGATTACCCACAATATTTTGAAGAATGTTTTCATGGTTTATGGGTATTTTTAATGGCTTCTGTAAGGCTGGTATATCGAAATACCTCCAACCCTTTGGATTGATAGTAGGGGATCAACAATTCACTTATATGGTGGTACCGCGTATCATCTTCACGGTTGGTCGGTTGATACACCAGTGCCAGTATGAGCCTCTTGTCTTTTATGGTAGGGATGGGAAACAGCTTATCCAATAGCGTGTATAAACTATCGGGTTGCGCCTGAAAAAAGCTCAAGGTCTTATCATTGTAGAAGCTCAAATGGGTGCTGTGCTCCATTAAATCCGATAGCACAAAAAGATGACCTTGCACACAATTTTCACACAATATCTGCCGGTTAATAGCCAGTGCTATCTGCCTGAACACAATGCTGTGTTCCCTTCCCCCTGTGGTGTTGATTGCCTTGTGAGTTACAGCAATCGTTTTATGCAAAAAAGCTTGTTGTTCGGCTTTGCGCTGAAGGGTATTCACCAAAAAATTTGAGGGAGTCAATTGTGTACGCTCCACACGGTTTTGATAAAAATCCGTGATATAGCCAATTTCAAAAATGCTTCCACTAGTAGCCTGCTGTGGTATCACCCATTGGGATAGTAAAGCAGTATCTGGTTCCTCCAGCATCATTTCTTCACGCGTTATATCCAACAATAGAGTGGTATACGTTAGTTTTTCAGATTCGGTACTGCACGATGCTAGTAGGACTAGCATAAAGGAAAATAGTATCGTATTTTTCATGATGGTAGGTGTATGGATTGATAATTAAATTTTAGGGGAAGGAGGTGTCCTCGGTTATACAGTGGTATAACTGCCCCGTTGGTTCTGAGCATTAGCTCAAGCTTTATCTCTGCTAGGCACTGCTCGTATGCGGTTTGTATTTCATCTTCTAATTGCTTACCAAGTAATAGGATGCTTTGGCGTTGACCAGTTCGTTTGCGTAGTGCGGGTTCTAAAGCGGAAAGCTGCTCTTTTAGGTCACGAATCTCTTTTTCTTTAGCCTGAATTTCTGCTTGCCCTTTTTGATAATCGCTGTAACGGTTGCTTTCTTGTTTAGTAGGTTTATGTTTATATACAATCCAGTAGCAAATCAGGTACGCGAATACATTAACCAGTATAAATACCCAAGGCGACAAATTGAAGGAGTTAGTAGCTCCATCATTCATAACGGTGAGGAAGTTTAATCTTAGTGTGGCTAATACATTGAAAACGAGTGTTATAGGTATGAGGTACAACACAAAAAAACCTAACTCTTTTCGGATATCACCTTTACCGTAAAGCTTTACTTTCTCAGGCACGAAATGGCTATAGAGATATATAGATAAAGCCATTAGCACGGCAGTGCCTATTGAAACCAAAAGGTTACCACCAAAACTGAAAAACACCTCGTAGTTGAACAATAATTCTAAAAAACACAGGAGCATGGTAACCAACCTCCATATTTTCCATCGGGAGATTACGCTTTGAAACTTTTTTGCTTTTTCATCTAAGCGGGCTTTAAGAATTTTAAGCTGGTTTTGTTTCTCCTGCATGTTTGTGGTTAGCTCCTGTGTTTTTTCAGCGGTATCGGCTTCATCGCGCTTTTGGTCTTCTAGGACTTTACTACCCTGAATATGTTGATCCAAATAATCAGGAAGTTGTTGGTATCCATTTTGAACGCCTCCTAAATAATTCTTCATAGAAGCTTTCTCATTTAAGGAATCAAAATTTAAGCTGGCTATGCGCTGAATGGTGGCACTGGTATGTGCTTCCATCAAAGCTTCGTGCCTGTTTTTAATGGTTTGGGATACAGACTTGTATTCTACTGTTGCGTGTGGGACTTTTTTTGTTTTCATATGCTTATTTTTAATATCTATTTATAGGAATTTGATGGCAACACACCCACGCTTAGCGCGTGAGTGTGTTATAGGATATTCGAGCTTGATCAGCATCGGGGTAGTAGGTAAAAACCTTACCGTTGTAGATACAGAAGAAACCGATTTCGATGTCTTTTAAAAGCTCCAATTTGCCTGCTTTGGCGTGAAGCTCAAAGGCTCCATTTCTTACGAGGGTTTTTCTGTGGGTACGTTTCGTTGTTTTCATACTAATTTTTTTGTTTTTTAAGTTTAGGATTAGTTCCCCCCTTGAGCATTCAAGAGGGAAATAATTACACTTTGTTGAGTTGATCTAAAGCTGGGCTTTCAGCCAAATAAAGGAGCTGTTTTCAGAGTAGTGATACAGTGCCTTGTCCACATAATAGCTTAGCTTACTGTGCATGCTTTGTTGAAGCGCTTCATCTTCAATCTGTAACATCAACAGGTACTTTAAGTACAATCTGGAATAATAGTAGCGGGGATCTTTGACCTGTTCCCCTGCTTCTCTTGCAGCATCGAATACTTGCTGAGCATAGTCTATAGCCATGCGCAAGTCTTCCATGTGCTCATATTCCTTATACATATAGAAATGATACCGTGCCTTTAAATGCCATAATTCCATTACGGCATCTATTTCCAAGTTTTCGGGTGAAATACCCATTAACTTTTTAAAGGCTGTTCCCCTTGTTTCAGGGTTTTTAAGCTGAGGCTTCAGCTTCTTTTTGAGATAATGTAAATTGACTTCCATTGTTACCTTATTAAGGATTAATTAATGAAAGAAATTCGCTTGCATATTTAGAAAAATCTTAGTAATATGCGGTGTAGCTTTATTGGATTCGTACTCCTTTAAAGCTACCGCTAGCAATTTTCTTCGTTCTATTGCTGAAGCGGGGCGTCATAATTTACTTATGGCGTTTTTTCACGCCTGAATCATTCAACTCCTTTTCAACGCCACTAGTTTACTGCTATCCAATTAGTTATAAAATAGTGTTAAGGAAGTTTTTAAGAGTGAATTTTAAGGTTTAAGGCCAGAAAACGCTTTTTAAGCTTGTTTTACTATTTTTAGTTTTCCTAAAATTCAAATCAATGGAAAAAAATAGCGACTCTAGGGGCGGGAAATTTAAGGTTCTGTCTATTGAAAAAATTGAAGCCATATTAGAGTTGAATACTGGCACTTCTAATAAAATCATGGATATAGCTAGTTGCGCGGAAAATTTTGAAAAATGGGCGCAGAAAAGTTTGGGAGCAAAAAGTGAAAATTATACAGCACGCTTGATTAGGGGTTCTAGTCGTTTAAAAGCTCAACTATATACTGATAAAATAGTTGGATATAAAACAGTAAACAGTCTTGTACACTTCATTTTTTTTATCTCAAAAGAACAGAAACAAGTTAAAGACAAACTAATAGAATTATTTCAGGAACTTGAGCTTATAGCATTTGAAAAAAGCCATAAGGAAAGCATCAATGAGGTTATTGTTGACAACATTAAATGGGCCAAGACCGAGAAAGAATCATTTATTAAATTCGATCAGAGTTGGGCTGTTAAAATTGAGGATCATCTAAATAAGACGGTAAATGCAACTCAAGTATCTGGAACCATAACGGTTGATGAAGCATTTTATCAAGCCCTAATAAAAGGAACAAACTATTCACCAGAGCAATTTTACATGGCAAAGTTTGACCCAAGCTGTCAATGGTACGGGGTTGCTAAAACATATGATGTTCAAAGGAAAGAACATGAGGCTATTAAGGAAGTAATAGTTACATCCTTTGAAAATTACAGAAATGATAAGGTTTGTGCTATTGTACATGGAACGGGCGGAAGTGGTAAATCCACACTTTTAAGAAGACTTGCGCTTGAATTACGAAATTCCAATTTCACCTTGTTATGGGTTGAAGATGGAGGTTTTGATGAATTTACTAAAAATGGTTTTCAGACCATTTCAAATAACCCTACAACTGACTATCTATTATTTATTGAAGACTGGTATCGCTTGGCAGGTAGTAATCAAAACGCAGTTAGCAGGGATTTTTTCAATCAATTGAGAAAGCAGTCGAATATTCAGGTTATTATTGGTGACAGGGTAATTACCGGAAAACCATATTTCAAACACTTATATAATCTAGAATATGCTTTTGAACTAGATACAAGGGAAAATGAGGCTATTATCAAAGCCATCCTCAATATTCAACAACATTGGAAAGACACTGCGAATAGACTGTTTACAAATTCAGAGAATTTAAAAAGTCCGATTTTTCTTCTGCTTTTTGTACTAGCAAGAACTTACCAAGAGGGTAATAAAGATAAGTCATTAAACTTAGTAAACCCTGAGAATGAGTTTAAGCGAATTATCGCTTCAGATGTTGAATTCATTTATTCAAAATATCCCGGATTAGCTAAAATGCTTTTTTATTTAGCATGCATGTATGAAAAACATAGACTTTTTATTTCGTACAGTTGCTTTTTAAAGCTATCCGATCATTTTAATCCAACAAAAAATGTATTTGCTGAATTGAGTGATTTTAAGAGTCAAACAAGGATTCACGACAGGCTGAGGTTATATGTTCATATCATAACCCAAAGCTTTTCAGGAAAAGAGGATAATTATATAAAATTCAATCATGATTTATTTGCCGATTTGGGAATATCCAAAATTTCCAATTACATAGAAGATATTGGAGGTTATGACGATATTGCTAAAAGAAAGATTGTTGAACGAATAATATCTATAAAGGACGAAAAGATCTCCGTATCAAGACTATTTTCTACATTTATTCATAGTGAGCAAAACATCTTTACAAATGAAACGGAGATAAATTCCTATATCCATTTATTACTGGATGACGCCAATTACCATTTTACCTATTTAAATTCTCTCAGAAAGGTAAAGTTTTCAGTAAATGAAAAACAAGAGTTGATCAATAGATTAAAGCGAGGAAAGCAATATCCAACAAGTCTATGGTGCTCGGCAATTCTAAAAGACCCGTTGTTGGCTATTTTTATTTTAGAACAAGATGAGTTCTATAAAATACCGCATCAGATTGTGTCAACCGCACTTAAAACGTGTACGGATAAAGCATTAGTGAAGAAAGCTAGTGAATCAATTTTTAGTCAACAAGAGTTTTACAAACTCCCTGATTCAATTGTGTCAACCGCACTTAAAGAATGTGCTGATGAAGCATTAGTGCAAAAAGCAAGTGAAGAAATTCTTAGCCAACGGGAATTTTACAAACTTCCTGATTCAATTGTGTCAACCGCACTTAAAGAATGTACTAATGAAGCCGTAGTGCAAAAAGCAAGTGAAGTAATTCTGAGTCAACAAGAGTTTTATAAGCTGCCGTTTGAAATCGTGTCAACCGCACTTAAAGAATGTACTGATGAAGCACTAGTAAAGAATAAAAGCGAAGAAATTCTTAACCATCAGGAATTTTACAAACTACCCTATCAAATTGTGTCAACCGCACTTAAAGAATGTACTAATGAAGCCGTAGCGCAAAAAGCAAGTGAAGCGATTCTGAGTCAACAAGAGTTTTATAAGCTTCCTGATTCAATTGTGTCAACCGCACTTAAAGAATGTACTGATGAAGCCGTAGTGCAAAAAGCAAGTGAAGTAATTCTGAGTCAACAAGAGTTTTACAAGCTACCCTATCAAATTGTGTCAACCGCACTTAAAGAATGTGCTGATGAAGTACTAGTAAAGAGTAAAAGCGAAGAAATTCTTAACCATCAGGAATTTTACAAATTTTCTGATTTAATTGTGTCAACCGCACTATACTTATGTCAAAACAAAAATTTAACTCATGTACGAGCTAAATTTTACCTTAACTCTTGGAAGGACAAGTCTTGGAATCTAGTTTTTAATTCACTAACCATTTTTTCCTGCGAGATTCATCCACCTGATTTTGTTGAAGAAATTGTTAATTCTATCCTTAACGATTTTTTTGATTTTCAAAACAGTAACCCTGCTAAGAGATATCGTTATTATCAATTGTTAAAAATACCTTTTCCATCTATACAAAAATGGATGAAAGCATCTAATTGGGTACTTGCTAATTGGAATAAAAAATCGAGAGCCTTAATTACTAATGTACTATTGGCATACCGCCAAATTGATGTCGAAGCTATTGAGACTGTATGCGCCTCAATACTAGAAAACTGGAAACATGAAGTAACGCAACCGATTCCAATGTGGAAAGGAAAAACGCATTATGCGGATCATATTAAAATTGCTCTAGGACATCCAAATCTTAAAGAAATATCCAAGGAAGTTGCTGGTGAGATACGAGAGGTGTATAAAACGAATAATGAACCCGAAATACCTTTGTTTCTTATGAGGATTGCGGATGACATTTTAGACACTGATGTTTTTCCTGAATGGCGTATTGCTTAATCTCTAAAGGAACACTAACTTAATTCCAATAAAATAAAACACCCCTCAAAAGGTGCTTTTTCTTTTACACAAATGTTTCCTTTCCATCCGTCCCGTATCCACTGTTATGAAGATCATAACAAGCCTTTCCTACAATCTGACGTATGCGTGTATCACTAATTCCTTCTAACTCCCCAATAGCCGTGTACGTCTTGTTTTCCATGAAGCGAGCGTGAACAATGCGATAAGCACGTTCAGAAAGTATTTTCCTGTAAGCTTCTTGATTTCTTTCAAAGCGATTTTTGGCAATATGATACATGGGCTTTTTCTTCATATACCCCTAGTATATTCGGGAAGGCTTGCATCCGTCAAGGGAAACAGTATTCCCCCTTAGAAAATCTCAGATTTTCATTTTTATATTTTTTCCTTATGCTTTCGCTAAAAGTGGAGTAGAGTCTAATACCTCCAACGATTTCTTTGTTGTTGCATACGGTACTGTTCCCGTTCAATTAATTCCCTGTGTGTATATTCAGGTAAATCCTGCGGGCTACTATTTTGTAAAATTTCTTTTGTAGTCCGCAATCCTTGCGGACGGTTTTGTAGATTTTTTGCGGGGGTGTCCGTACATTTTACCTCTGTTTCAACAGTTAATCCATAGAATACTTGAGGACAACGTTGACGGTCTTTGGGGTGGTTCAATGGAGTATTATCACGGTCAGTCACTTCAATCAATCCTTTTTCGAGTAATCCTTGTATCGCAGAAGTAACACTGCGGTCACTGATACCCGCCCTCTCCACAAACTGCCGATGAGCAATCCAATCCCGTTTTTTTCTGTTTCCAGTGGCTGAATCTCTCCAACCCACTGTACTTCGGATGATCAGTAACAACGCTTTAAGTTCCGTTCCGGTGAGCGTTTTCATCTGCTCAAAAATCCCGTTGGGCACGGGAGTAGTGTTTTTGAGTTCCATACTAATTGATTACCGGAAGTTCTTCCTCGGTATTCGGGAAAATACGAAAAGTGGTTTCAGGTTGCTGATACAGGTGTAAAAACCAGCCACCGTTTTCAGTGACTTTTAACACTCCAATTTTTTGGAACGTGCTTTTGGCTTCTAAAGTGTTGGCCTGAGTACGCTCAGAGCAGACGGTGTAATAGTTAGACATACTAAATTTCTAGTTTAAAGAGTAATGTAATTCACCTGCCTTCCCTGTCTTTCTGATGTATGGTCGTAAAACTATTTTTGATTTTACGACTGCCCGTCCCTAACTATATCTTTTACGACATAGTACCTTCTTTTTGAAAGCCTTTTTATTAAAAAGGCTTTCAATGAAGTAAGTATAAGGACTTCGTTACCGATAAACAAAATAAATAATGTAATCAGAAAACAAGGTTTTTAGGTGAATTAAGCTAGAGTGTATCCGCTCTTACTCGTTTTGGCAAGTAAACTTTTATAAGCATCTGGATTAAACATCGGCTGGTCTAAAAATTTGGACGTAGTTTTCAAATATTGCTTTTGGTTGAGTTGCATATAATTTAAACTAGAGTTCAAGTTTTTGTGTCGTAAAACGGCTTGTACTTCAACCGCATTTGCTCCATTATCTAACATGTAGTGCGCTTTTCCGTGCCGAAAACTGTGAGGCGTAAGATTTTTGTCCAACATGGCTTCTTTGCTAAGTTGCTTAACCCAGCGTTGTACTGTCCGTGGCGTTATAGCTTCGCCTTGCCGATTCCTACCGTGTGTAGAAATAAACAGTTTTTCATTAGCGTGGTCTATCTGAATACGCCACGCTAGGTAGCGGATAAGCAGTACATCGGTTTGCGCTCCCCAAACCACCAAATTGTAGCGCATGGTTTTGCGGGTTTTCACTTTGGCTGATCGTAAACCACTCTCGGCCTTTTGTTGGATGTCAGAAAGTTTTAAATCTAACAGTTCACTGATACGCATTCCGGTATCCCACAATAAATGTAGGATGAGTTTCTTTTGTAAGTCATCTGTATAGCTTTCATCCAATAGACTGGTCATCTCCTCAAGGTCTTCTTTTTCCACGATGTCCTTATCAGCATTTATAAATCGAATGGGAATAATCTCTTTGGGGTTCAGCTGGGTTTTTCCTCTTCCCTGCCAAAACAAAAAATAGTTTCTAAGGATGCGGGCGGAATACGCCACCGTTGCCGGTGAGAATTTCTCCAGCATAGCATTGTGATAGTGGCTGATGTCATCGCCCCTTATGTCTTGTAGATTAGGCTTGTGTGATTGAAAAAAGCTTGCAAACTGTTCTAGTCGTACGCGGTATGCTTTGTAGGCATCTGCTGTGTGTGTTTTCTTCCAGTTTAAATAAATATCAATTGATTCTTGTAGCGTTATTAATTCGTTATGAAGGTGCATAAAACATAAAATACCCGCCAAGGAAATCAGCGGGTATTTGATGCAGGCATTTTCAAAAAAAATGTCTAACAAAATATACCTCGAAGTTTCCTTGATTCTGATTCGAAAGATCAGAATGTGCCTTAACGGCCAACGAGTGTTAGTCTTTGTTTATCGGTTTGTCTAATAGTGTAGCTCATGGAGCAATTTATGACAAGTCCCTTTTTGGATATATGAAAAAGCAAGGCTGTCTTCCCTGCTTTTTTTGGTACTTGTCGCCTTTACATGAAGGCATATATATTTTACTATGTTTTATAAAAATGTCAAGGTATACCAAGTTAGTCCACTCGATTAAACAATTGCGTTAATTTGTAAATTCTAAAAAATTAAAAAGCGTAATCGTAAAAAATTAAAAACGAAAATGTTCTACTATATCTAAATATTATACACGACGTAAACGTAGTAAAACCCGTTGTACGTAACCAATCTACTTGCTCTAGCGTTAGAGGTGTTTTGTATGTTATGAGAGCTACATCCTTTAAATTTATTAATCGCATAAACCTCCATTTCTCTAGCAAGTTCTTTACTCTTGGTTTTGTAAACTCGTTGAACAAAAGAATATTCAAATCTATAATCCAGTTTATCCATTCGGGACTCTAAATCACCCATAACTCCAATCTTAGCTTTAGAGGCAATTGCGAGAATCTGCTTAATTCTAATACTAACTTTTGCCTTGGTAGATGGTGTAAAACGTCCTGTAATTGCTTTTTTGCCAGTCAGATTGGGGGAATACCCGTGAAAGTTATTTCTAAACCATTTTTCTATTTTGGTTCTACCGTATGTAGGATGCAATTCTCTTGGTTTTCTCTGTTGAGTCATAATTCGATGATTAAAAAACTAAGATATGTAAGTAATTGAAAAAACTCAGTCGGGAGATAGTGTTATAAATAAGCTTTTTCCTTGTAATTGAAGGATTTCTATTAAAAAAGCTTATTTATTTGTTTTCAGTAATCGTAAATATATCTGGAAATGAAAGTATCCAAGTTTTAGACGAAGCATCTACTACGTCAAGTGTGGGGTTCCCAAATTGCACTTTGAAGTGTACAGCGCTTTGATCCAAGTTGAAATACTCGCAAATCTCATTTCCGTACTCAGTAAACTGTTCAGTAATGGTGTATATCCATCTCAAGGTTGCATTTGTAGTCTTGGTAACCATCATACTATGTCCACTCAATGAGCGCCCTATTCCAGGGGAGTGGATTATTTTTTCGTTCACTTTCGTCATACCAATTGAGTAACCTTTTGACCATAATTCCTGTCTTTGCATTGGCGTCAACTCCGGTCTTATATCTTTTATTTTTGTATCAACATAAGGAGCTATCACTTCGGGAAAGAAATTATCTAAAATAGTCAACCATTTTTCATCAGCGAAAACTCCATTTCCATGGGTTTCAGTGTCAAGTAAGATAGCTTCTTGATCTGTGATATAGACGAATAGTAGTGAATTAGTTTTTTTAAAAAACTTACCCTTAGGTTCAAGTATAGTGGATAAGTGAAAATGGTAAATGTTCCATTCTGATAAAAGATGATCGTGAAAGTTTGTTTGAAACAGTTTTTTATTTTGAAAGAAATTTACATCTAAGCCATTAGTTAGTCTTGAGCAAATTAACTCCACTTGCTTTCTTTTAGGGTGATTATAAAGTTTTTGATCAAGAAGAGGACTAACCCTTACTTTCCTCGGAATAGGCTGTATTATTTTATGGTGAACAGTAAAATAATCGAGAAGCATATCATGCAGACTATCTCTTTTTTTAATTTTTACATCCAAATGTTGGTATTCTCTTGAAATAGCGGTCTTTAAGTCTGATTCAAAGTCAAAAGATTTCAGGGGCATGCAATTTATTTAAATGATAGCAAATAACCTTTAAGTACAGGCTGCATGAAGAGTTTGACCGCATTAAAAACACACAGTTTTTTATCCTTGTTTACTTCAAAAATTCATTTAATTTGTCACGAAGTTCCTCAAGTCTAGGCTTTAAAAATCCTTCGTGAGATTTGTAATAAACAGCAATCTTATTAACCCCAGTTTCATCATCTACTTCTTCTCTAAGATTAGTTTTAGGATAGCCAGAGTCGATATCTGTCATTAGTGAACCAAGCAAAAGGATATTCAAATCTAAGCTCCTATGTAAAGGAATCTCTTCACTCTGTCTACTCCATTTAATGCCTGTGTGTCTCCAAACTTTTAAAGATATTTCATTTTCATCGTATTGAGCTGTTCCAATAGAAAGAGCCCTTATATCTGTTTTTTTTCTGTATTGGGCATCTATTTTATCATAGTTGTTCACAGAAATTATAGGCTTGTGTTTTAAGTGTTTAGGCGACTCCATAGGGAAATTGTTAGTTTGTTAAGCAGGTGCGTCAAATGTTGAGCTAAGATAACCATTCAAAATAGAGATTCGAGATAGAATCATTTTTTACTATTGATACCATCCCTTTCAAATTTTCTTGCTAAACCGAAGATTTGAACAAACGCCCTACCATGGTATAATAGAGGTAAGCAAAAGTTTCTAGAGCTATCTCCACCGAAGTACTATTCAAGCAGTCAATTACCAATCATTTATTCTTTAACAACTTAATATTCATTATCCATCCATATTAATCTTCAGCCAAGGCATGATTTCATCCTTAATTGATGTCAGTTATTTTGGGAAAACTAATTTTAGAACGTCTGGGACTAACTTTGGCATTAAACAGCCCGATAGGATGTTTCATTTTTACGCTTTTGGCAAGACAGGTGTAGGAAAAACTTCACTTTTAAAGTGTTTGATGGAGCAGGATTTGAACGCTTCCCGTGGCTTTGCATTTTTGGATGTACATGGAGATGCTGCTCGTGAAGTTTTCAATAGTCTATCTGCTAACGATAAAAAGCGCGTAGTCTACTTGGATGTTACTGACCCCAGCTTAACATGGGGGTACAATCCTTTTAGAAAAGTAAAACCCAATCAGTATTCACTGGTAGCTTCTAATATTTTAGAAATATTGAAACGCCACTGGAAGAGTGCTTGGGGAATGAAAATGGAACACATTTTACGGTTTTCACTGCTTACACTGCTTTGTCAACCTAAGGCTTCTTTTGCGGATATACCTAAATTGTTGCAAGACAAAGATTTTCGTTTGTCTTGCTTAAAACACGTTACCAGCGAGGATGTAAAACGCTTTTGGACGGTGGAATTTTCGAAATATAAAGCCAATGACTTATTGCCTGTTTTAAACAAGACGGGTGCATTTTTAGCGCATCCGATGGTGCGAAAAGTACTGGTGGAAAACACCCAACAGTTATCGTTACGTTCTATTATGGATAAGGGGCAGGTACTTATCATTAATCTGGCTAAGGGACAGGTGGGTTCGGATGTGGCTCATATTTTAGGGTCACTACTACTCACTTCCCTAGCCTCTTCTGCTTTTTCTCGGATTGATACTCCCTTTGTAGAAAGACGACCGTTTTTCATTTACATCGATGAGTTTCAAACACTCACCAATACGGACTTAGTGGCTGAGATGCTCTCGGAACTCAGGAAGTTTAAAGTAGGGTTGATTTTAGCGAATCAATTTCTGCATCAGCTTGATGCGGAAGTACGGGCTTCCCTCTTGGGTAATGTGGGTACTATTGTTGCCTTTCGTTGTTCCATAGCGGACGCTTCCCTTCTTGTTAAAGAGTTTATTCCGATTGGTGTTCCCAAATACACCGTTGCTGACTTTACCTCCCTTGGAAATTTTGAGATCTATTTAAGACTTATGATTGATGGAAAACCTTCCCGTGCTTTTTCAGCCGAGACGTTTCCTCCGTAATTTTTATTCCCTTTAATTTCTTTTTTATGTAATGAAACCTCCTATTTCTTATTACGGTGGCAAGCAAAAAATGCTACGCCATATTTTACCTAATATTCCTGAACACAGGATATACTGCGAACCTTTCTTTGGAGGGGGTGCGGTGTTCTTTGCAAAGGAAGCTTCCGAGTCTGAAATCATCAATGACAACAATCATTTGGTGGTGAACTTCTTTGAGGTGGCGAAAAGCAATTTTGAAGCATTGAAAGCAAAAGTGGAAGCAACACTGTTCTCTCGGGCTACCTATTCTGTAGCATGGAGTATGTATCGTATGCCACACCTGTTTTCAAAGCTTCAGCGAGCATGGGCGTTCTATGTTGGAACTAACATGGGCTTCGCTTGTGCCATTGGTTCATGGGGCTTCGATAAGTATGGCAAGCGTGCAAAATCGTTTTTAAACAAGAAACTTGCTTTTGATGAAAGTATTGCTGAAAGGCTCAAAACTGTGACCGTTGAGTGTTCAGGCGCCTGTGCGGTTATCGAACGCTTTGACACTTCTGACAGCTTTATATATGTTGACCCTCCTTACGTTGAAACGGTATGTGGTCACTACGATGGTTACACAGAAGTGGACTATATCAAGCTCCTTGATACTCTTTCAAATATTAAAGGAAAATTCTTGCTATCATCTTTTCCTTCAGAACTGTTGGAAAAGTACTCTAAGCAAAATGGTTGGCACACGTTGACCTTCACTAAAACCTTGGCTGCTCACAAATCTTCTTCTGGTGGCTCAAAGCCTACTAAAACAGAGGTGCTGACTGCCAACTATCCAATCTCTTAATTTTTTAATTCTAAATTCAAATATCATGAGTGCAACAGCAAGTATCATGGATGTTCTTATTGAGAACATCACCACCGATCAGAAACTTTTGGACAAGGTGGAAAAAAAAGTCCAAGAGGCCAAGGAGGAAAAACGGGAGGTCATTGATCGCCTGAAAGACTATCGCAAGGATTTATCCGTCTTATTAAAATATGCGGATGAAGAACAGCGAACGAAGCTTGATGAGCTTGGTTTTAGTTCAGGCGAAAAAAATCATGGTTTAAACCCTGTGGCCACTATTGCCCTTGAACTGCTAATGCAAGCCAAGGATAATAAGCTGACTAATGAAGCTTTGTATGAAGGCTACGTAAAAACGTTTAAGAATCATGATGATGCCTTCTCCTATGCGGAGTTCAACATTAAGTGCCGTCCGTTAATCAATACCCAACGGGTGCTTCGCAAGAAAACGAAGGACGGGAAAGGTTCTAAAGACGATGTGCTTTCTATCAACGGTAGTGTTGACAAAGCGAAAGCAGAAGCTGAAGAAAAAAAGCAATAGTTATGAAACAAGAGCCGGTAACCTATTACGCCAAGTCCAAAGCATTGGACTTGGCGGTATGGTTAAACTTTAAGCATCGATTGAAAAATGAAGCGTTCGGAGCTATTGCGGGTATAGGTGGAAAGTATCTTGTTGCGCCAACTGATCATCCTTCTTTTGAAGGTGAAAAGTTCAATAAGCTGCCTAAAACCTACCGGAAAATGGGTTATGACCACATTCAGGAGATTGCTATGGATGATGACCCACTTCCCTTTTGGGAAACCATACGGAGTATGGTGTCCACCGTGGACGGTGAGGTGCTTCGCTTTGTGCTTAACTATCACATCCCTTTAGAAAAGTTCATTCGTTTTGAATTAGCGACTAGGGGCTATGATATGGACAACCGCTGGTGCAGGTTTGAAAAGGCTAATAAAATTTGGCTGAAATAATTGAATATTAATTGTAATACGCTGACTTTAGGGTCAGCGTATTTTTTTGACGAATATTTTCAAATCGAGCTAACGCTCGATTTCCTTGTCATCTCTACCACGAGTTTGCTCAAGCAGAGCAAATCTTCTTTCGGTATTCAGCAGAACATCCCAAGGTTGAAGTTTAGGGTCTTTTTCTTCTCTGTCGTAATACACCGCAGAAGCGATAAAGTCTAGCTCTTCAAAAAGATCTGCTCCCTGTTCTTTGGGACTTGTTATCTCTTTCAAATAGGATGGGTCTTCGCATACCTTTTTGAAAGCTTCCCTACCTTGGACGATGATCCAATTCCGAAAGTGATGGTATGGTGCACCAACAATATCATCATAGGGTAGAATATCCATCGCCACACCAAAGGTGAGGCTAGGAAGTTCTTTGCGTAATGCTTCCACGTGAAGTTGAAATTGTGCCAAAGCTTTATTAGAACAGTTTTTATCAAGCACTTTCATAATGGCTTCATCCAACACATTATATTCGTTCGCAGATTTGTGATTCTGTGCTTCTTCGATGATTGCCCAAAACTGTTCTCTATTCAGATTATCATACTGCTTTTTGTGTTCGTTTTTCATAGATGAACCTATTGTAGTATTTAGGGTGCGCGGTTGTCAAAAGAATTGACTCCCTAAAGATAACCTAAAAGAGAAACTGGTCACGGACGTGGAGCAAGATTGCACGTCACTCCGTTGACACTTCCTTTGACGTGCATCTTGTCGAGGAATTTCCCCGAGCCCCTTTTTTATTCACTTTTAAAGTTATTGGTTAAATACCTAGATTTAGTTATTGTGTAATATATCGTGAAATATTATTTTGCGAAAGATAATAGTCAATGCAGTTATTCCGCGCATAGGAAACTTGGATATGGTTTTCAAAGGGTAGTTTTGCAGTCTATTTGTTAGAGTAAGGAACCGATACAGGATATATACAGAAGTTATGGGTCATTCGAGTTTAGAAACCATGTCTATTTACAAACATGTGAGCAAAAAAAGTTACAAAAGCTGAAGAGCCCACTAGACAGTATTAGCTTTAAAATCAACCACATGACTAAAACAACAATATAAACAAAACGGAAAACCTCAATGAGGTGATGTTTTTTCAAGTTGTGCTTAATGTAAAAAAATAGAAAATATGAACTCAGACGAATTTATCAAAGGAATGAAACCAGTAATGAAAATGGCAGTTGAGTCACATTTATGGTCTAAGACAATTGCACGACATTACAAAGAGACTATCAGTAAAATGACAGGCAGATCTGAAGGAGAAATTGAACAAGAAATGCAAGACATTTTTGATGAAGTAAAAGAACAAACTATAAACAAAATGCAATCAAATGGCAGTAAAAGTTGATAAAGTAGACACCTTAAAGAAATATTTCCAAAGTGTAACCAAAAGAGCAAATCACCATGCACGAAATGTTTCAGAAGTAATTTTTGGACTTTTAGGTGTAATTGTACTTAAAAAAGATGACGGAACTGACATCGAAGTTCGTGGAAGTTCCGATGATAAAACAGGAAATATACTATGGGTTTCTATAGGCGGAACCAGGTATGCGTTTCGATACGAGCATTCTAACGACACGATTGAGATTCGACAGGACTCGTACAAAGAGACCTTGATTCTAACAATCGACAACAACACGACTTTACAACAAGTGATTAACGCCTTCTAGAACAAAAAAAACACTAAGCATAATAACTAAGCATTTGAGCGGCACGTAGTGCCTAGCGAGAATGCAGTGTTGAACGAAACGGTATGCTACGCATTTTTGTTATGGGTAAATGGTCAAAAAAGGATGGCTGGTATTAGGTGTAGGGTTGTTTAGGATTAGCCCTTTTATGGGCTGTTATGTTAAAAAGGTGCATCAACTTAGTATTAAGGTTTCACTTTTGGCTTTTTTTAGGCGTTTATTAACCAAAAAATCCTTGGTTTATAACCTTTGGGCACAAGTAATTTTGCTCCTGTTTGTAAGGCTTTTTAAGCCCGGAGTGCTCTGCTCCGCTGAAGAGTCCGCTAGACAGTATTATCTTTGAAATCAACTACATGACTAAAAATAACAATATAGACCAAATGGAACAACATCAATATCTGAAGGATTATTTAGAAATAACCTATTTTTGAAACAAATAGTTTCATCAGCATAGTCATATATTAATGGAAAGAGTAAAGCGAGTGGTAATTACAGGAGGTCCTTCCGTAGGAAAAGTTGCTGTTTTTGAAAAATTAAGAGAACTTGGATTTAAATGCTCCGAGGGTGAAATAGCAAGGGAGATTTACAGAAGTCATAAACAAAAGCTAGAGCGACATTTACTAGTAGGAGATAGAAGGGAGTATTCAATAGATGTTTTGAATGCCTTCATTAAAGAATACTGTGATCATAAGAACGGTACGTTCTTTTTCAACCGAGGAATTCCAGATGGGATCGGATGGGAACGATTTTTCGGACTAGAACCTGCTAGAGAATTGCTTGATGCCAACAAAGCGTATAGATATGATGCAGTCTTTGTTCTTGATCCTGTAGAAAAATTTGAAGACGAGCATGACGTAATTTGGGCGAAAGAGAGAGAATCCCAAAGAATTCATCAGTTAATAATTCAAGGATATGTTGACTCGGGTTATGATCCAATTTTTGTCAAACCAGATTTCGTTGAAAAGAGAACGAAGTTTATTATTTCAAATATTTAATGAAGCAGTCAAGGTTAATTACTTCACCCAATACTGTACTGGCAAATGCCCTTATTAGCACGATAGATATCCTACGCTCGAAAATAGCTTATTGTAATCCTGAAGAAATAGTATTCGTAGTGGGGACACAAATAAACGGAGCTCCGCACATAGGAACTCATTTGGTTCAAGCTACTTCGTTTCTTCTAGCGCATGAAGTCCGACACACTTTCTCAATTGACACTAAGGTGAAGTTTGGAGCCCTTGATAATGCCCCTTACGAAGTAAAAGCTGACCCTTTCTCTTTCCGCCCTTATCAATTAAATTATTATCAAAAGTTTGGTGAGCAAAAAATACGGAACCTCGTTAATGATTATTATTTCGATTTCTTTGAAGGGTTAAGCGAACGAACAAGTATAGAATACACGGTTGAAACCTATACAGATCAACAAAAGAGTGAAGTCTTTAGAAGTGCCTTTATAGATACAGTAAATGAACTGGAGAATATTAAATGGTATTTATCTCCTTCTAGCGGTAAACCACACGTAAGATTGCCATGTCCAAAGTGCGGGTTCTCTGAAAAATTTGCAGAAAAGACCAAGGTATTATCTAAAAGTCAAAATGAGATAGTATTTAATTCAGTTTGCTTTGAGCATGGTAGCTATAATAGCTCCATCACTAAAGGAAACAAAGTCTACTTTGACTTAAATACCCTTTATAGAAACGTGGTAAAAGAGAGTGTGTTAAAGTTTGATGGAAAGACTTTAAATGTTATGATAAAGGGAGGTGATTGGGTTTTTGGTTGTCAACTTGTGGATCAAGCCCTATCTGTTTTAGGACACAAAAAAGTAGATCTGCCTTTAAGGATTTTTGCTCCTCAGATTATTGTTGAGACGGGAGCCAAGTTATCAAAAAGTCTTATCAAGCGAAAGGAAATGAAATTGGAGGGCGAGGAGAACCTTTGGATGCTTGATACCTCTAAAAAACACGAAGATAATGACATTTACATAGACGAGCTACTAACACTTGTTGACAACTTACTAAGTGAACCAAAACACTTTTTCAGATCTTACACGTATAAAGAAATTGACAGAATTATGAAAAACCAAGTCGTAAAAAACAGAAAGAATACTAGATTTATGCGAATCTACCGTAAGTACTTTAAATTGATACAGGACGGCAGAAAAAAAATTGAGGTGCGTGTAGGTTATAGTAGCATGAGAAATATCAAAACTGGACAATTCATAAATTTTGTGTGTCAAAATGAGGAATGTTTAACAAGAGTAACTAATATTAAGGAATATCGCTCTTTCAAAGAAATGTTTGAAAACGAAGTAGCGTCAGAAATAAATCCGGATTTACCAACTGTACAGCAGTTAGAAGAGATATCTAAAATCTTCCCCCCTCATAAGGAGAAGTTGAGGGTGCTTGCTATCCACATAGAAAAAGTGTTTTAAAAGTATTATTTCTTTGTCTAAAAAAAGAAGTTTTGTAAGGGCTAAAAAACACAGGAGGGAAAGTTCAAAAAGCATATTTCGCAAGGCCACAGGGCTTATGCCACCCAGCGCCACGACATGCCTTGTTTATGCCGCGCTGCTACCTAAGGGACATTAACATCTTTTACTGACAAACCCCATCTATCAAAAAGTGGCTCACCATTCAAATACATATCTAAGAGAATTTCACTGTATATCAAGTATTTTTCAGTGTTTTTTTGATTGGGAATCACATAACTCACTTCTAATATTTTGGTTTCGTCTAAACCAATCAAACCAAAAAACACCAAAATACTATCTCCTGTCTTATCTCTACCAATAAATTCCCTTAACTCAAACTGAGATCTTCCATATCTTTCACGATAAAAATCTGAAAAATCCTTGGTAAATTTCAACCCAGTGTTTTTTAAATTTTCGTAAAAAGCAGTTGAATATTTACTAAAATTTCCAGCTACGCTATCGGTGTACAAATTTTCTTTAATTATCATTCTTTCAACAACTGAAGAATCTTTATTTAATTTTAAAGAATTAAAAACATAATCTTTTTTATCAAAGATTATCCAATCACTTGGATAAGATAGAGCATAATTATCAGTAATATATGTTTTCCAATCAATTTTGAATGATTCCCCGTTTACATTATACTCCCAAGCGCCGTCCTTTAGTCCTTTGCTATACCTACCCTCTGAATATTTCTTCGGGCCTTCGATATATAAAATAAACTTCCCGTTTGGAATTTTGTTCTCGTTTAAATTACCTTTTACGGAAACGTAATAATCACCTGATGAGTTTTTAGATTTTTGAGTAAAATTATACCGATTTCTATTACAGCTTACGCTAATTAGAATTGTTGAAATCAAAAGCACGCTTCTAAAAATCCCTTTACCCATTAAAATAATATTTTTAATAAACTTAATCAAAATCTAAAAACAAATCTAGCTCTAAACCGGTAGTAACTTTAGTTGTCGTTTCAGAGCCATCATCATTTGTAGTTGTAGATGTTGAACTAGCGCTCATTTGACCTCTTACACCCGCTGTGCCACCTGTATTAACGAATGCTCCTATTCCAAGTGGAAGCCAGCCAACTCCAAGGACCACCTCAACATCATTATTTTCATCAATTGATGCTTCTCCATATAAAGGAACAGATTTTAACTTACCATCAATGCTTACACTAGTTTCAGTTTTAGAATAGGAAGTTTTTTCGACTCCACCTTCACCAAAATATCTAAACCATGGTGCAAGAGTCACTTCGGATTTACTAACTGTTGAAGTCTTCGTATTTAATATAGATGGAAGCTTTACCGTTTTTGGATCAGCACTAGACGTAGTAGTTGATTCTACGGTCTTAGAATTTGTTAATGATGTTTTTGCTTGGCTACCAGTTAAATTGTTAATGCAATCTATACAATCTGCCGTAAACGTTGACATGCCTTGAACAATAACGGAAAATGGATTATTAACATTGATTGGATATGACTCTAAACCTTCCAGTTCAATTGCATCCGTCACCCTATTTTCGCTAAATGCATAAGGACTATTCCATGGATAATCAGCTTCAAGTGGATCAACGGCAAAAAATCTTCCTATTCTAGGATCATGCATTCGATACTTATAATTCACACTATTTCCCCTTCCTTTAATTTCATCATCCTGCTCTTGTCCTTGAAACCCATATCTATAATCATCACTTCCCGTGAACGTCCTACCCGGCATTTGCATGCCGAATGGATAATAATCCTGGGCACTAACCACATTAGCTTCGAAATTTCCACCAATCCTATTTAATCTAGTGTTATCTATTTTAAAAGTTGGATAGGGCGTACTTAATGCCACTCCTCCTCCTAATTGTGAATCTTTATATCTAATTTGAATTCGCATATACTGAAAACTACTATTAGCACCTGCCGGCCAACTAAATATTTCGGAATAAGTTCCATTCTGAGTATAACCTCCTCTATCCTCTCTATATGTTCCCGAAAAAGGTTGAGTCGGATCAGTTCCTAATTGCATACGAATATACACTTCTTTTCCATTAATAGCCGCAAAATCAATATCTAAATCAAAGGTAAAGGTGTAGTGATTTAGATGTTCCACAGGATAAATTCGTAACGTGCCCCGATCAGTATATTTGGGTGTTACAACCATGCTTCCTGCAATCTGATTTAACTCTACTAAAGGGCTTACTCTGCTAGTACAAGGATTACCACTTGTACAAGGAATTGGAGTTGTGTAGGGCACATTAGCATTTGGCACCCAATTTTCTAAACTTTGACTAAAATTATCGTTATAATCCATACATCCTATACATTCCTTTTCAGCAGTAATCACAGTCATCACATTACCTAAATGGTTTGAAAGTTCATAATAAGAATCATCTAAATTTATTTGAGACAACGTATTAAGGGAATTTGAAGCTGCTTCACGACCTGTTTTAGATCCTAATCTAGAACTTCCATAAACATATAACTCTTTTTGGCCAAAATTGGTTTCGGTTTCTGAATTTGAATATTCATAAGTCGCAAGTGGGTTTCCTTGAGCATCTCTGATGTAGTACGTTTTGTTTTTTATTGAAATCGGAATTACGGATAAGTCGCCCTCCATTTTAACTACCCTATTACCCATTGCGTCATATTTAAAACTTAAATCTCCATTAGCACCCATTTTAGTAATAGAAGAAATTTTTCCATCAACGCGCCAATCTATTGCACTTATGCGAGCTGTAGCATCTGCTATTAAATTACCAGCACCGTCATACGTGTAATTATCAGCAGATTGAGTTGCTAAATCTGGAGAAAACGGGCTATTCCCTGTAAGGTGTCTTAATTTATTATTGGTTTGCGGATAGTAATAATGAATATTTTCCGTCAATGGTGGACCCGAGCTGTTTGGCGCACTCCGGCTTAAACTTGTGAGATTCCCGTTTAAATCATAGTCATAAGAACTACTATAATCGTTAAAGTTTAATCCAGTACTCCCGATAAATGTTTGTATCCGATTCAATTGATCATACGTATAAATATTATATTCATTCTCAACATCCAATGTTGACGGGTTGATGTAGCTGTTATGCACTGCCTTAATGTTGCCATTATATAATGAATTTGTAGCAGTAATCCAATTATTGATATGACTGGCATCAATCGCGATAAAATCGTTTTGATAATATTCTAATTCCTCAGCATATTTATCTTCGGCAAAACTTTTATTCAGCCCTACATTGAAGCCATCTTTCCCTATATCCTCGGAATAATAAATTTTAGACCCATTAAGTTTTTTCAACCAACCTTGAATAGTGTATGCATAATCGATACCTTGAAGTCCTTCTCCAATTTCTGCCCTAGCTAAAGCACCATGTGGGAAATAAAAATACTTAGCCTCTTTATTCCACACCAGTCCTTCCATGCTAGTCCAAACTTTTACTAGGCGATTGTCTGCATCGTATTTGTATTTATGGTAAAACTTTTCATTTGACACCTCACTATATAAATGTCCATTCAAGGTTAAAGGTACCAATGCCACTTGCTTTACATTTCCAGAAAGTATATCATATTCATATTCAACTCTAAAATACCTATTACCAATTTCAGGATCCTCAATTCTAGTCACAATTTGTTTGACATTTCCTCTTACATCATAAGCATAACTAGTTACAACATCCTGATTAGCTACAACGGAGTAGCTAGCTGAGCCTGAAGGATCGGTAGTTATGGAACCGTTATGGTTTATTTGACCTAAGGTATTATAACTTATGGTTTGTGCAATACGATTATCTAAATGTCTATCTGAAACTGAAAATGCTCCACTCGTTGATATAAAATCTGAATCATATCGAGTATACGACACCGTACTTTTATTGGCAGCATTTAAAATTCCTACTATATGTTCCTCAGTTAAATTACGCTCACCATATAATGTAGTATATAAAGTACTTGAAGTTAGCAAACCACTTTCACGCACCCTACCTTGCTCATCATAAAGCGTGTAACTATTTTCCTGCGAAAGCTGCTGCTTTGCATCTGCAGAAAAAACAAGTCTACCCAACTTATCGTACCAAAATTCTGTTATCTGACCGTCTGGAGTATATTGAGTAATAATTTGATTTAGAGAATTGTAGCTATATTTTGTGTAATGAGTGTGACCGGGTCTTATAAAAGTTGTAGCACTCCCTGAGCGGTAGTTAGTAATACTGTTTAAATCAGTTGAATTTGCAATAATTCTCACACCCTTTGGTGGCACCGTTTTAATTAAATTACTAGCTCTATCGTAGTAATATAGCGTATAAGCATATTCTCTTAAATTATACTCTAAATCAAAGGCTTCATTGGTAAGTAAATTATCCATCGCTAAGCTTCTAATTTCGTTTTCTTTATTCATCATATACTGATCTAACCTAGTCATATATCGTTGTCTTGCAACCAACAAGTTATTCTGAGTTTCTCTGGCAACACAGTCTTCATCTTGAGTTCCATAATTTGAACCACAAGTCATACTTGTTGGAAGCAAAGCTATGGATGTGTAATCTACATTACTCGCGGTACTGAGACATGCCGTAATGATAGCGTGTACTTGAGAAGGCGTTAAGGAAACGCCATAGTCATTTAGTAAATGATCAGCTATATCTACGGATTCAGATTGCGTATAATTATCACTTGAGATACTATATTCATTCAAGAACTTTGTGCATTTACAACTTGCTGAAGCATCCGCTGGGTTGGATAATTGATCAACTATCTCAAACCTGTCGCTGTATCCAGCGAAGTGACCTCCTTGGATAGCTTGAGCTAATCCTTCAAACATTGCGTTTTTAGGATAATTTAAAATAACTCCAGTACCTGCTGGTAAATTATCCGTGATTCCATCAAAATCAGTGTCAGAATTCCAATAAACATATCTGCCATTTCCGTCAACAGAAATTTCAGGACTACCACTAGGACAAGTGTAAGAGTCTCTAAAATAGGTGTAGATAATTTCTTCACGCAGTGAAGAGTAAATGGAACGAAAAACCTCATACTTACTCATAAATAAAAAAGCCCCAGTATTTGGATCATGCAAAGCCTTTAAAAGAGAAACAGCATCAGTGTTTAAACTTGGGGGAGGTGAACTTAAATTTATATTATCAGGGTTGTCAAGTATATACCATACCGAATAAAAATTACCAGAAGTGGCTTCCACGAAATGTTTGAGCCTGTCAGTAATAAATGCACGTGCTTGATATTCCAAACTCGATACTACCGAACAATTTAATGGAACTAAAGGGTCAATTCCTGTATTCATACCCGCAGCACCAAAAGGCATGTACTCACTATTATCCGATAACGAACCATTGGTATTTGGATTATGATTGAGTGCAAGTGGATTGAATAAATTTAATCCATGGGTGCTAGCATTATTTGTCCCTACCGCATAATCTGTAGTAGAACCACCAAACAAATCTTGCTTAAAATCCATTATATCAGACATTATTGCCGAAGTACACGGTAAAGACGCCTCTTCACAAAAATAGTAATAGGCACAATATTCAGGATGATACTGAATTAATAGTTCTGCAAACTGTGGATGCCAATCTGCTGCTACATCCTCCCAAGAAGAATAACTTCCTCCTGAAATTAGTCCAAATTGATCAAATAAGTTTCCATCAACATTATTCTCTAACCAAGCAGTTTGAGAAGCTTCATCATAGTATGGTTCATTGTAAGTGCTTCCGTTAGATCCAGTTACTGATTGACCATCATCATTAATTTCTGCCATATTACTAAAGAACTGTCCACCAGGGCTCATATCAGCCATTAAAGCATGCTTTAATGTACTACAGGTGTTTTCCTGATAGCCATCACCTTCTAGTTCAGAAAAGGTAGATTCACATTGTGTAGTGCAAAGTGCTATTGCAGCGGCAATAGGATCGTTTGATCCACCAACAATGAACGTATTGCTTACATCACTCAAATCAACATAAGTTGGTGTACCATTTATGTTCTGGATTTCATAAACTACACCTGCATCGTCTACATAAGTTGTTAGTCCATCTATTTGAACTACATGAAAATTATAACAGCTTGTAGAGCAATTTTCAAAACTCAAATCACAACCGGTTACGGGATCTAAAGAATAAGGTATACAAGATGATGTTACCATTATAGCAGGGTCTTCTAAGTATGTTCTTTCTGTCAAAAGTGCATTGCTAATGGCTGCTTCATCAATGGAAATTGTGCGCTTTATGGTATATTTTCCTATCTCAACAATTTGAAAACTTTCGACACTATTTAAACTGGATCTAGAAGAAAAAGATTCATCTACAACGGCTATACCCGAGGGGTTATAAACTTGGATTTTAACATTATATAATGGTGTGAAGCTAGGATTAGTTGTTGAACACAACGCAGTTATATCAGAATTTAAAGTATACGTTAATGTAACATTGGTTCCTGGTTTATCAAAACCCATAGTTTGAACCTGAACAAAGTTACCATTGCTCATTTGTACGTCTCCCCCTAGCACTAGAATGTTACTATTCAGTGTTCGTTCACTTGCCTGTAGTGGTGGCAAGCCTTCTAACCCACTCAAGTGTAATGGAATATCTCCGCTTAAACATGATGCGATAGTTCGCCCTTCGTGATCTATATATTGAACAGAAACTTGTCCATTTGGATCTATCGTATAATTTTTAGAATAAAACTGTGCATTACCTACCTCGTTCCCAAAAAGTCGATCCAACTCCACTTGAGTGGGTTTGCCATAAATCATCTTTGTTTCTCTACCGGACTTTAAACCAAGAGCTGCACCTATTCCTGAAGTTACTAAAGCACGGTCAGTACCATCGTTGGTAAAAATAGTTTGTGCAGTAATATGACCGGTTGCGTCTGCAATACCCGCTTTATTGATAAAATTTAAATTGTTGTTCGCGCTAAAGAATTTTGAGGAAATAGAATTAGCTTCGGAAAGAGGGAATGAAGAGGAACCGTCTAAAGCTGTTTCACTGAAAAAGGTGCTTTTATTAACATTATTCGCAGCACCTCCAGCAGTTGCACTATAATATCCTATTCCAGTTGAATTGGTTACACCGGGAATAATGCTCAAGGCTTTTCTACCTTCTAGATCATACTTTTCTTCAGCTATTATTGCTAAATCATTACTATTTGTTATTGTACTTGTTTGACGTTTTCTACCACTACCGTCAAAAAAAGAAACTATATCTTTTCGTACTCCATTCTCAATAAAAGAAGCCTGATGCTGCCAGTTTTTATTTGGGTCTAAGGCTTTTGCATCATTTATATAAAAATGACAAAGATCGGTTACATCAGCAATTATTGCGTCTTGGAGTGTTGCTGTGCTTGTCGCGGGTATGTATGACCAAAGACCGTAGGTTTTAACGTTAGAAATAGAAATTCGAACGGGTCGTACTCTATATATTACACTGCCTTGTGGAAAAGCATTCGGAATTTTGTAAAATGAAGACTCTAAAATTAATTTTGTAGCATTATTAAAGTTTGGAATTATTGTCGTTTTTATTGCAGAATGTGTACTTGCCGTTGGGTCATATTCATCGGGAATAAAAAGATATTCTAACTCATAATATGCTGCCCGTTCTCTACGCTCCCATACAATTTCAAATGTATTATCAACACTATTATATCTATCAACTTTTATAAGAGTTTTCCAATAAGCATTGGGAACTGTATGCTGATATTTAACTATCCATTCTGCTTCAATAAACGTTCTCTTCAATAAGTTTTCTGGGCAATTAAGAAAAGCATTCTCCGAGACATAAATAGTTCCAGATGAAAGAGACCCCGCATTATAATATGCTGAGTATATCGAAGAACTTGGACTCAATGTCTTTGAGTTTGAGTTTGGGCTGTTAAAATAGACTTGTAAGGAGTATAATACATTTTGCTCATCATAAGAAAATTGATCTAAGTATGGATCGACATAAGCCTTTAAAATTAGTGTGCTTGAAAGTATCGAAACACTTCCAGGTATGTTTCTATTAAAAGTGTATTGAGCATCAGTATTAGGAGTGTAGGAACTTTGATTAAATAAATCGTAAAGACTTATTCTCTCAACGAATCTTTGTTCTTGGGCTCTTACGTAAAAACAACAAATAAGTATTAAAACCGCTGTTAACTTGTTTTTGAAGGTCATAGGTGGTTATTATTGATTATTTAATTTGCTGTAAGACGTTACAGATGACTGAACTGATTCTTTTCCTTTATTCGTTTCTACCTTAATACCTGTTAGTGCACCTGATACATCATATGTGTTTATTTTAGCTAAGTGATTGTTATCCAGTGTAGCTAGTAAAAATCCAGTGTTTTCGTCATATACATAGGTTTGCATAGAGGCATTTTTTGGCTTTATAAGTACATCATCAATTAACAGGTGGCCAACAGAGGATAAGGTCTTCGTTCCACCGCCTGTGATTTGCGCTTCATACAGCGACCATCCATCAATATTATCCACTAATTTGACGAAGCTGTTTGTTCCATTCAAAGTAGGGTAAGAATTACTAATAGAAGGTGGGTTTTTAGCCCAAAGTCTAAGTACATAATCCTTTCCATTAATTAGATTAAGCCCCCCTGCGGTCAATGAAACACCTGAATTTACAAGCTTGAAGCAGTATTTTCCTGTGTGTGCATCCAAGTCATAATAAACGTTGGAACATGAACTACAGGTAAAATCAAAATTACCATTATGATCATAACAATTGCTTTGGTCTTCAAAGCTTTCATAGGCTATCTCCGTAAATCGGGCATTGTAAGCAACAGCTGTTTTATGTGAACTGCAGAAGTCAAGTAATTGGGCACTATAAATACCTAACGCATTCTCACTTTCTACTCCATTACCATTTAAATCTCTTAAGGTTGAATATTCTGTTTCAATCCATTTATTCTGTGGAACATTAGAACCATAGGTAACAGATTTAAAAGTTAAGAAACTTGAGAACTCTCCATCCACACCAGCGTCAGTATTAAAATCGGTCAAAGAACCAGACTGCAAACGTGTGGTTAACCAAGTTAAGCTATTTCCAGGATAATTAAACCCATTATTTAAATTGTACTTGTATGGGTTATTACTCGCATTAGTGGGAACTAAATTATTCGCATTTGTAATTGTTGTTATTTTATTGTAGGAAACTGCTGAAGCGTTATAAACGCCATCCACGCAAGCATTATATGGACAAGGGTTTGCTAATCCATACATATCTGTAATCTCTACTTCAATTCTATCGTTACTGTTATTTTTATGAATAGCTACGCCTTTACTTAAGTTAGTTTCATAAATTTCATAGTCAATTACAGAACCACTAAAATTAGAAGGAAAGAAAACGTAAAATGGGCAAGGATCCAAAAAAGTGATCATGTGGTTGTTAGAAAATGATTGCAAAGGTTTTGGAACACCGTTAAAATAAACCGATGGTATGCCTGATGAACCAAAGTTTGTATTTGATAAATAGGATTGAACATCGCCAAAGTAGCCTACGTTGCTCACGAAACTTCCAAGACCGCCTACTAGAGCCCCCTGAATACAGTCCGTTAACTCCCATGTGTTTTGATCTTGAGTGTGCACATATTTATTCCATTCTGCGAAATATATATTTTCCGAGCGATTAGTAGGATCTTGAATATCCTTGGAAGCCTCAATGATTTGCGCTACAGCTCCCATTTTGTTACGGTAACCAGACCTTATTACCTTATAGGTAGAAGTCAAATTTAGCGATATGTCATTGTTAGTTGCATCACTTGCATAAGTGCCTATTGTAGTGCCTTCTTGATCTATACTAACATCGGTAACCCAAACCTTTGTTCCATCAATTGTATTCAATAACAAATCACCTGCGGTAACAAAGTTAACTGCCTCACTTCCTGAAAACGTCTTGCCTAAATTTATTGAGGATGCTCTATAGTCTACATAGTCCCAGTGAGCGGGAAAGGTCTTTGTATAAGTTGGTGTCCCAAAAGGAGTATATGATTTTGTGTAAATGGATGAACCTGAATAAGGATCAAACATTAAGTTTTCCGCTATGGTAACTGCTCCATCTACCATATGCTCAACTTTATCTAACGTAGCATTCTGAGTAAAAACTTTTGTAATAGTTGCTGTTTTTGTACCTGAGGCAGCCTTATTTGGCCTAGGGAAATAGCTAGGAAGTGGAATTATCCCAAAAACAGATGCGTTAGTAGCTCCACCAGCTCCTGCATTAACTGTAAGTGCTTCACGTTGCTCCATAAAAACATCCATCTCCTCCCCTAGTTTTACATTACTTCGTTGAAAATACTGATTGTCAATAACTGTTTTTGAAGTTTCAATTTGCTTATTATTTATACCGGATGTATTATAGTGGTATGTTTGCCGAGAAACGGGAGTAGATAAATCTAATCCTGCAAAACTGGAGTATGTAGATGTGTGCTTTGGTTTTCCATGCATATTATTTAACACAACCGAAAAACCTTGAGCCATTCCTACGAATGTAAATTTCTTTACACCTAAAAATCTCATAACATTACCTATCGGATCTTCACCTATACTTTGTACTTGAGTGTAGGATGTTCTAACCGGAAAATCTTTGGCAGTGTAAAAGCCATATTCCTTAATTCCATTACCATACTTAGAAGGTGATCTATCAGCATTAGTATAAACGGTTACTCTTTCATAACCTATACTGGGTGATGGAAAATAGGTTTCTCCAATTGGCAGAGTACTTATTAAAGAATTATCATTGAAGAAAAATCCATCACTTTGATTTGATTTAACGGGCATCTTAAATGGATTATCTTCACCGCCTCCCGCTGGCTCAAAAGTGCAAACACCACTTGAAGACCCATCTTCATTTTCATAAAAATAATATTTGGAATATGTTGATTCTCCCTCTGCAGTCAAAGTCATGCTATCCCAAGCATCCTTTACGTGAACCGCTTTTACTCGGGCTCCACCTCCAAGTTTAATACCATCAAAATCGTTCAGCCTTATTAAAGATGGAAGAGATTTCCAATAAATATCGTCTCCGTAGTTTAAGGCTTTTGCCAATCTATAAAACCCTCTTTCTTCAGCAATTGTTCCAAAAACATCATTCAGAATATTATTTACGGCTGCAGTAGCAGCATTTACATTAAATGTAGCTCCAAAATTTACAGTGACAGGGCTTCGCAGGTCAAATCTTTGAAATTTTAGACTGTGTAAGGCCGCTAATTCAAACGGATGGAAATCTGTAGTTCCAACACTTTTTTTCTTTACTTTCAAAATTCCATAAGGATACTTTTCAAAAGAATTTAAGATGTTAGCTACAACTGGTGTAAACGACTTATCTAATTCTGCATAGCCATCTATGTAATCTAACACCTTCCCATTGTCTACAAAATAAGTGGGGTTTGCACTTGATGCTGCATCTTTAAGCCCCATAAAAGTTTTAAAGTATATTTCATTTATACCCTCAGTATATTCACTTATATCTTCTATTGAAGTAGCTGGTTTTTCTAATTCAAAAAGCAAATATTGATCTGAATCATCAATTTCAGTAGACAAACCCCCAGCTACTGCATTGAACATAGCGGATGAACCTACTGCGCTAATTTTAAACATTCTCATAGCCTTTCTATCTTGAACATATCCGTAATCATCTGACTCATATTCAATTTCCACACGCCCTCCTGTTGGATTATAAATCTCTTTTAATAATCCTTCTTTAACATTATTATCCGTTACACTTCTACTTTGATTGGTATAAGGTATAATGTGATTAGAAACTCCATATTCATTCTCAGATGTGAGTTGCTTGTTTCCCCATCTATCGGAACAATTTTCAGGTTTATCGAAGGCTGTACCAGTTGATGTTGAGGGGTAAACACTTGTATTATACTCAAAGTGATATTCGTTTCGATTGGTTCCTTCCACCCTCGCAGTTCCACTTTCTCCATATGTTGTGTAAAATCCATCTAGCGTGAGTCTTGCATTAGATACACCTGAAAGAATTGATCCTGGACTACTACTATTAGTAACTCCCTCCCAATGATTATAACTTTGATTTAAATGAACTGTTTTTATTAAATTATACGTGGGAGTTGAACTATCGCGTTGATTTATTTTATAAAGTTTAATAGCTACCAGCCTAGCTTTCCGAACCGATGGATTAGTAACTACCGCTCCAGCTTTATTAAAGGTTAATGCGTCAAGTCTATCATTTAAATATTCAAAAACCGCTTTATGCGTTTTGGTTTCAATACTTTCAATATAGTATATTTCCTTTTCAGCAATAGAAAAAGAAGCGCGATCATCCAATCTATCTGATAATGTTCCAACTAATGCGTTGTTGCTACCGTTTGAGCCGATTCTATCAACTTCATTGTGGGATTTTTCCCAATTAAATTTAGTGTAGTTACCAAGGTCGTTGATAGAAGGTCCGTTGTTATCTAAGTCTCTGTAATCATCAGACAAGATCTCTGTAAGTAAATAAGCGTGAGCATATTTTGGTGTTGTCGTTTTAGAAAAAGAACCTTCTCTACCTACTCCGTTATGATTATTTCCAGCAATTTCACTTGCTGAATAAGCTGAATTTGCCGAATAAGGCTGTAGGCCATAAACGCTCAAGTCATAGGACACCCCATTAGTTGAATAAACATAATCTTCTTGATAATTTGTAAAAACAGGAATTCCAAAATTTAGTTGTTTCCCTTCGTCTCCAGTTACCTGAAATTCAGAAATAGTAGTGGATCCAGCATTTAAATCCGTAGGATTAATTCCTCGGTAATTGTTACCCGGAGAATTAAATAGTAGTTTATATTCAGACTCTGTAATGTAGTTAATAGCCTTAGCCATTTTCGAATACTCCTTAGGATTACTCTTATCCTTGGACAACGCATTCCTGAAAGATAAGCCTTGGGTCAAATTGGTTAAAAAAGGAATAGCAGTACTATTAGTAAGTGAGCCTATTGAACTAGTAATTTGTCCTAGAGAGGTGAAAAATGTACTCATCACAGGACTTTCAGCGTCATAGTGATCTGCCATATTGGAATATTGACTATTGTGCTCACTATTTTCACCCATAAATTTAAAGTAGGTGCTTTCATGTAAGTTGGGCTGTTTTATTTCTTGGGTAGCACTATTTCCCGACAACCATTTGCCTGAATAGCTTCCTACTACCCCAAACTCATACCCTGCTCCAAACTTATTTTCACCTCCATTCGTGTTCCACTCTGCACTTACTGATGCTGATTTTCCTGAACTAAAGGAACTAACGGGTCCGTAAATCGGAATATCATTTCTCATTGCACGAAACACACCTCCCATACCCTGAGTATTCAATTGATACAAATCATGTGTTTGCACCGGCATCGGCATTATTTTAGTACTACGGTTTAACAGCGACTCATTATCTCTCGAATAATCCATTAAAACATTTAAGTTTTCTGAAATAATGTCAGTTGAATGCAAATATCCAACGGCTTTAAGGTCAAAATTATTAGTCGAAATTTTATTTTTTGTGTAGGATGCCGTAAAGGGAAAATCAACCGTAGTTCCCAATAATGTTCCACCTATTTTTCCTTGAAACGTGGCTGTGGTAGTTGATCGGGGATATTGCATGAACGCAGTTATTGGGCCAATTCTTGAAAAGGAAGCTCCTCCTAACTTACCAATAACATGATTCTTAAATTTACCCTGATTAGACATACTTTCATCTTGTACATCTGCTATTACATCCGTCTCATTTTTCTTTTCATCGATTAAGTCTGCTTGGCCTGGGGTGTAACAACTTTCATCATCCCCTGAGGTATTGGAGTTCTCAGGGTCTCCACTATCCTCTTCAATTTTTATTGAAGGGCTCTTTTCTGCTTCAATAGGAAGTATCTGGAGATTTAACCCCATTTTCAGGGACCATCCTCTTTTATTATTGTAAATCACATTCATATTACCTCCGATTCTAGCTGCCAATAACCCAACATCAGCTCCTAAAACTTCCGAGGGAGACACACCCACGCCAATCAATAAGTTATGTTCATCTTTCTCGTGATATGTCTTTTTTACAACCTGTGTTCCATCGAAATCATCAGGAACACCTCTCATTTGCCTATTTATTAGGCCAGGAGTTACGCTCCATCCCCATCCTACCCAACTAGATTCATCATTCATGGTTCCACCATTGTATGCCAAATTGATTGGATAGCCTCCGTCAGGGCCAGGAACATTCATAAGAGGAATATTGTAACTAAAGTCCCCTGTAAATGGATCTACCATATCCGAAGCAGAAACTTGCATAAAACCAGACAATTCTGGTTGAGTGGGGCCTTCAAACGCCTGTAAATTCATTGGGTTTACTGAACAAAAAAGCATTAAAAAAACAGCTGTAATGCTGAAAGTCTTACTTACTTTCTTTTTTCTAAAAAAAGTTAACATATGAAAGATTGGATTATAATTTAGTTTAAATAAATACTCAGCTTAGGGACATGAGATTGCAGAACCATCTTGATATTTGAAATTGGCGTAAAATTTTTCATCTTTAGAGTTTCTTACCTCCAATCGATAATCGTAATTAATACAAAGAGATAATGGAGTCAAATCAAGTTGAACTAAATTTTTACCTTTTGTGATATTTAGGGTAATAGAATTAGGAACTAACTCATTCGAAGAACCGTAAATCTTAAAATCTAAAGTGGAATTAGGTGGAATATCATATTCCTCGATAAATTCGAAATGTAAAACACCGTTTGAAGATGTACTAAAGTAGGCATTCGTTATTTCCTCCGTTAAAACATAATACACCGATTGAGCTTGAGTCTTTGGACTCATCCATACCATAAAAATAATTAGAATAGCAATTTTTTTTGTTAACGACATAAATATGGGTTATAAGGAGTTTTTTAATACTACGCAAATCTGTCAATTCTAAACTATCTGTGTTAGGACATTTTACCAACTTTCGGAAATCCTTACTGTCATTGGGGGGCTATCAAGAATTATTTGAATAGCTTTACATCAGTGTATGGCACGTTTAATTATTTCCCAAAGGATGCGCTCAATTCAAACATGGGCAGGTACATAGAAACTAAAATGAGTGCCACCATAAAGCCTAAGAATACAATAATCAACGGCTCCATTACATTCCCAAGTACTTTGGCCTTGTGTTTTAACTCAGCTTCCAATTGATCTGATATTTTTCTGAAAATGAGATGCAATTGATTTGACTCTTCCCCCACTTTAACCAATGACACCATTTTCAGGTCAAAAATCTTATAAGCCCTCATTCCTTCTTCTAAACTTTTACCTTTCAAAATCAGCGCTCGGATGCCTTCCAACGCTTTCGTAAACGGATAGAAGCGTATCATTCGATTGGATAATTCTAACGCTTCAATCAGGGGAACTTTAGAGTTTATAAGTAGAGCCATACTTTCTGTAAAGCGCAGCATATAGGTATTCAGTAAAAAAGGGCCGAGAACAGGAATGCGAATAATTATGGAGTAATACACTTCTTTATAGTGCTGATAGCGCTTTAAGTAGCGATGCAGAAAAAACAGACTTACAAAAACCAGCAAAATTATAGTTAACGTGCTTCCAAAATTCTGGGATAAACTGATTACAAACTTTGTTAAGGCTGGTAGTTCTCCTCCAACCCGCGCAAATATGTCGCTGAACAATGGCACCATGAAGGTCAACATAAAACCTACGGCTAAAACAGCGGTACACATCACAATTAAAGGATAGGTCAAAGCTCCAATCAGTGTTCTGCGCTGCTCAATTCTTTGTGCGAAAAAACTAGACAGTTTATGCAACACACCTTGAAGGTTCCCTGTTTCTTCTCCAATTTTAATGGAAAAATACTCATAAGGTGTGAAGGTATTATGTTTTCTAATGGCTTCTGAAAAACGATCGCCTTTGGTTAAGTCCTCAGTAACCTGTTGTAATAATGCTTTGGTTTTTGCCTTGTTTTGCTGTTGTACTAACAAATCCAACGCTCCTTTGAGGTTAAGACCCGCTTCTAACAACAAAGCTAGCTCTGAAAACAGACTCTCCTTTGCTTTGTCCTTAAGTTTAGACCTACCTATTTCTATGCGAAGTAATTCAGTCCATTTACTGGCTGATTTTTTTTGAGCTTTATTCTTTTCCTTAACCGATTGTATTTGACTCAACTGAATACCCATTAGCGCACCAAATAAGTTAAAGGGTATTCTTTCCAAAATTCAAAGCTCTCATTATCATAGTGGGAAAAACTCAGCTTTAGAAAATCTACTAAAAGTAAGTCTTCATGCTCCGATGTTTCAATAAGGGCTATTCCTGTTTTAAAGCCTTGCCTTTGGCTATCCGATATACGAACTAAAGAATCTTCAATGCTTGACCATTGAAAAGTCTTTTGATCTTTAAAAAATTGCAAACCTTCAAGGTTTTTATGAATGGAGTCCGCACTTTCCCAGTCTTTTCGTAACACTAAGCGCATCAATTGTCGCTCAGTAACTATTTCTGCATTTTGGTCTAGACGTTGAAAGTAAAAATTTATAGTACGAAACAAAAAATAGGACATGCCTATGAGTATTGCACTGATGAACATCGTTACCATAAGCTCCATGAGTGTGAAGGAAGCGAGCTTTTTATCTTGCATAGTACAGTCTTTTACGTGTGTAGATAACCCGACCATCATTATCTTCAACCGTTACCAAAAGCTCCCTAAGATTTACTGACCGATCAGACCAATTGGATTTAAAAAACAAACGTTCAGTATCAGTTATTCTATTTTCTTCTTTATCTAGGCAGAAAAATCCTACTGGGGTCATAGCATAACTTTTGGCTTCTGCCTCTAATAAAACTGCTCCGTTTGAGGCTGGCGTTGACAGCCGTAAAAAGACCATAATGCCTAAACTGGCTACCAAACTTAGAATGGTTGCTGCGGTTAACGTTTCCACTAAGGTGGCTGCTGGTAGTTTTGCTATAGCCATGTGATGAGTTCAGGTTTACTATCCCATGTTTCAATAGGCAATCCTGCAAAATTTGGAACCAGTTTTTCGCGATTAATCACTCCGTCCAGTAAGTGGTTTTGATACACTCCTGAACTAGTAATAAGTATTAAACCTGAAGCTACAATTGTTCCCTCCAATCTACCACGGTGTTCAATGTATTTATTCGCATATAATTGCCCGCGCATCAATGCACCCTCTTCCACTCTGATAACCGCTTGGTTTTTGTCTTGATATAGATTGCTGATGTAGACCGCAACCCCGTTAAATTCAGCTTGTTTTTTTATTAAAAACTGACCTTCATTGTCTTTTGATTTGTTTAGGATTAGTGCAGAACTAGGATAGTTTAAAACCACTTTCTCTTCCAAAACAATGCTATCACTAGCAATTAGGTGTAATGAACCTTTAAAGCCAGCAGAGATTTTGATAATAGGTGCTATGAGCTGAACCTGTTCTAATTGAGCTTGCGCTTCCACTATAATTTCATTGGTGGCTTTCAGCACCATATTGCCCGACAGTTTGGTATTAATGGTTAACGTTCCTATTTCAGTACAAACTAATGTTGCTTTATCAAAGGTTCGTGCTTTCATCTTTACCAGATAGCCATACACCACTAAAGAATCACCCTCTAAAGCTGATTGCTCTATCCTGCTTTTAGCTGTTTCTATTAAATCCTTATTGAGTTTAGGAAAAATTTGTTTGCTGGGTGTCGTTTGCCCATAGATGCGCTTATCTCTACTGTAATTCTTACCTTCAATGTAAGCCGTAGCCAAACCTTTTTTAGGCAATTCTGCATTCCCTTGAATAAGCGCATTTCCCGCCAATTTTATAGGACTATTTCGCTCTGGTACTACCAATGCCAATTTTGATGATTTATCGGAGTAAGAACCAAACATAGCACTCTTCGTTTCTCTGAAAATTCCGACCTTTGCTTCTACGGATACCGTTTTGTAAAGTCCCCAAAATTGGGTTTTCACACGCACTGAATCTGTTCCCTCTCCAAACAAGTCAATCCAATTGTATCCAGACTGCTCACCATTCAGACCCAATGCTATTCCCGATAAACAATTGTCCAAGACTCTTTCTTGATTATCCATTCTATGGAAATATTGACGATTAAAATGCACCAGCATAATCATCAAAAAACAAAGCACAGCGGTTACCACCCCTACAAATAGTGCGTACGTTAATGCTCCTGCTTTAAGTTTTTTCATCGATGTAGTGTTTTCTTCTCTCGCTCTCTATACTCTACCTGCACTGAATCCTTATATACCTTCAACAGTTTTATCCCATCATGATCTTCACCTTTGCGCATGAAAATCAAACTTTTGTTGATTTCAATAATGCACATAGGCGTGTTATCTCCTTTTTTTTCTAATTGACCTTTGTAGTTCAAATCTGGCCATCTTAACGGTTTTAATTCGACTGTAACTTTTACTTTAGGTTTGGCCGTTGATTGTGGCGTAGTGCTTCCAACTGAAGTACTAGGCTGATACTGCCTTTTCCTGTTTTTCAAGAAAGGGTCGGGATAATCTAGATTCAATACATACTGAAGGGTGTCTTGAACATCAATCTCAGCTACTAATCTGGGTTTAGGTTTTATTATAACCTGTGCTTCTCCTTTTACCCCTTTGTAAATTTGATAGGCGATGAGTGCCCAAAGAATTATAACGAGCGGTATCAATAACCATCGTAATTTTTTATTTTTCATAACACATCAAAACTTTTGGTTACACTAAATCCCCCGCTATTCCCCGCTTTATCACTAGTTTTTACTTTCCAATAATAGGTGCCTATTGGTGTTGCCGTAAGATTGAAAATTGTCGGCCTACTGTAGTATTTACTTTTTTGAACAAAAGTTGAATCGGTACTCATATACAGCGTATCATGCAAAGAGGATCCTGATGTTTGCGGTCTTGACCAAGAAAAAGAAATGGTATCATTCGTGATATTTGCCCCTTCCAGAGGGCTTGATAAAAGGGGAATGCTTGGAGCCTCTCTATCGATGAAAAATGTTCTAGTTTCATACATACTTACACTTCCGGAGTTTCTTGCTCTCACGCGCCACTCAAAACTACCTGTACCGGCTAAAGCATAGCTTACCTGCGCATCGCTCACCGTTTGATTAAATACACGGTTTTGCCCAATGGTGGGAGTCCAAAGCTCTAGTTCATAATCTTCTGCATTGTACAGCGGTAACCAAGAAAAATTGATAGTTATTCTTGCACTAGTATCTCGATTGAAAGGGGTCTGTAATATTAATTGTTGGTTCGATAAATCACTGGTGCTATCAATAAATAAGGTATGCGTAGTAAACCCCGTAGAACTACTAAAATTCAGCGCTCTAATGCGCCACTGATAAGTCCCTGGAGCTAGGGTAAACGTAAATTTATCCCCTTGGACCAACGTATCCAACAAGAAGCGATCAATACGCTCAAACGTGGGTGTTACTAGTTGTAATTCATAATCCACGGCACCACTGACTTCATTCCAATAAAAAAGTTGTGTGGCTATTTCAGTACGTAAGCTATCTCTTGGCACAATTACTTCTACCCACTCTTCTTCTACATTTGGCTCTTCAAATAGCACGCAGGAATACATTATTTGAATTAGAATGCCCAAGCTTAACATTTTACGCATCATTGTCTAAGGGTTTTATATTTTGTACAAACATTTTTATATAAAGCTCTTCTCTGTTTCGCTTATAATCCATTTGTTTTTCAAAGCTTACTGAAGCGATTCTACCTGAGCGAAAGGTTTTTTCCATGTAATGCAGCAGTGATAGCAAAGTCTTAAAATCTCCTCTAACTTTTACGATAATAGTCTCTACGCGATAGCCATTTTGCGTACCAATAGCGGGTTCAGAAAATAGATCCACATCCAAACCATTTTCTTCGGAAAACAATCCTACCGCATTAAGCAAGTTTTCTTCAAAACCCCAAGCTTTGCTGCTTCCTAATTGGTTATCTAACGTTTGGCTTTTTACTTGTAACAGCTCCAAATCCTTTTGGACTTGCCAAGACTGTTCTTCAACTTGTTGTAATGCCGTATGACGCTGATATTCGGCAATCGCCTTTTTGAAAGATAGTTTATAGGCTAGAAAAAGAATTAAAAACAATCCTCCAATCAGTGTGAAAAATTTACGCTTATTACTTTTCATTCTGAGAGGTTTAAGCGTAAATGAAACTTTTCCGGTGCATTGCGATCCGTTTCTCCGTATCCCAACACTTCAATTTTTTCTACAAAGGCCAAGTCATTTAAGGTTTCCATCCAAATCTGAAAATCCGCGTAGTGTGAGCATTCTCCTTTTAGCTCAAGTCCTCCTTTGGCAAACTCAAAAAGTTGTTCTCGTTTGAGTGCTTTTAATAGTGGGAACACCTGCATTTGTTCTAAGGCAATTGCCGTGGGCAGGCTTGCACCTATTTGATCGCAATACGCACTAAGCTTTCTTCCTCCTCCCGCATTATTTTTTAAAAACGCTTCTTTTGCGGTAACTTGAGCTTCTAATACATTTAGTGCATTGGCGGCACCAATGGCTCCAGCAGTTTCAGTTTGTAAGCGCTGATTTTTAGCATAGTATTGATTGAAAACCAAAAAGCTTATAAGTAGAAAACCTAAGACACTAATCGCGGCTATTGGCAAAACGCGCTTGTAGGCGCGTTTAAAACGCCAGTCAGACATTTCTGCATTGACCTGTTCGTGCAATTGATGACTCTCAATATCTTGGAAGGTCAGATATGCAATCCCAGATAAGTATGAAAGCACCTCGATAGCTTTGAGTGTCTCTGTATCAATCGTTACAGGCACGTCAGAAACAACCTCTCTCATTTTTGCTTCAACAGTTTCCAATGCTAAATCATAATGACCAATGCTGAGCTCTTTTATTTGGAGCCGTTCCATTAGTGGCAACAAAGCATATACACCTAAATTCAATCCTACAACCGTTAGTTTAGCCGCTGCGTATTCGGTTAATATTTCTTCTAAAGCATCCGTTCGGATAGCTGATACCACCACAGAATCTCCAATAATAACTTGCTCGTAATATAGACTACTTAAATCTAAATTTGAAAATGCTCGTTGCGCTGTGGCAGTGGTATCTTCATTTGCCTTAAACGCTACTTTTTTAGACAAAACCTTTCGACCCGTTAAACGCAGAACTATTGGTAAATCTTTGTCGTATTGCTTTTTAAGCGTCTCAGAATTTTGTGCTTCGATGAATACACCTCTTTCTATTTCCTTCTTGGTTTTGGTGAGCTCCAAACCATATAAGTTGGTGCCGGAAACTCCAAAGCAATGCTCCACCGATAACACCTCCGTAGGTGCGGTAAACCGTGTCCATATTTCTGAAGGGTTAATCATTCTACAATCGTAGGTTTAATAAATATGTTTAGCTTACTCTTATTGTAACTTCTATTTCTACTACTAAATAACCAACGTACTACAGGTATTCTTGAAAGTAATGGTACGCCTCTTCCGCTATCGTCATATCCCTTTTCTTCTAACCCTCCCAATAAAATCATGTCGTTGTTTCGTACCCGTACCATAGAAGTAAATTTTCTACTTACCGTTCCGGGGGGTGCTTCTGGAGAAATCCGTGCCGTGAAATCGGTTTGTTCTACATCTATCTCTAAGGTAACCTGCCCGTCTGCTGATACAAAAGGTTTTATCTGTAAGGTGAAATTTGCCTCTACTTGTTGGTAATTTCTAGTGGTTATCGGAATAGGGTTTTGTACTCCCGCAATGTTGGTTTGTTCCACTACGTAATACTCGGTATTACCGATGCTTATGTTTGCTTGATGACCGTTTAGAGTTGACAGTTTAGGCGTGCTTTTGACACTTAAAATCCCGTTATCTTCCAGTAGTTTAATTTTAGCGTAAAAGTTGGGGGTAACTGATCCTAAGTTCAATGATCCAAAGCCATCAAAACTGCGTAATAAATCATTGATTGAACCAGAACTTAAAGTCAGATCAACTGCTGGATAGACTTGTCCTCCTGTGGTTACGGATTCATCTGCTAAACCTGCTTCTATTCCACTTGATACTACGTTATTGCGCTGATAGTCCACAATCATTACCTCAATGATTACCACTGGTACTGGTTGATCTATTCCATGAATAAATTCTTCTAAGGCCATGATTTGAGGATAAGAACCACTCACCACCAAACTGTTGAGCTCTCCAAATTCTTTGACCTCTAATCCTTTTACAAGGTCTGCTGGCAAATACTGCTGTATTTTTTCCACCGATCGATTACGAATGAATATCTGCTTGCTCTCTCGTAAACCCTCTAACTCCCGCTCGCCTATGATGTAGATATTATCTCTAACTCTATACGTGTATTTAGTTCCATAGAACATCTTTTGAAGTAAGCCATCTAATTTCATGTTGCGCACCCGCATGGTTACCCCTTCGTTAATCTGAGCGTACAGAAAATAATCTAATCCTAATTCTTTAAACAGACTTTCTAAAATCGACCCCATGGGTTGATTTACAACATCTAAAGTGATTAAAGTGGAGTCTATTTGAAATTTCCCCTGTGGGCCTTTTTTATTTAAATCTTTATAACGGACGTCTGAATCAGATGATTTTGACTGCACCGGCTGCGGCTCAATTAAATAAAATCCATCTTCGGTTTTACTGATTTGAATTTGATTAGCAAACGCTAACTTATCCATGGCTTGATCAAAAGCCACATCCTGTAAATAGATGGAGAGCACTTTATTTTCTAAACCCGGGGCAAAGACTAGGTTTTTCCCTGTCATTTGTGTTATAACACGCGTAACTTTTGGCAAAGAATCATTTTTAAGCTGCATTCCAATCCGTTCTGATACACTGTCGTAACGAATGTCCACTGGTTTGGATATACTGATTTTCTCAGGCGGTGGAGGTAGTTTGTAAGCAATAGCTTGAATAATATTGCCCGTAATTTCATAATCTAAATCATATTGCTTAGCCAAAAAAAGTAACACTTCAATTACCGTAACATTGCTAAAATTATTGGTTATCGTTCCTTGTAAACCCGGGTCTACGCTTATATTTACCTTGTTATTTTTTCCTAATGCGCGTAAAAATTCTGTTACAGGCACATTGCTTACCGATAGATCCACTGGCTCTTCCAAACCCGGGGATTCAATTGTTATTCGATCCAATTTTTGCTTAAGAAGTTCATATCGAGAGCTCAGCACTGGTGCTGAGGCTTGAGAAACATTTTCTTGTGGTGGTATAGTATCAATTGTTTGCGCTACACCACTAACTGACAGCAATAGAAAAATGAAAAATAGAATTTTCTTTATGTTCATACTACTGCATTAATATCGAATACACTTCGTCTAATGAGGTAGTACCGTCTCTCATTAGTTTAAACGCACGTTGCGAAAGCAATTCTATTTCTCGGGCTTTTAATAAATCGTCCACATTATCCCGTTCATTCTTGATGGCTTCGGCTAGTTCCCTGTCCATCGGTATTAACTCGTAAATCGCTTTTCGTCCTTGATAGCCGGTGTAGTAACAATGTTCACAGCCCGTAGGGGTATAATGCATTTTAGGAAAATCTTGACCTTTTAAGCTTCGTGGTAATTCCTTTGTTTCCAATGGCTCTTCCTTTTTACATTCAGAGCACAAGGTTCTGACCAGTCGTTGCGCCACACTTATGTTGAGTGTGTTAGAAATCAAAAACGGAGGTACGCCCATATCAATTAATCGGGTAACTGTTCCCCACGCTGAATTTGTATGTATGGTGGAGAACACCAAGTGTCCCGTTAAAGCGGCTCGAATAGCCATCTGTGCCGTATCCTTATCTCTAATCTCACCTAACATAATGATGTCGGGGTCTTGTCTTAAAAATGTACGCATCGCTGCCGCAAAATCTAATCCGATGCTCTCCTTTAACTGTACTTGATTAATTCCCTCAAGAGTATATTCAATGGGATCTTCAATCGTAAGAATGTTACTGGTTTCTTTATTGAGTAATTTTAAAGTGGCATACAGCGTGGTCGTTTTCCCTGAGCCGGTGGGGCCACTGATTAAAACGATGCCATTGGGTTTACGAATATTTTCCGAATAGGTGGCCAGCTCTTTTTGTCCAAAGCCCAGTCGTTCTAACTCAATGTTCAAAGCATCACGACTAAGCAAACGCATGACCACCTTTTCTCCATGCAAGGTTGGTAATACGGATACACGAATGTCAAAGCGCATTCCCGCTTCTCTAAATTCGATTCTACCGTCTTGCGGTAGCCGCTTTTCTGCGATGTCCAGATTACCTCGAATTTTTATCTTGTTCACCATCGCGGGATAATCTTCCATATTCACTTCGTATCGTTCTACTAATTTTCCATCAATACGAATGCGTACTCTGCATTTATCGGAATACGGTTCAAAGTGAATATCGCTGGAACCCATTTGATTGGCTTCTCTAATAATATCTTGCAAAAAATCAGCGTGCTGTCCGCCTGAATAGCGCAGCTCCCTAGTAGGTTGATTTTTCCTTCTTCGGTAGTATCGTGTAAGGGTTTTCTGTACTTTTCTTGAATCTGCACGCTCTAATTCTACCGGTAACCCAAAAACCAGTTCAAGCTCATCCGTTAAATCATGTCTGTAATGCAGCTCATCAACAAAAAAACTAAGTGCATTAGAGGCGATGTTTTTTGGAATAATCTGATAATGAAACGCCTGTTCTGGTCGTAAAAATTGTTGAGCAGAGGTGCCTAGTTCAAAGTAGTCCAACGGTTTTATAATTTGGGCTTGTGTCTTCATAAGAGTAGATATTCAAGTTTCCACATCGGAAGGTGAAATACTTGTGTAGCGCCAAACATGAGCACTAATAAAGATGCTTGTATTCCTGCTAAGGGTACTGTTCTATTTTTGAAAAGCAATACTCCCAATACCATCCCTATAATTAAGGAAGCTATTTGAAAAGGTAGGAATACATAGTAGGGCAGAGATAAAGCGAGCACCAAAAACAACAAAAGATCCCCAACACCTACATATTCTTTTAACAGCTGTTTAGGATTTACTTTTTTCAAGGAAAACCAAATGATCATTAATAAAAGATTTAAGGAAATAAAGGATAGATTTATCAAAACGGATTGAAACCAAAAGAATACATTTTGCCAACTCCACATTAAAATAATGGCAAAAAAGACAGGAAATAATACCCACGATATAGCACGGTATTTTAAGTCCTGAATAAGCATTATCGAGGATATAACGATTAGCAAGAATAGATTCAATAGCTGCATACTTAGTCTGGTGTTATTTCCCTTAAATTTTGATCCTCATCAATCTCCCAAACATTAAATGCTCCATCTCCATCAAAATCTGCCAAAGCCGTTGCTCTTGCTGTAAAGGTGGTTGGTGTGGCTTCCACAATTTCAATTTGATAATTGGCATTTCCTCCTTCTTCTATGGTACGCTCATGCTCAAAACCAATAGTTACTAATTCAGATGAATATTTGGAACGAAGCATAAATTCGCTACGCTGAAGCGTATAGAGATGCTTTAATTGCATTTGGGCTTCCATACCCTTAGTTCTCGATATTAAAGGCATGAGACTAGGTAAGGCCAATAAAATGAGTATTCCAATTATTACTAATACAACTAATAACTCATTTAGGGTATATGCGTTTAACTTTGATACTTTTTTCATACTTTTCACCCGTTGTAATTTGAATAGTCCAAAGAACCCAAAAGTTATTTGAGGCTACTTGGACACAACGCTGTTTTTTGGAAATCCTCGTAAACACTAACCTTAACTACCATGAATCAAAGTCTTTTTGAGCGAGTAACCATTCTCGTTCAAGGATTAAATCCAACTGAAATACACTTTTTATCAAGCCTTCTTCAGGCTTCACAAAACTCTTGGGAACAAGGTCCTGGCAAGCTTTCTGATCTATTAGCATTATTTGAATCTCAATCTTCTACAGAACTGCTTCTTATAAATGGAAAAAAAGAGGGTGATGCACTTCGTAAAAACTTAGAGGGCTTGGAAGATAGACTGCTGGATTCTTTACTAATGGATGTAAGCCTAGACCGAAATGGTCGATATTCACATGGTGAGCAGTTCCCTCTCGTACTTTTAAAAGACCGAATGAAAGCGTCATTATTGCGCAGTAGAGGCTGTCCTCAAAAAGCTTTTGATAAACTACAACGCACCGCTGAACGTCATATAATGGAGGAGGATTACGATAGTGCGATTGCCTGTTTACATTTACAAATAAGTGCTGTTTGCCTTAACAATAACCCCCTAGTTTACAAAGAGCGGAAAGATTTACTTTTTTCCCTAAAACGACATCAAGCTTTGAGAGATAGAGCTATTGAACTTTTTGTGGAGCTTCGCATGAAAAAATATTATGGGATTCTTGAAAACCTTGATTTTTTTATTGAAGATTCTCTAGCGCTTCTGATTAAGTTTAAGGCAGAATGCGCTAGTAAAGCGGTTGCTTATGTTTTACTCTACTTTGAAAAGGAATGGGCTGAAGTTCAAGAAGATTATCACCTTGCCTTAAGTTCAATCGCTGAAATGCATGAAATGGTAAAAACTCCTTTTTATCTACCTCAAGTACAGTCCATTTTTGAGTTGATTTATGAACAAGCCAGAATACTTTTAGAAATTGATTGTCTTATTAATGCTAAACGAATTCTATACTGCGCTAAAAGAAATCTCCCGCTGGAAAATGACTGTGGTGAAGCCGTTTTAGAGCTCTTGTTTAATCTTGAACTTAGTCAAGGCAATCTACAAGCCGCTGGTTTTATCATAAATCAACTAAACACTTCTTCTTTCTTCCATAAGCACATGCCGGTTCATACCAAAACAAAGTGGGAGTATCTATCCGCCATTTTATATTTTAGAAGTGGAAAGACCAAAAAATTTATGTCGCACATGCGCTTAAGAATGGGTTTGATAAAACTTGCTAAACCCGAGGATCAAATTCGATTGCGTATCATGGAAGTTCTTACCTCTATCGATGCTGATATGTTTGACCTAGCTGATCGCCAGCAAGAATCGCTACGAAAATTTATCGCTCGCAATCAGCTGAGAGCTAGTATAACCCCTACTCATTTATTTGATTTAACACATATTCTTTGGCAACTTAAATATTGTGGTTACGAGCTTATGCGTCTTGATGAACGTAAGGTGGATTTGCATGAGTTCTTGGTTAAAATTGAGAATATTTACATCAATATGCCTCTTAATCGTAGTATTATTCGTTGGGATCTTTGGTTTGCAAATAAACTAAATCATGATATTGATGCTGGTGATTTATTTCACTCAGTTATTACAGCACGTAGGGAGCATTACTATAATACAGGAGAACTTTCAAGATTAATTGCCTACTAGGACTTAGCACCAAAGCTATTTAGCTCCACCTCTTTCTAAATGTTTTAAATCACTACTTAGCATCGCAATCAGATTCAATCCACTGTATTTCTTAGTGATTTCGGTGCTTTTTGATGTGTAAACGCTGCATTTTGTATTTACTGTGCCAACACACCATATCCGTCTGTGCTGAACCGCAGCCACCCTATCTCCACTCTTTTTAATGTTATGCATGTGCTTGTTCCTCTGATACACTTACTAAAGTCGAAATTTTAAGTCAAATCCTCACCCTCAAAACCGAATATGAAGTATTTGGTAGCAATTGTGGTGTAAGCTATGTCTAATATGAAACGGAAACCCGGTGTGAAGTGAAATTTCTCAAGCTTTGGTGTAGTAATTAAATTCTATGAATTAGTGCATAAACACGATTAGAAATTACTAGGAAAAAGTTCTTACTACTCCAAAATTAAATAGCCATCACTAGTCCTTCACCATCAAAACTCTTCTTTCATGAAAACGTGCTCCTTTAACGATTGGAAACTTAGCTCCAATCGCTCCCGTGTTCCCTAACTTTCTCCTTTACATAAACGGGCTTTCTTTTTAAATGGAATAGTAACTGGATAAGTTCAGAACCATTGATAGACAATAGCCTGTTTTTCCGCCTAATTGACCTTATCATCGGAAATTAATTTTTCACTAAAAACTAAACAATTTAATAAGTCAAAACTATGAAACAGTTATATTCTACCTCACAGGCAACAGCCTTTCTCTCTTTGCGAAAAGAGTATTATATTCTCCTTACCCTACTCTTTACCTTAACCCTCCAAGTAAGTTACGCGCAAAGTGCCTGTAATAACCCTCCCACTGCACTAGTCAATGGAGGTTTTGAACAACCCGCAGGTGCAATTTCCACTAGCCACTTATCCATCAACTCCAATATGCCGGGTTGGTTTGTCTCTCACGGCACGCCTAGCACTAGCAGCACACCTCCCCGCTCCATGTGGATGTGGTCTAATGCTGGTGTAGGAGAAGGTGTATTCAATTGCTTTGACTTTCAACAGGGCAAAGAATACCTTATATGTTTTGATTTAATGACTAATGGTCATCCAAACGGTGTCTTTAACGTTAGGGCTACTACGGGTATTAATCCCTATACCGCAAACCCAACGCCCGCTGGTTCCACCCCGCCTTGGCCATCTTCTTCCCAGCAAATATTCCAAGATGCTTTGTCCCCGTACACAAGCTTTACATCAATGTCTATCCCTTTTGCTCCTAACAGCAATTACAGCCAGATTTGGTTTTATCCGTTCCAGAATGTTCCTCTTGCAAGCCAATCTGAAGCACAGTTTGATAACGTGGTTATCCAAGAAATCAATTCTGCACTATACACGGTAAGTTCCGATGTGGTGATATGCCCTCCCGCCAATGTGCAACTATCGGCTACTGGAGGAGCAAGCTATAATTGGTCTCCCTCGACAGGTCTGAGCTGCACCAACTGCCCTAATCCAGTAGCAACTCCTGCCGCCACAACCACCTATACTGTCGAAATTATCGACCCTAATCTCTGCGGACCAGTTACCAGAGAGGTTACAGTGACGGTTGATTGCGACTGTACATGCGATGTACTTCCAGATTTTATGTTTACTCAAGAAGCGAATTGTAGTACCTATACGTTCACCAATAATTCAAGCGGAAACGCCTGCACTAATATCATAGGGGCTAATTGGGATTTTGGAAATGGGATTACAGGAACTGGTAATAGTATCACGCACACATTCCCTGGTCCGGGTGTATATAATGTATGTATGACTGCGGCTGGCTTTGACGGGGAAAATTGCTGCAACGATACGATTTGCTACCCAGTAACTATCGAGTGCAATACTAACGATTGTGATTGCCCGCTTACCCCTGATTTTACTTTTAACACGGAGAAGTGTCAGGTCGAGTTCTTTGATCAAACATCCACAGACTGTGATGTACTATCCACAAACTGGGATTTTGGCGATGGTGCCTACGCTTCAGTTCCAAACCCAATACATCAATTCAGCGCGTCTGGGACTTATAACGTTTGCTTAACGGTAAAAACAATAGATCCTGAAACGGGAGAATGTTGTACAGATTCAGTGTGTTATAACGTATTGGTAAGGGATTGTGAACCTTGTGAGTGTGAAATTAATTTAACACAACTCAGTGCCGATGAAAGGGACTGCGATGTTGAGTTTACTGCTGAAGTAGATGCAGATTGTGATATAGTTGATATTCTTTGGGATTTTGGTGACGGGAATACGGTTTCGAGCAACTTTTATCCTCAGCATAGCTATAGCTACAATGGAACCTACAATTATTGCGCTACCATTTCCTATTTCGATAACAACGGAATAGCCTGTACGAAAACGTATTGTGACGTAGTTACTATTATAGGTTGCGAACCAGAGCCTTGTGCTGAAACTGGAGATCAAGGGAATGGTAAGACTTCTAGGGTAAATCCTCAAGGAGGAGCTTCTTCATCGCTGGGTTTGAGTGTATATCCCAACCCTTCATCAGGATTGGTGAGTATCAGCTTTCAAACGCCTACCGCAGGTAACGTGGAAATAAATGTACATGATGCGACAGGTAAGCACATTACCACCATTTCTAATACCGATATGGAAGATGGTAATCACACTGTTAGCTGGTATCCCTCATCTTCGGGAATGTCCTATGGCATGTACCATATCTTGGTGAAATATGGAGAGAAGGGTGAAACGGTTAAGTTTATATATGAACGATAATTCTTGTACTACCCTATAATTATCTAAAAGGCTGTCTCGAATTGAGGCAGCCTTTTTCGATTTAAGGTTTCTAAAAGTGGAAAGAGCTAAGAGGATGAAAATCTTTATACCGTAATGGTATTAAGTAAAGGTGCTTGAGAAGGTTTTAAATCAAAAAGTTCCATGCAAACTAAGAGTTGCGGAAAGCAAATGTCTATATCAACAGAAATACACTTTTTTCTAAGTGTATCATCATAGTTATACATTCTGATTTAAAAGGAATTAAGCTTATACCCTGCTGTTTATCAGAGCATAAAGATTAAAAATGTTACAGCGTTTTTGATTTGTAAAATGTGTTTTGTCTAGAAAATCTATTACTTTTAAACACATCAATCATCCGTCCAAATGAACATTCTTCTCGCTGGTAGAAATGAGCAAGAATTACACTTTCTAAATGCTCGTTGCAATAATACGCATCAATCAAATCATAGATTTATTGAGGCAGATAACCTTGTAAAAGCAAGTCATTTAATTCGAAACACCCGTCCGCATGTAGTTTGTATTATCGCTAACGCTACTGAAAAATCTACCGTCCTAAAGCAATATGTAATTGTTCTTAATCTAAGCATCAATTTGACAAGTGAAACTGAGTCAATATTTCAGCCAAGCGACAATAGTTTTATTCGTTCTACACAGCTATTCACATTGGAGGAGGTTTTGATGGCGTTAATGAAGTTATATGGCAAAACACCTCTAGATATACCGTCTCATGGCAGCACTCACAAACGTATTGCTCTTCCCGTAAAGGGAGGGTATAAATTTTTGGAATTATCAAGTATTATTCGATTAGAGGGATCAGGAAGTTATACTTATTTACATACCGAAACAGGTAAGAGACTTCTGATGTCCAGCCGAATTGGCTGTTTTGAAAATCAACTACCCAAGCGTCAGTTTATCCGAGTACATCAGTCTCACATCGTACAGGTTAACTTTATTACAGAATTACGAAAAGGAAGTGAGTTCTATTTAATTTTAAGTAATAAAGAAAAAATACCTGTGGCTAAGAGACGCTTGGGCTATGTAGAACAGATACTTTTTGATAACTATTTGAAGGTTGGTTAAAGTTTTTGGTTAGTTACGATATCCTTTCCTTTTTTCTTTAACGTTCATGAGGAAATAAAGATTCAATATAGATTTTTGGGAAACGTATATTCAAGAATTTGACTTCACTCTTAATTACTTACTTACAGCCAATAATACAACGGTACGTGCAAGGGTGTAATTAAAACTCTGTCTTAGGAACTTTTATATTATCGTTCAAAATCCAACCCTTTGTTGTTATCCTTTTGATGATTTCTTATACGTAATAGCTTCTGCTCTCTTTGAATTTTAGGAAGAAGCTCTTTGTTTTGTTCAAGTTCAAATTGACGATAACCATCTTTAATTCCATCTAAGTAAACGCTTTTTCCTTTAACGCTTTCAATGATAATTTTGGCCAATTCTAATGACTTAGAACGTAATAAATATCCACTATTAAAGCCTTTAACATAAAATTTGTCTTGTTGCATATTTAAAATGTGTCTTTTGAATTTTGTTCAAGATAGTCCTGTAACGAATCTCGATCATATAAAATCATTTTCTTATTTGGTTGTGAAAATCGAATTTGTCCTGTGTTCCTCAACTTTTGGAAAGTCGTCTTAGATTTAATTCTCAAATACTTCATAGCCTCGTCACGACCTATCCATTTATTTTCAATTTCTTTTTTCTCTAATTTCAAACGATTAACAACGTTTTCCACAAGAGCGTAAAATGCATCTTCTTCTAGGCAAATAACTTCCATACACTACAAATATTAACAGCATTAATAATCTTACTCACAAATTAAGTGATTTTTAACAAGCATCTGCATAGTTTAGAATTTCTTTTATCCGCATTGACTCCGCCAATGCGGATAAAACTCAATGGGTTGACACAGAACTTTCAAATAAAGTTTCTCCTTTTTCAGAAATTCTTTATTATTGAGCAGAAACTCTACAATTAGGCATCACTCTATTAAAGTGAACTTGCAACTTGTTTGACCTATGTTTGACCCAACAAAAAAACCCACTGCTTTCACAATGGGTTTTCTTTCTGTACAGGCGGAGAGACTCGAACTCTCACACCTCGCGGCACTAGATCCTAAGTCTAGCGTGTCTACCAATTCCACCACGCCTGCAGAACTGTGTTTACAAAATCTTAAATGATTTTATAAACGGGCGGCAAAGATACTATCTTTAGATAATTACACACAATATTTATTTTATTTTTAGCCTTTTGCCAGCCGCACATCAATTGGCTACTTTTGCGCATCATAAAAATCAGCTAAATGCCCTCATTTGATTTAAAAAGCCTAAGCGGAAAACAAGCCCACGCGCACTTACTAGGTGCTATAGGGCCCAGGCCCATTGCTTTTGCCAGTACTATTGATGCTAACGGAAATCCTAACTTAAGCCCTTTTAGCTATTTCAATGTTTTTAGCTCCAACCCGCCCATCTTAATTTTTTCTCCCGCTCGCAGGGTTAGAGATAATACTACCAAGCATACACTACACAATGCTGAAACTACTGGTGAAGTGGTAATTAACATAGTAAATTACAGCATTGTAGAACAAATGTCGCTAAGCAGTACCGAGTACGATGCAGGTGTAAATGAGTTTAAAAAAGCAGGACTTACTCCCATTGCTTCTGATGTGGTAAAACCTTTTAGAGTAAAAGAATCTCCGGCACAGTTTGAATGTAAGGTAAACGAGATTATTTCTTTGGGTGATGGTGGTGGTGCCGGCAATTTAATTATTTGCGAAGTGTTAAAAATGCATATTGCAGATAATGTGTTGGATGAAGACGGCCAAATTGATCTTCAAAAAATTGATTTGGTTGCACGCATGGGTGGTAATTGGTATTGCCGTGCTAATGGTGAGGCGCTTTTTGAAATTGAAAAACCATTGGCCAATAAAGGTATAGGGGTAGATCAAATTCCTAAACGCATCCGCGAAAGCGTATTTTTAGATGGTAATGATTTGGGGAAACTAGGTAATGTGGAGCACCTGCCCAGCGATACTGAGCTAGAAGAATTTATGGAAAACTACCGCGTGCGCGAAATCTTTGCCAAAAATGAAGGGCTGGAAGTACGTGAAGAATTACATCAGTTTGCTAAAGAAGCGCTGAACGAGGGAAAAGTAAAAAAGGCATGGAAAGCCTTACTAATTGATAAATTAAATAGAAACTAAACATGGAAGTAAGCGGAACAGTAAAAAAAGTAAGCGAAGTAACACAAGTTACCGACACCTTTAAAAAGCGTGAGTTAGTAGTAACCACCGAAGAGCAATATCCTCAACACATAATTATTGAGTTTATTCAAGATAAAACAGATTTGCTAAACACGGTAAATGAAGGCGATCGTGTAAGTGTAGGCATCAATTTGCGTGGCCGAGAGTGGACATCTCCACAAGGAGAAATAAAATATTTTAACTCGCTACACGGTTGGAGAATTGAAAAACAAGGTGCTGCTGCCCCGCAAAACGGAGCGCCATCTAGCAATGGTACTAACATGCCACCAATGCCGCCTATGCAAGAGGAAGATGATGATTTACCCTTTTAAAAAATTAACATGAAAAAAATCACCTTAATCTTAATTGCCTGTATAAGTTTCAGTGCTTTTGGACAACTACCGGATAAGCAAGCCCGTGTGCGTGATATTTTGGAAGAGAAAATGCGTTTTCCCTATGAAAAATTAGTGGAGATGTATGATGCTCAAAAATTAAATAGCAGCAATAATGGTACTACGCAAAATGCTAATACTACAACTTCTCAAAATAAACAGAGCGTAACCGAATTGCGTTTATCTGCACTTTCAAGCACCGATATTGATGAAGGTGAAGCCTTTATTGCTATTAATCCTAACGACAGTAATCACGTTATTGTTAGCTACATGGAGCTAAACCAAAGTGGTATGGGTACAGCTTTAAAATTTCCTATTTATTTTTCTAAAGACGGTGGTTTAAGTTGGACAAAAAGCACCTTTTTAACGGAAGATATTTTTGCGGCCGACTTGCCCTCTGAAATTATAGGCGGTGGTGGTGACCCTGTTTTTGCGTTTGATAACAACGGAAAAATTTATTTCTCTTGGTTATACTTAGGTATTGATGTACCTAATGATCGCGCAAGCTTTATAATGAATTGGGCTTATAGCACTGATGATGGCGCCACTTTTAGTGTAGAGCCGGATAGTGCGCACTTTATTGGTAGCGGAGAATTGATTGACCTAAATACGGGCGGTGTAGTATCTGACAAGGGGGACGGAATTTTTGACCGCCAATGGATGGATGTGGATAGAAGTGGAGGCGTACATGATGGCCGACTTTACGTGAGCACGCTGTTTATTCCTTCTGATAGTACAAAGTTGAGTGGACAAGGAACTATTATTCGTATAAAAGAACCTAACAATGCGTTGTTTGATGTTGCAAATTACGCAGTAGCTCCCGATGTAAATACTCAATTTGGAAATGTGGCTGTAGATGGTAATGGCACAGCACACGTTACGTATGCAGATATTTTGAATATGGAAGTGAAGTACAGCAAACGTAGCATTACCGACAATGCGTTTACTGCTCCAAGAACAATTTCCAGCGGTAGGCTTTTTCCAAGACCAGGCCCTTATCATAACCGTAGTAATGGCGCATTAAATTTAGTTGCTGATCCTATTGATGATAATCTCTACGCGTGCTATAGCGATTTTACTCCGCGCGGAACGGTGCGTAGTTATTTTTTGCACTCATCAGATGGTGGAACTACTTGGAGTACTCCACGTAACATTAGTAATTTTACGGATAATAACGTAGTGCTAATGCCTACTGTGGCTGCTTACAACGGTAATGTAAGCTTAAGTTATTATGATATTGATAGCATTAGCCGATTTAATAAAAAAGGATTGCACAAAACCGTTCAATCTTTAGATAAAGGCACTACTTGGCTTACCCCAAAAACCTTGTCTTCAGATACCACCCAATTTGGCGGCAGCGTAAGCGCACGTTGGTTTGGCGATTACAACAATGCTGTCCGCACACCGTGCAGAACTTTTAGTGTATGGAGTGATGGACGAGCAGGAAACAGCACAAAAATGTACGTTTCTATTACTGATAATTGCGAAGAAATAGGCTTAACAGAAACCAGCCCTTTGCAAAGTAATTTAACGGTAGGTAATGTTTTTCCAAACCCTGCCAGCAACCATTTTTCTATTGATATAACTTGTGTAAATAAAACAGCTATTACCGCTCAAATACTTGATTTAAAAGGAGCTGTTGTTTCTAGCTATCCGCAAGAAGCCAAAGAAAAAGGCGCGCACACCTTACAATTTAATTTGAATTCCGGTTTACCAAAAGGTATTTACTTATTAGAAGTAACTTCCGGTAACGATAGCTTTACAAGAAAACTCATTATTCAATAAAACTCATTATTCAATAAAAGTCCTTAGTATTAAAATTTCGCCTCGATTTTTATCGGGGCGTTTTTATTTGCGCATTTTTGTAAAAACGCATTAAGCATGTCTTTTGCCAAAAAATTTGAAAACACCTTTCGGTATTTACTGCCTGCTCCGCTTACTATTGCGCTTTTACTTACGCTTTTAACGTTTGTATTGGCCGCTTTTTTTACTGCTTCCGCAGATGGTAAAACAGGCTTAGCGTATGGGTTAGAATTAGCAGAAATGTGGCAATCTGGCTTATGGAACACCGGCCTTTTAGCCTTTACCGTGCAAATGATGTTGATTTTAGTTTTAGGTCATGTGTTAGCACTTACACCAATTGTAAATAGGCTGATAAATACTTTTACCAAAAATCTTGAAACTCCTGCAAAAGCAACGGCACTTGTTGGCTTAAGTAGTATGGCGGTAGCGTATTTCAATTGGGGTTTAGGCTTGGTGGTAGGTGCTATTTTAGTGTACAAAACAGCCGAGAAATTTAAATCAACCGGCACGCCCTTTAATTACGGATTATTAGGTGCAGCGGGGTATTGCAGCATGTTGGTTTGGCACGGGGGTTTTTCTGGAAGCGCGCCTTTAAAAGTGGTTGAAACAAATCATTTAGGTAGTTTACTTCCGGCACAAGCCGGTATTTTACCCAGCAGCATTCCGCTTTCAGAAACGCTGCTGAGTACCATGAATATTACTACTACCCTACTTTCCCTAATCACTTTTCCGGTTGTGCTTTATTTTTTGGCAAGGCAATCATCCGTTACGCTTTACCCCTTTAATAGCACAGCCGCTGGTGCCAAAGCAAATACGTTTTCAAACAAAATTGGTGCAGAAAAACTAGATTACAGTTCAGCTTTTTCTACCATAATTGGTGCTTGCATCTTGTTGATTTGTGTGTTGCTTGGCTATCAAAATTTTACCGCTGGTAAAAATGTTTTAAGTTTAAACTTCATCAACCTTTGTTTACTTGGTTTATCCTTTTGTTTACATAAGAGCGTTGCAAGTTTTTTAAATGCGCTAGAAAAAGCAATTGGCGGAGTATCAGGCATTCTCATTCAATTTCCACTATATTTTGGTATTATGGGCATTATGCGCGATTCCGGTTTGCTATTATCCATTTCTAATTTTTTTAGCAGCATTGCATCTGCGCAAACGCTACCACTTTACACCTTTGCAAGTGCCGGCTTAGTAAATATTCTTGTGCCTAGTGGTGGTGGCCAGTGGAGTATTCAAGGCCCCATACTTTTAGAATCTTGCTTGCAAACCGGAGCTTCCATACCTAAAACGATTATGGCCATGAGTTATGGCGATCAGTTGACCAATATGCTACAACCCTTTTGGGCACTACCACTTTTAGGAATTACCGGCCTTAAAGCTCGTGATATTATTCCCTTTAGTTTTGTGCTATTTATTGCTGGGTTGTTGTTGTATTTTTCCATTCTAATGCTGTTTTAATATATGCCCATTTATCAATTAGATGATTCACTTTGGTTTCCACCATTGTCAGAATTTGAAGCACATGATGTAGTGGCCATTGGTGGTGATGTAAGCTTTGAGCGTTTACTGGAATCCTATAAACAAGGAATATTTCCGTGGTATAATAGCCATGAACCCATTACTTGGGCCTGCCCACAAAAACGTATGATAGTACCACCCACGCAGGTGCGTGTAAGTAAAAGCAGCCGAAATTTAATTAATCAAAATAAATTTACCATAAGGGCTGATACCTGTTTTGAGGCCGTTATTGACTACTGCCAGCAGGTAAAAAGAAAAGATCAGGATGGCACTTGGCTTAACGATGATTTAAAAGAAAGCATTATTGAACTGCACCATTTAGGCTACGCACACAGCATAGAATGTTTTGAAAACAACACATTAGTAGGTGGTTTATACGGATTAGGATTAGGCAAAATTTTTTCAGGAGACTCTATGTTTTCCTTGGTAAGTAACGCCAGCAAACTTGCGTTTATTAAAATGTGCCAAATACTTGCTCAAAAAGAGTTTAATTATATTGATTGCCAAGTATATAACGCTCACTTAGCCAGCTTAGGTGCCTATGAAATTAGTAGAGAAGCTTATTTAAATAAGATAAAGCAAAATCAGCGGGAAACTACCTTAAGAGGTTCTTGGTCTAGTTGGTTTGAGTGAACTCTTTCTATAAAAATGGAGTTTATGTTTAAAAGCAAACCATACACATGTTTACACGCACTAATTTAATTTTACTAGCAAGCCTTTTTCCACTTTTACTTTTTAGTCAAGCTTTTGATAGTGAAAGCTTTAACACCGAACGCCTGCGTATAAATAAAGTGGGTATGACTATTTTAGGCAGCTGGGCCGTGGGTAATATGGCGGTATCTGCATTAAGCTTAAATGGCGCTAATGCGGAGGTAAAAGCTTTTCACCAAATGAATATTGGTTGGAACGCTGTAAACTTGGCCATTGCGAGCTTTGGCTACTACGGAGCTATTACAGGCGCTACTGATTTAAGCTTGCTACAAAGTGTAAAAGAGCATGAAAATATGAAGGCAATTCTTCTGTTTAATGCAGGCTTGGATTTAGCTTATGTAGCCGGTGGTTTTTACTTATTAGAGCGAGCCAAAAATGACGCTTCTCGCGAAAGCCAGCTTAGAGGATTTGGTAAATCAGTGCTTATGAATGGAGCCTTTCTTTTTACGTTTGATGTAATTATGACCTACTTGCATGCTCACCATGCAAATAGCACTGTTTATAGCATTGCATCTGTAGTAAGGCCTACCGCTCAAGGCTTGGCGATGCACGTTAGTTTTTAACTGCGGGTTTCAGTTTTTCACCTTTCCAAGTAGCCCAATCGGGAAAAAACAAGATGATTAAAGTAGTTGCTACAATGTAAAAAGGATAAACAAATGCGTGTACTACATAGTTTTTTAAAGTATTTCTTTGATTGGTTTGTACAGCAAAAAGGTACATAATGCCAAAATCTATAACGCCCTTGCTTAAAAAAAAGATAACTAAAAAAGGGGTATAACTTACCTCTATAATACTAGCAACGCCCAATATTATTAAACCTAGGTTTAGTAAAAACACATCAATAGCTACTAATTTAGCTCGGGTGCTTTTGTAATTTTTTGTTTTAGAACCCCACCTAACTCTTTGATTGATAAACTCCTTTAAAGTTTGTGGTGCTTCTGTTAAAACTAACGCATTTTTTAATCCGGCAATGGTAAGTGCCGTAGCATCTTTTGCAGCCAAGCTTTGTATTAAATACGTATCATCTCCGCTAAGTTCTTTAAATTCTGAATCATTATTCTCCAGCCAAGCAACTTTTCTATATGCAAGATTGGCTGCACTACCCATAAAAGCATTTCCATTTTTAGCGGTTCCTAAACCAATGGCTTGCAAGCTTAAAAAATCTAAAGCGGCAAAGGCCGACCAAAAATTGTTTGTTGCGTACATTGCTACCGGCCCCAACACTAATTTAATATTTACATTGGTAAAGGGTTGTACCATTTCATTTATCCAATCTTCCGGAAGCCGGCAATCTGCATCGGTTTGTAAAACAATTTGTGCATTTGCTTTGGCCACACCATAAGCTAAAGCCGGTTTTTTTCCTACGCCTGCATTTTGTAACAAACGAATGTTTCTGACAGATGTGCGCGATACATGTTGTTTTACCAAGTCTAACTGTGCTTCGGTACTTCTATCATTAATCAAAATCAGTTCAAAACTAGTGTTAGGATAAAACTGTTTTGCTAAATCTTTCAAAAGTAATTTTAGGTTGGCAGCTTCATCACGAAAGGGAATAACTATGCTTACACTAGGCTGGTAAACGTATGGTGTTTGTTTATACGCGCAATTTTTTAACCCTACGTAAGCCTTAATAAGTAAAAAACTATAAAAGGCAAAAACAAGAGTGCAAAAGCTGGTAATAAGTATGTAATAGATATGAAGCACAGCCAAAAATATTACATTATTTTCGTGTAATACTCTTTAGGGTATAAAACAATTATAATAGCCCTTTACATCTTCTTAAATTATATAACAAGCTATATTCTAGCTGCAACTTTTACTACATCCATCTACCTATTATTTGGCAAGAAGAATAGCACACTATGCAAAAGGAAAAAATAATAATGGGCATTGACCCCGGCACTAATATAATGGGATACGGGGTAATAAAAATTACCGGCAAACAGCTTGAATCTCTTACCCATGGAGTAATTATGCTCAATAAGTTAAAAGAGCATACGGATAAGCTTAAAGCAATTTTTGAAAAAACCTTGAGGATTATTGACACACATTTGCCGGATGAAATGGCGGTAGAAGCTCCATTTTTTGGCAAAAACGTGCAATCTATGTTAAAGTTAGGTAGGGCTCAGGGCGTGGTAATGGCAGCCGCGTTGTACCGCGATATTCCGATAGTAGAATATGCTCCACGAAAAGTAAAACAATCTATAACCGGCAACGGAAATGCTAGTAAGGAGCAGGTGGCCTCTATGCTTGAAAGCATTTTAAAAGTAAAAATAGAGGCAAAGTACGCTGATGCTACAGACGGTTTGGCGGTGGCTGTTTGTCACCATTTTCAAGATGGCCCGTTAAAAGGATTAAGCGGTAGCAAAAATTGGGATCAGTTTATAAAAAACAACCCCAAACGCATTAGTGGTATTTAAAATTTAGCTACAATTTTTTTGGCAGTAGCCGATAATTCTTCGTTGGTAAACGAAAGCTTTTCGCGAGAAAAATCTATATCACTAACCGAATGAATAGGCACCAAATGAATGTGCGCGTGCGGAACCTCTAAACCTATAACAGCAACGCCTATACGCTTGCAAGGAATAGCTTTGCCCACCGCATGTGCCACCTGCTTAGCAAATACCCACAGGTCTTTTAACATAGCATCTTCCACATCAAAAATGTAGTTTATTTCTTGTTTTGGAATTACTAAGGTGTGCCCTTCGTGTAATGGATTAATATCCAAAAAAGCTAAAAATCTATCGTTTTCAGCAATTTTATGCGCGGGTATTTCTCCTGTTATTATTTTAGTAAAAATGGTAGCCATTTTTAATCAAATGAAATTTCAACAATCTCAAACTCCATAATTCCTGAAGGTACTTGAATAGCCGCTGTTTCTCCTATTTTCTTGCCAATTAAGCCTTTGCCAATGGGTGAGTTTACCGAAATCTTACCTACACGTAAGTCAGATTCCGACTCTGAAACCAACTTGTAGCTCATTTCAGCCTTGGTTTTAGTATTTCTAATCTTAACTTTACTTAGTACCATCACTTTATCGGTAGCCAGCTTAGAAGAATCTAAAATACGTGCATTTGCTACGGTATCTTCCATCTTACTAATTTTCATTTCAAGCAATCCTTGAGCCTCTTTAGCTGCATCGTATTCTGCATTTTCAGAAAGGTCACCTTTATCGCGGGCTTCGGCAATCTGCTCAGAAATATGTGGGCGCTCAACTTTTTTTAGATGGTCTAACTCACCCTTTAAACGCTCTAAACCTTCCTTTGTATAGTAATTTATGTTGCTCATGATATTTGATATAAAAAAGAAAAAAGACCTAAAGAGGTCTTTTTCCTTTGGCAAATTTAAAAAATTTGACCATTGTATTATAAAATAGATTTACAAACGAATAGAAGCTCCTATTGCATGTACGCCACCTAATATTGTGGTAGGTCTGTAGGAGTAATCTAATCCAAATTTAGTTTCATCACCAATGGGAACATCTAAACTAATACCTAAGTTTAAACCGTTAAAAACGGTAGTAATTCTATCATCACTTCTGTTATCAAAAATGGTATATCCTGCACGCACCATTACTACCTCCTTTACACTGTACTCAGCACCAATATTATATTGGTCTTTTTCAAAGGAGTTAGAATTAAACGCGGCTGCGATGGTTAAACGTTGATCAGAAAAACGAAAATCATACGCACCACCAATAGATAGTTGCGTGGGTAATTCCGTAGGTGCTGAACGCTCTGTAAACGTTCTGGTAATACCTCCTTGCGGTGCTATTAAACTAATATCATCACCATCACCTGAGTAAGAAGATGCAGGCCCAACATTTTTAAGTGTTACACCAAACTTAATCTGCTTTTCATCTCCGGTAACGTATTGTACACCGGCATCAAAGCATACCGCAGTAATGCTCATACTTGCAAAACTTTGGTTATAAAGTTTCACGTTTACACCACCATAAATTGCATCTGTAAACTTTTGAGCGTAACTTAAACCTAAGATAGCCGTAGTAGGCGTAACAGAACCAATTCCTCCATTAGGATTAAATTCATCTGTTCTAGAAATATCACCATAATCTACTGCTGCCACGTTAATTCCTAATACTCCATCAGAACCAACTTTTTGATTAAAGCCAAAAGCATTAATGGAAATATCAGCATCTACCAAATACTGGGTATTGGCAAAACCAACCTCTGTTTTTTGCGTAAAGGCGGTTCCTGCAATATTCATATAACTAGCTTCTACACCTCTTGAGCCTGCCACGTCTGCATTTCCCCAACCCGATGAGCGAGCCCAAGGATTAATTAATAACTCGGGGGCTCCTGCTGAACCGGCACGTTGCGGATTTCCTGCAAACAGTACTGCGGTACTCAACAAACTTAAACTTACAACCGCTAAGGGTTTTATTAATAGTTTTCTCATATTCTTGTTTACAGTCTTTATTAAAATGCGTTTAGGTCAACAGGGCGCATGGTACAAAGAAATTTTCTAACCGTTTCACCGGCTGCACCTGCATCTACATGTATAATGTACACACCACTAGAAATTGGCACATTATAATCATTCTTCATATTCCACTCAACAAACGTTAGTGAATTATCCTTGCTAATGTTTCGTACCAAAGTACCATTAGTCATGTAAATATTAATATCACATCTTGGAGGTAAATTAGTAATCTTCACAATGTTATCTAACTGCCCATCCTCATACAGTGATCCTCCATAATATGGATTTGGTACTAAATTAACTAAATCCAAAGCAGATTTAGCCGCTTCTAAATCTTGTAATTTAGAGGCTCTGCCTTCCGTATTAAATAAATATTGCGGATAACCATCGTTAGGATTATTTGACCCTCCTACACGCTGATAGGGCTTATCTACCCGTAAGGAAACCGTTGCTTTAGTTGGTATTTCATTGTACGTGGTAAACGGAAATCTTGGATCTACTAAAGGTATGGATGCCCAATGCATAGCGTTGAAAACATTTCGCTGTTTTAAAACAGAGCCTAAATCTGAAACTCTACTGTATAATGGCCAATCCGTAATGTTATCAGATGTGTATGTTAAATCAATTTTACTTCCACTTATTACTGTACTGTCTCCAAATACATAAATAACGTGCATTCCGCCTAAAACAAAATTGCCAAATTGTCTTCTAACCACGCTTGAAGGATTCCATAGCATATCGGCTCCGTTTTCACTTTTTAGAAAAGAATGTTCACCAAAGGCAATGCATAACCTTCTACCTGTTTCTACATTTATAGCGTACCCTGGAAAATAAGACCATCCATAAGAATTTGGATCATTCAAATCAACCGGTTGACCGCTTGCCACCAATTGCCCGTTAGTTCCTTTGTTCATAGTTGGCGAACGTCTTAAGGTAAATTTAGGTGCTTCACCTACATTATTTATTGGTATATCGCCAAGTTCAAAAACTGGTACTCTCGTCCACTGTGAAGGGTCTGAAGTGATAACAACATCCACATTTGCTAAATCAGGAATGTTACTTACCACACCTTTAGGACGAATTCCGAAACCCTCTGTATTATTAGCTGTGCTAAACTCTACATCAGAGCCATAATAAACGGGAGCCCAAGTTCCACCTAATATGCTCTCAAAAAAGCTCTTGTTATCTCCAGGAAAATCGGTGTAATACTGACCAATACCTTCGTCCACATCATTAGTACCGCTTAAAATCCAGTTTGTAGGTTGATTATTATCGTCATCACTTACACCAGATAACCATGTTTTGCTTCTATCAGCATAGCTAATTTCTCCGCCAATTATACCATTCTCTCTTACTCCAAGAGTATCATTACCCGGGCGTACTTGATTGGTAAAAGAAACGGATATACCCAACTCTGGAATAATTTCTTCTCCTAAAAAGCTAATTGGGTTTTTAGATGTATATGAAAAATTACTGGATGCATCTGTTACAACATACATTGCGCTTGACGCTGCGCTACCTTGAAAGGTTAAGGTGTAGGTACCCGCCACCACATTATATGGATTTACAACTTTTACTTCAAAAGGACCTGCTCCCAATTGATACGTAACCTCATCTACTTGCTTGCTAGCCACTATGTTATTTGCAGCTTGCTGAGTTACCCGTAAAAAGTTTCCACCGTTACCAGCACCGGCCACTCTAGTTATCTCAATAGGATCCCCGTAAGTAGAATTAAGCACCGTACCGTTATTACGCGGAGCCGTTTTACTAGGAATAGCTTGATAAGGCTTTTGATCATTTCCTAACTTTCTACCGGCTAGGTAGGGTGTTTTTTGCGCATTTGCATCATCACTCATTGAGCGAGGATCAAAATCGATATAATTGTTTTGTGAATAAGCAATTATATAATAATAATATTCTCTATCATTTACCAAACGTTTGTTACCCGTGGCAAATTGATCTTCTGTAAAAGAATAGCTCAAACGAATTCCTTCATTATTTGCAGTAAGCGTTTTATCTTCTGGTACTAATGGAGCATCATTTAAAGAAGGGTCTGTAACGTAATTCACTAATTGAGTAACGCCATTTTTCAAATCACTTTGTGCTACTAATCTTGATTGAGCAGGATTATACAAATCCTCCACACTTACGTCTGGCCCGGAAACTTGAAAGATTTGAAAACCTTCAAACTTATAATCAAAATAACCCGCTCTTTTAGCACTATCTACTTGAGCACCATTCCAATCAAGTTGTTTTGGAATTAACGGATCCTTTTGAGAATAGCCAATTGTTTTACTTGTAAACGCAGATTCCGGCTTGAAATTAATCACAATCTCACGGTCTAGTTCCACGATTTCAATTTCAGGAGAAGCAGGACCATCTAAAATTTGAAAACAGTTATCAAAAAGTTGTTGCGCTTTATCATCACCAATGATTACGTCATTTACGGAAGCAAATAAATCTTGGCTAGCAAAATTTCTGGCCCAAACAACACCCGTAGTAATAAAATTAAGTGCACCAGGAGCTAATGAAAATGGACCAGCGGTGTGTAAACCACGTTTATCTTTACCATTACCCGGAGACTCCCACCAACCGCCATTGGCTGCAGGTATTGTTGGATCATTAAAACCTGTTGTATCAAAAGATTCTCCCGGGTAAGCAAAAAAGGTCTTTTCACCAGTTCCATCAGGAGTAAATCCATCACCGTTATTTAAATCACCTTTACCTGATGGATTTTCAATAACTAAGTCGTTACCATTTTTCCACTTACTCTGCAAATAATTATAAAATTCCTGTGCATTATTTGGATCAGTGGTATTTGGGTTCGGACTACCAACACCGCCATTATTAAAGTACATAAAACCACTCATGATAATACGTTCGTTAATACCTAAAGCGGGGTTTTCAGCCACACAATTACCTAAGGTATCTCTAACACCATCTCTACAACCATCCCTATCATTATCTAATCCGTCAAAATAATCAGCAAACGGCCCTTGAAAAAAGTCAAAACCGATAGCCGGTGGATTTAAACCGTATCCTCTCGGACCTTGATCATCTGCGTCAGCATTATAGCAATAGCCTAAACCTCTAGGAATATCACAACCAATAATATCATCTTCTGCAAAACCTAAATCCGGATCAAACCAAGTACCAAAATAAGTATCTGCTAACCTAAACGTTGACTTATTGATAATACGGTAGTTGTTAAACGTCATATTATTAATCTCATCATTAGACGTAAAGGCAAACGATTGCGCACGAACCTCAAAACCTAAGGCACCTGCTTGGGTTTCCGTGTGTATGTTTCCTTTATCATTATACACCCACCAAATAGTTTGATCACCATATAATAAATCCGTTTCTTTTAATCTACAATCAAACGTTCTGTTTATATCATACGCGGGGTAATCCCATTCTACATCATATAAACCCGGAGTTCCTTGATTTGGATTATCAATGTAAGGAGCTAGCTTGTTAGCCAATTGACCATTAATACCATTACCCGGCCAGCTAGTGATTGAACTTGGTGCTTGATATCCCGGAAATCGAAGGCCGGCATCACAATTTGGATCTTCCTTACAGGCAATCCAAGCAGCGTGGGTTTCTACATCTTCACGCAAAATAAGCCATTGTCGATCATACTGACGACAAGTTTCTTGTGTAATTGAGGCTGTATTATCATCGGTTAGCGGCCCTGTCCAAAAATCTACACCTCTTGAACGATACGTCATCGCTGCAAGTTTTAATTGGTTTGCTTCATCAATACCTCCTAACCAAAGTGCACCTGCAAACATGGAGTGGCGCTCACTATTTTTTGGTACTTCATACCGAGGAGCACTAACTAAATCCCACCACATATCACCTCCTGAAAGGATAAGCGCACGTACGTTATTAATGTTAAGATCTGTTTGAGCTGTTGCAGGAGCACAGCCCCCGGCCAATGCCTTCATGGTGCCTTTTCTTACCTGCGTTGGTCCTTGTTTTGCTTCTACTAAAAAGCTGAAGCATATTGCTAAAACCAGCAATAAATAGTTATATGTTTTCATGGAAATAGGGATTAAAAGTTATATGAAACACCTAAACGTATGGTTCTTGGTGCTGAAAAATTAAACGGGCTGTTTACCCTTCTGTTGTATAAATCTACAAACGCTTGTGTGCTTACTTGCTCTCTAATAGTAGTTTCTGCTAACTGAGAAGTTAAGAAACCATCATCATCCGCGCTTCCTGTAAAGGCATATACGCCTACCGTGTTTATAGTATTTAATAAGTTAAATATTTGGAAGTAAACATCTAAAGAATTCTTGTTTTTAAACTTAAACACTTTATTTACTCGCATATCAAAACGCAATTGCCAAGGTAATCTTGCGCCATTAATTTGGCCATCAATTGGAGAGCTGCTAGCATTTGATGTAACTGCAAAAGGCAAACTCCTGCGTGTATAAGGACTACCAGAAACCGCATTAGCTGTTAAGTTTACTCCAAAATTTTCTAAAATTTTACGCGCCTTAGCCGGCCCTGTGTAATTTAGTTTATCAGAAAAACGATAATCAAAACGCACTAAAAACTGATGTCTGTTGTCATAACTTAAAGGCAAAATGTAACGTAAGTTTGGTTGCCCTGAGTTAGCCAAGTTAGCACCTGACGTAGGCCCTGAACCCGTACCATTTGCAAATTGCAATGTGTAGTTAGCATTAATGGTTACATTGCCTGTTCTGCGCAAATCATACTCCAGTGTAAAACCTTGCACCGTTCCATAATCTTGGTTGCCATAAGCAGTATATGGTAATGGGTAGGCTTGAGAAAATAATTGTACTTGAGTAAGATCTCTCAACTCACGATAAAAAGCACTAATCTTTAAAGCACTTTTATCCGTTAAAGCCTGCTTAAATCCAATTTCATACTCAGTAGTAGTTTGTGGTTTCAAGTTTGGGTTATTTAAGATACCACCACTATTGTTTAACGATAAATCATAATATTGAAATGGATCTAAACGCGCTAAGTTTGTAGTAGGGCGCTGTGCCAATTTATCAAAATGCGCAATAAAAATAGCTCCGTCTTTAATAGGGAAAGTAAAAGAAATTCTAGGCATTACAACTACTTGTGGGTCATAATCTCTAAACGAGTTTGACGTAAGCTGAACAACCGTTTCATTGGGATTATCAGGATCAGATCCAGGAGCTTCTAACAAAAATGGTTTAGCTTGACCACCACCTGCGTTTGCAATGGCAACCGGATTAGGAATCGGATCACCCGCAGCATTATACCACTGATCACCATCACGATAACCAACAATTTTTGTATTGGATCCATCACCAGACTCACCGTATTCAAAATTATCCACATACACTACAAAATCCCGACCAATAGAACTAGGTATTTCAGCGGCACTTAATGGGCTAGAGGGTAAATCTCCAACCGTATATGCCGGTGGAAGCACGTAAGGATCTTTCAAAACGCTTTGGTTCAGGTCAAATCTATCTACGCGAATACCTGCGTTAAACGTTAAATCTCTATACTCAAATTGATCTTGAATGTATCCTGCAATATAAATTGGTTGGAATGCTCCTACGGCAAATGATTGATTACCATTATCATCTAAAGCAAAGAAATCACTTATTGACGGTTGACCATCAAGCACATTACCATTTTTATCATACCCATAATATTTTACGATAGGTGTACTACCTACGTTGTATAACTCACCGGCTGTAAATTGCTCTAAACTAAAAGTACTAGGATCTAAACCATCAATGTTTACAAGCGCATTGCCCGGTACTCCTAATTGATTCTTAAGATTAGTTGCAAATCCGTTTGATCCTGCATCTGGATTTAAGAAGTTATAGTTAATGGTATCTTGATACACCCCGTTTTCATCGGTAACGAAAATCGGATTTGTTAAATCTAATTGACTTAAAGTAGGATCTGTTAAACTGCGCATTTGTGTCCAAAGTTGATTGGTGTTAATACCCCATGCACGGTCAGAACGCTGCTCATACTCAAAACCAACAATTAACGAGTGGTTCTTAATATCAAATGATGTAGAAGCCGTTACTCTAAATTGACTATTTTGTACTTTATAATAGTTGGCTGTTAAGCTGTTATTAAAAATTCTATCACTTTGCGAAGCTCCTGCATTACCCCAGATACCGTAAACGTTTGATGGATTACGACCATTAATTGGTACACCTGCACCTAAAATTTGGTTTTTAGTTGACGCTTGTAAGCTTGGATTATCTTGAATTAATTCAAAATATTGTCTTGGATAATTTTCTAATACTTGGTTATATCCGCCTTCTGTAAAGTTGGTAACTGTTTCTCCTACTCCAACAAAACGGTATCCTTCAACACCGGTGGAAGCATCTCTACCAAAAACATAGCCAGGCACAAAGTCAACATCAAATTTTCCTAAGTAACCATATTCAAAATAATTAGTACCAAAGCGCTCATCAAATACTTCATTACTATTACGAGTATAATCTACTTGCACAGTATAGTATGCATTTTTTATTAAAGACGTTTTAGCCTCCTCAGCAGTAGTAGTAAATCTTTGTTGAAATCTAGCAAAAGCACTCCAGTCTAAACCTTCGGTTTGCAAGTTGTTATCATAGTTGAAAATATGATCAATATAGCTTGGGCTTTTGTCATAATCGTATGTAAAACGACCACCTACGCTAAAGGTGGTAGTTTCTGATGTCCTAATTTGGATATTTCCGTTAAAGCGTATTTCATTCTCTAGTGCATTTCTTCTGGTTTTTGTATCGGTAAGGTCATCTTCTGTTACAAATAAAGACTTACTGTTTACTGAATTACCGGAAGGATCTACCACTAATGGATTTTCTCTAATGTCATTTAAAACATTTTCGTCAAGCTCTATATACGGAACCGCTCTTGGAGAAGGCTCTTTTTGAAGACGGAACTCAGCCGCAGCTAAAAAACCAATAATGGTTTTATTACCCTTTTTATAGAGTGGCCCGCCAAGTGTGGTAGCCAAAAGGTTATAGTTATACGCATCAAAAGGAACGGAGGTTAAATATTCCACGTTGCCGAAAAAAGTTCCTTGTGGACCTTTAGTAGTAGTGTTAATAACACCGCCAATAGCATCTCCATATTGTGCAGGCAAACCACCGGTAATAACTTCCGTTTGTGCAATAGCTGCTTGCGGAACGTTGGTACCACCACGCACCTTCACACCATCTATAAAATAAACGGTGCCCTCATCACGAGCTCCTCTAATACTGGTATTACCATTGGCATCCACGTTAACCCCAGCAGATTGAGCAGCTACGGCTGCAACATCACGCACTGCCATATTCTGAATATCTTCTGAAGTAACAACCGAAGTTGTTCTTGTTTCAATAAGCGGTCGCGTATATTCAATAACCACTTCTTGTAAAGTAGAAGTCTCTTCTACTAAATCAAAATTAAGTTTTGTAGAACCGTTTGGTGAAATAGTTACACCTGTTCTTACCGCTTTGGCAAAACCTATTGAGGTTACTTCCACTCTCCAAGTTCCTGTTGGAACGGGGTTAATGTTGAAGTTTCCATCAAAATCAGTAACACCTCCTGCGATTTGACCTCCGGCATCATCTAACACTAAAATGTTAGCGCCAATTGCTGGCAAACCTGAACCTTTTTCTGTAACCGTGCCTCGTAAAGAACCGGGCCTGGTTTGCGCGTAAGTACAGATTGTTGAAAATGAAATTAGTAGCGCGAGTAGCTTCTTTCCCATATGCATAAAAATGGTTTCGATTATTCCTCTTTTGAATAGTAAGAGGGCCGTAAATATAACATAAAAACTTTCTACCTAACAAAGCCCAACGTACAGTATTTGAAGTACTTTAACAATAAACCTTTGATAGTGAACTCTTTTTATTAAGATTTCGTTAAGATTTTTTTTAACTAATCATTAATAAATACCAATTTAATGCGTTTTACCACCTTATTTTGGAGTGCCTAAAAAGCTACACTTTATGCGATTGCTTTCATATTTGACCTTATTCTTAACCATGGTTGCCTGTGGTTGTAAAAAAACTCAGGTAAATAATTTTCCTAATGTACCGGTTGAGCAATATGTGTATCTCAATAATCCATCTAATCAGGCTTTATTAAACCCGGGAGGCTGGGTGTATTTTACGGGCGGCTACCGAGGATTAATTATATACAGACGGTATTTTAATAATACTGCCAATGATTTTGCGGTGTATGATAGAGCTTGCCCCGAACATTTTGAACAGGGCTGTAGCATTTTAGAAGTAGGTAGTGATGATATTTCAGCAAAATGCAGTTGCCAGCAGGATGAGTATATTTTGTTTGACGGATCTCCTAGTAAGGATGCCAACCGCAGTTTATTTCCATATCGCGTACTTTTTGATGGTGAGGTACTCATCATCTCCAACTAATATTACCTTACTGAACCACTACTTGGGCACCGCTGCCAATATGCATACGCTGTATAGAAAAACCTGCCGGTAGGGTAATTATACTGTTTGGTGCTATATAGGCATCATACGTACCAGTGGAACCACTAGGGCTAAATGGCTTCCAAATATTTTGATCGGTAAACAACGCTTTTCTGGCTCCGCTAATCATCAAAGAGTATGGTTGCGCACCATTTACCAATGTTCCTTTATTAATAACCAATAGTTTATACCATCCTATTGCTATATTTTGCGCCTCAATTTGTTCCACATTATCTACCATATTATCAGCCTTTGTGGCTGCTGCCGATGGGTTACTGCCTGAAAGTACATAGGGAAAGTGAACAGTACCCGTACTTATATTCGTCAAGCGGATATCAATATCATTGGTGAGCATAGCAGTTGTATTATTTAATATGCTTGGGTTTAACGCAAAAGGTACGGGCGTTCCGGCAGGGTCTGTATAGCCTAGGGTAACTTTTAAGCCTATACTATCTACGTAAAAATAGTACGTATTAGTATCTCCGCTTATTAAGGTATCCTCGTAGTGTGGATGTAAAAAATTAATATTAAGCAAGTGCTTTGCCGCAGAGGAAGCATTTACCAAACCCCAACCGTGTTTGTAATCAGGGCCATTAGTGTTTCCTGCTGCATCAGCCGTATGTATTAATAGTGTTTTTAAGGTGTTTGCTAAAGGCTGTTTGCCATATTTACTTATATACTGCTCGCGCAATAGTGCTAATAATCCTGCAATAGCAGCTGTGGCTTGAGAAGTTTTTGCACCTCCGGCCACCAAGTCTGGTTTTATACGACCATCATCCGTGGGGCCAAAAGCCGAACCGGCCTGAACATTTACACTGCTTGAATCTTGCCAACCTTGTGGTAAAATTTGTGCGGCACCTATTAGCAAACCATTTTTATAGGTTGCGCCTTGGGCTAGGCAATCAAAACCTAAAACGCCACCGTTTGCTTGGCGCGGATGGTTGCTAGAAACCACCTCATAATTACTTGTAGAACCTGCTATGGATTGATAAAGTTGGTGTTGTGCATTTGTTTGTACTCCCCTACCATTTCCTGCACTTTGTATGGCTAAATAATAAGGTGCAGCAAAAAGTAAGCTGTCAAACCGAGCGTCCCAAACACCATACCTACCAAAATTATAATCTTCCGTACTATCAATTTCCTGCAAACCATTCCAAAAAATGCCACTTGCGTTTGCACCGGCATCAAAGCCATAGGCATGGCTAGATATGCGCATACCGGCAACGGAAGCGGCTCTCATATTTAGCCAAAAATTTGCAAGACTATAAGCTTTTATAGAAGCATTGTACGCAATACCTTGGGTAGAATCTCCGGTTTGGCCAATCATTATTTGCGCCATTTGGGTAGCATGGCCACTGTTTCCGGTATATGTATTTCCTGTTGTGGTGCGCCCTACTAATTGAATATTACTTGTATCAGGAAAACTACCGTTAGTTTCCGCGGCTTCCCATTGATAAATTGTTTCTCCTGCTCCCGTTAAGGTTAATCCAAGGTTGCCAGCTGGCCAAAGTTGCTGTGCTTGTAAGCTATGGCTTTCTCCTACTCCGGCCGGTAAAGGTATTGGTTGGTTTTCTTGAGCAAGCACGCTTAAAGTGCTGAGCGCTAAAAAGCTCCATAAATAAAAAGTCCTCATGCTTTTATACATGAGGACAAAATTACCATTAAAATGTACTGTTCTTTATACTTGATTTTTCTTTTTAGCGTCATAAATTTTCTTACCTCCAAAAGCTGCACCGGCTGCCATTAAAAGTTCTACAAAACCGAAAGGCGTAGGTGTAGTGCCTGGTGCGCCTGCGCCTGGTTGTGCGTTTACACAATATCCTAAACCCACAATTGCTAGTGTTAAAATTAATTTCTTCATTTTATACTTTTTTTATCAAACAAAATTTAATATTGGTTGTAAAAACACCCAAACTAAGTAATACTCAGTTTGGGTATTTTAAATTATTGATTATCTGCTTTCTTTTTGGCATCGTACACCTTTTTACCACCAAAGGCAGCGCCCGCAGCAATTAAAAGTTCTACAAAACCAAAAGGGGTAGGGGTATTATTTGGCTTGCCTCTATCCGGCTGTGCGCTTAGCAAACCTCCTATTAAAACAAAAGCGGCTATCATGCTTACTTTTTTCATCGTTTTTAGTTTTTAAAAGGTGCTTACTTAATTACTTTTTGCGTGTGTACTTCTACATTTGCTTGAGTAACTTTTGCTACATATACACCGTGTGCTACTGCGCTTAAATTCATTTTAGCAATAGTGCCACCAGTTGCATTGGTTTTTGCAATTACTTTACCATTTATATCAAATAAAGTTACCGTAGCGTCTCCATTAAGTTGCTCTAAATTTACGTGCAACAAGTTGTTTTTAGTATAAGCAAAAACAGTATTTAAATTATTCTCATCAATACCTACACTACCTGCATTTTTATTTACATGCAATACAAAACGATTTGCTTTATTGCCTATGGTGTGATTGAACGTGTAAGCGCCAGCGCGTAAATCAAATCGCGTGTTGGCTAGTTTATCCTCTAATTCTATTGACCAAGCTGTTGGGAAATAAGATAAGTCAGTATTCATATCAAATACACCTGACGAATCAAATTCAAAGTTCAATGCTATAGCTTTCCCACTTGCAGCATCATCTGTAAAATTGAATATAAAATCTTCCTTTCCATTAGTGGAGTACAAAGCAGGATAAACAGCCGTATTATTAAATCGCTTTATCGCATCTTTTCTTTTATCATTTGCATCCGTATCTCCAGCAGTAAAGGCAACGAAGGTAAAGTCATAGTTGCCTGATTTTTTGTTTTCTGCAGATACCGTTAAAGAAGCAGGCATGCTACTGGTAGTTTTAAGTAAACCAGGTGTTTCGCTAAGCGCTATATCGGTTTCCGCAAAAGATAGGCTGGTGGCCGTATTACTTTGAACAAAAAATGCCTGACCCGAAGCGATGTAGCGTGGAGCAATAGTAGAAGCCCCACCTCCCGCGCCAGTTGCCGGTGGAGTAACGGCAGGAGCAGCTTGATTATACGCAACCCAATTTCCGTTTGCGTTTAGCACCCAATAAGTAGTGGTAATGTTTGCATTGTTGGCAACTACTGCATTCCAATCAATGCTAGCTGCGTAAGGATTGGCTACAAAATTCCAACCATAACCATTAGTTGCAGCCGGAGTTCCCTGTGACTGCAACACCTGTGTTTGTACACCATTTAACAAACTACCAGAAACCGAAACCGTAGTGGTTTTGCTACCAAAGTTAGTAGCATCTAAATAAACACTATAACCCTTGCCCGTGGTGTTTCCCGAAAGGTTAGCTAAGGGCTCCCAAGTGCCCTCTCCTGATGTTATATTGCTGGCATTATATTCCCACAAATTAGTGGTTGCACCATTTCCGTTTGCCTGTATAAAAGAACCGTTTGTAAACGATAAAGAACTAAAGGCGGCACTTACAGGAACCCCAACATTGTACCAACGGCTAGTATTTGTTGTGGTCAAATACGTTTGCCATACTACTGTACCCGCAATATTCCCTTTTACCTGTCCGTAACCAGCTGCGCTCGCATTAATAGTAGCGGTTCCGTTTACGGTTAACGTATTTGCACCAATATCTAATTTTGCTCCTTCCGCTACGGTTAAATCACCTATGGTGTAACTACTTGCTAAAACAGCCGTGCCTGATGTAATTAAGAATTTATCCACCGATGCAGGTGCTGTAATGGCAGGGTCAGTATCCCACGTTCCGGTGTAAGTATAATCAGTTGGGTTTGCTGATTTTGGTGAACCCGCTAAATTTACTCCTTTATCTATCCAATGATTGTTGATATCAGAACCATTATTGCTTGGGCTAGTAACTCTGTAATACAAATGGTTATCACTAAAAGTACCCACCGCACTAGGAACATCGTTAAATTGGTCAACGGTAGCCCCTGCATTATTGTTATCAATTAATCGTACACCGTCTTCACCACCATTTAAAAACATGTTAGCAAATGCAAGATCTGCTGCTACAGGTGTATAAACTGTACTAAAATCACTCAAGTTTCGTGTTACAATAAAATAACTTCCGCTGGCTAAAACTCCCGCATTTGAAAAATTTACGGTTGCATTCGGTGTTGCCGACCCATTATTATAATGTTCTAAGGTTAAACCTGAAAGATCAATAGCATTTGCTGTGGTGTTTAGCAATTCTACATATGTTGCATTTCCTGAATTTGTGCTGTTAACCTCGTTTATCAAAATATCTTGAGCTGAAATTGCACTGGTGTAAACACCTGTTGTGGCTGTGCTTGTAGGCCCGGCAGGAGCTGTTTTAAAATCAATGTTGCTTCCTCCGTTTGTAAACGACCAAATTTGAAAATAATACTGGGTATTAGAAGCTAATCCTGTAAAAGTAGCGGTAGTGCCAGCACCATTTACCACCTGAATGGAAGCTGAACCATCGGACAAATCACTATCCGTGGCAGGGTCTGTTCCATCTACTGGGGCAGATAAGGTATTTGTATTACGTGCAACAATTAAATAACCATCCGGTGCTTGAGCCCCTGTTGCAGCATTTGTCCAGCTTAACTGAATTTTATTAAAACTTTGCACACTAGCAGTAAAAGCCGTGGGTTGATTTGAAGGTTCAGGCTTAGAAACTCCTGACGAGGTTACCGTACCTCTTAGCACTATTCCTACATTATCGGATGTGGGTGAAAGGGTTTCGGTATAACTAGCAAGTTCTTCTATATCAAATGTTCCAGAGGCAGAACTGGCATTATAACCGTATAATCTAAAAGTAATTGACCCTCCGCTGGACGATGTTAAAGTTAACCCTGAAATAGTATTATCCTCACCGCTGGCGTTTACACTAGCGTCAGTAAAAATATCACTTGCGTAGCTGTCCAAACTTGTTCTTATTGACACACCCGCAGGGCCAGTACCGCTGCGATCGTATCTTAATTGTAACTCTGATACAGATACCACAAAACCTATGGAAGCCGTTATAGTCCATTCTATATAATCATTATTTGCTATTGCATCCCCAACGCTATTGGTGGTTGTCCAGCCAGTACTATTAAAAGTAGCTCCAGAACCTGCGTTAATGCTAGCTCCACGAGACAAGCCTGTGGTGGAAGCATTTGCGGCTGCGTTTGAATTACTTGTAGTAGTGGAAGCATTTGAAGAAAACTCTCCAATTACTGTTTGCCCATAACCCTGCCAGCACCCTAGCACCATTATAAACAGTAAAAAAAGTAAGTTTTTTGTTTTCATATTGAATAGGTTTTTAAGGAATTTATCCTAGTGTTTTAGAATAACAAAAGTGTTTATGATTTTACACAATCGTTTTTAGTTAATGTTAAATAAATATGAATAATTTAAGCGAATGCAAATTTTATATCAAAATCAAATTGTGATTTTAACATCTGCATGAACGTTTTCCCAATTAAGGAAAATGGTTTCTTAGCAATAGAAAATTGCTGATAATATTGGAAAAAAATACACGCTTATAGCACTTTACAGAAAGTGCTATACTACTAATTGGTAACAATTTTATCGGAAGATTGAGGAATGCAGGCATTAAGTAATTTTTTAGATTACACGAATATAAATAAAAAAAACCTTCGTTCAATTTAAATTGAACGAAGGCTTTTTAAGATTTACAGAAAACTGCTGTGAAAGCTATTAATCAGCTAACACGATCACCTTATTATTTTGACATTCTACTACGCCTCCTTTAATTTCCACATACAGCTTTTTATCATTGTTTTTATCATATTCAATGTGGCCATTTAAATCGTTCAATTTTCGGTGCGATGATGCTAAATCTATCATTATTCTACCCGCCTTTAAAGTGCTGATTATGGGCGCATGATTATCCAGAATTTGGAACAACCCTTCCTTACCGGGCAGTTGAACTGCATCAGCTTCAGCGTTAAAAATTTTATGTTCTGGGGTAATAATTTCTAAATGCATTTTTTTCAGTTAAAAGTTAATCGTTGAAAGTTAAAAGTTGGTTCTATGCCTTTAACTTTTTACCTTCAGCATTCAACCAATTAGGCTTCGGCTAACATTTTTTCACCTGCTTCAATAGCCTCTTCAATACTACCTTTAAGGTTAAAAGCACTTTCAGGATATTGGTCACACTCACCTTCAAGAATCATATTAAATCCTTTAATAGTATCTTCAATACCAACAAAAACGCCTTTAAGTCCGGTAAACTGCTCGGCCACGTGGAAAGGCTGAGATAAGAAACGCTGCACTCTACGTGCTCTACTCACTACTAATTTATCCTCTTCAGAAAGTTCGTCCATACCAAGGATAGCAATAATATCTTGAAGCTCTTTGTAGCGCTGTAAAATTTCTTTCACACGCTGCGCGCAATCATAATGCTCATCACCAACCACCTCAGCAGAAAGAATACGTGAAGAACTATCTAAAGGATCTACCGCTGGGTAAATACCAAGTTCCGCAATTTTTCTACTTAGTACGGTAGTGGCATCTAAGTGAGCAAATGTGGTTGCAGGAGCCGGATCGGTTAAATCATCTGCAGGTACGTACACTGCTTGTACAGATGTAATAGACCCGTTTTTAGTTGACGTAATACGCTCTTGCATGGCACCCATTTCGGTGGCCAAAGTAGGCTGATAACCTACCGCTGAAGGCATTCTACCTAGTAAAGCCGACATTTCTGAACCTGCTTGTGTAAAGCGGAAAATGTTATCAATAAAGAAAAGGATATCGCTACCCGCTCCTTGACTGTCGCCATCTCTATAATATTCTGCTAACGTTAAACCTGAAAGGGCAACACGCGCACGAGCACCAGGAGGTTCGTTCATTTGACCAAACACAAACGATGCTTTTGATTCTTTTAATTTTTCAACATCTACTTTAGAAAGATCCCAACCACCGGCTTCCATAGAATGCTTAAATTCTTCGCCATAGTTAATAATTCCTGCCTCTATCATTTCTCTAAGCAAGTCATTTCCTTCACGAGTACGTTCTCCAACACCTGCAAACACCGATAAACCACCGTGTCCTTTTGCAATGTTGTTAATCAACTCCTGAATAAGTACCGTTTTACCAACACCGGCACCACCAAATAGACCAATTTTACCACCTTTTGCGTAAGGCTCAATAAGGTCAATTACTTTAATACCTGTAAAAAGCACTTCGGTAGAAGTAGAAAGATCTTCAAACCTTGGCGCTTCGCGGTGAATAGACTTAGTTCCTGTATTAGCAACCTTGCCAATACCATCAATCGCTTCTCCAACTACGTTAAACAAACGGCCTTTAATAGCCTCGCCCGTAGGCATTTGAATGGCAGAACCAATGCTTACTACTTTTTGACCACGCTGTAAACCATCGGTACTATCCATGGCAATGGCGCGCACGGTATCTTCACCAATATGCTGTTGCGTTTCTAAAACAACCACGGCACCATCTGGGCGGGTTACTTCAAGAGAATCGTAAATTTTCGGAAGTTCGTTTTGGGTAGTATCAAAGTGTACGTCCACTACAGGACCAATTACTTGAGAAATTTTTCCAACTACTTGAGACATGCTTACTTTAGTATTAGTTGATGCGGTAAAAACCCGCGCTTAATTTGGCGGCAAAAATAGTTGTTTTTGCTAAACTAGTACGCCCTAAAACCACATTTTTAATTTTACTACTTTTACGCAGCAGGGTATGGTTTCACATATCATATTAAAACATTGTAAATAAACTCTTTAACTACGCTTTCGTGTGAAGGTATATCATTCTTTATCTGAATTTACTGCTTTAAAAAATGCAGCCGTAACCACCGGAACTTTTGATGGCGTGCATTTAGGGCATAAAAAAATATTAGCTCGATTAAATAATTCGGCCAAAGCCATACAGGGAGAATCCGTATTGCTTACTTTTTTTCCGCACCCACGTATGGTGTTGCAGCCAGAAATAGAATTGAAGCTTTTAAATACACAAGCTGAAAAAATTGAATTGCTGCGTAAAACAGGTTTAAACCATCTAATTATTCATCCTTTTACCAAAGAATTTAGCCGCACAACTTCTTTAGATTTTGTGCGTAATATTTTAGTAGAACAAGTTGGTGCAAAAAAATTAGTAATTGGTTACGATCATCATTTTGGCCGAAACAGAGAAGGCAGTTTTGAGCATTTAAAGGAGTATGGGCCGTTGTATGGCTTTGAGGTAGAAGAAATACCTGCACAAGAAGTAGATGATAAAACCGTAAGCAGCACCAAAATACGCAGGGCTTTAGCCGAAGGTAATATGGAGCAAGCCAATGAATACCTTACCTATATTTTTAGCCTACATGGTAAAATAGTGAAAGGAGAACAAAACGGACACAAGATGGGCTACCCTACGGCAAATCTCGCGGTAAGCGAAAATTACAAATTAATACCCGGCAATGGTGTGTATGTAATAGAAGCAGATACGGAAAGTGGGAGTATATACAAAGGTATGTGTAACATTGGCGAGCGCCCCACTTTTAATGGTAAGAGCCGCAGTATTGAAGCGCACCTTTTTAATTTTAAAGGAAATTTATATGATGAGGAAATGGAATTTCGCTTTTTACACAAACTGCGCGATGAACAAAAATTTACGCATGTAGAAACCTTAACAAATCAATTAAAAGAAGATGAAAAGGCTGCGCGTTCTTTTTTGGGTTAGTGTACTTTTCAGCTTATTAAATTGCAAAAGTTCTGTTTCGCTTACGCGCGATACCTTGCAGTTTAAAAAAACAGCGTTAACCGTTTTTCCTGATAGTTTGTGCCTCTACACTACTGTAAAAAGTATTGATTTAAGTAAAAATAAACTTGAAACCTTGCCGGAGTGCTTTACAGGATTTGTAAACCTTAAAGAGTTAGACTTAGCCAAGAATAACTTTACTGAAATTCCAAAGGCGCTTTTTCAACTACCACAAATTGAAACGTTGAGCTTAGCCCAAAATCCTTTGGCAACCTTACCAGAAAACCTAAAAATGCTGAAAAACTTAAAAAGCCTAGATTTATGGGAAACAAATTTACGGGAGTTACCCACTTTTTTAATTGAAATGAAAAGCTTAGAAGAAATTGATGTGCGTAATACCTTTATGAAAAGCAAAGAGCTTGAATGGCTAGCAGATGCACGGCCAGATTTAAAGATAAAAAGCTCCTACGGTTGTGATTGTAATTAACCACTTTTCGATAGTCGATAGTCGGTAGTCAGTAGTCGGTAGTCAGTAGTCGGTAGTCGGTAGTCGGTAGTCGGTAGTCGGTAGTCGGTAGTCGGTAGTCGGTAGTCGGTAGTCGGTAGTCGGTAGTCGGTAGTCGGTAGTCGGTAGTGAAATTTAAAAAATCAATATTGAAACCTCCTAAAATCTTGTAAACTAGCACCTTCGGTACTTTCAAAACCCACGTGTAGCTATCTGTGGACTATCGACTATGGACTATGGACTACGAACTGAAAACTAAACATGCAGCTTTCTTATAACTCCAGTCTTCCAACTTCGATCTAAACCTATCTATACCCAAACTTCTTTAGCTGATCTTCTTTACTACGCCATTCTTTATCTACTTTCACAAAAAGCTCAATGTGAATTTGCTTCTTAAAAAAAGCTTGCATTCTTTTTCGGGCACCTATTCCCACTCTTTTTATAGCGTTTCCTTGGTGGCCAATAATTATCCCCTTCTGCGAATCACGCTCCACATAAATCACCGCACGTATCCGAATAATAGTTTCATCTTCTATAAACTCTTCCACCCTAACCTCTACGGAGTAAGGAATTTCCTTTTTGTAATTCAGCAGAATTTGCTCACGCACCATTTCAGAAACAAAAAAACGTTCATCACGGTCACTTAAATTTTCTTTATCAAAAAAGGGTGGCGACTCTGGCAAAAGGTCTTTCAAAGTGAGTAGCAGCGCATCTAAATTAAACTTGTTTAGTGCTGAAATAGCCAACACCTGTGCTTTTGGGAACTGCTCTGCCCAGTAACTTACCACGGACTCTAAATCTTCTTGAGTGGTTTTATCAATCTTATTTACCAGCACAATCATTGGCGTGTCAATGCGCTTTAGCTTTTCAAACAAATCAGGATCTTTCAATTCTTTTTCACCCGGCTCTATCATGTATAAAAAAACATCCGCATCTTCAAAGGTGGTGCGCACAAAATCCATCATACTTTCTTGCAAGGCATAGGCAGGCTTAATAACCCCTGGCGTGTCCGAAAAAACAATTTGTAACTCCGGTTCATTGTATATTCCTAATATTCGATGCCTAGTAGTTTGCGCCTTTGGAGTAGTTATAGATAGCTGTTCGCCCAACAATGCATTCATTAGGGTGCTTTTACCCACATTGGGATTTCCTATAATATTAACGTAGCCAGCTTTGTGAGTTGCCATAATAGTGCTTTTTGCAAAGGTATTGGTATTCTTAACAATGTAAGGAGCTACTGAAAAACGATGGTGCGTAAGTATTTTTAGGTAAGCACGTAAACCTCAAATTTCTTTGTTTCACTCTTATTAAGGAGAGCCACATGATAAAAACGAGCTAGCTTCAGCGCGTAGCTTTGCCTTTTAGCACCTTAATCGTAATGATAGTTCATGAGTATTATTGGTTCGGGTTAAAGGAAAAAGTAAGCTCGGAGTGTTCAGCGTATTTCCGCCAACTATCCTACTTTGTGTGCACAAACCAAAAAAGGCTCCTACATTTCTGTAAAAGCCTTTTTTCTAGTAGCGGGAACAGGACTAATGTCGAACCTTTTTCTGGCCGATTTGCAAAGGTTGGCTAAGTTATCCATTATCTCAAAATGCTTTACCAGTCTATATTAAAATGAAATCAGTCAAAAGACATCATTGAATTTCATAGTTATTCTATTCAGCGCAAAAATACGCTTAATCTGATCAAAAGCCTCCTTACTCAAAAAATGAAATTGACGTAAATGTAGCACCTTAAAAAAGTAATTAGCAAAACCTTCTGAAGGCAATAGGTACATACTATACTCCTCTCCACTTACATGCTTTGAAAGGCTTGTAAACTTGTGGGATTTTAAACTGTAGAAAATCTAAACTAAAAATTATGTTATACAGGGGTATAAATATTTTTTATTTCCTGTTGCACCGTTATTGCATAAAGAATTCTAACTCTTGAATTCCCAGTTAAAAAGTTTTCAACCGCTATAGAACACAAGTAAGTTTAACACAGCCCAATTTACTCGTCATCTTCTTTTACCTTAGAGGAAAAATCAACATCCAAACCTCTTAATCTGGTTTCATGACTGAATTGCCTCAACGGATTACAAATCACATTTTAGAAACAAAATCAAGAAAACATTTTGATCGATACATTCCTGATGAATGGGTTGTCAATGAGTTCAAAACAGATTATGGCACTGACTTAAATGTGGAAGTTGTTCATCGAAACGATGTTTCAGGCATACATTTTTCGGTACAACTTAAGAGCAAGTTAAAGGAGAAAAACACCAAGTCTATAAATGTAGATGGTATTAAAAGAAGTACTATTAACCGTTGGATGAACAGGTTAGAGCCAACTTTGATTACTTGCTATGTGGATGAAGAAAAAGAAACCTATTGGACATGGTTCAGTGAACAGATTATTGACCTTACTTCTGAAAAAAAGAAACTAAGAGTTAAAGTACCTCGGAGCAACACGCTTTCAAGCCTGGATTGGAATCATATCATAGCGGACTTAAAACGCATCTATGACCGAAGGCATCTTCTTTTCAATATGCCTGAAGTCAATTTTGGAGAGTTGACTGATATCGAAAATATTGCTTGGTCGTTTTATCTGTTAGGAAATTATGAAAAGGCTCGGTTTTTTATTCAAGAAGCATTAAATGATCGGGAGTCTGTGGCACTATTGAATGCTTTGGCAATGTGTCATTATGAGTTATTTAATTATTCAGATGCGTTAAAGTGGATTAATAAGGCGTTAAAAGGAAGTTCTGAAAAGAGTATTGAGATATTAAATAGCAAAGCTTGTATACTCATAGAGTATGGGTTACAGCAACAGGATAAGGTAAAAGTGCTTGAGGGGAAACGAATATTAGAGGATGTCCTCACAACAAAAATAACTGAAAATGCCAATACACATTTTAATTATGCGAATGCATTGGTTTTTTTATCGGAGTTTGAGTTAGCTGAATACGAGTATAAGAAGGCTCTGAGTATAACCCCAAACTATACAGAGGCTTGGAAAAACTTAGGTAGTCTATATAACAAAATGGAAAAGTACGATAGAGAGCTCGAATGTTATGAAAAAGCACTAACGATTGACCCATTCAAATCAGAAGCTCTTATGAGCAAAGGTGTTACGCTTTTAAAGATTTTTCAAAACCCTAAAAAAGCACTGCCTTTAATGTTACAGGCCTATGAGCTCAGTAATGATTTCGATAAGAACTTCTTGGCAGGCTACTTCTGGATATCTCAGGCATACCAAGACTTGAATGAATTTGAAAAAGCTTTAGAATGGACTTTAAAAGGGTTGGAAGTGAACCCTGGAGATGAATACTTACTAAACCAAAAAGCTTATCTCTATACGAAAACGTGGAAACACAAACTGAATCACTTACCCGAAGTAAGAGGCTTTTTTGAAGACTATCTGGACACCAAGGACAAAATACCTAACCAATTCGTAATCATCCATGAGTTAGCACAAATAAGATCATATCAAAAAGAAGAGTTTGAACATATTTGGACCGAACTCATAGCTCCAAGCGTGTCATGGTTGAAACTCTTAGACATAAGGGACTTGCATAATATAAGCATGAACAACGAAATGCTCTTAAACAGTGTGCGCACAATTGATAGATACCAAGAATACCGTTATAACTTCCCCATAGTAAGGTATCATGCTACTATTTTAGAGAGGCTACCATTCTATACTATAAATTCCACAGTGATAGATTTGTTGAACAGCGTCTTCATGTCTTCTTTTAACCTTCTCTTTACGGCTATTGATAACATAAAAGAGAGTAATGCTTTTGATTTTCAAGAAGATATAATGGAAGGTGTATTTGAATTTTTAGCTCTTTCCCTTCCCAAAATCACCAAACAAATATTTGAAGCGGTACAAACGCTAAATGTTAGTGATTTAAAACACAGGTGTTGTCTGTTAATGCCTCACATATCGATTATTGAGCTTCGTTCACAACTGGAATACCTTTTACCTCTATTTGGGCTAAAACCAGAGCCGTTGGTGGAGGCGTTTATTGAGCCATCAATCGGTCAGGTATGGTTTCAATATCTGTTTCTCGCAAGCAGCCAAGAGGTTTCTCCAGATTAAGGTTAGCTAATTAATGCTTACTTTCAGACACCTGCAAAATATATTTTGATAATTTAAGTACGATTTAGTAAGTAATATATTCCATATTTTTATCATTTTTACGGTTGTTCTTTATTGAATTTTTCATGATTCTGTTATAACAATTAGTACATGGATTCCACACCATTTGATTTCTTTACCGAGATCAAAAAAGAAAACAATTACCAACTCCTTTACCCAGATCGTAAGGTAGGGCTAGCCATAGTGTGGTTATATCAGCAGACACAAAATGGCACTTTCCCTAATAAAGCATTTAAAGAGGCAGATATTCATAGAGCACTTGGTAGAGTAAATCCTGCGTCCCAAAGTAAAGCACATAAAGTACCTACTAGCCATTACAATATTATTGTGGCCGAATTGCAAGAGTATTTTTTGAGGTATGACGAAGAGGGCGAAGTTTATCGGTTTAAAGAATATGGCAGTGAATTTTGCAAACATGCGCTAAACACCCTCAAATCTAATTTTGATCCCACTCAAATTGAAAAAATCTGCATTGATTTAAAAGACCATTTGAACAGATGCAACACAGCGGTAGAAGTGCAGGAGTGGCTTGAAATTAAGTTTGACAATTTTAGACCTAACCTCAAGCATCAGATTGATTTTTTGGACAGGCAAATAGATCAATCGGTATCTGAACTACAACAGAACAAAATTACCGAAGCCAAAGGAAAGGTGTTGGAAACCCTAAAACAGATAAGCGAGCGCTTTGATACAATACGCACCCACAATAAAGAACTCAGGTCTGCTTTTAGGGAATTTGAACATATTAAAGAATTGCTTCTAAAACGCTCTATGTCCATTGAAGACAAATATTTGGGAGACTTAATATTTGAGGCACTCCAATTCTTTCAGGAAATGAAAAAGCTACTTAGCTTGATTGACAATCGGCTGGACAGAATTCAACCCAAGGTAAAGCAACTTTTCGCTAACCTTAACAAACCCCTCTTCAACACTAAAATAGAACAGTTCTTAAGGTTTTTATTGGAGAATAGCACTCTGGATACGGAGAAAAAAAAGATGCTAATGTTGCCTGAAGGTATTCCAGACTCACAACTATTCAAAGAAAATCCAAGTTTCACTATCGTAGAGCGAAAAGAGGACCTTTTTCCTACCAAAGCGAGAAAGAAAAAACACTATACACAAAATACGGTTGCCAAGAAAGAGGCTTTCATGAGTACTAAAGAACGTTTCTTACAGAACGATCACGTAGATTACTGGTTTAGTGAGATCAAACGAGATCTGCAGTCGCAGATGAGTGTCAATTTTTCCAAATACTTTTTTGAGGCATTGTCTCAGAGTAATAACGATATAGGCTTAGCTGTTGCGCTTACCTACAGAGTATTAAGAGAGTACCCCAATTATGATTGGAAGTTAAATATTAGGCAGGAAATAGACATGAATTTTCAACAGGGATCAACTCAATTGTGGAACATGACCATTGAACAGAACTAAATGAAAAGTTTAGACTTTTTTAAGCATACTGATGCTCCCGAGCTTTTTGCTAAATTGGATTATGCGCTTAAAGATGGTGTCCATATTCAAAAAACACCCTCACAAGCTGTCTTTTTTGAGTTTATAGTTGAAAATGAAGACAGCCTCAATGACTACTATCAACAGTTTTACGGAGTCTTTCTTGAACACGGAGGTGAGTCCATTAATAAATACTATTACCTCGATTTTGGTGCTAAATCCAGAGGGAATGTTCCCGAACAACACAGATACTTCCTACCTAATGAATTTGTTATTGCCGGCTTTCTTATTTACAAGATCATTTATATAGATAACTATGTAGACCTCAGTTCGGTCGTTAAGCTCCAGAAAATTATTCGGCAGGAATATACTGATTTAAAACCTGGACTGTACCGAACACTGGCTAAAGCTAAAAGAGTAACCCACCCCACCAAACTGAATGATAAAACGCTGGATAAAATTATTCACGATGCCTTAAAAGAGTTTTCTAAAATAGGGTGGGTACTATTGGAGAATGATTTCTTCGATATGCTTCCCGCTTTTCAGCGTATTCTCAAGATATATGGAGATTATATTAATGATCTGGAAAACTGGTTAAAAGAAGAACATTAGCCATGAAGAAGTTTCCACGCATATACAGCCTCTCTACCCTCGGCCTTATTCACCATCAGGAATTTGACTATAAGTTTCATCCATTAAGGACTGATTTTATAGGTGATAGTGGATCAGGAAAGAGCATGGTAAGTGATCTTCTCCAATTGATATTCGTAGGGTCTGATATTTTTGAATCAGCAACTAAAGGCACAGACGACAGGAAACCTGCGGGCATGGTGTTGGAACAACGTCATGGTCGTGGCACACACATAGGCTATGCTTTTCTGAACCTGGAGATCAAAAAAGACCGCTTTATCTGTATAGGTATGTACCTAGAAACTTCAAGCAGAAACACCCAGCCTTTTATTATACAACGTGGTTACAGTTTAGAGGAACTTACTCCAATGGAACAGTGCCTCAAAGCTGCTGATTTTTTAAAGGGAGATGATATACTACCTATTGATCAATTAAAAGAGTATATGGAAAGCAAGAGGCTAAATTGCCAGTCATGGATAAAGCCCAGAATATATCTAGAAACCCTTTTTAAAAATAACATACTTCCTTTAGACCTAGCTGTTAATGACAGTATACTAAAAGATTATGCCCAAATTCTTCAGGCCTTTTCCAGAGGAAAAACACTTGATACCCGAAAAAGCGAAAGTTTAAAAGCCTTTCTTTTCGGTGATACCAAGGCTGAAGAAATCCGGGATAAATTTCAAGATGCTGTGAAGGAGCTTCAGTCCGAAACGAAGGATTATGGCAGAAACAAAGAAGAAATTGATAGAGTAACGGATAAACTGGAAGATTATACCGAATTAAAAAAAAGAAAGGCGGAAAGTGAAAGGGAGCTAAAAGAGTGGTTGCTTAAAAATGCACTATACACGTACCAACAAGAACAGGAGCAGTTAAAAAACCTAAAGCACAACGTTGCGGTTTATCAATCCTGTTGTGATTTGCTGACAAAAGCAAAACTCTGGGCTACTTCTGAACTCCAAAAAATTCAGTCAGAATCTGATCTTTTAGAAGCAAACTTCCAGCAAGCCGATGCTATATTTAGACAAATTCAACCTGATTTTTCCACACTTGAAAAAGCTCAAAAGATAATTACTGGACTGGATTGTGATATAGAAAAACTAGACGAATTGTATGAGCAAAACCGAGCATTACAAGGCCGAAGACAGATTATAAAAAAGGTTAATCAAGAACTAGAAACACAAAAGCTAACTGACTTTTTCCATTCGAGGAAATGGCCTTACCCTTACATTGATTTTGAACGCTCGGTAACCCAAGAGATAGACAAGTTGAAATCTGAATTAGCCATCAAGAATACCCTGAAGTCATATTCCGACCTCTCCAATAAGGATTCTCTAGGTTATTGGGCTTTCAATCTTGGACGGCCACTGGGTTTTGAAGAGGAAAGTGCCCTTATTCATTATCAAAAATTACCTAGGATTAAACCAACTAACCATATCAGGTATCTTCCTTCACCGGATGAATTTATGAGTGCCTTGAATGTAATTGAAATGGAAACATTAGGCTTTTGGATCAATCTCAATGGTATTCGAGAGTTCGTTCCTAATGCCCCAAAGCAGATATTTAACACTACCAATAAGGATGAGATAAAAAAGTACTTTGATTCCTTTAGCGAACAGTTGGACTTGGACATTAATGAACTCATTCACCAGGTTCAGCAGCTTGAGCAAATCAAAGCAGTTTTTAGTCATTCAGAAAGTCCAAAGAAATTTTATGAAACGTTCATAGAAAAAGACAATAAACAGACAGGGGATGAAATTACTGCCCTAAATATAAGTCCCGAAGAATTTCAAAATCATCTAAGATGTCTCAATAATGCTGCAAAAATTAATCAAGAATACTTTGAAGCAAGTCGAAAGTATAAACAAGCCCTCGAAACCAAAAACTCTTTTTCAAATAAGGGTAATGAACTAGGCGAAATCCAAAAACATGCTCAACAGACCGAGAATACCTCTGACCCTTTCTATGACATTATAGAAAAGTTCCAAAACACACATGGTCATTTAAAAGTAGATACTGACTTTGCACAGCATAGTCACACCGAACTGATTGCTAAGATAATTCGCCATAAAAAAGAAATGGTAGACATGGATTTATTGGCTTTGTCCAAAGACTATAGTTTAGCACTTGAACTTCGTAACAAAGCTGTGGATCAATATCAAAAAACGACAAATTCACTACTAAACTTTGAGGATTATTCCATTGGAAAAGATCCCATACCAACGCGCGATAGTTACATAAAAGCAGAAAAGGCGTATACAGAGCATTTCGGCGTTATTATAAAAAAATACTTGAGTTCTGATACCCACCGATTTGATACTACCTCTGATTTTCTGGAATTGGGAAAAAATCTATTGCCAGAAGCTTTGCGGGACGAAATTGTTACGGAAGATGATATAATAGAGAAAATAAAACATTACCTCACCCAGATAAACGAGAAAAACAGGAAGCTCAGTTCTAGGAAGGTACAGCGAGTATTAGGGATAGTAGAAGAAGTAGAAGACACGGTTACCAATTATTTAGATATCATCCGCAGGATACGAAACTTCTTTCAGAGCGATGAAAAGCAAATTACTGGAGGTCACAAGGTGAAATTGAAAGAGAGTTACTCTACTCGATTTCCAATGAACTGGATCAAAGGCTTTAAAGAGGAAGCGAGTGAACAAATCAATTTATTTTCTTCTGAGCGAACTTCTGACCTTACCGATAAACTCTCCGTTTTGGTTAGTCTACAGGAAATTATGGCTGAAGCTTATTACAACTGCGGAGGAGTCAGAAGCCCCAAGGTGGATACGGACAAACTGTTAGACCCGTGCTCTTATTTTGACCTAGACTTTTCAATGGAATCCGCTAATGGAAGAACCAACATTGGAAGTACTGGGCAGACCTATGCGGCTATCGCCCTATTGTGTATCGCCCGTCTCTCCGTTATTGGTCTTAAAGAACATGAAAAACCCAAACCTGGTATACGCTTTATGCCCATAGACGAAGCAGAGGGCTTAGGTTCTAATTTTGATCTGCTCTACAAAATTGCCAAAACTCACGATTACCAGATCGTCTCCATGTCAGTTAATCCAGTAGGGCGATTTCAGGAAGGCCAACAATACGTGTACATGCTGCATAAAAACTCTGATGAAGACGACCCTGTCAACTTCACCCCAATGGCTATTCTGAGCAAATCTGATGTGGACAATGAATAAAAATCATCCTTACCATAGAAAACTGGGTTGGCGACACTTTAAGGCTTTGTATGCTTTATACGCTACTGGGAAGACGCGACAAAACATTGGTAAGCACGATTATATCCAATACTTGATTTATGAAAAAAAACTTATCAGACCCAAACCCGGCAACCTCAATATATGGGAAGCTCAAAGGGGGTACAAAGATTTTTTCAGAGGTAACCTTTTGGATAATTATACCCGGTACCAAAACTTTTTTCTAGAAGAAGGCTTGGAAAATGATGCTCGGAAGAACTATTCGGAAGAGGACATCCTGACTTTAATATTCATCGCTGAACATAGAGAAGCACTTAAAAAAGGCCTCACTACTCAAAGAACATTTTCTACCAATATATTCGATGGTAAAGGCTCCAAATACCTTGAGAACCATAATAGTCTAAAAGGTGCGGTGTGCCAACTCTTGTCGATTAATGATTTTCCCGAAAAAGACCCTAAGAACTGGCAATGGCGGTTTGTGGTGGATTGCCCTAGTCCTGATAGAATCGTATTATGTGAAAATCTGGATCACCTTAAGTTGCCGGACATTGCAAAGGAAAACAACACGGAGCTCTGGTATGTAGGTGGAAACAACATTGCTATTATTAACGATATAAGCACCTCGAAACTATTACTTCCTATTTATTATTCTGGTGATTGGGATTTCCACGGATTAAAAATCTACTCTCGTATTAAACATAAATTGAAAGAGAAAGGAGCTAACCTGATCCTTTTGACACCTCAACCGGAAAGTCTGCCACTACCAGTAGATTCTCCCCATCATAAGAGTAAATGGAAAAATAACAAACGTCTTTCAGGCCTTAATCCAAATGATTTTACAGAAGATCAAATTCAGCTTATTGAAAAGCTTATCAAAAAAGATGAATGGCTGGAAGAAGAAAGATCGGATTTAATTGAATTGTTAGTGTTTAATAAAAAGTTAGAAAAGAACTAATGATAGAGTCTATTGAACAAGGGAGAAAAGAAGACGGTAATCGGTCTATCGCTGATAAAATAATCAAGCGCTTACATGATCTGGGAAAAACCATTCAGCACAACCAAGGGCGTTGGGCTTGGGAGCTTCTGCAAAATGCCAAGGATAGTATTGCTGAAAATGATGCTAGAAAAGTTTCAGTACAAATTGAACTTGAGGCCAACCAAATTGAATTTCGTCATAATGGGGCGCATTTTACCGAAAAAGATATTAGAGGCTTAATAAATCAGATTTCTTCCAAAGAAATAGAGGAGGTGCACGAGCTGGATATCAAAAAGACAGGACGTTTTGGAACTGGGTTTCTTACTACCCATTTACTCTCCAAGGTTATTCAAATAAAAGGGATAGTAGAAACGTCTGATAGCTTCCTTTATTCATTTGAATTTCCATTAGATCGGCAGGCTAAAACTACTACGGAGCTTATTCCAAAAATCGAAAGTTCATGGAGAAATTTTCAGGAGTCCGCCAGAAAAATTGATTTTATTAATCCAGAAGAGTTTAACACCTCCTTCACTTATCAGCTAGAATCAGCTAGTCAGAAGAATATTGCCAATACGGGTATTAATGAATTTGTGAGTTTACTTCCCTTTGTATTGGCTTCAATACCAAAAATTGGAAAAGTAGAGATTATTAATAGACTATCGGTAGAGAAAACGATTTATATTAATAAACCCGACACGCATCCCTACATAAAAGAGGTATCCGTAATCAATAATGACAGGCGTTCGGAAAAACTTATCTTGTACAAGGCAAGTGATAAAGTGAGCATAGGTATTCCTGTAATCAAAACAGATAATGGTCATGCGGTTGAGAGTATTAGAGATACACCAAAGCTATTCTGTGATTTTCCCTTAATCGGAACTGAGAGCTTTCATTTTCCAGTTATGATAAATAGTTTTTATTTTAACCCTTTAACTGAGCGCAATGGAATATGGTTGAGCGATTGTAAGCTCCCCCAAAACTAGTACGGTTTAAAAATATAATTTTTAATTTTAAACTGTAAATATGAAAAAGAGCAAATTCACCCCAAACCAGATTGCCAGTATTCTCAAGGAGTTTGAACAAGGCAAAGATGTAGCTACGATTAGCCGAGAGCATGGCGTAAGCAAAGCAACATTTTATAAATGGCGGCAACGCTATGGCGGCATGGAAGCTAGTGAGCTAAAGCGCATAAAGAAGCTAGAAGAAGAAAATGCGAAGCTAAAACGCATGTACACCGATTTAGCTTTAGAGTTAGATATCGCCAAGCACATTATTGAAAAAAAGCTTTAAAGCCTTGCCAAAAGAGAGAAATAATGGAAAGCATAAAAAGCACTTATCCGCGCGGCATAAGCAAGGCGTGTCGCGTATTAAAGACTAGTCGCAGTAGTATTGCTTATCAATCAATAAAGGATGATAGCAGCGTAGAGCTATTATTAAAGCAGTTGAGTATAAAACATCCACGCGAAGGCTTTTGGAAGAGTTATTACCGTCTTCGTAATAAGGAGGAATTAATCAATCACAAGCGGCTACATAGGATATATAAGCAGATGGGCTTGCCATTAAGAAGGAAAGTAAAAAAGCGTTTACCAGCGCGGGTAAAAGAACCCATAATAATACCCGAGTGCTTTACGCATACGTGGAGTATTGATTTTATGAGCGATGCTTTAGAGCATGGAAGGAAGTTCCGAAGCTTTAATGTAATAGATGACTACAATCGAGAAGTACTGTTTATAGAAACAGATTATTCTTTAAAAAGTAGCAGAGTAATTTGGGTATTAAACCACTTGATAAACAAACACGGAAAGCCGCAAAAACTACGTATGGATAATGGTCCAGAATTTATAGCTAAATTAACGACTCAATGGAGCGTGATGCACGGTATTGAGTTTAAATATATACAGCCCGGTAAGCCTACTCAAAATGCGCTAATAGAGCGTTTTAATAAAACCTATCGCAGGCATATTTTAGATGCTTATCTCTTTAGTTCAATAGATCAAGTAAGAGAAGTGACCGAATCTTGGGTAGAAGATTACAACCATGAACGACCACACGATGCGCTGGGTGGCATAAGCCCTGTGGCCTATAGAAACAAAAACCGAAAAATATCCCTTGGTTCCGTTCCGCTACGCTCCACTGCACCAAGGGATATTTTGATTAATGAAACTAATAAAGAAAATAGTCTACTTTAGAACCGTACTAAAAAAGGGGAGCTTACACGATAATCAAGAGGACAAAGAGGTAATCGAAAATAAAGGTTTGTTGAAAGAAGCACTAGTGCTTTATGAAGAACTCCTCTCTCATTTAGAAAATAACTCTTTTTTCGATCTCTTTAACCTGGCAGAATCAAGATTACCAGAAGTTGATGACAAGTCATGGTATATGGATCATATTCAAAAACCTTTGAGAAAGTTAATTCTAAAGTCAAAGTTGGTTGAATTAGAATCTCCAGACTTAGATAAAAAAGCAATAAAAGATGTTTGGTTTCCTAAAAAATTGTACTCAAAATCAATTGCACAACAACTTTGGCAGTTTACCTACGATCAATTTCCTGAAGACGTTTGTAAACAAGAACACATTCATCATTGGTCATCATTATCCTGGGATGGCTGGAATTTGTTAGACTATTCAGAAATAATTAAAGATGTAGAAAAAAGCAAAAGTATAGATCAACTGAGCAAAGCACTTGGCCTGGATGAAACCCAAACATTTGATTGGCTAAATTCTTTTGTCAAGTTCTTGATTAAAGACGAGTCCAACCTTCACTTTTTAGATAAGCATAATCTCATACCCAATCAAAATGGAGGGCTTAAAAGTATGAATGATCGTTTTGGGCAGAGTCAAATTTATATTGATGAAATCAAGGATGAAGATTTGGTGGAGGTATTAAAACTTTTAGGGGAAGACTGGAAAGAGACTCTTATCCATACAAAAGTTGGATTCGGTAGATTTCATGTGAGAAAAAAAGAGCATTTAGCAAACCAGATTACAAAAATACTTAAGGCTTCTCCAAATCAAAATGAAGAGTATATTAAGGCAATTGGTCTGTTGTCAGAATGGTTTGACAATAACCAAGAAGAGGGTAAAAAGCTCTTTTCTGAGCTTTATCGAAAAAGAGCAGAATTGTTTATGAATACAATTCATGATAAAGAAGGGCTTTATCAAATTATGAAGTCAGGAACAGACTTATCTAAGTTGGCCAAGGTAGCCAACACTCTGGAGAGAAATCCTAATATGATGGAAGACTTGGGCGACTTGCTTCATGAATTTAAAGCGGATTCCATTTCTAAATTGCGCGAAATACTGAACGCAGCACAATCCTCTAGTAATTCCTCCCCTAGAGTAGAACTAACACAAGAAATACTGGCCAGCTTAGGAGTTACTTCAGCTGACGAACTTGAAGAAGCTTTGAAAGACAAAGATATTGCTGGGCTGTTTACACATACCTCTAAACCAAATTTTGAAATGTTCTTATACGCTCAATCGCTAATTGGTAGAGCAAAAAAGAACGTAATACAACATCTTTGTTCTTTGGATGCTTATGACTGTAATGAAATGGAGGAACTGGCAAATACTGTGATTGGTGGAGTAAAGAAAAATGGCAACTTAGTAGATATAGTTATTCGACCCTCAGACAACGGAGAGGTAATTGTTTATTACCCTTCCGAAAAAGCTGTACTGGATTATGGCAATGCAGAATTATGGATAGATGATGGCATTGTTGAGCCACAGCATTTAACATTGGGAAAAATACTTAAAACTACAGGAATAAACAGAATCCCAATATGACACTAACTGAGGAAGTTCAACTGATCATAGGTAAGCCTGAGAGTGTGACTTTAGAGTATAAAGCCGTATTACCTCCTTCTCGCAGCATAGCGCAAATCATTTGCTCCTTTGCTAATACTAATGGGGGAGTTCTTCTCTTGGGTGTTTTTAAGCATCTTACTGGTAAAATAGAGGTCAATGGTTTAAGTGAGGATTTTCATGCCAACTCCATAACCCACAAAGCAATGGATTTGCTTTCACCAACTCCCCATATCGAATATGAATATGTTCAAATAAACAATAAAAAGCTCTATGCCATTAAAACTCACCCCTCAAAAGAACCTGTATCCATTGAGGGGAAGATATACATAAGAACAGGGGCACAGGTTAAACTTTCGAATCCCCAGGAGCTTGTATTTAAAATTGATGCATATTCTGGAATTAAAAGAATTAATGAAAAACTGAAAGAAATTAGGTCAAACTCTACCAATGCTAAATTAAAACTCATTGAGCATTACGGAGGTGTTTTGAAGATGTTCGATGATTTAGGTAGTCTATTGTATCCTGAAGATGCTGAAAAGCCAACTGAACATCCAGAAGGGAAAATTCTGACCAGAATACTTTTCACCTCTTGCGTAGACACATTTGAGACCTACCTCTCAGATTTGCTATATGAAATCTTTCTTGCCAATCCTGCAACCCTAAAATCTAATCAACAGGTGACTATAGAGGAGGTGTTGAATTGTACGGATTTACAAGAGTTTGTAAATTACTGGGCTAAACAAAAACTGAATAAACTTCAGAAGGGTAGTGTAAAAGGCTTTATTAAAGACAATAAACAAATTAAAGATTTAAATGCCTTGGACAGCGACCAACAAGATGAGATTGAAGCAATCCTTCAAATAAGACATTTATATTCACATCGAAATGGTATTGTAGACGAAAAATTTTTACAGTATTACAATGATTTCCCACTGAATACTGAGCATAGACTCTCAATGGAATCAGTATGCGAAAAACTAAGATTCCTAGTAGAAAGAGCCGATGAAATCGATACTAAAGCCGTGATAAAATATCAGTTAGCTGAAAGCACAATCTAGGTGATTTTATTTCACTCTCTTGTTATTTCTTGTAAGGCTCTGGCTACTAAATGTTGAGTTTAACATCAATACCATAACTCCAGCTGATCGCTAATATCAGGGCGTTATTTATTAACCCACTACTTCTTCTATTTAATGATTGTTGGCTTTTAAAAATTGCTTTCTAACGCTCATCTTTTAAGAAAGCTACCGGGTTTTTACAGATCACCCGAAATACCCGTGCACTCACATAGCCAAACAGGAGGGCTGCAAGTATACCAATGGGCAACAAAAAATGGGCGGGTGACAATGTTATGCGGTAAGCATAGGCTTCCAGCCATTGCTCGGAGGCGTAATAGGCTGCGGTAAGACCAATAAGGATGGCCAAGGCAAAGAGTAGGGCAATCTCGCGGCTTACAAAGCCAAACAGAGCTTTCCTTGAAGCACCCAGAATCTTTTTGATGTTCAGTGCTTTGGTTTTTTGCAGGATCAATTGGTTTAAAACCCCAACCAAACCGATCAGACTGATAAGCAAGCTTACCAAACCTGCACCCAGTGCCAGGTCTGATTGCAATTTTTCAGACGCGTACTGGGCATGGAGCTGGTCTTCCAAAAAGCTGTAGTGCAGTTCAGCCCCTGGAAAAACCTCTTTCCAGATACTTTCTATTTGAGGTAATACACTGGCGTACGATACGCCATCGGCCAGTTTCAGACTGAAATACCGCCCTATGACCGGATTGAGCATATAGGCCACCGGTTGAATGTTTTCTTTGAGCGATTCCTGGTTGAAGTCACGGATTACCCCTTTAACTGTATTGCCCACACGGTTGCTGAATAGATACAAGCGCTTGCCAATGGCCTCTTCGGGAGTACCCAGGCCCAACTGGCGCACGGCCTGTTCATTCAAAAGGACATTTTGAGCGGTATTGTCCTTGGAAAGATGGGCATAGAGCTTTTCCCCTGCCACTACATCAAAACCATAGAGGTCAATGTAATCCGCTTCGATCACCGCAGCGCTGACCATAGTTCTGGCAGAGCTTTCAAACCCATGTGCCTGATAGGTTTTCCACTGTAGGGCACTACCGGGTATTGCCGTTGAATTGGCCATGTACTTAACCTGTGGCATCCGGCTCATCTCTTGCTTAAAACGTTCGACCTGATAACGGATGGAATCGCTGTTTGCCAAAAGGGGCTTTTGAAGGATTATCACGTTGGAGGGGTCATAGCCCAGGTCGTGGTTCTTTTGAAACTGAAATTGCCTTATGGTGGTAAAAGCAAACAGGATAAACCCAAGGGAAAGGGTGAGTTGCAATGCAGTAAAGACCTGCCCAAGGCGGTTTTTACCACTTTCTGCCAAGAGGCTGGAGGGCCTGCGCGAAACACTCACCTGACGATGTGCTGTGCGGCCTAACAAAAGCCCGTGCAGCAAACAGAAACCCAGCACAATAACAGCCAACCACAAAGCCTGTAGGGAGATCAGGGGCATTCTTTCGCCAAGCCCCAAGCGGGTCAGAAGTGATCCGGGCAAGCTGTACAAGAGCCCGAAAGACAGTAGCCATGCCACACCCATATGGGAAAGGTTGTAGCGTACAAAAGACCAAACAAAGTGCTGTTTTGATGCCCCCAAAATGTTGCGGATCGAATAACTCTTTAGCTTGCGCCTGTAGGCAGAAAAGCTAAATACGGTGTAATTGGCCAGGGCGACCACGAGCACAAAAAGTGCGGCCAAAAATAACATGCGTATGTTGCTTTGGTCTATCATGGGGTTTTCTTCTCCTATATCCCCATAAGTCAAATGCACCTGTTTTAAGGGGGTAAGCGACACCTGAATGTTGTCTGTGGTTTTCAGGGTGGAGCGCAAGGTTTGTTCTACCTGATTTTGGAGCGCTGAGGGCGTTACATGAGAGGGCTTTAAGAGATAAAAAGCATAGTAGGCACGGTCAAGATCAGTAGCAGTTTTAAAGGAATCCCAATTGTTACTTTCTGACAAGGGCAGGATCATATCAAAAGAGAGATGCGAATGCGCTTGAGCTTCCACAATACGGGCAATCTTAAAGTCACCCTTTTTATCGACATGTATGACCTGGCCTTCTACACGGGTATGGCCAAACATGCGTTCGGCCAGCTCCTGGGTTATAATAATTTGGGAAGGCTTTATCTGTTGGGTGTACCCCTTGTTTGGCAACAACATGGACACCGCAGCGGGGTCTGCATAAAGGCTTTTGCGCACAATGAACATCTGCTCGCCCAATCGGGCATACAAACGTGAAGGTTCGGTCAGTACCCGGCCAACTCTGTCCACTGCATCGGGAGATTGCAGGCTGTACAAAAGCCCGGCAGGCAATGTAGGATGTTTTTTAAGCTGACCATCACTTTGGGTGGTCACCGATACACGAAAAATATCGCGCTGTTTGTCGAGGTGGGTATCATAGGTGTTGTGCCAGGTAACGGTGTTAAAAATAACCAGGCTAACGATGAAAGATAGCACCAGTCCGGCCACAAGAAAAGCGGAAATTGGTGTTGAAAAACGCATAACTACAAGTTAATCAGATCGTTGTATTGACACAAGAAAATAATCATATATTTATACTAATCAAAAAACAACAAGTCATGAATTACTCAATCATCGGGCAGCGTTTACTGTCCTTAGTCGCGCTTTTCTTAAGCGTTTTGTTGTTCTCTTCCTGTAATAAAGACGAAGTTTCTTTAGACCGGGAAGCACAGAAGTCTGCCATTGCCATGCAGACCTCTGAAGGGTTCGTAGTACTACAAAAGGAAAAGCAGCTCAAGGAGCGCTACCGTTCTTATTTAACAGAACATTTTGTTAAAGCTGCTCAAAGAAGGTCTGAAATACTTTCTGAAATTTCCATTTCGGGCTTGCGCTTAACGGAAATGGAAATTATGGAAGGGGAACACATGAGTTATTTGATCTTCAACGCGGATTATGAGGACATCCACCTCAAGGCTGCCTTTCCGGTGTACAAGGATAATAAAGGGATCTACTTCTATGGGAGTCCCGAAGAAGCAGGAATAGATTCCCGCAAGGCTGCCTTGTTAGAATGCCCTTGCAATGGCCACACGTGTGAGGGTTCCAACTGTTCGGAATGTATTTTCAGGAAAGACAATAATGACTGTATCACAGGTTGCCTGTGCAACCGCTCCCCTGGTGTTGGTCAATGCGATCATTCGGTAAGCACCTTTCCGCCCGGTGCTTGTGACCCGGAATAAAAAGCACTTTTTAAATCATACCCACACCCTGACTTGTATCGGGATGTGGGTTTTTTGCGGTTGACTTGTTAAGTGTTTCTGTTCTAAAAGTCAGGATAAAAGATTGGTTGGAGATTTAGGCGAGATCCACCTCTAAGCCCTTGCTGCTCAATAAAACCCAAGGTCACCCCTCGGTCAACCAGGTATGAACCATGTCCTGACCGCGATAACAGACGCACCTACGACACCTCTCCATAACCCCTGGTTACCATAGGGTTACCCCGGCCTGACCATACCTCAGCCGTGCTTTGCCCTTGGTGAATCGTAACCTATTCATACCTCTACCTGTAGTATCCCACTTGGTCTTAAAAGGGCTTTAATATTTGGAGAAAAAGTAAAGTGGTCTGTGTATGAATTTATTACTTGTGATGGATTCCTGCTTGAAAATCGCGAACTTTGATCATTCATGGCAGGATTAATTTAGAGAACTGAAGCCTCCAAAAACCAAACTTTAAAGTTCGAATATTTTAGATAATGTCTCTGAAACTAAATTTACCTACTCTTAGAAGTCTATGAAACCACTTCCTCTTCTCCACATCAAAAACATGGTTTGCCCCCGCTGTATTATGGCGATAGAAGGGGTATTGAAAGAGCTAAATATTGATTACAGCAAAGTGACACTGGGCGAAGTAAGTCTGAACAAAGAAATCACTTCGAGCCAGCAAGTGGCCTTGAATAAAAAGTTACAAGCCCTGGGTTTTGAATTGCTGGAAAGCGGTAAATCCGCACTGATCTCCCGTATTAAAACCCTGATTGTGGAGCAGATCCACCATAAAAAGGAAAATCTACAGGTCAACTTCTCTACCTTTCTGTCCGATCAATTACACCATGACTACAGCAACCTGAGCCGCCTGTTTTCTTCGGTGGAGGGCATTACCATTGAGAAATTCATTACCCGGCAAAAAACAGAGCGTGTAAAGGAATTACTTTTTTACAATGAAATGAACCTGTCTGAAATTGCTTTCCAAATGAACTACAGCAGCGTAGCCCATCTTTCCGCCCAGTTTAAAAAGGAAACCGGAATGACCCCTTCTGCATTTAAAAAAAATGCAAAGCCTGGTCACAATGCATTAGATTCACTTTGACAGAATTCTGATTAGTGTCAAAAGTATATTTATTAAGATTAGGAATAAAGGATGAGAAGATAAGAAGGGTCTATCGGTTTTATCTTAAAAAACGATACAGGATTAGGGTAAGTAATAATTATGAACGTAGGGTTTAAAATAAACTAATGTACTGACTACATAACCCAATCGCCATAATGCTAAATTTAAGGTGGTAATAAAAAATTTCTAAATTGCTACATTGGAATTATGAGTATATATAAAATAAGCATTTCATTTTAAGACTTGTTTAAAATTGATATAAAATTATGAGCACTACATTGTTATCTAAAGCATATCCTACAGCGGATGAATGGAAAAAACTTGTTAACCAATTTGCTCCAGAGGCTATAGCTCATAAATTGCTCCTTGCAAGTGTGCCTTTTGTTTTCAAAGAGGAGCCTTTAAAATTTGCATTGTTCAAAAGAAATATAGCTGACGCTTTTGGAGTAGCACCAACTGACGTATTTATTGTGGGAAGTGCTCTAGCTGGAAGAAGTCTGAAAGGAAGTAGCATAAATAAAGAATATTCTTCAGCCAGCGATATTGATACTTTGATAATCTCTGAACACCTTTTTTCAAAGTATGTGATGCATTCTTTCGATTGGGTTAAAAGAATTACTACTCCTGAGGATTATGATGAGATCTATAAACCGCCCAAACTAAATGAACAGGATATTACAAATATTGGTAGACTTTCCATGAATGCTTCAAAAGGAATATGGAGACCAGATAGCTTACCTCCAGGGGCAGCTGCAAGAGATGACTTTTTCAAAAAGTTCGGTGACGTATCCTTAAAAGTTTTGGGTCTACAACTTTCTGAAGACACTGTTTCAAAGGTAAATGGAAGGGTAGCACGCTCATTTGATGATGCTGTGGAAGACCTATCCCATAGCATCTATAAACTTAAAAAAGAATTTGAATTTATTGAAAAAGATAAAAATAAACTAAAGAAGTAAACAAAGAGAATCTAGATGAAAGACATTTAAAATAATTTTGACTTTCACTCTTACTAATTAAAGCTACTGATGTTTAGCCCATCTTTCGGCCCAATTCAAAAAAGAAACAGGCATGACGCCCTCGGCTTTTAAAAAATCCAAAAAGCCCGGTCATGCTTCATTAGACACCCTCTGACAAAATCTTGTAACTCTTAAACCAGATTGTATAACAACCATTTCCTTATAGTGGGTGAAATTTGTAGTGTTTAAAAATTACAAACGCTTATGGAGACTATCACCCTTCCCACTGTAAGCTCCCCTTTTTTAGTACGGTTCTAAAGTAGACTATTTTCTTTATTAGTTTCATTAATCAAAATATCCCTTGGTGCAGTGGAGCGTAGCGGAACGGAACCAAGGGATATTTTTCGGTTTTTGTTTCTATAGGCCACAGGGCTTATGCCACCCAGCGCATCGTGTGGTCGTTCATGGTTGTAATCTTCTACCCAAGATTCGGTCACTTCTCTTACTTGATCTATTGAACTAAAGAGATAAGCATCTAAAATATGCCTGCGATAGGTTTTATTAAAACGCTCTATTAGCGCATTTTGAGTAGGCTTACCGGGCTGTATATATTTAAACTCAATACCGTGCATCACGCTCCATTGAGTCGTTAATTTAGCTATAAATTCTGGACCATTATCCATACGTAGTTTTTGCGGCTTTCCGTGTTTGTTTATCAAGTGGTTTAATACCCAAATTACTCTGCTACTTTTTAAAGAATAATCTGTTTCTATAAACAGTACTTCTCGATTGTAGTCATCTATTACATTAAAGCTTCGGAACTTCCTTCCATGCTCTAAAGCATCGCTCATAAAATCAATACTCCACGTATGCGTAAAGCACTCGGGTATTATTATGGGTTCTTTTACCCGCGCTGGTAAACGCTTTTTTACTTTCCTTCTTAATGGCAAGCCCATCTGCTTATATATCCTATGTAGCCGCTTGTGATTGATTAATTCCTCCTTATTACGAAGACGGTAATAACTCTTCCAAAAGCCTTCGCGTGGATGTTTTATACTCAACTGCTTTAATAATAGCTCTACGCTGCTATCATCCTTTATTGATTGATAAGCAATACTACTGCGACTAGTCTTTAATACGCGACACGCCTTGCTTATGCCGCGCGGATAAGTGCTTTTTATGCTTTCCATTATTTCTCTCTTTTGGCAAGGCTTTAAAGCTTTTTTTCAATAATGTGCTTGGCGATATCTAACTCTAAAGCTAAATCGGTGTACATGCGTTTTAGCTTCGCATTTTCTTCTTCTAGCTTCTTTATGCGCTTTAGCTCACTAGCTTCCATGCCGCCATAGCGTTGCCGCCATTTATAAAATGTTGCTTTGCTTACGCCATGCTCTCGGCTAATCGTAGCTACATCTTTGCCTTGTTCAAACTCCTTGAGAATACTGGCAATCTGGTTTGGGGTGAATTTGCTCTTTTTCATATTTACAGTTTAAAATTAAAAATTATATTTTTAAACCGTACTAGTTTTGGGGGAGCTTACACCACAGCCCCTGCACCCAAAGGGAAAACCGTTAAAGAATCCTTTCCCGTAACGGGGATGACCTGTGCCGCCTGTGCTTCAAGTGTAGAATCTATCTTGAGCCATACAGAAGGGGTGCATGGAGCCACCGTAAATTTTGCCAATAGTTCAGTATTGGTGGAATACAACAAGTCAGTCACGCACGATGATTTACAAAAAGCCTTACAGTCTGTAGGCTATGACATCATCGTAGATGTAGAAGACCCTTCAGCAGTACAGCAGGAGCTTCAGGAAAAGCATTATGAGGAGGTGAAAAAACGAACCATTTGGTCTGCTATTTTAACGCTACCGGTATTCATTTTGGGCATGTTCTACATGGACTGGGTGCCGGGTAGATGGATATCCCTGGCATTTACCATTCCGGTTTTATTCTGGTTTGGGCGAAGTTTTTTCGTCAATGCTTATAAGCAAGCCAAACATGGGAAAGCCAATATGGATACCCTGGTTGCCCTGAGTACGGGGATCGCCTTTATATTCAGTTTGTTCAATACCTTATTTCCTGAGTTCTGGTACAGCCGGGGCATACATCCTCATGTCTACTACGAAGCGGCTACCGTAATTATCACGTTCATCTCTCTAGGGAAAGTGCTGGAAGAGAAAGCTAAATCCAATACTTCTACTGCCATCAAAAAACTGATGGGTTTGCAACCCAAGACCCTGAAAGTGATTGTGGATGGTGAAGAAGTGGAAATGCCCATAGCCTCTGTGCAAAAAGGCTATACCATTGTCGTTCGCCCAGGAGAGAAAATCCCAGTAGATGGCGAGGTAGTCGATGGAAATTCTTTTGTGGATGAAAGCATGATCACCGGAGAACCCATTCCGGTGGAGAAAACCAAAGGTGAAAAAGTTTTTGCCGGGACAGTGAATCAAAAAGGTAGTTTCCGCTTTATTGCTGAGAAAGTGGCCGGGGAAACCCTACTCGCCCAGATCATTAAAATGGTGCAGGAAGCTCAGGGCAGTAAGGCCCCGGTTCAAAAGCTGGTCGATAAAATCGCGGGAATATTTGTACCGGTAGTTATGGCCATTTCTATTATCACCTTCATCACCTGGATGTTTGTCGGTGGAGATGATGCCTTTACCCATGCGCTGCTTACTTCGGTGGCGGTACTCGTAATCGCTTGTCCCTGTGCATTAGGCTTGGCTACACCAACGGCTATTATGGTAGGTGTCGGAAAAGGAGCCGAAAACAATATCCTGATCAAAGATGCCGAAAGTCTGGAATTGGGACATAAAGTGAATGCTGTGGTATTGGATAAAACGGGTACCATCACAGAAGGTAAGCCTGTGGTGACTGATATTTTATGGGAAGAGAAACATCATTCCGAAAAACTCAAATCTATACTGCTGGCAATGGAATCACAATCCGAACACCCATTGGCAGAGGCCGTGGTTCAAAAACTGAAAGAAGAAGGTGTTAAATCAGCATCCATCTCTCAGTTCAACAGTATTACGGGGCGAGGCGTACAGGCAATGGATGCTAATAGCATGATGTTCTATGTCGGAAATCAAAAATTACTGATTGAAAATGATATTCCCATTAGCAATGAACTTGACAAAAAAGCAAAAGCACTTCGGGAAGAAGCCAAAACGGTCATCTTTTTTGCTAGTCAAGATCAGGCTTTAAGTGTACTGGCGATTGCCGATAAAATTAAAGAAACGTCTAAAAAAGCGATTGAAACACTCCAAAACCGAAATATTGAAGTGTATATGCTTACTGGAGATAACAAGCAAACTGCCCAAGCGGTTGCGAATCAAGTAGGGCTTAAACACTTCAAAGCAGAAGTTTTGCCTTCCGACAAAGCTGATTTTGTAAAAGACTTACAAGCGGAAGGGAAAATTGTTGCCATGGTGGGTGATGGTATCAACGACTCACACGCCTTGGCTCAAGCCGATGTGAGTATTGCTATGGGACATGGGTCTGATATTGCTATGGATGTAGCCAAAATGACACTAATTACTTCTGATCTTCAGTCCATACCTAAAGCATTGAACCTTTCTAAAAAGACCGTTTTGGGTATCCGTCAAAACCTATTTTGGGCATTTATCTACAACATTATCGGCATCCCAATAGCAGCCGGTCTTTTATATCCCATAAATGGCTTCCTACTTGACCCGATGATTGCTGGAATGGCTATGGCCTTCAGTTCAGTATCAGTAGTAGCCAATAGTTTGAGGTTGAAAACTGCTAAAATTTAAAACAAATATCAATTGTGGAGGATGCTTTTCAAAAGTGACTCCCTTTTTGAACGAGGAAAAGAACATAGAAAAATGGGATGTCAACCTTGAAAGTGATGACCGCATACTTACTGTAGAGACTTCTGACCTGACTGAAGAAGAAGTAAAGAAAGCGGGTTTTAAGACAGAGGTCACCAAGTAGTTTAAAAAATAGTCTTATGAAGTTTTAGCTTCATAAGACTATTCTATACCGCTTTGTACATTTTGTAATTGAGTAACTTTTAGCGTTTTCCTTTCACCATCAACTTATACACACATGGAATCACAATCAAATTTAACAAGGTGGCCGTCAATAGTCCACCAAGAATGACAACAGCCATCGGGCTTTGAATTTCATTGCCCGGTTCACCGCCTTTCAATGCTAATGGAATCAAAGCAAGACCAGTTGTGAAGGCAGTCATCAAAATAGGATTCAACCTATCCAATGCACCTGTTTTTAACAACTCTACACCCTGCATCCCTTCTTTTCGCAAATCTTCGTATCGGGAGATAAGCAAAATACCGTTCCTCGTTGCTATACCAAACAAACTGATAAAGCCAATGGTGGCAGCTATACTGATAATACCAGACGTGAAATAGACAATCAAAATTCCACCAATCAGTGCCAATGGCAGATTAATCAAAACAATGAAGGAAAGTTTCACATCCTTAAACTCATAGTATAATAAAAAGAAAATCACCAGAATGGCTAGTACCGCAGTGATCAATAATAATTGGGAGGCTTTGGCTTCACTTTCAAATTGTCCTCCGTATTCGATTCGATAGCCATCAGGTAAATTAATGTTCGTATTAACAACATCTTTAATTTCATTGACCACTCCGCGTAAATCTCGCCCTTGCACATTAGCAGCTACAACGATTTTGCGTTGTACATCCTCTCGGCTAATGGTATTTGGAGTGCTCACTGAACCTATCGTTGATAATTGATTTAAAGGAATTTGTCCACCATTTGGAAGACTGATCAAGGCAGATTCAAGGCTCTCTTTACTATTTCTTGACTCAGGCCTGAACCTCACAATTAAATCAAAATACTTTTGTCCTTCGTAGATTTCACCCGCTTTCTCACCTGCAAATGCCACATCCACCTGCTCCATCAAATCAGCTACAGTCATGCCATAAGCCGCTAATATCTGCCGCTTGGGTGTGATTCTTAATTGCGGGACTTCCACTTGTTGATCCACAGCTACATCGGCAATTCCGTCAATCGATTTGATATTGGTTTCAATACTTTTACCAACCTCAAAGAGTCGCTGTAGGTCTGAACCAAACACCTTGATGGCAATATTAGCACGAGTACCTGAAAGCATATGATCAATCCGGTGCGCGATGGGCTGCCCCAGTGTAATGTTAGCTCCAGGAACAACGCTTAATTTGGTTCGCACTTCTTCAAAGAATGACTCTTTCGATTTATCGGTGAGTACGAACGGTACATCAATTTCTGCTGCATTTACTCCCTGTGCATGTTCATCTAATTCAGCTCGCCCGGTTCTTCGAGTTACCACTTCTACCTCTGGCATTTCCAACAAGAGCTGCTCAACGAGCGTCCCAGTCTTATTGCTTTCTTCCAATGACATGCCCGGCAGGCCAACAACACTAATCACCAATGATCCTTCATTGAACTCTGGTAAAAAACTCCTACCCAGTTGCGTAAGTAATACCAAACTAATCACAAAAGCACCTATCGTTAGACCAATGACGGTTTTAGGTACTTTCAAAGCTCGAATCAGCGCATTACCATATCGTTTTTGAAGCCACCTTTCTACTTTGGTTCCCTCTGCTTGCTTGGATAATACTTTATCACTTTTCAGCAAATAGGAACAGAGAACGGGTGTAACTGTGACTGCCACAATCAAGGAAGTCAGCACAGATGTAATAAAAGCAATGCCTAGTGGTTGCAGCAATCGTCCTTCCATTCCGCTTAGAAAAAATAAAGGGACGAATGAAACGATAATGATTAGCGTAGCGATGATAATGGAGCTTCTAATTTCAACCGAGGCATCCCTAACTACGGTGAGTACGGGTAATCGGTCGACTTTAGGCTTTCTGATATTTTCGCGCAATCGCTTAAAAACATTTTCCACGTCAATAATGGCATCATCTACCAAAGCACCAATGGCTATGGCCATACCCCCCAAACTCATCGTGTTTATGGTGTAACCCAATAAATGAAGCACAATGATGGACACCAACAATGAAATTGGAATGGCCACTAAAGAAATCACGGTAGTTCGCCAATTCATTAAGAAAATAAAAAGCACAATTACCACGAAGAAAGCCCCTTCCATCAACGTTTGATTCAAGTTGTCAATGGACGCATCAATGAAATTCGCCTGACGAAAAATATGGCTTTTGATTTCCACCTTTCCCGGAAGGGTTTCATTTAATTCTGCAATGGCTTCATCCAAACTTGAAGTCAATTCAAGTGTGTTCACATTGGGTTGCTTCGAGATCGTTAAGATCACAGCGGGTGAAGCATTCAATGAACCATCACCGATCTTATCCGCAGCTCCTATTTGAACAGTCGCCACATCTTTAATTTTGATCGTTTGCCCATTTACCTGTTTCAAGGTTGCCTCTTGTAATTGTTCTACAGAATAAGCCCTGCCACTTCCCTTAACGATGTACTGATTGCCAAACTGATTAATCACACCACCAGGAGCATTCATGTTGCTTTCCTGCACCTTTTCCAATAGTTCCGCAAGGCTCACATCGTAGTATTTCAGTTTTTCAGGGTGGGCAAGCACCTGATATTGCTTATAATCGCCACCTATAACAATGACATTTGCAATACCTCCAATGGACTTAATTCTTGGCCGTATAGTCCAGTCGGACAAGGTTCTCAATTCCATAGCTGATAAACTGTCTGAGGTAACTGCCAACAGCATGATTTCACCCATTATAGATGAAATGGGTGCCAGGGTAGGCGTTCCAACTCCTTCAGGTAAGTTTTCCCGTACCATTGGAATGCGCTCACTTACAATTTGCCGAGCTCGGTAAATATCCGTCCCCCAATCAAATTCTATCCAAACTATGGATATTCCTGCTGCGGATGACGAACGGATTCTTCTGACATTCGGAGAGCCATTCATGGCCGTTTCCAATTGATAAGTGACCAGTTTCTCCACTTCCTCTGATTCCATTCCATGTGCTTCTGTCAAAATGGTGACAGTTGGCGCAGTGAGATCAGGAAATACATCCACGTTCATGTTTCTGGCAATATATAAACCTGAAACGCTCAGCAGCAAGGCTGCTAGTAAGACCATTAATCGGTTTTGAAGCGATATTGATAATATTTTATTTAGCATAGTATCAATATTTAATGGTCATGGCCATGAGCGGGAACGGCACCTGACATAGAAGCCATTTTCACCTGGTAAGTCCCTTTTGTTACCACCACTTCTCCTAGACTTAACCCTTTTAAAATCTCTACCTCCTTACCATTTCGTTTGCCAATTGCGATATCTCTACGCTCAAAAGTTTCGCCACCCAATTGTACAATAACAGAGTAGTTTCCATAATCCTCTAATAATGCAGTCTCGGGAATGACCTTTGTTTTTATCGGAGCACCAACGGCTAGTTGGATCTCAGTAAAGCTGCCTTCAGGCATTTCTATTCCTTCGTTGACCTGTGCAAAAATTGATAGTAGAGGATTGTCGGGTTCCACCTCTTTGCCTATTGACAAAATTTTACCTCCTTTTTCATTCAAACTTGACCAAACACCTGTCTTGGGTTGATACCAAATGTCATGAAGACTTTTTAAGGCAGTTGCATAAGAAGGACTTATCTGTGCTTCTAATAAGCTGCTTTTGTGGCTTGTGACTGTCACTAAAGGAGCTCCTTGATCCACGAATCCTCCATTTGAGGCTGCAATGGCTTTAATATATCCATCAAATGGAACAATGATTTGTTTGCCTCCTGAAGCATATCCTGCGCTAAGCGTTTCATAATTGGCTTTAGCAATCTGGTAGTTACGCTCAACCTGCTCAAAATCAGACTTAGCAACAATCTTGGAATCATACAATTGCTTCTTTCGATCATATTCTGACCGTGCCTGATCTAACCCTGCCTTCGCTTTTTGAATTTCAGCACTCAAATTATTAGAAGTAAGCCCAGCACTGCTGACAGTCATAATTACCTGACCCTGTTTTACAGGAGTTCCTTCAGTAAGATTTTTCATTTTAAAATCTACCCGTCCACTAGATGTGGACGCTAGCGTTTGGTAATCTGATGGAGCTACCTTCCAAACTCCTGAAGTAGGAATGGTCTCATAGATTTCTTTTTCCACAACAGTGGCAGTCTGAAACTCAATTTTCCATGCTTGCTCTTTTAGAAATGAAATTGCGCTACCTTCTTCAACACCTTCCATAGCTTTTACAGCATCTTCTGTGGTGGCATAAACTTGAACATCATTCAATACTATCCGATCCGAATATTGTGGTGTTTTTAGTTCAAAGACCAATTGATAAACACCCACCTCCTTGGGTTGTAGCGAAGGCATAAAAATTCCTGCCCTGGCAGGTTCTTCCGCTTGGTGCCTGATTCCTTTTCCGTCCTTAACTAGACTGACAGTAACACTACCTTCCTGAATTGCCTGATGCTTGTCCAGTAAGGTGAAATGTGCTGCAAAGCGACTTGTTTTACCTACAATAAAGGCAGGGAATTCTACAAATAGTTCGGTCTTATCTGTCCAAACCGTATAATCTACAGTAGGTATTTCACTGTCATCTGTTATGTGACCACCCGCTTCATCGTGGGCATGCCCATCCTCTTCCACAAACTGACAGGAACCTGCCAGCAACGCAATTAATACAATTATATATCGCATATCTTTTCAGTTTTTATAATTAATGGTCATGGTGCTCACTTCCATCGTCATGGGCAGAGTCCTTATCTATTGTGAACTCCTCCTGTTCATGGTGTTCTTCATCTTCATGCTGATGCTCAGATTCATCAGCATGTGGGTGATCATGCGCTTCTTCTGTTTCGTGTTCATGACCATGTTCTTCTTTGGAAGACTGAGAGGTGCATGAAATGGTAAAAAGAGTCAGTAATGCGAATATTATATTTCTCGTTTTCATATTTTTTTGATTTGATTTTTTATAATTGATGTCTTAAGAGTTCGACTTTGAGCTGATGCAACTCCTTTTCTATTTCCAGCATTTTATCGTAAGCATGCCGGTAAAATTGCAGCTCCACGTAATACTCCATAAAGGAGATTTGCCCGAGTTGGTAGGCTTGCAATAACAAATTTTCACTATTCAAACCTTCCAATGTAGACGTGTACTCCCGGTATTTTCGAAGCATTAAATCATACTGATTGTATTGCTCCAGGAAATTAGAGTGGCGTTCTGTGGTAAGTGCTTTAGTATTTGACTGCTGATATTGGTATTGTGCCTTTGCAGCCTTAATCTTGTTCCTGCTATTCCAAAGCGGAATGGATACTCCACCATACACCCCATAGTAATTGTTTCCCATGACACCCTGATAGTTAAAGCCACCGGTAAGGTTAGGGAGCAATTTGTTTTTCTGTACCTGTACTTGCTGCATTGCAACTGCCTCATTTGCGTCTAAGGCTTTAATGGCTGGGTCTTTTGACCTGATTTGCCCCCAAAGGCTATCAGAAGGAGCTACAATGAGGTCATCGAAAAATTCAGATTGTTCAAAACGTATGGGTTCGCCTCCATTCAGCTTTTGAAGCGAAAGCAGCACATTCTGGATTTGATTCTCAATTTGTTCTACTTGAAACTGATCCTGCATCCAGGCGATTTTGGCTTTATTGAGTTCCAAAATACCAACCTGTTCTTTTTCAAATAGCTCCTTTACCTGATCAAATACCTGTTGGGCTTGCGCTACACGAAGTTGCTCTACTTCTATGCGTTTGGTGAGAGAAACCAGTTCCAGACAGTTTTTTTTTGCCGGCAGCAAAATTTCCTGTCTCAGCTGTTGATATTCCAGTTGTAGCTGTTCTGTTTGTTTGTCAATCCATTTGCTACGAGCTGTATATACCGTAGGAAATTCAAACGATTGTGACACTTGAAATTCCGAATAATCGCCAGTATTGTGTTCACCAAATGGAAGATAAAATGCAGCAACCTGCGGATCCGGTAAGTTATTTTCGGATTTCAAGTCAAGCTTCCTACTTTCTATAAAAGACTGAAAAGCCTTTAATTCTTTATTGTTTTGCTCTATTTCACGAAGTGCCTGATCTATCGGGTTGGTCTGAGCAAAACCAACAGCAGAAAACAGGCATCCGCTAAGAGCGAATACGATATGTTTTAACATGTATTATTATTTTAGATTAAACCTGTATTAAATGGTAGCTCATCTGTAAGAGTGGAGCAGCATTATCAAAAAAAGATTTTAACCTAAAATTGGGGGGCCTCTAAGGGAGAGAGTGGATAAATAGGGATGATGATAGCCTGTCGTAAAACGGGGAACTGGCTTTATTTTTTCAGGGTGATGCGCAAATGAGAAGAGGTCAAATTCCGGTAAAACAAACGAGGATAATTGCTTAACCTGAATTTGCGCTTTTATTTCATTCCTTACCTGAAAATCAGTTGAATGGTAGGTATGTGAGTGACTGTCCAATAAAAAATCCAAGAATCCAGAATGATCATTAGACTCCTTATTTTCTTCTTTGTCGTGATCATGGTTGTGATCGTGCGAATGATGATGCTCCGAGGCTTCAACTACATCAATCCGTTCATGCTGATGGTGATTATGTGGTAAAACCTGATGCAGCATGAGCATACTGAATATGCTCAGAAAGAAAGATGCCGATATGTGTTTAAATCGCTGCATTTGGATGCAAAATACGGCATTTATTGCTAGACATCAAAATTCAAAAGCCTAGAGATAACCAACGATGTTTATTTACCAATAACCAATTATTATCAATCTTTGAGTTTTTACAAACTCAACTTATGATTCAGACTACCCAACTGTTGATGGTACTTATCAGAATTATTTTCTTTAAGGTTCTGCAATTTCCATTGCACTGAAGGAAATCGCTTAAAGTCATTAACGCTCCAATCCGGTTGCAGCTCTCGTACCGATATAAGGAATTTCTTGTCTTCTGTTATCAGATTTTTATGAATCATCCATATAAATGGTTTATAAAAAATAAATAATAGGTACTGCAAGTACCTTATTATTGATAAAAACAAATAGTCATTTTAAACGGTAATGTCTGTGATTGAAATAAATAACCAGTGGACTATGGTCAAGTGTGGTAAGACTGAAATCAAATGAAGGTCGATTGGTATTTCTTGCCGTTGATTTAATTACACACCTACAAAATAACCCTTCTTGTTAAAAATCTACCAACGAGAATTTATACATAAAAGCCATAATACCGTACAGCTTATCCTAGTCTGTGTTAATAGTTTTGGCCTAACCCTAAATCCAGATAGGGACTATAAAAAACTAACTGTAATGAAGCGGATAACGGAAATCAATCAAGTACAATGGGTGGTTCTATCGCTGGTCATATTCCTGTTGGTAGGAGGTAAATCAATTGCACAGAAAAACTATGAACTTACTTCAGCGCAGGAATTCAAACTTTCGGGCACATCTACCCTTCATGATTGGGAAATGGTGTCAGGTAAAGGAAAGGGCAATGCGGAAGTTGTGCTTAGCGCGTACACCATTACAAGCTTACCAACACTCACGGTTTCTTTGCCTGCCGTTTCCTTAAAAAGCGGCAAAGAAAGCATGGACAATAATGCCTATAAAGCACTTGAGGCAAAGCAATACCCCAACATACATTTTGAAATGACGGAAGTAGAAACCATTACCTCAAAACAAATCAAGGGTAAAGGCAAAATTACCATTGCAGGCACTAGCCGTGTAATACCCATTGATGTGAGTTACAAAGTTTTTGAAAACACTATCCTGTTTACCGGTGAGTTGGCAATCACCTTCACACAGTTCAAGATAAATCCACCCAAAGCGCTGCTTGGCACTATTAAAACAGGAAACGAATTACAGATTTCTTTTGAAACCACTTTTAAATTAACAAACTAAATAAGATCGCATGAAAAAAGTAAATACATGGTATACTATAACTGTGCTTGCCCTGATGCTTATGGTATCGGGTACGGTGTATGGACAACAGTCTCCATTACAATTTTTCAGGCCCAATAACAAGGCTGGCTTGAATATTTTTGAACCCTCAAAAAAGAACAATGTCCCCTTTGATGGTATAAAAGTGCGGGTAGGTGGCGACTTCGCAATGCAGTTTCAGGCGATAAATCAAACCAACACATTGGATAGTCTTGTTGAGCTGGGGCCGAACTTCAACCTTCCCACGGCCAATCTTAACCTTGATGTGCAGTTGTATAACGGTTTGAGAATGCACCTCAGGACTTATTTATCCTCGAGAAACCATGCGGAAGCATGGGTAAAAGGCGGGTATATCCAAATTGACAAACTGGACTTTATCAACCCCGACTTCTTACAGGGGCTCATGGATGTAACCACTATTACAATAGGTATGGATGAGTTTAACTATGGAGATGCCCATTTCAGAAGAAGCGACAATGCACGAGCCATTTTTAATCCCTTTGTGGGCAATTATATTATGGATGCCTTTTCTACTGAAGCCTTTGGGGAAGTTACCGTACATAAAAATGGCTTCTAAGGCGTGGTAGGGATCACAAATGGCAAACTCAATCAGAATGTCGTGGTTAATGCCAATACTGACAACAGGATATCCTTTTTCGGTAAGCTAGGGTATGACAAACAACTGAAAGATGATCTAAGGGTACGCTTAACAGGCTCTTGGTACATCAACAAGGGAACTACAACTGGCACCTGGCTTTATGGTGGAGACCGGGCAGGGTCACGCTATTACAATCTAATGCAAACGCTTAATGGTGATGGCAGTAATTTTGAAGGCAGATTTAATCCCAGATTCAGACAGCTGACAGCCATTCAGGTGAACCCGTTTGTAAAATACAAAGGCCTTGAGTTTTTTGGGATATACGAAGTGGCCTCAAACAGTGACGCTCAGGGCGGAGGAGCTTTTACACAATTGGCTGCAGAACTTCTGTACCGCTTTGGAAGCACAGAGCAATTCTATTTAGGCGGAAGGTACAATACCGTATCAGGAGAAATGTCAGAAACCGCAGCCAACCAGGAAATAAACCGCCTGAATGTTGGAGGGGGTTGGTACATGACTAAAAATGTAATGTTGAAATTGGAATATGTGAACCAACAATACGAAGGGGTAGGCTGGACAGATAGCAAGTACGATGGCGGTGAATTTAACGGAGTGAATGTTGAAGCCGTGATAGGTTTCTGATCAGGTACACCATACCCAAATTTTGATTATTCTATGCCTAACATTCTCATGTATATGAATGACAAAACTTCATAAAGAAAGAACAAAAATCTGTAACGGTTACCAGAGCTATAACGGGTAGATTTGAATTATTAAAAATTAGATAAAATGGAAACGTTAAAGTTTAAAACCACAATAAAATGTAACGGCTGTTTGGAAAAAGTAAGCCCCCGCCTCAACAAAACAGAAGGTATTGAGAAATGGGAGGTTGATCTTAAAAACCCCGATAAGGTACTAACGGTAGAAAGTAATGGAGCCACTAAGGGGCAAGTGATTTCTACACTAGATAAAATTGGGTTCAAGGCCGAACCCATTGATTAATCCATAACCCTTAAACAAATATATTATGATAGATGAAAAATGTATAGACGAATGTCTGGCCTGCGTAAAGGCCTGCGAAATTTGCATTGACGGATGTCTTGGCGGAGATGCTAAAATGGAAGCCTGCTTGAGGGCTTGTTTAGATTGCTCCGACCTGTGTAGTATTACGGCCAAACTGGAAGCGCGTAACAGTGCTTTTGCATCAAAACTCAAGGCACTGTGTGCTGAAGCATGTGAGGCCTGTGCCAAAGAATGTGAAAAACACGCTGACCATCACGACCATTGTAAAGCCTGTGCCGAAACCTGCCGTAAGTGTGCAGAGGCTTGCAGAAGTTAATGATTGGAAAAAATGTAGTTAAAAGGGAGCCATCAAGTGGCTCCCTTTTTTAGTATGAGAGTATTCTGCAAGACGACAATCACATACTTACTGTAAATGCTCGTCTAAATGGAAGAGTTGCAAAAAAGCTTTCAATGCCGATACCATAAGGCAAGAGGGTTTCTACATATTTAAACGGCTCTTAAAGCTCCTTTTTAAGAATTTTCAAGTTGAACTTTGCAAACCTATTGCATTGATTTTGTTATAGCTTTGCACTGTGCGAATCATATCGATCATATTATCTGTTTGGATTCTGGGTTTGTCAGTACTTCCATGTGCTGACAATCAACCAGCAAAAGAGCACATTGAAGTATCAACAAGTGATGTCGGAGATGATCAGAATCATAATTCTACTGAAGATTTATGTTCACCCCTATGCACATGTCACTGCTGCCACAGCCATTTGGTAGTGCATCAATCATACAGATTGCATTCCCAGCCCCTTTCCTTCGAAGATCCGCTGGCGGGTCATGCCTGTTCTCTGTCTGAAGGGTTTAAGGAATCTTTTTTAGAACCCCCGAAGGTTTAATATCAGTCTTTACCGGCCCCTTTTCTCCATGCAGTATTCATGCCTGGGCTGGTCATCCTATTTTTCTAACTGATATTAAATCATAATTAATGATCAATAAAATCATTTCTTTTTCAATAAAGAATAAATTCATCGTGGGCTTGTTCACACTGGCACTGATTGGAGTCGGTATCTACTCCATGTCCACAATCAATCTGGGATCAGTCCCGGATATAACCAACAATCAGGTACAGGTAATTACAGTTTCGGAGAACCTTGCAACCGAGGATATTGAGCAATTCGTCACCTATCCTGTGGAGTTGGCGATGGGCAATTTACCAGGCGTTGATGAAATACGATCTATTTCACGCTTTGGGCTTTCTGTCGTCACCATCGTCTTTGATGATGATATGGGTACTTACCTGCCCAGGCAATTGGTTCAGGAAAAACTCAATGAGCTTAAGGAGACTATCCCTCAGGAATTTGGAAGCCCATCAATGGGACCCATATCCACAGGCTTAGGACAGATTTATGAATATACTATTCAACCCAAAGCAGGATATGATACAGTTTATTCTGCAATGGAGCTTCGGACTATTCAGGACTGGATTGTTAAGCGGCAGCTAACCCTACTCGAAGGAGTAGTAGAAATCAACTCCTTTGGCGGCTATATTAAGCAATACGAAGTGGCTATTAATCCGGAAAAACTGAATGCTATGAACGTTAGTATTTCAGAGGTATATGAAGCATTGGCCCGAAATAATGTCAATACGGGAGGTGCCTATATCGAGAAAAACAAAATGGCCAATTTCATTCGAGGTGAAGGGCTAGTACGGACAATTGATGACATAGAGAATATCTCAATTCGCAACGAAAATGGCGTTCCAATACTCATTAGAGATATTGCTGAAAAAGTTCATTTCGGTCATCAAGTTCGATATGGTGCCTTTACTCAGGATGGTCATGAGGCTGTGGGTGGAATCATTATGATGCTGAAAGGTTCAAACCCAAATGCGGTCATTCAAAATGTCATCGAGCGAATGACAGAAATTGAAAAATCACTTCCTGAAGGCCTTGAGTTTAACGCATACCTTGACCGTAGCTCTCTCATTGAGCGAACTACTAGCACTGTTACCAAAAATTTAGTTGAAGGTGCACTCATTGTGATATTTGTCCTGGTTGTTCTTTTAGGAAGTTTAAGAGGTGGAATTGTCACTGCATCATTAATTCCACTCTCGCTGCTCTTTGCATTTATCCTCATGAAAGCCACCGGGGTTTGGGCGAATTTGATGAGCTTGGGAGCCATTGATTTTGGAATCATCGTGGACGGTGCTGTGATTATTGTTGAAGGCACAGTTCATGAAATTGAAAAGCGGATAAGGGCTGGCAAGAATAAGTTTGATCAGGCTCAAATGGACGAAATAGCCTATGAATCCGGGAGCACCATGATGAATGCTGCTTTTTTTGGACAGCTCATTATTCTTATTGTATTCACTCCTATTCTTTTTCTAACCGGTGTTGAAGGTAAGATGTTTACCCCTATGGCCTACACGTTTGGGTACGCGGTTTTAGGAGCAATTATTCTATGCTTGACGTATGTACCAATGATGACCGCATTGCTAATGCGTCCAATAGGTAACCCGAAAAATTGGTTTGCAAGATTGGAAAACGGAATCCATAAGTTTAGTGAGAAGATCATCAATGCACTAAACAAGGTGTATCATCCATTGCTTCTTGGTGCATTGAAATTGCGTTTATTGGTCATTGGTATTGCTTTGGCTCTTCTCGTTGGTGCAGGGTTCATTTTCTCAAGAATGGGAGGTGAATTTATTCCTCAATTGGATGAGGGAGACATAGCAATGCAAGCACTCATTCGGCCAGGTAGTGGTCTTACTGAAGCAATTGATGTGTCTATTAAAATTGAGAACATCTTAAAAGAGAATTTTCCAGAAATAACTACAGTAGTAGCTAGAATCGGAGTTGCAGATATACCGACCGACCCCATGCCTTTGGATATAGCAGATATGTATCTGATTCTGGAGAAGGATATGGAAAAATGGGTTTCAGCAGACTCTAAAGAAGAGCTGATTGAACAGATTAAAGAGAAGCTGGATATCCTTCCCGGTGTTAATCTTGTCTTTACACAGCCTGTTGAACTTAGATTCAATGAATTGCTTGAAGGTGTTCGGGAAGACGTGGCGGTGAAATTGTACGGTGAAGACCTAAACATACTCTCACAAAAGGTAGAAGAAATGGCTGCCATCATCCAAACAGTGCCTGGAGCAGGTGATGTAAATGCAGAACGGACGGCTGGTCTGCCCCAAATGACGGTAAGATACGACCGTAAGAAGTTGGCTCAATATGGATTGGATGTTCAAAAGCTCAACGAGTACGTGAGTGCCGCTTTTGCGGGAGGTGTTGCTGGGGTGATTTTTGAAGGCGAAAAGCGTTTTGAAATGGTCATTCGCTTCGATGAATTACATCGACAAAGCATAGAAGACCTCAGAACCCTGTACATCGATTTACCTGATGGTACTCAAGTACCAATTAAGGAGGTTGCTGATATCGAATATGTCCCAGGCCCTATGCAAATATCCAGGGAGAATACATTTCGAAGAACTTATGTGGGGGTAAACGTTCGGGGCAGAGATGTGGAGTCTGTGGTAACAGATATTCAGCAAAAACTGGATGCAGAGCTAGACTTACCACCAGGCTACTACATCACCTATGGAGGAGAATTTGAAAATTTACAACGCGCCAAGGCAAGGTTATCAGTAGTGGTACCGATTGCGCTCTTTCTTATTTTCATACTGCTCTATTTCGCCTTAAAATCATTCCCACAATCAGTAATGATTTACATGGCGATTCCACTTGCAGCCATTGGAGGTGTGTTTTTCATGGCCATGAGAGAAATGCCTTTTAGTATCTCCGCTGGAGTCGGATTCATTGTCCTCTTTGGTGTGGCTGTCCTTAATGGACTGGTTTTAATCAGTCGTTTCAATTCACTAAAAATCGAAGGTATGACAGATTTAAAAGAACGAATTCTCACAGGAACGAAAGAACGTCTTAGACCTATATTGCTAACCGCCACTGCTGCCATTATGGGTTTTACACCGATGGCGTTTTCAGCCTCTGCAGGAGCTGAAGTGCAGCGGCCTCTGGCAACTGTAGTAATAGGTGGTCTTATCAGTGCAACCCTGTTGACACTCATTGTACTGCCAGTTCTCTACTCATATATTGAAGGGCGTAAGTCTAAAAACCCGAAGTTAAATACCGGTTATTCGGTCAATGTAATTATAGCTCTGGCTGTATGTGGCGCACTTTTGGGAATTCCTTCCAATGTACAAGCACAGGAGTTGGAACAGAAATCAATTACTACTTTGGATGAGGCCATCGTGATAGGGTTGGCCAATAATGGCAATGTTCAAGTCGCGATCACCAACATAGAACTTCAGGAGCAAGGAAAGAAGGCAGCTTTAAATTTAGGAAAAACAAGTCTTGGTGTTCAATATGGTCAATACAACAGTTTTGAAAATGACTTCTCATTTAGTGTAGGTCAGTCGTTTGAGTTCCCTACTGTTTATGGTAAACAAAAGCTACTTGCTAATGAACAGGTAGTTGGCGGGCAAAAACGATTGGCCGTGACTGAAAATGATTTAAAATGGAAAATTCGTAAGGCTTGGTATGAGCTATCCTATCTGCATGAAAGGCGCAAGCTACTCCTGTATCAGGATACCATTTATGGGCGATTCCTAAATGCAGCAACCATACGTTACGAAACGGAAGCAACCAGTTACCTAGAGAAAGCTTCTGCTGAAACAGGTGTAATGGAAATTCAAAACCAATTAAAGCTACTTGAGGCGGACATAATTATTCAGGAAAAGCAACTTCAAGTCTTGCTGAACGATATGTCCAGTTTGGTCTTTGAGCCATCTGCTCTTAGCGAACGGGATATCATAAGAATTCAGGACAAAGCCTTGATTATGAACAACCCACTTCTTGGCTTGGCCAGGCAGCAGGTGGCCATTGCAGATGCCGAAAAATCCGTTCAATCAGCCAAACTGTTGCCTGATCTCTTCATTGGGTACTTCAATCAATCATTGATAGGGGGAGAAACGTCAAAGGGGGGAATTGCCACTTCGTCTGATAGATTCGGAGGGGTTCAGGCAGGGATTGCAATCCCTTTATTTTATGGCTCGTACAAAGCAGACATTAAGGCCGCTCAATTACGATCACAGATGGCCAAAACCAGTTCGGAGTATTTTTATGTCTCCCTTCAGGGGCAGTACAGCCAGCAATTGGAAGTGATAACAAAAACCAGGGGAAGCCTAAATTACTATAGACAAAAGGCCATACCTCAGGCTAATTTAATTATTAATAATGCGCAAAAAAGCTTTGAAAATGGTGCCATAGACTATGTGGAATATTTTCAGAACCTCAATCAGGCCTTGAGCCTTAAATTCAATTATATCGAGACCATGAACGAATATAATCAGGCCGTTATTAATCTGGAATTTCTTATAGGTCAATAAATCCAAAATTAAAAAACATAAAAATGAATAATAAAATCATATACATAATTGTGGCTATTGCAATGACAACATTCCTTTTAGGTTGTGGTGGTAATGAGTCACCCACTGAATCTGCTTTACCTGCTATACAAGGGAATACAGAAGATGGAAATAAAGTTGAGCATGAAGAAGAAGGCAGTGGAGAAGTTCATTTATCCCAACTCAAGTTTAACAGCCTAGGCATAAAGGTCGGTGAAATACCCACAAGGCCTCTATCAGGAATCGTGGAAGCCAATGGGCAGCTAGAGGTGCCTCCTCAGCATGAAGCTACCGTCACGGCCATATTGGGGGCAAATGTTACTTCTATTAAGGTAATGGAAGGTGATAAAGTAAAGAAAGGTCAAACCTTGGCCACTCTGGCACATCCAAATCAATCTCAATTGCAAACTAACTATGTGAGAGCCTACAATCAGATGCAATTCCTTGAAAAGGAATATGAACGTCAGAAGAAGTTATACGAAGAAAAAGTAGGGTCAGGCAAATCTTTTCAGCAAACTCAGGCTGATTATATGTCAATTAAGGGTGAGGTAAAGGGGTATGAAGCTCAGTTGCGCCAACTCAGTTTGAATGTTGAAAAGGTGAAAGGGGGTGATATTTATCAAAATGTTCCAGTGGTTAGTCCTATTGACGGTTACATCGAGAAAGTGGAAGTTCAGATTGGTCAGTATGTAGATCCTCAAAAAGGCATGTTTATGATTGTCAATAATGATCACATTCATGCTGATCTGATGGTCTTTGAAAAAGATATATATAAGGTAAAGAAAGGCCAAACTATATCTTTTACTGTAGAGTCAGTACCTGGTGCCACTTTAACCGCAAAAATATATTCGGTGGGTAAGCAATTTGAACAAAATCCCAAAGCAGTTCATGTGCATGCAGAGATAGATCAAAAAGAAGACTTTCTGATCCCGGGAATGTATATCAATGGTAAAATAAAAACCAGTAACAACTCTGTTAAAGCACTACCTGAAAGTGCTTTAATTGAAGAAGAAGGCAAGCCCTATATTTTTATAGTAGAAACACATCAAGAAGATGGAAAGACCGAATGGACATTTAGACCGATAGAGGTACGAACCGGTATAAGCGATGATGGTTGGGTAGAAATCAAGCTTTTGGAGTCTTTACCAAAAAACACCCAGGTAGCATGGAACAATGCTTATTACCTGATCTCTGAAATGAAGAAAGGCTCTACAGAGCATGGCCATTAATAAAGCTAGCTATGATAAAAGAACTAGAAGAAAATTTAAAGGTGCACAATATAAAACCCACTGCCATGCGGCTTTTGGTGTTGGAGTATCTCATGGATAAGGAGGCAGCTATTAGTCTTACTGATATGTATACGGAATTTGAGAAATCAGACAGAACTACCATCTACAGAACTTTGAAAGTATTTGAGGAAAATGGCATAGTACATAGCATAGATGATGGTACGGGTGTGCCTAAATATGCCTTATGCGCAGATGGCTGCAAATGCGATATAGGAAGAGACTTACACCTGCACTTTCATTGTAGAATATGCGGACAAACCAAATGTCTCACCAGCTATAAAATTCCTAAAGTAGAACTGCCCCCGAAGCACATTGCTGAAGAGGCAAACTTAGTAGTAAAGGGAGTTTGTAACCATTGCTCTAGTTAAAACTAATTCAATGAAAAAACTACAGATAAAAATTCCCCTGATACTTCCTGAAGTGACTGATGAAAAAGACCAATGCGTAGATAAACTCATCGAGCAACTTCAGGGTAAAAACGGGCTGGAAAAAGTGCATGTGGCTGATGAAACAGATAATGGTGTGCCACAGCTTTGCATTCATTATAACCACGAACTAATTTCGATTGATCAGATTCAAAAATTAGCTAAACGGGCTGGGGCTTCCATTATTGATAAGTACGGTCATCGATTAATCGAGGTGGAAGGGATTCGTCATACCCGTCATGCCAGAAAAATTGAAGAAGCACTCAATAGATTAGATGGAGTTTTACAGTCTTCCGTGTCTGCTTCTGGTATGATTGGATTAGAATTTGAAACAGTAAAAATAGATGAAGCGGAAATCTTTAAATCATTGCGTAAAGAAGGTTTGAACATTATTACCACAGAAGTGGAAGTCGAAAGATACATAAGAGAGACTGCCAGAGACGATGAACAAATGGGGCAAACTGAAAAAAAAGCGCATTCACATGAGGACGGTGAAAACCATGACCACTCACACGGTGGTATTTTCGGTAAAAATACGGAGCTGATCTTTTCCATCATTTGCGGGGTGCTGTTAGGTATTGGTTTTGGACTTTCTTACATAGAAGCTGTTCCTTCCTGGGTAAGCCTTTCCCTTTACATTACAGCCTATTTCTTTGGCGGCTATTTTACAGCTAAAGAAGCCATTCAAACAGTGGCCAAAGGAGGTTTTGAAATTGACTTCCTAATGCTGGTGGCAGCCATTGGAGCGGCTATTCTGGGCGAATGGGCAGAAGGTGCTTTATTGCTATTCCTGTTCAGCATGGGGCATGCACTGGAACACTACGCCATGAACAAAGCACGTAAATCCATTGCTGCTTTGGCAGAACTCGCTCCTAAAACGGCATTACTTAAAAGAAATGGTAAGACCGAAGAAGTCGGTATTGAGGAATTGAGCATAGGTGATATTATCGTGGTGAAGCCCAATAGCAAAATCTCAGCCGATGGTGTGGTTGTACGCGGTACCAGCAGTGTTAACCAGGCTCCTATAACTGGGGAAAGTGTGCCGGTAGATAAAGAACCAGTAGATAATCCCGATAAAGACTGGTCGGAAGAAAAAGACATCAAAGACGAGAACCGGGCTTTTTCGGGTACCATCAACGGCAACAATACGCTGGAAATCAAAGTGATCAAAGTAGCGAAGGACTCTACACTCTCCCGCCTGGTGAAACTGGTGAATGAAGCACAGACCCAGAAATCACCTACGCAGCGCCTCACCGACAAATTTGAGAAGTATTTTGTGCCTTCGGTATTGGTACTGGTCGTGCTGCTCAATTTTGCTTTTCTGGTCATAGATGAGTCTTTTAGTGAAAGCTTCTACCGAGCAATGGCCGTATTGGTGGCAGCCAGCCCTTGTGCTTTGGCCATAGCCACCCCGAGTGCAGTGCTGAGCGGAGTTGCAAGGGCCGCTAAGAGTGGAGTGCTTATCAAAGGTGGTCGTCCGTTGGAAGATTTAGGTGTACTCACCGCCCTGGCTTTTGATAAAACAGGAACACTAACGGAAGGCAAGCCCAAGCTCACCGAAGTAATTGCTTTGGGTGATGTAAACGAGGAAGAACTGTTGAAAATAGCAGTAGCTGTAGAAGCCTTAAGCGACCATCCACTGGCAAAAGCCGTGGTTCGGGATGGGAAAGAGGGATTGGATGGTGCTGATATACCCGAGGCGAAAGACCTGGAAGCGGTGCTTGGGAAAGGGATCAAAGCTTCGCTGGGCAATAATAAAGTATACATCGGCAATCTGGATCTGTTTGAATCCCTGGATGATAATAAGCCAGGGCAGGAAACAGAAGAAAAAGTAAAGTCACTGGAATCAGATGGCAATACTACCATGCTGATCCGTCAAAATGACAAATACATTGGCATCATTGCCCTGATGGACACACCCAGAAAGGAAGCAAAAAACACGCTAGAACAATTAAAAAAACTGGGTATCAAGCGAATGATCATGCTCACCGGTGATAACCAACAAGTAGCCGATGCGGTAGCCAAAGAAATTGGCCTTACGGATGCCTGGGGTAGTCTATTGCCGGAAGAAAAAGTGGATGCCATAAAAAAATTGAAAGAGGAAGAATCTAAAGTAGCCATGGTAGGCGATGGCGTAAATGATGCCCCGGCCATGGCGAACAGCACGGTAGGCATTGCCATGGGAGCAGCGGGTAGCGATGTAGCCCTGGAAACAGCCGACATTGCCCTAATGGCCGATAAGCTGGAAACCTTGCCTTTTGCCATTGGTTTAAGTAGAAAGGCCAAAGGCATTATCAAGCAAAACCTCTGGGTTAGTTTGGGAATAGTAGCATTGTTAATACCTGCCACGGTTTTCGGCTTTGCCAATATCGGTATTGCGGTACTGATCCATGAAGGATCCACGTTAGTGGTGGTGTTTAATGCGCTGAGGTTGTTGGGGTATAAGAGAAACTAAGGATTCTCTATTGCCTTCTTGAAGAATATATTTAAGAATTTGCTTAAATAAGCAAATAAACTACCTTTGTAAGCATGGATCACAACTCTTGCGTAAGACAACAGGCAGACCCTGAACAAATAAATCGCTGTAAAGACAGGGTTTCAGAGCTTAATGACACATTCCATTATTTATCCAACGGACTGGCTTTGGCGGGTAACAATGTGAGGTTAAAAATCCTATACCTGCTTTACGAAGAAAAACGGCTTTGTGTCTGCGACCTGAGTGACATTCTTGGAATGAACATCTCAGCGGTATCCCAACATTTACGTAAACTGAAAGACAGAAAGCTCATTCAGACTGAACGGGAAGCACAAACCATTTTTTACTCTTTGACAAAAACTTACGAAGAACTGATGATCCCGTTTTTCAACATTCTTGATGAAAACCAAATATTGGAAACGATATGAGATCAAATAAAAAACTAGCCGGAGCCGGGCTCGTGACAGCTATTGCAGCTTCATTGTGCTGTATAACACCGGTCTTAGCCCTTATTGCGGGAACAAGCGGGATTGCTTCAACTTTCTCCTGGCTTGAGCCTTTCAGGCCGTATTTAATTGGTTTGACCGTTTTGGTTCTTGGCTTTGCCTGGTACCAGAAATTGAAACCCCAATCACAAGAAGAGATAGAATGTGCTTGCGAGGACGATGACCTGCCTGCCGGCAAGGCAGGAAAACCTTCTTTTTGGCAATCCAAAACATTTCTGGGAATCGTTACTGTTTTTGCAGCACTCATGCTTGCATTTCCTCTGTATGCCGATGTTTTCTACCCAAAGTATAATAAACAAATAATGGTTGTTGACAAGGCGGATATACAAACCATTGAGTTTACAATCAGCGGCATGACCTGCAACGGGTGTGCAGAACACGTAAAACATGAAGTGAACAAACTTGACGGAATAATAGCGATCAATGCTTCCTACGAAAATGGAAATGCAATTGTCGAATTTGATCATACAAAGACCAATCAAACAGAAATTGAAAAGGCAATCAACTCAACTGGCTATAAGGTTACGGGCCAAAAACAAAGATAATTTGACATGAAAGAATACGATGTTTTTATCATTGGTTCAGGAATGGCCGGGATGACCATTGCCAATAAATGTGCTGCTCAAGGACTTTCAGTTGGAATTACCGATGAACTGCCCTATGGTGGAACTTGTGCTTTAAGAGGCTGTGATCCCAAAAAAGTGCTTATCGGTGCGACCGAAGCGCTCGACCACGCTAAAAGGCTTCAGGGCAAAGGACTTGAAGGAGTGCCTTCCATTAACTGGCATGACTTAATGACTTTCAAAAAGTCTTTTACCGAACCAATGCCTTCTAAAATTGAAAAGGGATATAAAAAGAATGGGATTGAGATGTTTCATTCATCGGCCAAATTTGCAGGAGAAAATCAGCTTATCGTTGGAGGATACACTATTAAGGCAGATAAAATAGTGATTGCCACAGGAGCTAAACCCAGAACACTGGGTATTCCGGGCGGTGAACATGCATTGACAAGCACTGACTTTCTCAACCTTAGCCACTTACCTAGATCATTAGTATTTGTTGGAGGCGGTTATATTGCCTTTGAGTTCGCTCATATTGCCGCCCGTTGTGGTGCCGATGTAATTATAGTTCATCGGGGTACTTCCCCGCTTGAAAACTTTGAGCAAGACATTGTTAAACATTTAGTTTCAGCAACGGAAGATTTGGGAATTCAAATAGTCCTGAATACAGAGGTAACAGGGATTACCAAAGAAAATGATGGGAACTATCAGGTTAGAGGCAAAGGCAAGGATGGAGATAAGGATTTTTCCGCAGCAGCAGTCTTTAATTCCGCAGGCCGAATGCCCGCCATATTTGACCTTGACTTATTGAAAGCCAACGTTAAATTCAGCAAAAAAGGAGTTGACGTAAATGAATATTTGCAAAGCATTACTAATAAACATGTGTATGCAGCAGGAGATGCAGCGCACACTAACGGGCTACCTTTAACTCCGGTGGCAGTTATGGAAGGACATATTTTGGCCTCAAACCTTATAAAAGGAAATTATAAAAGTTTTAATGACCAGGCAATGCCAACGGTCGTTTTTACAATCCCTTCAATGGCTTCAGTAGGACTGACTGAAAAAGAAGCAGCATCAAAAAACTTAGAGTATCGCGTAAATTATCAAACCGTTCCCACATGGTTTAACGCCAAAAGGTTAAACGAAAAGCATTATGCTTTTAAAACCTTGATTGATAAAGGCACTGATAAAATATTAGGAGCACATTTGATAGGCCCGGAAGCAGAAGAAACCATTAACCTATTCGCAATGGCGATGAACGCTGGCTTGAAAACCAGCCAACTGAAAAGCATGGTATTCTCTTACCCAACCCTTTCTTCCGACATATCACATATGGTTTAAAAAAGCTTATAGAAAAATGAAGGTCATCTTAAAATCAAAAATCACCTGCCCAAACTGCGGACATCAAAAAGAAGAGGAAATGCCGACTGACGCTTGTCAATTCTTCTATGAGTGTGAAAGCTGTAAAACCGTTCTGAAACCAAAGCAAGGGGACTGCTGTGTATTTTGCAGCTATGGTTCGGAAAAATGTCCGCCCATTCAGCAAGACAAGGGTTGTTGCTAAAAAAGCTATGAAAAAAAGCACTTTCCATATCGCTAAAATGGACTGCCCTTCTGAAGAGCAGATGATCCGGATGAAGCTGGAACCTTATAATGAGGTAAAGCAACTTTTATTTGATATCCCCAATCGCAAACTGGAGGTATATCACACTGAAGAAGTTGAAAAAATCCATCGAGCCATTAGCGAACTCAACCTCAAAGACAGGCTGGAGGCTACGGAAGAAGCTGATATGCCTTTAGTTGCTGACGAATCGCACCAGCGAAAAATACTTTGGTGGGTGCTGGGCATCAATTTCGTTTTCTTTGTAGTAGAGATGACTACCGGATGGATATCCCGCTCTATGGGCTTGGTGGCCGACTCACTGGATATGCTGGCTGATTCCATCGTCTACGGCCTGAGCTTACTTGCTGTTGGCGCAGCCATATCTCGTAAGAAAAAGGTAGCCAGAATCAGTGGTTATTTTCAAATGGGATTGGCACTCTTAGGCTTTTCAGAAGTATTGCGCAGGTTCTTCAGTGAAAGTGAAACACCATTGTTTCAATGGATGATCATCATATCAGTACTGGCCCTCATCGGCAACCTCGTTTCGCTCTGGCTGATCAATAAAGCAAAAAGTGAGGAAGCCCACATGCAGGCCAGCGCCATATTCACCTCCAATGACATTATAGTGAATGGCGGAGTCATCCTGGCGGGGGTGTTGGTTTATTTTCTGGATAGCAAATGGCCCGATTTAGCCATTGGGGGAATTGTGTTCGCCTTTGTGATGAGGGGGGCGGTCAGAATATTGAAATTGGCTAATTAAGGATGATCTGATTTTAAGTTTTGAGCCTCTCCAATGCTCCCGGTAATTATCAGGATTACACCCTTTCAAGCTCTGTAAATCTCATTAAACCAAACGGATGTAGGGACACAGTAACGACAATCAGGGCACAAAAACCATAACTTCATAACATTTAAACAAGATTTCATAAACTATCCGCCTTTAGCTTGTTGTACATTTGTTCTTAATGAACAAAATACTCTCCATAACATTAGCCCTTATGCTGCTGCTAAGCAACATAGGTTATACTATGGCTACCCACTATTGTGGTGGGGAAGCTGTGGAGAGTAAGTTAATGTTAGTGAAGCACAATCTGGATTGTGGTATGCCTGACATCGAACAAGGGTGTGAAGAAGACATGCCTAATGGTCACCAATTTAGCTCCAAACCCTGTTGCCAAAACGAATACCAGACCTTCCAGATAGAAGACACCTTTAAAACCCCGGTAATACAGGCCTCCCCCAACTGGATGTTTGTATCCGCCTTTGTGCAGACTTTTTTAAACCCTGCGCTTTATACCCCCACCTCATTACCTCAATACAGGAATTACAGCCCTCCACTGCCGAAACAGGATATCCAAGCCCTTTTCCAGTCTTTCCTGATTTGATTTAATACTATTTGATTTCCCTGTGTGCCAATCTCAGAAAAGGCACAGCTTGTCCCGACACTTCGGACTCAAATCAGTACTTCATCAAATTATCGTTTAAATGCTCAATAAGATCATCAAATATTTTCTGGAGAATAAGCTTGTCACCCTGCTTATTCTTATTGGTTTCATTGCCTGGGGTATCGTTACCGCCCCCTTCGGCTGGCAGGTAGGGGCTTTGCCTTCCGACCCCGTGCCCGTAGATGCCATCCCCGATATTGGCGAAAACCAGCAGATCGTTTTTACCCAGTGGCAAGGACGCTCTCCACAGGACATCGAAGACCAGATCTCCTACCCCCTGACTACTTATTTACTGGGAATACCCGGAGTGAAATCCATTCGTAGCTCCTCCATCTTCGGCTTCTCCAGTATCTTCATTATTTTCAGTGAAGACGTAGAGTTTTATTGGTCGCGTTCCAGAATACTCGAGAAACTGAGTTCCCTGCCTTCAGACCTCTTGCCAGAAGGCGTACAACCGGCACTTGGACCCGATGCCACGGCTTTGGGTCAGGTGTATTGGTATACCATTGAGGGGCGCGATAAAGAGGGAAAACCTACTGGAGGTTGGGACTTGCATGAGATTCGCACCGTACAGGACTTCTACGTGAAGTATGGACTGAATGCTACTGAAGGTGTGTCCGAAGTAGCCTCCATCGGTGGTTTTGTCCAAGAGTACCAGATAGATGTAAACCCCGATGCTCTCAAAGCCTACAACATTCCGCTGCATAAAGTAATGCAGGCCGTGCAGAAGTCTAATAAAGATGTAGGTGCCAAAACCATTGAGATCAACCAGGCGGAATACTTGGTACGTGGCCTGGGCTACATCAAAAAAGTAGAAGACATTGAAAAGGCTGTAGTGGCCGTGCAGGACAATGTCCCTATTCGCATTAAAGATATTGGGGTGGTTTCTCTGGGACCTTCCACCCGAAGGGGACTGCTGGATAAAGATGGTGCAGAGGTAGTCGGAGGAGTTGTGGTGGCTCGCTATGGTGCCAACCCCCTCCTGGTTATCAACAACGTCAAGGATAAGATCAAAGAAATTGCCCCCGGACTGCCCAAGAAGATATTGGCAGATGGCCGGGAGAGCCAGTTGACCATTGTACCCTTTTACGACCGTTCCGAACTCATTTATGAAACATTAGGAACTTTAGAGGAAGCTTTGTCACTGGAGATCCTGATCTCCATCCTGGTCGTGATCGTAATGGTGTACAACCTCAGGGCATCCCTGCTCATTTCCAGCATTCTGCCCATAGCCGTATTGATGGTCTTTATTGCCATGCGCTATTTTGGAGTTGATGCGAACATCGTTGCTTTATCTGGAATCGCCATTGCCATTGGTACGATGGTAGACCTGGGCATCATCCTGTCCGAAAACATTATTAAGCACATAGATGAAGCCCCACCCGGGCAAAAGCTTATAGATACCATCTACAAAGGTTCTACGGAAGTAGCCACCGCCATACTTACAGCCGTTTCTACCACCATCGTCAGTTTTATCCCGGTGTTTACCATGCAGGCAGCCGAGGGTAAGTTATTCGGGCCATTGGCCTTTACCAAAACCTTTGCGCTGATTGCCGCATTGATCGTATCCTTAATCATTTTACCAACCCTGGCGCACTGGTTTTTTGGAACCCGCATCAAAAATAAGTCCATTGCAAAATGGGTGAATGTGGCCTTATTGGCGATTGGCCTGCTCGTGCTTGTTCCCGGGTACTATTGGGCAGGTATTATTCTGGTGCTCTACGGTCTGGCTGGTATCCTGAAAAACCGTTACCCTGAAGATCATACAGACTCCCGAAAATGGTATGTGAAAATTATTCAAAAGGCCGACCTCATTATTGTAGTGCTGGCTATTACCTGGCTCTTGGGCAAGTACTGGCTACCACTTGGGGCGGGCAACAGCTTATGGGTCAACGTACTTTTTGTTGCCTTATTGGTAGGATTGATCTTAGGGTTGTTTACGCTTTTAGAACATTTCTACAAACCCATTTTAAAATGGTGTCTGGATAATAAGGTCAAATTTCTATTGATCCCCAGCTTCCTGATCCTTTTAGGCGCTACTACCTGGATTGGCTTTAACAGCATTTTTGGTTTCGTAGCCAAAGGATTGGATACCGTGGGCTGGAATATACGCCCCACCAAAGTATGGTCAGGCCTGACCTATAGCTTTCCGGGTGTTGGTAAAGAATTTATGCCCTCGCTCAATGAAGGCAGCTTTTTGCTAATGCCCACCTCCATGCCTCATTCCGGAATGGAATACAACCGCAAAGTAGTAGGGCAACTGGACATGTTATTGACCAACATTCCTGAAGTAGACCTTACCGTGGGTAAACTCGGCAGGGTGGAATCAGCCCTTGATCCCGCCCCGATTTCCATGTATGAGAACATCATCAACTACAAACCGGAGTATATGCTCAATGAAAAAGGGCACCGGGTCAGGTTTAAGGTAGATAAGGACAATCGCTATATCCTTAGCAGCGGTGATAGCCTTAGCAATGAGGAAGCTATAGGGCGGGGTGTCACAGTAGAAGAACTCATACCTGATAATAATGGAAATTACTTCCGCAACTGGCGACCCTCCATTCAATCTCCTGATGACATCTGGAAGGAAATTATCAGGGTTACCAAAATACCAGGCGTTACCTCTGCACCCAAGCTACAGCCCATTGAAACCCGGCTGGTGATGCTCCAAACCGGAATGCGCGCCCCGATGGGTATCAAGGTGTATGGCCCCGACCTGAAAACCATCGAAAATTTTGGAATGCAACTGGAAGGGATATTAAAGGAGATACCTTCGGTAAAGGCCGAAGCCGTATTTGCTGACCGTATTGTAGGCAAGCCCTATCTGCATCTCAATATAGACCGGGACGAGATTTCGCGCTACGGCTTAAATGTAGAGGATGTGCAGCAGACGATAGAAACCGCTATCGGAGGCATGAAAATAACCTCTACCGTAGAAGGCCGGGAACGTTTCCCTGTACGGGTACGCTATCCGCGTGAATTGCGGGACGACCCCGCTTCCCTGGGCAAGATCTTAATACCTACACCTACAGGGGCACAAATCCCCATCAGTCAGGTGGTCGATTTTGAATACATGCGTGGCCCTCAGGCCATTAAAAGTGAGGAAACCTTTTTAGTGGGTTATGTGCTGTTTGATAAAAGGGACGGATACTCGGAGGTTGGAGTAGTTAATGATGCTCAGGCTGCAATTCAGGATAAAATAGACAGAGGTGATTTAGCAGTTCCTGCCGGCATCAGCTATAAGTTTTCTGGCAGCTATGAAAATCAGGTTAGAGCGGAGAAAAGACTCTCCATCATCGTTCCGCTGGTTTTGGCGATTGTCTTTCTGATCCTGTATTTCCAGTTCAAATCGGTGACAACCTCCCTCATGGTGTTTACGGGGATCGCTATGGCCTTCAGTGGTGGCTTTATCATGCTTTGGTTCTATGGGCAGGGCTGGTTTGCTGATTTCTCTGTCTTCGGCACCAATATGCGGGACCTCTTCCAGATGCACACCATCAACCTCAGTGTAGCTGTTTGGGTAGGGTTTATCGCCCTTTTTGGCATTGCCACCGATGATGGAGTGCTGATCGCCACCTACCTGGATCAGAGCTTCGGGCGCAATCGACCGACCAATTTAAAAGAAGTACGAGAGGCAGTAGTAGAAGCAGGATTGCGCAGGATACGGCCAGCTTTGATGACCGTTTCCACTACCATGATCGCATTGTTGCCGGTATTAACATCAACCGGACGTGGAGCGGATATCATGATACCGATGGCGATTCCATCCTTTGGCGGGATGGCCTTTGCGCTGGTGAGTATTTTCATTGTTCCCGTGCTCTACAGTATGAGAGAGGAGCGAAAATTTAAAAAAACACAATCATGAAATCAGTTGTAAATATTATCATACTTGTGCTGCTCGGAAACACTGTGGGCTATGCCCAAACACTGGACGACTATTTCAAAATAGCAGCCGAGCACAACCCGGGCTTGCAAGCCAAATACAAGGACTTTGAAGCTGCATTGCAACGGGTGCCACAGGTGAGCAGTCTGCCCGATCCCACCTTTTCTTTTGGCTATTTTATATCTCCGGTAGAAACAAGGGTAGGCCCACAACAGGCTCGGTTTTCCCTTACCCAGATGTTTCCGTGGTTCGGGACGCTAAAGGCGCAGGGCGATGCTGCAGCGTTAATGGCAGAGGCGAAATACCAATCTTTTGTGGATGCTCGGAATCGACTGTATTACCAGATGGCGGCTGCCTACTATCCGCTATACGAACTGCGGGAGTGGAAACGGATTGAACAGGAGAACATTGACATCCTCCAATCCTTCAAGACCATTGCCAACGCAAAGTTTGAGAACAGCAATGGCACTATGGTGGATGTGCTGCGGGTGGATATCATGCTCAAAGATGCCCAGACCAGCTTGGGCATTCTTAACAATAAGGAAAAGCCGCTGCTGACCGGGTTTAACAAACTGCTCAATCGGGACGAAGACAATCAGGTACTTATCATGGATTCACTGGGCATAGAAACTTTACCCGATCACTTCCGGAAAGATTCCCTGCTTACCAATCATCCCGCTTTAAACGCACTGGATTTAAGAATAAAGGCCAGTGAAGCCCGTGAGGAGGTAGCTTATAAGCAAGGTTTACCCCGGCTGGGCGTAGGGCTGGATTACGTGATGGTGGGGGAAAGAACCGATGCCGATGTGTCAGATAATGGCCGGAATGCCCTGATGCCTATGGTATCTGTCAGCATTCCGATTTTCAGAAGTAAGTACAGGGCTTCGGTAAAAGAAGCGCAACTGATGCAGGAAGGCTACACTTTGCAAAAGCAGGAGTATGCCAATAACCTGACTTCGGGCTACGAGATGGTTTGGTTCCAAATACAACAGCAATCCGATCTGATCGCTTTGTACGTGCAACAGACCCTGGAATCGGAACAGGCGCTTAACCTGCTGTTTTCGGCCTATGCCAACTCAGGGCAGGAATTTGAGGAAGTGCTACGGATGCAGCAGCAACTGCTGAAATATGAAAAAATGAAAGCCACGGCACAGGTGCAGTACCACATAGTCCTGGCCCAGCTTAACTATCTAACGGCAAAAACATATTAAGATGAAAATCAATAGAAAAACAATTATCGTCATGCTACTCACACTGGTCACCGGTCTGTTGATGGGGTGGCTGATCTTTGGTGGCTCGTCTGGCCAAAAAATGGAAGAAGACCACCAACACACCAATGAAATAGCAGGCGAAACTATATGGACATGTTCTATGCACCCGCAGATCAGGCAAAACGAGCCGGGAGATTGCCCAATTTGTGGCATGGACCTCATCCCTCTTGAAAATGATGATAACCAGGAACTTGACCCGATGGCCATATCTATGTCACCTACGGCCATGCAACTGGCCAGTGTCAGTACTGCTATAGTAGGCACTACTGCCCCTGTGAAAAGTGTAAGGCTCAATGGCAAGATACAGGAAGATGAACGGCTGGTATTTTCTCAAACCAGTCATATTCCTGGCAGGATAGAGCAGTTAAAGGTCAATTTTACCGGGGAATACGTGCGCAAAGGTCAGGTGATCGCCTCCCTTTACTCTCCCGAACTCGTTACCGCCCAGGAAGAGCTTTTTGAAGCCCAAAAGATCAAGGCCACCCAACCCGCTCTCTATCAGTCCGCTCGGGAAAAACTTAAAAACTGGAAACTTTCCGAAGCACAAATAGAGGAGATACTGGAGGAGGGAGAAACCAAAGAACAATTTCCGATTGTAGCCGATGTATCTGGTTATGTCATCAGCAAAAATGTCAATCTGGGCGATTACATCCGTAAGGGAGAGGCCATTTATGAAATTGCCGATTTGTCAAAAGTATGGGTATTGTTTGATGTGTATGAATCGGACCTGGCCTGGATAAAAAAAGGCGATAAAGTCAATTTTACTGTAGCCTCTCTGCCCGGTCAGGAATTTAACGGCACCATCAGCTTTTTAGACCCGGTTATTGATCCTAGAACCAGAGTAGCCAAAGCCCGGGTGGAAGCAACCAATAAAGGCAATACACTTAAACCAGAAATGTTTGCCAGTGGTGTAGTGCAGGCAGCACTTGAAAATAAGGCGAATACCCTGATTGTACCCAAATCGGCTGTGATGTGGACAGGCGAACGCTCGGTAGTATATGTAAAAACACCTTCCGATAACGGCATGCACTTTATGATGCGGGAAGTGGTACTGGGGCCGGAGATGGGCGAAGGTTTCATTATAAAGCAAGGACTTGAACCGGGCGAAGAAATTGCCGTACACGGTACCTTTAGCATAGATGCAGCCGCTCAACTTGCTGGCAAGCCCAGTATGATGAATCCGGAAGGCGGGCCGCCATGACCGGGCATAACCACGGGGGTAACGAAATGCCTTCCGCGGCAAGTCCTGTAAAGCCAAAAACAGTGCAATCATTTACCATCGATCAAAAAGCCGAAAAGTCCCTGCGGCCACTTTATACCACTTACCTCGATTTCAAAAACGCACTGGTAGCGGATCAACTGGTTGAAGCGAAACAGTATGGTGGCCAGTTGGCAACAGCTATTGAGAAAGTAGATATGGCCTTGTTTACCGGAGCGGCACACAATGCCTGGATGGAATACAGCCGCACACTGAAAAAAGCCCTGGAACATCTTCCGCATTTTAAAAGCATGGAAGAAATTCGGGGTGCTTTTCAACAGGTGTCTGAGGGAATGATCAATTTAACCCGATCCTTTACCCCATTTGACACACCTCTTTATATACAGCATTGTCCGATGGCCGATAGCAACAAAGGGGCGGATTGGCTGAGCATTAAAGCTGAAATCAAGAACCCCTATTTCGGGGAAGCAATGCTGACCTGTGGAGAAATAACCGACACTATTAAATGAAAGACTGTTGTAAAACAGGGGATGAAATGCCCCAGTCAAAATTTGGAATATGGGCGAAACGCATCACCTGGGGGCTTGTAAGTCTACTGGTTGTGGTAATCGCCCTGATGCAAATTTTTAATCTCTAATCGAAATGTTTAATCCCGGCCTGACACTGAGCAGGCCACAAAATCAAGTAAAATGAAAAAAACAACCCTAATCGTTTGCATGACCCTGATAAGTTGGGGAGCCTTTGCACAACATGATCACAGCAATCATGATGACAAAAAGGAGATGGATCAGAAGGCTGAACCCACCTTCAAAGACAAGAATACAGGTATGGCCTACGGTCATTATATTCATCTTAAAGAAGCACTGGTGGCCTCGAAGACGGATGAAGCCAAAAAAGCGGCCACAAAACTGGAAGCTTCTTTAGGCACGGTAAGCAAAGGAGAAAAGGCAAAGACAGAAGCAGCAAAAGTAAGTGCTGCCAGCACCCTGGATGCTCAACGTAAAGCTTTTACGGCACTGAGCAATGAAATGGCCACTCTGGTGAAAGGCAGTACACTTACTTCGGGAGAAGTGTACCTGGAGTATTGCCCCATGGCTAACAACAACACCGGAGCTTATTGGCTTTCCAACCAAAAGGAAATCAAGAACCCTTACTTCGGTGATCGGATGTTGAAATGTGGAAGTGTAAAGGAGATCATCCATTAGATCATGGAAGCGCTACTTCCCGACTGGGCACCCAATCTACACCCACTGATCATTCACTTTCCCATTGTGCTGTGGGCCGTAGCGGTTTTGGCCGATCTGACCTCCCTGTTCTCCGGTAAAAGCTGGCTGAAACATATGGCAGTGGCACTTTATACCCTGGGGGCACTGTCCGCTTTGGCTGCCTATTTTAGTGGAGAACAGGCTATTGACGGAGTATCCGTCCCCATGCAGGGCGAGCTTACTGCCGGTAAGCATTCTGACTGGGGTCATTACACCCTGTATTTCTTTGGGGGCTATACCCTCATCCGCCTTCTCTTTTTATGGAAAAAGTGGGATAAAAACAAATGGGTGGCCATTGCACTGTTTATACTGGGCACAAGTGGTCTGGGCATAGTAGCCAAAACAGCCGACCTGGGTGGGAAGCTGGTATACAAATATGGAGTAGGAATCAAAAAATAAATCTTTAAATCAATAATATCATGAAGAAGTTACAAGTAGTGTTTTATGCAATTGTTTTTATTGGGGGTACCATGGTTTTTACCGGCTGTTCACAAGGAAAACAAGAAGAACAATCAGAAGAAGAAAATCACGATGAAATGATGGATGGAGAGGATCTTCATATGGGGGGCGGAGACCATTCTGGAGATGACCATTCTATGAGCATGGAAACCGGGGAGGATAAAACATGGATACCCAGCGGAAATGGTGCCGAGCTTATGCGGTCAGATTTTCACTTTTTGGCGGGTGCTGCAACAAACATAAAGCCTGAAGTTAAAAATGCAGAGGGAGCCATGGTGCTTGAATTAACCGCAGATGGCACACCAACGGCCTTTGTTTTTCATAATCAATACGATAATGTAGGAATGATCGCCACCCTTAAAAGACTCGATTTTAAAGGGTCTGTTAAGATAATCCATCACGCCAAAGACCTGTCCAACTATGAGTTTGTAGCCATTGATGGAGCCAATATGAAACTGGGAAGGGTAGTAAACGGCAAGGAAGAAGTATTTGATGAAAGTAACTTTGAGGCTGGTTCCGGCTGGATGCCGTTAAAGGTTACTGCCGCAGGTACTCATTTTAAAGGTTATATGGGCGACCAGACCATTACCCACGGACATGGCGATAAAATGGAAAAAGGTTTTATAGGCATAATGCTGGAAGGCACCGGCAAGGTGCAGCTAAAGTCTATTGAAACAGCCATTCTTGAAGATGAATAAGTAACAGATAAGAGATCACAACTCCCGTGTAAAATATGGGAGCTCATTATACTTTCTAAAAAATTATTTAAAAATAAACCTATGAAAAAGCTTTACACAATAGTAATTACCTTAGTTCTTTTTGTTTCATCGTTTACTGCCTTTGGCCAAAATGACCAGCAGCAGGTAAAACAGGTATTAAATGCCTATAAAACAGGAGTTGAATCTTTAAAAACAACTGACTTAGCAAACCTTTTTATGGAAAATTCTCAGGTATTTGAATCCGGTGGAGTCGAAGGTACTTTTAATCATTATCTGGATCATCATCTCGGGCCTGAACTCAAGGCTTTTAAGTCCTTTAAATTCAATGATTACAGTGTGGATGTAATTGTAGATGGGGATTATGCTTTTGCTACTGAAGCATACACGTACAGAATTGAGTTGGCAAAAGGAGAAAGGGTGATTGAGAAAAAAGGAGTAGCTACCTCTGTTTTAAAAAAAGTAGATGGCCAATGGAAGATCATGAAAACCCATAGTTCCTCAAGAAATAAATAACATAAGACAATTAATCTTAGCCGCTACAGAATCTCTACGAAATAACACAATAAGAAGAAAATAAGCATGATACATACCTATTGTAAATCCATTGTAATACTCTCTTTTTTACTTTTTAGTTTTTCTGCTTGGGCGCAGATGGATACCTCTACGTATACTATCACTCTCCGGCAGGAACGTGTAAACATAGGAGGAAAAGAAACCACTGGTATGACAGTAAACGGTGGTATTCCAGGCCCTACGCTTCGTTTTAAAGAAGGTGGCTATGCCGTTATCTATGTAAAAAACGAAATGGACGTGGAGACCTCCGTCCACTGGCATGGATTACTATTACCCAATTTTTACGATGGAGTGCCCTATCTCACCACTCCGCCCATCAAACCCGGGGAAACACAGAAATACGAGTTCCCACTTATTCAGTCAGGTACCTATTGGTATCATTCCCATACCATGCTGCAAGAGCAAAGCGGGGTGTACGGCTCCATTATTATAGATCCTAAAGAAGAAACCCTGGAATACAATAAGGAATTAGTAATGGTGCTTTCCGATTGGACACACCAAAAGCCCATGAACGTATTGCGCAACCTCAAGCGGGGCAATGAGTGGTACAACATTAAAAAAGGAACGGCCACTCCGCTGAACCAGGTAATAGCCCGCGGTGGTTTGGGCGCACAGCTCAATTTTTGGAAGCAGCGTATGGAAAGTGCCGATATTGCCGACATCTATTATCCCGCTTTTCTAAACAATGGGCGGGAAATACAAGAATACCCACAGTTTCAACCCGGTGAAAAAGTACGCCTGCGCATTATTAACGGGTCAGCCTCCACACAATTCTGGATGACCTTTGGCGGAGGAACCCCCGTGCTGGTAGCGTCAGATGGGCTGAATGTAGTGCCCGTGGAACGGAATAAGACCTTCATCGCCATTGCCGAAACCTATGATTTTATCATCACCATTCCCGACAGCGGAAAAATAGAATTCCGCGCTACTGCACAGGATGGTTCCGGTTATTCTACGGCCTATATCGGAAAAGGAGATGTACTACCTGCCGCTGAAGTACCCCGCCCCGATAAGATCGGGATGATGATGCAAATGGCGCAAATGGATATGCGCATGGGTGCCCCGGCCATGAAATACAGACCCGGTAAAGAAGAACCCTACGAGCTCATGCAAAACTGGGGAATGCAGATGGAAGGTGAAATGAAGGGTATGGATCATTCCAAAATGAAACAAGACACCGCCCAAAAGATGAAAATGGATGGCATGGATCACTCCAAAATGAACCATGAAAAGGAGTCTGAACCAGCAATGAAAATGGAGAAGGATGATGCTTCAATGACCGGTATGGGGATGTTTTCAGAATATAATTACAATTACCTACAATCCCCCGAACCCACTGATTTTGCAGAAGATAAGCCCCGAAAGGAAGTGCTGCTCAACCTCACCGGGAATATGTGGCGCTACATCTGGAGTATGAATGGGGTGCCCCTGTCCGAAGCCGATAAGATCAAGATCGAAAAAGGCGAAGTGGTGCGTATTACCCTGAACAACCTCACCATGATGCACCACCCCATGCACCTGCACGGCCACTTTTTCCGGGTGATCAACGAAAACGGAGATCGCTCTCCGCTCAAACACACCGTAAATGTGCCCCCCATGCAAAAAACCGTCATTGAATTTGATGCCAATGAATCCGGAGACTGGTTTTTTCACTGCCATGTACTCTACCATATGATGGGCGGTATGGCCCGAGTGTATAGCTACGATACCCCCCGTGACCCGCGCATGAATCCCTTTCCAGTGTCCAAACTCATCCATGAAACCGATCAATACTATAGCTGGGGCATGGCCGATGTGGCCTCGCACATGACTGAGCTCAACCTGGTAACCTCGAATACCCGCAATCAATTTAACCTGAATGCCGAAGTGGGTTATAATGAAAATATGGAAGCCGAATTTACCTACGAGCGCTACCTCTATGATTACTTCCGGGTATTTGCCGGGGTAAACATGGAAAACGAAATGGAAAACAGCCTGGAGGAGATATCCACCACCGCTATTGCCGGTATCCGCTTTTTCACTCCTTATATGTTTAACCTGGATGTTAGAATGGATAACAAATTAAGGCCTGAGGTCAGGATAAGCCGGGAGATCATGATCTTCCCCCGCACTGCCATTTTTGGTAATTATGAATACCAGGCAGATTTTGGCTGGGTGAATGAACTTACCGAAGAAGGAACGGGTGCCCCATTGGATTTTAAGGGAGAAACTACCTGGTCAGCCGGGCTCGAATATTTTCTTTCCAGAAACTTTTCTCTAATGGGAAGCTATGACAACCGCTTTGGGGCGGGAGGAGGCCTCTCTATCAGATTTTAAATAATAAGAACACTCTAAACGAAGTGAGTAAATTAATTTCCAAATCAAAATAAACTAAGATGCAAAACGAACAGAAACACAGCAGCAATTACACTAAATTTTTTGCAATGATTGCCACCTCAATGGTAGCAATGTTCTTCTTGATGTACACCCATTCTTACCAGATTATCGATCATTTCTGGTTTAGTGAAACAAGGTTTTTTATGACGCTGATTATGGCCGGGGCCATGATTATCATCATGCTATTGTTTATGCTGAATATGTATAAAAAGCGGGGGGCAAACATAGCAATCATCGGATTGGGCATTGTGCTTATTGCCGGTGGTATAGGATTGGTGAGAAGTCAGGTTACCATCACCGGTGTTGACTATATGGAAGGTATGATCCCACATCATTCAATTGCTATTTTAACAAGTGATCGTGCACAAATAAAAGATGTACGGGTAAGAAAACTCGCTGATGAAATCATTAAAGCCCAACGCAGGGAAATCATGGAAATGCAATGGTTGATCAACGATATCAGAGAAAACGGTATAGTAGAAACAGAAGAGGAAAAGAAAAACAGGCCCTTGCCTAAGTTTGAAGGTTCTCTTGAAGAAGAAACACGAAACCTGAATAAATAGCAGGCTTACCTAAAAGATTATAAAATACTAATTGGCCCTGTTTAAATATAAAAAGCCTCAAATGAGTATAGAAGTTTCTAAGTGATAGAATCGTTTATTAAGAGAGTAGCGAGCCATAATGTAACAAGTGTTACAGACTTTCACCTAAAAGTTTATTATATATAGGAAGAACCAAAAAATTAGAAATATGAAATATTACCACGAAAAAACATTGAAAAATGTAAGCTTCGAAGAAGCTATTCAAAAAGTAACAGACGCCCTGAAAGAAGAAGGGTTCGGTATCCTTACCGAAATTGACGTAAAGGAAACCCTGAAGAAAAAGCTGGACGAAGATTTTCGTCCCTACAGAATCCTGGGTGCCTGCAATCCCCCCTTTGCCCATAAAGCTCTGCTGGCCGAAGATAAAATTGGTGCGATGCTGCCTTGCAATGTCATTGTACAACAAACCGAAAACGGGGTTGAAGTAGCAGCTGTAGATCCGGTAGCCTCCATGCAGGCTGTGGAGAATAAAGATTTAGAGGGAATAGCTAATGAAATACAATCGAAATTGAGAGCAGCGATCGATAGCCTATAGCAAATGCCAAGCGTTAGCAAGCAATGCAGGTTCAAAACAATTAAATCAATATGGGACAATACAAAAAGAACAGCCTGAGCCTGAGTGGAGCAGTAGCCTTGGGCACTGGCGTAATGATAGGGGCAGGTATTTTTGCGCTGCTCGGTCAGGTAGCTGAATTATCAGGCAGTTTGTTTCCTTTGGCCTTTCTGGCCGGAGCTATTATCTCGGGTTTTAGTGCCTACTCTTATATCAAAATGTCCAATGCTTATCCCTCAGCCGGAGGCATTGCCAAGTATTTAATAAAAGCCTATGGCAAAGGCACTATTACTGCTTCGGCAGCCCTCTTAATGGCCCTTTCCATGGTCATTAATGAAAGTCTGGTGGCACGGACTTTCGGCACTTATACCCTGCAATTATTTGATGTAGGAGAAAACAGCATTTTGGTTCCTCTGCTTGGTGTGGGTTTGTTGATCATCGCCTTTCTGATCAATATTTCCGGTAACACTATTATCGGTAAATCTTCCCTGATCATGGCGGTGGTCAAAATTGGTGGTATTGCCATATTTGCTATCGGTGGCCTGTGGGCAGCCGGTTTTTCCTTTGGTGCATCGCTTACGGCCAACCCTGCAAGTGACTATTCCATTACCAGCTATATAGGGGCACTGGCGCTTTCCATACTGGCCTACAAAGGTTTTACCACCATTACCAACAGTGGAGATGAAATTGTAGATCCACACAAGAACGTAGGCCGTGCTATTATCTTTTCGCTCCTTATCTGCACGGTGATCTATCTTTTGGTGGCCTTTGCCGTTTCCACTAACTTATCCATTTCCGAAATTGTAAGTGCCAAAGACTATTCCCTGGCAGAAGCTTCGCGCCCTGCCTTTGGACAATACGGCCTGTGGTTTACGGTAGGTATCGCCATTATTGCTACCGTATCAGGTATCATCGCCAGTATATTTGCCGTGTCGCGCATGACGGCCATGCTCACCGATATGAATCTCATTCCCCATCGCCATTTCGGAATGCCCGGACGCATACAAAAGCATATGCTGGTTTACACCGTGGTAGTAGCTATCTTACTGACCGTGTTCTTTGACCTTAGTCGCATTGCCTCCATTGGGGCAATTTTTTACCTGGTGATGGACATTACCATCCATTGGGGGGTGCTCACCAAACTGCGCGAAGAACTAAAACCCAAAATAGCCATCGTCATTACAGCTATTGTACTGGATGTAGTTGTACTGGGCGCTTTTTTATGGATAAAGGGCAGCAGCGATATCTTGGTCGTGATTGTTTCAGCCCTATTGATGGGTGTGGTGTTTGCCGGGGAAAGATGGTTTTTGAAAAGTAAAACAGGAACAAACGCTTAGCCGTATAAACAGGTATGGATTAAGTGTTGCAAAACGGTTGTAAATAGTAAAAACAATTTGAAAATGCATAATTACGATACCCTTTCTGAAGCCTTGAATGACCTGAAAAAAAGAGGTTATACCCTCGATTTTAACCTGAAGCCTCACTGCATTGAGTGCCCTGCCTACAAACTGGAACTGCACCCTGAGAATTTTGAGATCAAGGAGACCTACCGCTTCGAAGGCATGAGCAGTCCCGATGACAATTCCATTGTGTATGCCATTCAATCCGGAAAAAGTTTAAAAGGTGTACTCGTGGATGCCTATGGGGTATATGCCGAAGCCCTGTCTGATGCCATGATCGCTAAACTGAAGGTGAGCCGGGGGAGTTCTGACTAAACTACTTGCCTAGTCCATGATATAGGTCATATTTTCTCAGTCATACAGGTTTCTTACCTTTGCCCTATAGAGCATTCAGCCTAAAGGTATGATGAGAAAATTAAATACATACAAATCTACAATTGTAGGCCTGTTTCTTACAGGCTTTATTAGCGTGTTTGTGTGTGATTTTCTTTGCGATACAGGACTAATTTTTCCCAAACATTATAATGCGGGTGAGGTGGCTCTTTCCGACCACCATGCAAATCGCGAAAGCCAGCATGAAGATTCTGGTCATGACCACCATCATACATCTGATCATCATGGTCATGATGAGATCACACGATCATCAGCGAGCTCCGATAAGGATGACTGCTGTGACGATACGGTAAACAGTATTTATGCTTCTTTGGTAAAAGATGGTTCTGAAAAATCCATATCCCTTGCTGTAGTTATCTTTACTCTTCCAACACACGGTTTTTGAACTGCGTCCCCTTTATTTTTACAAAAGGTTTACTTTCCTTCCAGGCCACAGATCTTCCACCGCCCCTTGGCGGATTTGGTATACGTGTGCGAATACAGTCCTTCCTTAATTAGCCCCCATCTGTCAGAGATAGTCTTGCTATGCCCTCAAATCAGGGTATGGCACTTCGGCCTTTACCTCTGTTTTGCTTTGTAACCCACGCTCTGTTCTTTTCGTACCAGAAATTGTATGAAAGGGACCTTTTTCTATAGTACACCAATAAAAAAAACGACAGATGAAACCGATAACTCTAAATATTAAGAATATGGTATGCCCCAGCTGTATCCTGGTCATACAAAATGAACTTCAAGAGCTTGGAGCTACCGTTTCAACAATACAGCTTGGACATGCCACTTTACAAATGCCAGATACCCTCACGCGAAATACCAGTTCAGCTCGGCTTAAATACGTACGGATTTGAATTATTCGAGGACAAAGAGCACATCCTGCTCGAGCAGATAAAGCTCGGAATTCAGCACTACATCGAGTTACTGGAAAATTCTAGCCAAGAAGTTATGTTGTCTGATTTTCTGGCACATGAAATTGGAAAGAACTATAATTTTCTCAGCAAACTTTTTTCAAAGAAGTGAAGGACATACCATAGAGACGTACTACATAAATAAACGAATAGACCGGGTAAAGGAACTGTTGCAGTACGATGAACTGAACTTGAGCGAGATTGCCGTAAAACTCGGTTACAGTTCGGTACATTACCTGTCCAGCCAATTCAAACGGGTTACGGGCCTTTCAGTATCTGATTATAAAGAAGTGATAAAAGATGAGAACCGCTACTACAGGAACTTATCGGAAGCACTGGATGACCTCAGGGAAAAAGGCTACAACTATAACTTCAGCAGGAAGGAAGATTGCCTTGAGTGTAAGGACCTGTGCACCAGTTTTCAAATTGATGATTTAAATATTTCAGAGTTCTATCGCTTTGACGAAAATGAAGACCCCACAGGCAAGTCTGTTATTTATGGTATAGAAACCAAGAGATGGCCTCAAAGGACTGCTCATTGACAATAGTAATCTCCAAAACAAGGCTTTGTTTAAAAAGCTTTCTGACAAATTGAATGAAGCGTCCGATGCCAGTAAAGGTGGATTGTAATAAGCAAAATATCATACATCAAAGACAAAATTTCAAAAATAAAAGACCGGGTATCGGTTTAATTTTGAATAGCAATATAAATCGTTGACAAGGTATTATGGGTGAACCCATTCTCACCTGCCAACTTAAATTTTTACACCATGCATTTATTCGAAGGACATTATTGGGGCATGCACTTTATCTGGTGGATCATCTGGGTGGTTTTTATCTTTTGGATATTTTTTACTCCATGGGACGTGCCCGGCCAAAAAACCAAAAAAGAAACCCCGCTTGATATTCTTAAAAAGAGACTGGCCACCGGGGAGATCACCACAGATGAATTTGAAGAACGGAAAAAGTTGCTCGAGAAAAATAACTGCCTAGGTAAGTTTAGCCGATGAACACTGAAAAAGTCCACTTTAGGCGATGCTTTTTGCGAACATGCTCTGCAACAGCCTGCCATAGCTGCTACCATGTGCAAAAAGATGGAAGAAGGAGAAAGTGGGTGCCATTGAACCTAGAAAGTAAGCATGAAAAATATATTAGTTCCTACCGATTTTTCAGATACCGCCAACCGGGCTGCGGATATAGCCATCGCCATTGCGGAAAAGGCAAAAGCGGAAATTCACTTTCTGCATTTGCAGGTCACCCCTGTGGAATGGGTAAAACTGGATAAGCAAAAGGAAAAGCGTTATCCCGATACCCTTAAACAGATCGGGCACGCCCGGGGGGAACTGCACAAATGGGTGAAAAAAGCTGAAGACAAAGGCCTTATTGCCAAAGACTTTTTGGTGTTTGACGTATCGCACGATGAAATACTCAAGCACATTCCCCATCACCACCACGACTTTGTAGTCATGGGCTCCCACGGAGCCTCTGGAGCCAAAGAACTGTTGATAGGCTCCAATGCCCAAAAGATTTTGAGTCATGCTACAGTGCCTGTGCTTGTTGTAAAAGAACAGTCCACCTGGCCTATGCAGAATATTGTTTTTGCTTCCAGTTTTGAAGAAGATGTGCAAACTGCTTTCCATACCGTGGTAAAGTTGGCTGACCTCAGTGAAGCCAATATTCATTTACTGTATGTAAATGTATCCACTGCTTTTGAAGAGACGGAAAGAAGCCTTGAAAAAATGAAAGCTTTTCACAAATCCTGTCCCCGTAAGGGCACATGTACGCTTAATATTTACAATGCTCTTAATGAAGAAAGCGGGATACTCAGTTTTGCAAAGTCTGTAAATACCGATTTGATTGCTATGATCACCCATGGCAGAGCGGGCTTTTTCAACCTGATGGGAAAAGCATTGCTGAGAGTGTGGCAAACCATTCCGAAAGGCCCATACTGAGTATCAATATTGAACATAAAACAGAGAGCGAGCTACATACAGAAAGAAGTGACGAGGGATAATATAAACAAGGCGCATTATGATGCTCCTTACTAACTAAAAAGTTTACAAATGAAGAACAGGTTGAAACACTATGGCAAAAGGTTATTGATAATGTCCCTAACCGCGAGTTTGCTATTAGCACAGGCATCCTGCTCAGCAAGCAGGATGAATGCCAATCCCGGCTCAGCGGTTTATATCGACCCGGTATGCGGCAGTACGGTAAAGCAGGATACCAAGTGGTATTTCTCCTATGAAGAACGTATCTACTATTTTGAATCGGAGGAATGTAAGCTCGTATTTCAAAAGGATCCGGCACGCTTTGCACAAAACCAGCCCGGGCACAATAGTCATAAGGGTTTAGGTAAACTGGGCTGGTGGGGGCCTGTGATGGCAGGGATAATGGTATTGGGCATGACCTCTGCCATGATCCTCGGCCTTAATCATTGACCTAAAAAAGATATCCTATGGCCAGTTATCGAGAGAAAAAGGAAAGGATATAAATCACTATTAAACTATG